>NZ_JAUORQ010000001.1:0-625932 GCF_030548085.1 Agarivorans sp. 2_MG-2023
CCGAACTCAGAAGTGAAACGCAACTGCGCCGATGATAGTGTGGGGTTTCCCCATGTGAAAGTAGGTCACCGCCAGGCTCTTATTAGATGACCCCATTGTCGCAAGACAGTGGGGTTTTTTATTGTCTGCGATTTATCACGTGAGGCAATTAGGCTGATTCGAACTGCCGACCTCACCCTTACCAAGGGTGCGCTCTACTAACTGAGCTATATCAGCGAAATAAAAATCCAGCCTATAGTTGGTTTTTGTCTTATTACTCAGTGTTTCTACAAGAGGTTTATTCTACCCTTTCCCGCTTATTACTCTCTTGAACATACAAGGTAGACCAATGGTTTTTTGGGCTTGCTTCTTAGCAAGGCTGGCACCCTCACTTGTACCCACTGAGCCTATTCGCTATTTTCTGATGATGGACTACACGGGTTGTGTGCTTCCTTTCTAGCGTAGCTAGCCGCTTACTTAGGGAGTTGTTTTGTGAGATATAGAAAGCGATTAGTAAAATAAGATAATTACTAGTAGAGAGTACGTTCTTATAGAAAGGAATGGGTATTCATGATTTAAGTTGTGGTATGGCTAAATGTTGGGGAGGGCTTTCAAAGCGCTAGTTAAGCGCTTTGAAGTGTTGAAGCTTAAAGCTTAAGTTCAGATAGGTATTTAGTGAATCTATCCTTTAGTTCAGGGTGGCGTAATCCGAACTCAACGATGGCTTTCATATAGCCAAACTTGCTACCACAGTCATGGCTTTTTCCTACCATGTAATAGGCTTGGGTAGCTTCTTTAGTCATTAGGCTGTCGATTGCATCGGTAAGTTGAATCTCATCGCCAGCGCCTGGAGCGGTTCTTTCTAGTTCATTCCAGATTTGTGCAGAAAGCACATAGCGACCAACAACCGCTAAGTTTGAAGGTGCGTCCTCAATAGCTGGTTTTTCCACAGAGCCTATCATGTCTGCTGATTCACCTGGCGTAAGCTTCTTGCCGTCAATATCGACAATACCAAACTTACTTACATCCTCTTTAGCAACAGCTTCAACCATTACTTGGCTAGAACCCGTTTGATTAAACTTAGCAACCATATCCGCCAAGTTTTCAGTACGAAGATCTGAAGTGGAGTCATCAAGTACAACGTCTGGTAGTAACACGGCAAATGGTTCATCGCCAATAAGGGGGTGAGCACAGAGAATGGCATGCCCCAGTCCTTTTGCGACACCTTGACGTATGTGCATGATGGTTACGTCTTTAGGGCAAATCGAACGCACTTCTTCAAGCAATTGGCGTTTGACGCGTTTTTCAAGTGTGGCTTCTAACTCAAAGCTGGTATCGAAATGGTTTTCGATTGAATTTTTACTAGAGTGGGTCACTAAGATGATTTCTTTGATGCCAGCGGCGATTGCCTCTTGAACCACATACTGAATCAACGGTTTGTCTACTATCGGCAACATTTCTTTGGGAATAGCTTTAGTTGCTGGCAACATCCTTGTGCCAAGTCCAGCCACTGGCAGTACAGCTTTTCGTACTCTTAGGGTCATTTTCAGTCTCTTGAAAAGTAATGGTAAATGCTGGGCTAATGTAACATGTGAAAGTGACATTTTAAATTGTGATAAATCAGATCTGTGGGGATATATAATTAAAGACTTACGAGAAGAAGAGCAGTCGCCCTAGTTTATGAAACTAGCTGCGGACGATGCTTGTTTAGGAGTTAGTCGACATACATTCGATCTTTATTATCTAGGTAAATTTTCTCTCCTATGCCTGGAACTAATACAATTTGCTCTACGTTTTTGAAGTTTCCATTTTGCTGACGATATTTAACAATTGCCGCTGATTTTGATATTCCTACTCCTTTTAGCTCATCAAGCTGCTCAGCGCTGGCGGTATTTAGGTTAAGTTGGGCAGTGGGTTCATTAGCGAAAGCATTGCCTAGGCCAATTGCACTGAATACTATAGCGATGAGTAGTTGTTTGAAATTCATGGTTATTCTCCTTTTTGATAAAACCATGAATAAATGTAGGGCAACAGCCAAATAGGTGAATCACTCATTTGAGTGAAATTGCTAGAAAATCGAAGTGAAAGTGAAGAAAAGGCGAGAGACTCGCCTTTTAATAGACTAGGGAAGTACTTTTTTGAAGGGTTTAACAGTTACTTTGGCATAAACCCCTGCATCAACATATGGGTCTGCATCTGCCCAGCTCTGTGCCTCTTCGAGACTGCCAAATTCGGCGATCACTGTTGAGCCAGTAAAGCCAGCTTCAGCTGGGTCTTCAGCGTCAATCGCTGGCATTGGTCCTGCGACTAACAAGCGCCCTTCATTAAGCAAACTATTCAGTCTTTCTAAGTGAGCCGGACGAGCTTGTTTGCGCATCTCTAAACTGTTATCAACGTCTTGGGCATAAATTACGTACCACATGCTAACTATCCTTTTTCTGAGATAAAGACTCTTGCTGATCTTTAGGTAAGTGTTTATACAAATAAACCACTGTTCCTACGGTAAATACTAGTGTTAACCCGAGTAAACCAAACACCTTGAAGTTTACCCAAAACTCTTCTGAATAAGTAAATGCAATATAGAGGTTCAAGGTACCGCAGGCGATAAAAAACAATGCCCAGGCAACGTTTACTTTCGACCAAACTTGATCGGGAAGGGTCATCTCTTTACCCAACATTTTTTTAATCAATGGGCTGCCGAAAGCAAATTGACTCACTAATAAAACCAGTCCAAAAATCCAGTTGATGACCGTTGGTTTCCACTTGATAAAGTCGTCATCGCGTAAAATTAGGGTTAAGCCACCAAAAACCAAAATCAGAATAAAAGAGATGAGATGCATTTTCTCAACTTTCTTATTTTTAATGTAAGAAATAGCCAGCAATATCGCAGTTGAAATTATTAGTGCCAGGGTAGCGGCATAAATGTCCTGCATTTTGTAGACAGCAAAAAAGATAATTAGGGGAATAAACTCGAAAAACTGTTTCATAATTCCTCAGTAGTCGCGGTTAATAAAAAAGCCGCTAAAAAGCGGCTTTTGATAGTATCAAGAAGCGTGCTTAAACGGTAGCCGCTTTCATTGAGCTAGCGAAACCACGCAGGGTTTCTAGCATTAGGGGTTTGTTATCTAGGTTATTCTCGATAATTTTTACCACTGCCGAACCAGAGATTGCTCCCGCAGCGCCTGCTTCTATCGTTTCAGCAACCTGCTCGGGTGTAGCGATACCAAACCCAAGTAAGGCTGGGGGGGCATTGAATTGCTTCAATTTACTAAGCAGTTTGCCAACAGGCACGCCAGCTTTGGTTTCTGCACCAGTGACACCAGCACGACTAACTAGATAAGTATAACCTTGGCCGTACTCAGCTACTTTCGCTAAGGTTTCATCATCAGCATTTGGCGGTGCAATAAAAATGCTTTGTAAACCGTGTTTGTTAGCTGCTTCTCTAAATGGCGCCGATTCACGTATTGGTACATCGGCGACTAACACAGAATCTACGCCAGCTGCGGCTAATTTTTGGTAAAAGGTTTCAATACCGGTTGAATAGACTAGGTTCGCGTAAAGCAGCAGGCCAATAGGTACTTCTGGGTATTTTGCACGAATTGCTGTGAGCATTTCTAGGCACTTTGGCGGGGTAACATTCGAGGCTAAAGCGCGTACGTTTGCACCTTGAATGGTTGGTCCATCAGCTACTGGGTCTGAAAAGGGAATACCGAGTTCGAGCGCGTCAGCACCGCCTTCCATCAGAGCATCAACAATCGCTAGGGATTGTTCCACATCAGGGTCGCCCAAAGTAACAAAAGGAACAAAGGCACCTTGTTTTTCAGCGCTTAAACGCTGGAATAGATTAGCGTAACGTTGAGTCATTATAGGCTTCCTCGTTCTTCGAAAATTTCAGCCACCGTGAAAATGTCTTTATCGCCACGACCCGATAAGTTCACCAGTAGAATCTGTTCTTTGTCTTTATCTTGCTCTGCCAATTTAAGGGCATAAGCTAACGCGTGGGCAGACTCTAGGGCTGGGATAATACCTTCGCTCTCTGCTAAGGCTTGAAAGGCTGCTAACGCTTCTTCGTCGGTGGCTGACTCATAACTTGCACGACCAATCGCATTAAGGTGAGCATGTTGAGGACCAACTGATGGGAAATCTAAACCTGCTGAAATTGAATATGACTCTTCAATTTGGCCGTTAGGATCTTGCATCAATAACGAGTGCATTCCAAAGAACATGCCTTTGCGACCATGTTTAAGTGGTGCTCCATGCTGGTCGGTATCAATACCTTTGCCGGCAGGCTCTACACCAATCAATTGAACGTCATCCTCTTTAATAAAGTCGGCAAACATACCAATAGCATTGGAACCACCCCCTACGCAGGCGATAACTGCATCGGGTAAACGACCTTCTGCTTTAATGATCTGCTGTTTGGCTTCTTCGCCAATCATCTTTTGAAATTCGCGTACAATGGTTGGGAAAGGGTGAGGCCCTGCCGCAGTGCCTAATAAATAGTGGGCAGTGTCGTAACTGCCTGCCCAGTCTCGCAGGGCTTCGTTACAGGCATCTTTAAGCGTAGAAGAGCCGCTATGAACGGGAATAACTTCTGCGCCCATGAGTTTCATGCGAAACACATTGGGTTTTTGGCGCTCACAGTCAATCGCACCCATGTAAACGCGGCATTTTAACCCCAGTAAAGCACAGGCTAACGCTGTAGCAACGCCATGCTGGCCAGCGCCAGTCTCAGCAATAATTTCTTTTTTACCCATGCGTTTTGCGAGTAGAGCTTGGCCCAATACTTGGTTGGTTTTATGGGCACCACCGTGAAGTAAGTCTTCACGTTTAAGGTAAATTTTGGTTTTTGTTCCGGCAGCTAAGTTGCGACATAGCGTTAACGGGGTAGGTCGGCCAGCATATTCACTGAGCAAACCATTAAACTCTTCCAAAAACTCTGGGTCTTGCTGGGCATCAATAAATGCTTGCTCTAATTGATCGAGAGCAGGCACTAAAATTTGTGGCACAAACTGGCCACCAAATTCGCCAAAATAGGGATCTAATTTATTCATTGTTGACTCTTACTCTTAATAATTGGCTAACGTGTCCTAATCTTTGGCAGATTAGTACTGTCTAATTTTCTCAAATGCCGCTTCAATTTTTGCAGGGTCTTTTATTCCCGGAGATTGCTCTACTCCTGAGTTTAAATCTAACCCGCCGGCAGCAAACGCTAATGCGTCTTGAATGTTTGCTGGGCTTATACCGCCAGCTAACATCGCACCTTGACTGTGCTCACCTAATAATTGCCAATCAAAGGTTTGGCCTGTGCCGCCACTTTGGCCAGCGACCTTACTGTCGAACAGTATTTTGTCGGCGTTACTTGGGGCACTTGGTAAGGCTTCACTCACGCCTAGGGCTTTCCAAACTAAGCTGTCATTAAGCTCGGCTTTTAACTGCTCTATATAGCTTTCATCTTCATCGCCGTGTAATTGCACCGCGTGAAGTTGTAACTGATTGGCTATCTTTGCTACGTTATCTACTGAGCTATTTACAAACACACCCACAAAATTAAGCGGAGCGGTTTTCACTAGCTGTTCGGCTTGCGCTAAATCTACACAGCGTGGAGATTTTTCGGCAAAAATTAAACCTCCGTATACCGCACCCGCTTGGTAAACCGCTTGTACATCTTGCTCTCGGGTTAAACCACATACTTTGTTTTCGCCTAAAATGAGCTTACGACAGGCCATATCAACATCATCTTTGCTCATTAGTGAACTACCCACTAAAAAGCCGTTAGCATATTTAGCCAACTCGCGAACTTGTTGATGTTGGTAGATACCTGATTCTGAAATAATGATTCTATCTTCAGGGATCTGCTTCGCTAGTTCAGGAGTACGGTCTAAAGTAATCGAAAGATCGCGCAAATTACGATTATTTATTCCAATCACTTTGGCATTTAACTCTATGGCACGCTCTAGCTCTTGTTGGTTACTCACTTCTGTGAGTACACCTAAGTTGAGTTTATGGGCCACGTTAGCCAATAGGCGATATTCGTTGTCATCCAATACCGACAACATCAGCAAAATGGCATCAGCTTTGTAGTAACGCGCAAGGTAAATTTGGTACTCGTCAATGAAGAAGTCTTTACACAATACCGGTTGCTCAACCTGCTCACGAACTTGCGTAACGTAGTCAAATTCTCCTTGAAAATACTTGGTATCGGTAAGCACTGAAATGGCCGTGGCGTAGTTTTTGTATACCCCAGCAATTAAATCCAAATCAAACTCAGGGCGAATCAAACCTTTCGAAGGAGAGGCTTTTTTACATTCCAAAATAAACTTAGCTGGGCTGCCGCTCAAGGCTTGATAAAAGTTGCGCTCGGTAGGCTCAACTTGGTCAATAAAGCTGGCTAAAGGTTGCTGTTGCATACGCTCGGCTAACCAAATTTCTTTATCTGCCACAATCTTATCGAGAATGGTGGCTTGTTTTTCTAGTTGTTGGCTCACTGGCTCATCTCCGCCAATTGGTTTGCTAGGGTCAATGGTCGGCCAGAGGCCATTTCATCTATGGCCATTTGAACGCCTTGGGCGACGCTATCAGCTTTACCCGCTAGTTTTAGAAGCATTGCCACGTTTACTGCTACAGCGGCTTGCTGAGCGGCGGTGGCTTTACCTTGCAATAGGTCTAGGGTAATCGCTTTGTTTTCTTCTGGGGTTCCGCCTTTAATCGCCGCTAAGTCTGCTTGCTCAACCCCAAAGTCAGCAGGGTTTAAGGTATATTGGCTAATCTCACTACCATTAATCTCTGCAATTTGAGTGGGGCCGTGTATTGCCACCTCATCTAGGCCAGCGCCATGAACCACCATGGCTTTTTTCATGCCCAGCTGTTGCAGGGTTAGAGCAATAGGTGAAACAAGCGCTGGATCATACACGCCCATGACTTCCATAGTAGGGTGAGCTGGATTAATTAGCGGGCCAAGCACGTTAAAAATGGTTCGCGTTTTTAGGGTTTGGCGAACCGGCATGGCATGGCGTACCCCTGCGTGGTATTGCGGCGCAAACAAGAAACACAAACCTAATTCGTCTAAACAGCGGCGTGCTGTTTCTGGTGTCATCTGAATATTGATACCCAGTGCGGCTAATAAATCAGACGAACCTGATTTACTGGATACACTGCGGTTACCATGTTTTGCCACTTTTACCCCAAGGCTGGCTGCCACAAATGCTGAGGTGGTGGATATGTTAATGGTGTTATGGCCATCACCGCCAGTGCCTACAATATCGGCAAAGTCGTAATCAGGGCTAGGAAACGGCGCTGCATTATCTAATAAGGCTTTTGCTGCACCGGCAATCTCTTGTGGTTGCTCGCCTTTAATTTTTAAAGCGGTAAGTAGCGATGACAATACAATAGGGTCTACTTCACCTTGAATCACTTGACTAAACACTTGCTGTGCTTGCTCGGTGCTAAGGTTTTGTCCTTGATATAGCTGCTCTAAAATAGCCTGCATTACGTTTGCTCCTGCTGTGTTGCCCAGTCTAGGCTGCGGGCTAACAACGTTGCCCCTTCGCTGGTTAAAATGGATTCTGGGTGGAACTGAAAGCCCACGACTTTATCGGCTTCATTAATAATTGCCATTGGCATCTTTTGGTGATGCGCGCTCACTGTTAAACCCTCTGGCATAGAGGTGGCGACGAGAGAGTGATAACGTGCCACCGGCAGTGGGTTGGTAAGCCCTTCAAACATGAGTTTGTTGTCGTGGTCAATGGCCGACGATTTACCGTGAACAATTTCATCGGCTTTACCTACCACGCCGCCGTAGCTTTCTACTAGCGCTTGATGACCCAAGCAAATGCCAATAATGGGCACTTGGCCTTTACACAAATCAATCAGCTCTAACATGCAGCCAGCTTGTTGCGGGTTACCGGGGCCTGGAGAAAGCACTAATACCGGTGGAGTCGGGCTGTCGTCTATATGCTGTTTGATTTCACTGGCGCTCAAATGATTACGGTAAATTCGCACATCTAAACCTTGGCTACGAAACTGATCCACTAAGTTGTAAGTGAATGAGTCAAAGTTATCGAGTAAAAATACACTATGAGTCATGGCTAACGTCCTTCAAAGTAGAGCCGTGGGCGCGGGCAATGGCATTTAATACAGCAGCGGCTTTACTGCGGGTTTCGTCTGCTTCTGCTTGTGGCAATGAATCATACACGACACCTGCGCCAGCTTGAACATGGGCGACCTGATCTTTTACAAAGGCTGAACGAATAACAATACAACTATCCATGTCACCATTACCTGCAAGGTAACCTACCGCGCCACCATAACTGCCTCGGCGTTGCTGTTCTACCGAGCGAATCAGCTCAGCTGCTCTAATTTTTGGCGCACCCACTAAGGTACCCATATTCATACATGCTTGATAAGCATGCAGTGCATCTAAATCGCTGCGTAAAGTACCAATGACTCGTGATACTAAGTGCATAACGTGGCTATAGCGGTCTACCTTTAGCAAATCGGCTACATGGCGAGTACCTGGCTCACTGATTCTGGCTACGTCGTTGCGTGCTAAATCAACCAGCATGATGTGTTCAGCGGTTTCTTTTTTGTCTAAGCGCAGCTCTAGCTCCAAGCGGCCATCTAAATCACGGTTAATTGAACCATCGTCGTTAAAACCGCGTTTGCGGGTGCCGGCAATGGGGTAAATTTCTACATCGCGGCTGTTTGCAGAATATTTAATGGCGCTTTCTGGGGAAGCGCCAAACAATACAAATTCGCTATCTTGCAAATAGAACATGTATGGGCTGGGATTAGTGATTTTAAGTTCTCTATAAGCCGCTAAGCTATCTGGGCAAGAGAGTTTGAAGCTGCGAGAGGGAACCACTTGAAAGATGTCGCCTTGGCGAATGTAGTCTTTCATGGTTTCAACATTTTGGCAGAAATCACGGTCACTAATATCTGCTTCTATTTTACCTTGGTAGCCACTAAAGTCGGGCTCAGCTTGTTGGTGATTCTCGTGTTCACAGAGCTCAACCAAATGCGCTAAGCGTTGGTTGATACGCGTTTGTTCATCGTCATGATAGAGCGAACCAATCAAATGGGTTACTTGTTCTTGATGATCAATGAGCAATAAGGTTTCAGCTAGATAAAATTGGTAATCTGGGCAGATGTTAGTGCTTTCGGCTACGTCTTGAAGTTGCTCGAAGCTGGCAATAAAGTCATAGGCAAATACCCCACCAATAAATACACCCTTGTCGTGCTCGGTAAGATCGCCATAAAGGGCAATTATTAATCGCAAAGCATCGACCGGAGAATTTGCCTTTAAGCGAGAATCTTCATCTAGGTTAGTGGCTGGGATAGGGTAGTGTAGAACCAGTTGAGTGGCAGATTGTTGGGTAATAAGAGAAGCGTCAGTTTGGTTCGCTATTGCGGCTATTACCGCTTCACCATTCAGCGAAATAGCAGAGAAGTTTACCTGCCGCCCGGTGCACGTTATTTTTAGCGCCGCATCGGCCAAAATCAAACTCTGTAAATTCTCTTTACTGTCAATTTCTGAAGACTCTAGCAATACGTTGTGCTGGCTTTCTTTACACAATTCTTGATAGAGGCTTAGCGGATCGTGCACATAGCTCGCATCTATCACTTGGTTGTTTAGCTGCACCCTAGGGTGATTACTCATGGTTCGTTACTCCTGGATAAGGCCGTAGCGTAAATATAAAAAAAGCCCGCGTTAAGCGGGCTTTTTGTTGTTCTGTAAAATGTATTGGAAATACAACAACTCACACCCGTTTATTTCGGAGTGCGCCACCACCAAGATTTGTTGGTAAGAAGAAAAGTTGTCATGTTTATCCTAAGTCATTCTGATAAACTAAGTTAACTGTAAATGACATAACCAAGTCAAGAAAAATATTAGGAAATTTAATGCGATTTGATTTGCATTGCCATACTACTGCCTCCGACGGCGGCTTAACGCCAACGGAAATAGTAATGCGTGCTGAAAACATGCAAGTCGACGTTTTGGCTATTACTGACCACGATACAACCGATGGCGTGGCCGAAGCAAAAGCGAGCGCAAAACACCTACAAATTATTGCCGGTACTGAAATCTCTACTGCTTGGCATGCCTTTGACATTCACGTAGTAGGTTTAAATCTTGATACCTCAAATTCACTACTTCAACAGCATTTGCTTGAGCAAAGAGATAAGCGTGAAATAAGGGCTCAAGAGATGAGTCGCCGTTTAGAAAAGGCCGGTATCGATGATGTTTATAGTGAGGCTAAAAGCTTGGCAGGTACTGCGCCTATCACTCGCTCACATTTTGCTAAAGTATTGATAGAGCGGGGCATAGCCAGCAGTTTCAATAAGGTATTCGATAAGTATTTAAGCCGCGGTAATACCGGCTATGTGCCGAATAATTGGATGAGCATTGCCGAGGCAGTAGCGGTTATTCATCAGGCGGGTGGAGTGGCTGTATTAGCTCATCCTACTCATTATGACTTATCGAATAAGTGGATCCGTAAACTGGTTGCCGAGTTTGCTGATGCAGGCGGAGACGGTATGGAAATAGCCATGCCGCAAATCTCCAAAGACCAGTTGAAGTGGCTTGCCGAATTAGCGGAACAACATGGCCTAAGTGCCTCGCAGGGTTCAGATTTTCATCATCCTTCTCCTTGGCGAGAACTGGGTAGAGGTTTACACTTACCCGAGAAGTGTCAGCCTATTTGGCTGCGCTGGCAAAATCAATAATCTGCAAATGCCAATGGGGCATTCGTAATAGCAGGGATCGTTATGAGTCAATTTTTCTATGTGCATCCAGACAACCCTCAGCAGCGTTTAATGAAACAAGCTGCTAGCCTTATTAAGCAGGGTGGTGTGGTGATTTATCCTACGGATTCAGGCTATGCCATTGGTTGCCATATTGGTGACAAGGCTGCGTTAGAGCGAATTTGTCGAATTCGTCAGTTAGATAAAAGCCACCATTTCACTTTAATGTGCCGCGATTTGTCAGAATTATCGGAATACGCGCGAGTGGGCAATCAGGCTTACCGCTTATTGCGTAATAATACTCCTGGGCCATACACCTTTATTTTTAAAGGAACCAAAGAAGTACCGCGCCGTTTACTAAACCCTAAACGTAAAACTATCGGTATTCGAGTGCCCGACAACAAAATTGCCTTAGCCATGCTAGAAGAGCTTGGCGAGCCGTTAATGTCTTCGAGCTTAATTCTTCCGGGTAATGACTTGACTGAGTCTGATCCGGAGCAAATCCGTGATGACTTAGAACACCAAGTTGATCTCATTATTAATGGCGGCTATCTAGGAGAGCAACCTACAACGGTGGTTGATTTATCGGAAGATGAACCTGAAGTGCTTCGCAGCGGCGCGGGCGACACCAGCCCCTTCGAATAAATGCAAGATAAGCTTTCGCCTACTCAACAGCTAACGCTTGCCAGTGTAAATGGCGAGCCTTGGCTGGATATTCCCGATGACTTGTTTATCCCACCCGATGCTATGGAAGTTATTCTTGAGCAGTTTGAAGGGCCTCTAGATTTATTGCTGTACCTTATTCGCAAGCAAAAACTCGATATAGAACGCTTGCCAGTATTGGCCATTACCCAACAATACATGGAATACATTGAAGCCATGCGTATGCTGAAACTAGAGCTGGCGGCAGAGTACTTGGTAATGGCAGCTTTACTGACAGAAATAAAATCGCGTACTTTGTTGCCGGTTCAAGAGCATGAACAAGAAGAGCTTGATCCGCGTGCTGAGTTAATTAGGCGCTTGCAAGAATACGAACTGTACAAAGACGCGACCGAAAAGCTAGACACACTGCCGCGGCAACAACGTGATACTTTTGATGCTTTGGTGGCTAAACCTGATGAGCTACCGGTGAATATTATCTACCCAGAAGTAACCATGGATGAATTGCTGCAAGCTATGCGAGGGATTGCTCAGCGAGTGGTTAATTTTGAGCACCACGAGATAAAGCGTGAGAAATTGTCTACACGACAACGTATGAGTGACATTCTTGCTAAATTACAAGCGCATCAATTTGTTGAATTTACTCAACTGTTCTTTTTAGATGAAGGGCGTAGCGGTTTAGTAGTGAGTTTCCTGGCGATTCTTGAGTTAATTAAGGAAGGCTATATTAAGTGCGTACAAAGCCAGCCATTGATGGCGATTCAAGTCATACTCGTTAGTGCGGAAGAAGTATAGATGACAGTAAAACCCAACTTAGTGAAACTAGTCGAAGCTGCTTTGTTTGTTGCTGGCCGACCACTTAGTGTTAAGGAGCTACAAGCAACAGTATTGGCCGAGGTGGGGTTAGCTCGTTCGCAGGTTAATATGATTTTGGACGAACTAGTGCAACGTTACCAAGATTCTGGCATTGAGTTAGTGGAAACGGCTTCCGGGTTTCAGTTTAAAGCTCGGCAACAGTATGCTCCGCATTTGGCTAATTTATGGGCCGAAAAAGCCCCCAAATTTAGCCGCGCCATGTTAGAAACACTGACCTTAATTGCTTATCGGCAACCTATTACTCGCGGTGAGATTGAAGCTATTCGTGGGGTTGCGGTTAGTAGCCATATCATTAGCGTGCTTAAAGAACGTCATTGGATCCGCAGTGTTGGCCATAAAGAAATACCCGGCAGACCTACCTTGTTTGCTACCACTAACAACTTCTTAGATTACTTTGGTTTGAAAGATCTGGCTGATTTGCCAGAATTAGATCAATCTTTACTTGAAAAACTGCCGCAAGACTTTCAGACTTAGCGCACTTTATCATTCGGATAAGAAAAATGAGTGAAAAACTTCAAAAAGTCCTGGCCCGTAGCGGTTTAGGCTCACGTCGTGAGATGGAAGCTGTAATAGACGCAGGGAGAGTTAGCGTAGATGGGGCTATCGCCAAGTTAGGCGACCGCATCGAAGAAGGGGCAGAAGTTAGAGTGGATGGTCGAGTTATCGACATTCAGAAAGTGGAAGATACTATTTGTCGAGTACTGGCTTACCACAAATCAGAAGGTGAGATCTGTTCTCGAAGCGACCCAGAAGGTCGTGAAACGGTATTTGACCGCTTGCCACGCTTACAACATGGTCGCTGGATTGCCGTAGGTCGTTTAGATATTAATACCTCTGGTCTGTTGTTGTTTACAACCGATGGTGAATTAGCTAACCGCTTAATGCACCCAAGCTTTGAAGTTGAGCGTGAATATGCCGTGCGTGTATTTGGTGATGTAAATGACGAAGTCATTCAAACGTTACGCAGTGGTGTGGAGCTAGAAGATGGTCGTGCTGCATTTACCACGGTAAGGCGTCAAGGCGGTGAAGGTATCAATCAGTGGTACTCAGTAACCTTAAGTGAAGGCCGAAACCGCGAAGTGCGTAGAATGTGGGAATCACAAGGCATGCAGGTTAGCCGTTTGATTCGCGTACGCTATGGTTTAATTCCATTACCTAAAGGTTTGCCTCGCAGCGGCTGGCAGGAAATGCCATTAGAGCAAGTTAACTACTTGCGTGGTTTGGTGCAGTTAAGCAAAGAAGAGAATACTGTTATTAAGATTGATGACAGAGTGCGTAGTAGCCAACGTATTAGAAAGTCAGTACGAAAGCATCGCTCACGTACCCAAAGCCAAGCGGCAAAAAGAAGACGATTAAAATAACAGCATATGTAAAAAAGCTCGCTAATTAGCGAGCTTTTTTATTGCAGAAGGAGTTAGTTAGCAAATATGGGCCCAGCCCCGCTAGACCACAGAATTACCGTTGAGATAAGTACTGTCACTAACATCACTAAGCCTACGGTAACTAAACTACTGGCGAAGATGAATCCACGCTCTTCAGGGATATGCATAATAATTGGTACTCCCGTGTAGAGTAAGTAGATAGCGTAAGTAACGCCTACTAAGCCTGCCACCATAACAAACCAAGGTTCAGGATAGAGCGCTGCAAAGCCCACCATATACACTGGTGTAGCAACGTAAGCTGATAGTTCTAGAGTTTGTTGGTAAGTGGTATCAGTATTAAAGGTTTTTGCCATCCATAACGCGGCGTAGGCTAAGCACAATACCACCGTAACCAATGCTGCATACATCGCAACAGACATAAACACCGCACTTTCACTGGTGAGAGAGAAGCTATTTGCTCCTACTTTCCAGCCAATATGTACCGTAGAAAAGTAACCACAAATGGCAGGAATTAATGCCATTAATAATAAGTGAGATAAGCTCGCTCCGATCCCTTCGTGGTGCTTATCAATGTCTTGCCATTCTTCTTTTGTATGTGAAGCTAGTCCCCAAACATGACTAAATAACATAGGCGCATCCTCGCAAAATTAACATTAGTGCAACATTAATAATTAAGTTATGCGTGATGACTGCTAAGTCGTCAAGTAGTTTATAAAATAAACAAATCGGCATTGGCGGTGCTTAATGATTGATTAGGCTAGGTTTTGCGCTATTTTTATAACAAATGGCAATAGCAAAGCGCGAATGCTTAATGTTGATTTTATTGACCAAGCTCAAGCTTCTGAGCCTGACCATTCGCCGTTAAAACTAAACCGTTGTTATCAACGCTTAATATGCTCATTTGTTGATACCAATCGCCTAATACTACACGGTATTTGGTACCGCTTAATGCTAGCTGGTGGATCTCTGGGCGGTGGGTATGCCCATGAATCATGTAGTCAATTGGCTGCTCGGCAAAACGTTGCTCAACGGCTTGTTGGTTAACATCCATAATACCCAATGATTTACTGGTATTCGCTTGCTTACTTTTACTGCGAATTTTATTGGCAATGCGTTGCCGAACAAACAAGGGTAGTAGTAAAAACAGTCTTCTTAACCAAAGCTTTTGAGTGACTTCGCGGTATTCTTGATAACCTACATCGTCTGTACACAGGGTATCACCGTGAAGAATGAGCACTTTTTTGCCGTATAAATCAACAAGCTTCTCTTCTTCGAGTAAGGTCATGCCACAGCGTTTAGCGTAGGCTTTGCCAACCATAAAGTCTCGATTACCATGAATAAAGTAGCTAGGTACGCCTGAATCGCATAGGGCTTTTAAGGCTAATTCTACTTGTTTAGCAACGGGCGTTTTATCATCGTCGCCAATCCAAAACTCAAACAAGTCGCCTAGTATGTATAGCGCGTCAGCTTTTGGGGCTTGTTGCTCAATAAAGTCTAGAAAGGCCCGAATAATATCGGGCCGATCGTCACTAAGATGTAAATCCGCAATAAAATAGGTTAGCACCTAGGCTTATTCCGCAACACTTACAGATTTAATAACCACTTCTTCTAGTGGTACATCAGAGTGAACGTAACCAAAGTTGCCAGTATCTACACCTTTAATTTTGTTTACTACGTCCATGCCTTCAACCACTTCTGCAAATACGCAGTAACCCCAACCTTCGGTAGTTTCTGCTTTAAAGTCCAAAAAGGTATTGTCATTCACGTTAATGAAAAACTGAGCAGAAGCCGAATGAGGATCCATGGTGCGTGCCATTGCTAAAGTACCGGTTTTGTTTGATAAACCATTGTTCGCTTCGTTTTTAATTGGCGCATTGGTTTCTTTTTCTTCCATGCCAGCAGCAAAACCACCGCCCTGAACCATGAAACCGTCAATAACGCGGTGGAAGATAGTGTCAGTGTAAAAACCGTCGTTTGCATAAGCTAAGAAGTTTTTAGATGTTTCAGGCGCTTCTGCAGTGTTTAATTTAACAACGATATCGCCAAAGTTTGTGTGTAAAGTAACCATTTTTTCAGCCTTTTTTGGTAAGTGAACCGATTCTAAACTTTCCCATGCGCAGTGACTAGTCACAGTGCTTAAATCGGCTGTTTTTCCTTATCGGCGATGGTAGAATAGCCAGCTTAAGAATTTACCCGTAGATGGAACAGGAAAACAATTAGATGTTACAGATATACAATACCTTAACCCGCAAGAAACAAGCTTTTAGACCTTTAGAAGAAGGGAAAGTGGGTATGTATGTTTGTGGAGTGACCATTTACGATTACTGCCATATTGGCCATGCTCGCACCTTCGCCGCTTTCGATACCGTAGCTCGTTACTTACGTTGGTCAGGCTATGAATTAAATTTTGTACGTAATATCACTGATGTTGACGACAAGATTATCAAGCGTGCGGCTGAAAATGGCGAAAGTTGTGAAGCGCTGACTGAGCGTTTTACCGATGCTATGCATGCCGACTTTGATGCTCTAAATATGCTACGCCCAGATATAGAGCCAAGGGTAACCACCCACATGCCTGAGATCATTGAGGTAATCGAGAAGCTGATAGCTAATGGTCACGCATATGTAGCGGATAGTGGTGACGTATTGTTCGAAGTGAATACTTTTGCTGACTATGGAAAGCTGAGCTTGCAGAACCTTGAAATGCTGCAAGCCGGCGCGCGGGTAGAAGTAGAAGAAGATAAACGTAACCCCTTAGACTTTGTGTTGTGGAAAAGCGCTAAGCCGGGCGAACCAATGTGGGAATCGCCTTGGGGAAACGGTCGTCCAGGTTGGCACATTGAATGTTCTGCAATGAACATGAAGCACCTTGGTGATGTTTTCGATATTCATGGCGGAGGCTCCGATCTGGCTTTTCCTCATCATGAAAATGAAATAGCCCAGTCTTGCTGTGCCCATAAAACCAATTATGTGAACTATTGGATGCACTCGGGTATGGTGCAAGTAGACAAAGAAAAAATGTCGAAATCTTTGGGGAACTTCTTCACCATTAAAGATGTGCTAGAAGTGTACGACCCTGAGACGGTGCGTTACTTCTTATTGTCTGGTCACTACCGCAGCCAGTTGAACTATTCAGAAGATAATCTTAAGCAATCTCGTTCAGCACTAGAGCGTTTATATACCGCTTTACGCGGAGTTGAACTACAAGATATTGCGGGAGAAAAGGCCGAAGTTTACCGAGCGCAATTTAAAGCGGCGATGGACGATGACTTTAATACGCCAGAAGCCTTACCGGTATTGTTTGAGTTAGCCAAAGAGATTAACCGTGTTAAAGAAAGCGATGTGAAGTTGGCTGGGCAATATGCCAGTTTGTTACTTGAGTTAAGCAGTGTACTAGGTGTTCTTAACCAAGACGTAGATAGCTTTTTACAAGGTGAACATGATAGCGAAGTAGCTGAGATTGAAGCACTGATTGTTGCTCGTAATGAAGCCCGAGCAAACAAAGATTGGGCCGCTGCAGACATTGCGCGTAATCGTTTAAGTGAAATGGGCATTGTGCTAGAAGATGGAGCGGGCGGAACTACTTGGCGTAAGGCTTAAATAAAGTACACAAACTAACAAAAGGGCAGCTTAGGCTGCCTTTTTTTACATCTGGTATTTGTCTAGCAGGCGTTGATACTGCTCGGTGGCTGTGACTTTTGACAGTGCTTGGCGAAATCGTTCTAAATACTCAGGGTCTGTGCCTTGGCTAAAGGCGTAACAACCTTCAAGTTTTCCAAGTGGATAAACTGATTCAAACAACTCTTCTTCAAAACCTAAAGCCGCAGCGGTTTGGTTAATTACTTCTGGTTCAGACGCTATCACGTCAACTCGCTCACGCTTTAACATTCGTAGAGCTTTCTCAAGATCATCAGTTAACGATATCTGTTCAAACTCTACACCTTTATAAAGCAACAACTGTTCACCAACACCGGCTTTCATTGCGCCATATAAAATCTTTGAGTCAGAGCCAACTTCGTCTATTTCTATGGCACGTGACTTTAAGGCAATTAACTCGATATCAGAAGTGGTGATTGGGCAGGCCCAATGAAACATGTGTTCTCTACGCGGGCTACGCATAGTCAAAAACAAGGCCATATTAGGCCGATGTTGCAGTAAGTAGTAGGCTTTTTCCCAGGTTTTTACTTTAATTGGTTGCGGGTCTTCGCCCATTTCTTGCCAAACTAAGCGCAGTAATTCAACCGAAATACCGGTTAGGTGAGCGTCCTCAACGTAGTTAAAAGGGCGGAGGTTTTCCGTTACAAAATTAATTGTGGTCGCCTTAGAGGCTAAGGGCAGTAACAAGCAAATTGCCAATAAGTAACGGCCGAACATAAGCTATCCTAGTCAAGTTCCTTGTTTAAAATTAGCTTACTTTTGACTAAGTTGCATTAGAAAAGGCGAATACTTTGAGTAAAGTACTCGCCAGTTTTAACTATTGGTCGTGGAACTCTTCGCAGGCTTCTAAGGTATTTTGAATCAAGGTGGCTACAGTCATTGGGCCAACGCCGCCCGGTACAGGCGTAATAAACGCTGCGTTTTGACGCGCTACTTCGTACTCAACATCGCCGGCTAGTTTTCCGCTATCTAAGCGATTAATACCCACATCTATCACCATTGCACCGGGCTTAATCCACTCACCAGGAATAAATTGAGGTTTGCCAACGGCAACTACCACTAAATCAGCGCGGCGAACGTGTGCTTCTAAGTCTTTAGTGAAGCGGTGACATGTAGTGGTGGTACAACCTGCGAGTAATAGCTCTAAGGTCATTGGGCGACCCACAATGTTCGATGCACCAACCACTACGGCTTCTAAGCCATAAGGGCTTACACCGGTAGATTCGATTAGCGTGATAATGCCTTTAGGGGTGCATGGGCGCAAAGCGGGAATGCGCTGGGCTAAGCGGCCAATATTGTAGGGGTGAAAGCCATCAACGTCCTTATCTGGGCGGATACGTTCAACCACTTTGGTTTCATCGATGCCTTTTGGTAGCGGTAGTTGAACTAATATACCGTCTATTAGTGGGTCATCGTTTAGTTTGTCAATCTCTGCTAATAGCGTTAGCTCATCAGTATTGTCATCTAAATCGATTGATTTAGAAATAAAGCCAACGGCTTCACATACTCGGCGCTTACTGCCTACATATACTTGAGAGGCGGGGTTATCACCCACCAAAATTACCGCGAGTCCAGGAGCACGTTTTCCTTCAGCGACTCTTTGCTTTACCCGTTCAGCAACCTTATCTTGAACTTGCTGGGCTATTTTTTTTCCATCAATTATTTGTGCAGACATTGATTCTTCTTTAACGAATGATTGGCGATGTTAGAGGGCGCTATTTTGGCATGATAGGCGAAAAAATGTCAGATTTTTTTGAAGAGAATTGTGGCTTTATTAGTCACGGAATGAAAAAGCCCGCATTAAGCGGGCCTTTAAGATTACGCTGCTACCCAAAGCAACACGGCAATAACCTGGGGAGATAAGATGCGTAAACACATCACCAAGGGGTAAACGGTGGCATAAGCAAGCGCAGAAGCGCCTGAAGTGCTGTGAATTGAGTTAGCAAAAGCTAAGGCTGGTGGATCGGTCATCGATCCTGCCATTAAGCCACATAAACTGAGATAGTTAACTTTAAGTATGTAACGACCAATAAACCCAATGATTAACAATGGGATTAAGGTGATAAACGCGCCGTAGAACATCCAACTTAAGCCGTCACCCTCTACTAAGGTTTCAATAAAGTTAGCGCCTGAGTTAATTCCTACCACCGCTAAGAACAACACAATACCTATTTCTCGTAAGGCCAAGTTGGCACTCGGTGGCATAAACCAATATAAGCGACCTATGCTACCGATTCGGGCTAATATAATGGCTACAATTAGCGGCCCACCGGCTAAACCGAGTTTAAGAGGGGCTGGCAAACTTGGAATAGCCAAAGGCATAGAGCCTAACAATACACCCAAACCAATACCGATAAAGATAGGTAGCATTTGCACGTGTTGTAGCTTACTGCGCACATTACCAAGGCTTTTTGCCACTTTTTCGATGTCTTCACTGGGGCCGACAATATTTAGAATGTCACCAAACTGTAAGATGGTGTCTTTGTTGGCAACTAGCTCCACACCGGCACGGTTTAGCCGAGAAATGATAACGTCAAAACTGTGTTTTAAATCGAGTTCACTAAGCTTTTTACCAAGAATACGTTCTTCAGTAACCACCACCCGTTCACTTCGAAGTAGTGTACCTTTGGTGGATAATGACTCGCTAATTTCCTGGCCAATAATCAATGTGGCCTGGTCTAATTTAATCCGGCTGGGCCCAACTAAATGCAGGTAGTCGCCTTTGTGCATTAGCATGTCGGGACTAGGGACTTTAAGCTCGCCATCAGATTTAACTCGCGAGCAAATAACATCTTCACCAATAAGCTTACTTAAATCAGCAAATGCTAAGCCATTCAAATTGGGGTTTTCAATGATGACATTGATGTCTAATAGGCTTTGCTTCTTTTTACCTTTAGCGTTGTCAAATTCTTCAGCTTCTTTATCTATATCTATTCTAAAGGCTAAGCGAATAATCCACATCGTTAGTAAGATGCCTAGAATGCCGAAGGGGTAAGCCATGGCGTAACCCAAACCAAGCACAGTGGTGTCCTCGGTTGCCATGCCTAGCTCTTGCAGTATTTGCTGTCCGGCCGCTAAAGAGGGGGTATTGGTTACTGCGCCACTATATATACCTAAAAAGACATTTAAAGGAAGATCGAAGATATAATGCAAGGCTACGGCGGTCACACCGCCAAGCAATACAATGCCAACGGCGAGCAAATTAAGCCTTAGTCCACTGGCTTTTAAGGAAGCAAAGAAACCAGGGCCTACTTGAATACCAATGGTGTAAACAAACAGAATAAGGCCAAATTCTTTAATAAAGTGCAGGGCATGGGGGTCGAGGTGCCAACCAAATTGCTTAATAAAGTGGCCAACAAATAAGCCGCCAAATAATACGCCGCCAATGCCTAAGCCAACACCGCGAATTTTTAAGCCACCAAACCAAAGGCCAATAACAGCCACGGCCGACAAGACCAAGATGGATAACGCTACATCACTCATGAGATTCCATTCCAACTGTAACAATTGAGTTGTATTTAATGTGTGTTTTATAAAACAGCCAAAGACTACTACTTTAGTCGTATTAGCCTTTTGATTTGGATTAACAAATAACAATGATCTTAATAATCACTTGTTGCGTTTAGAATGAGGAGAGTGCTGTAAGCTCATCTAACCTTTATAGAAGGTAAGTTGATGATAAATGGAGCGCGATACTGTCGAAAACTACTCAATTTGGCTATGCTGTAACCAATCGGTAAATAAGCGTTAAAAACTGTTTGACGCTGACCATCCAAGTGGGTAGTATTCGCCTCCGTTGAAGGGCACAAAGCAGTGCTTTAAACAAATCGGTGATTAGCGCAGCTTGGTAGCGCATCTGGTTTGGGACCAGAGGGTCGGGAGTTCGAATCTCTCATCACCGACCAAATTTTAAAGCCTAGTGTTTACACTGGGTTATTTGACGCTAAAGATGCGCCCTTAGCTCATCTGGATAGAGCAACGGCCTTCTAAGCCGTAGGTAGTAGGTTCGAGTCCTACAGGGTGCGCCAAATATGTGCTTTAATTAGCACGAAAAGTTTGTGGTGGGTATAGCTCAGTTGGTAGAGCCCCGGATTGTGATTCCGGTTGTCGTGGGTTCAAGCCCCATTACTCACCCCATTATTCGACTACATTGCCATAGCAATGTTGCCAAAATAGTTTTGCGGAAGTGGCGGAATTGGTAGACGCGCTAGATTTAGGTTCTAGTATCGCAAGGTGTGAGAGTTCAAGTCTCTCCTTCCGCACCATTATTGGTGTAAGCGTAGGTAACGCTTAAAACATACCAACAAGTTTTCGGTGATTAGCGCAGCTTGGTAGCGCATCTGGTTTGGGACCAGAGGGTCGGGAGTTCGAATCTCTCATCACCGACCACTACATGAAGCCTCGTCAGCAATGACGAGGCTTTTTTGTATCTATAAGCTGCGATGGCGAGGATTCAGGCATAAAGTCGGGCGTTCGCTTTTAAACTTTGCTCATCACAGATCACTAGATAAAGCCTTGTCAGTAATGACGGGGCTTTTTTGTATTTGTTACTCAGTATTTACCACTCATAACTCTCATCATGTGTTATCAGTTAACTCTCAGTAAATAAACTTGTTCCGGTAAAGCGTTCTTAATATTCGATCCGTCTATCTAGACGTATTTCATCTACTCCATTGAGGTTTATGTATTATTTGTGGGCTTAGTGTAAAAAGCTAAATCAGCCCTTAGGCTGATTTAGTGACAAATTGTGTTAAACAAATCGTTTACGATTAACACTGCTTAATAGTATTAAACCAATACCAAATATTGCCAGTGTAGCGGGCTCATCTACAGCGTATATTTGCATTTCGCCGGTGATGCTGACATCTCGAAACGCTGCCGTTGAATCACCTGTATAAAGGATCTCTTCCCCTCCGGCGATATTAAAATCCCAGCGCCAAGCTACGTCGCGACCTTGCTCCCACAAGTCATATATAGAAGTGATAGTATCGTTTGCTTTAATATTGAAAAAGCTTGTGGCTAAGTCGCTATCAACAGTGTCGTCATACCAGTCATAGTTGAATAAACCATCTATATGGCTATTACCTACTTCTAGGTGGCCACCGGTGACCAGAAGCTCAGCAATTTTGTGGGTTTCTCCGTTTAACTTATTGTGAAGGTGGAAACCAAAGGTTTTATAGTCGTCGTAATATGATACGCCGTTAGCATAGCCTCCTGAAACACCTTCGTATTCGAGGTCTAGCACCCAATCAGTGCCTAAGCCTTGTGTATCCAGACTAGCCGTATAGGGTAATAAGCCCATTAGACCGCCCGTGCCATCATTGCTAAATTGAGAGTTGTCATTGTGCTTACAAATCGTACCTACACAGCTACCCCCTGTTAAAGTGGATTTCGATTCGCTAACAACGCTAAGCGCTGATGCGCCATCAGTTAATCGCGAGTTATCAGCAAATGGGTCTAGGTAGATAGTTGCAGCAAAGCTAGTAAATGATGTGCTAGCAAACAATGCAGTAGCGATTATCTTTTTGTACGTTTCCATGGTCTATATCCTTTTAATTTTTCAGTTGTTTTATATCCTTACAAATACTGCGTGATTACAAGTGCATTAAGCGCGCCAAACCCACAAGTGATTGATTTGTCACTAGTGGCATGACCTTTTGATGATTGTTTTGTGATTAGTGTATAAGATGCTGACATTAAAAATGGTTTGATGTTTCTTGTGTGTTGCGGTGGTGTTAACTGATATGGTTTTTAGTTGAGCTGTTTGGCTGTTGAATTAGTGAGAATATTTAGGCCTTTAAGGAAGCCGTTTAAGGCAACTAACAGCCGTTAGTGATTAAATCGTATTGCGGAGGTGTAGTATCACTACTGGCTTGAGTATATTGAAAATAGCAATTGTCGTCGGTGACTTGGCCGTTATCGTTTCTATCGTAACCTAGGTAAGTAAAAGCAATCCCTTGTTCCTGTAGTACAAAGGTATCGTCAATATCAATACGCTTAGTAATGTCGGTATTGTCTAAATAGCGCCATTTTAAGCGCACGTCTGGGCTATCGGGGTTAAACACATCAAAGTTACCATCACCATCCATATCAACGTCGATTAAATCTTCACGGTTGGCGACTTGCTGGGCAACATAGCTGGGCATATAAGATTTTAGTGTGAGTAGGTCGTTAGCGGCCTTAACGCTTACCTTGATCTGTTCGATAGTTTTAATCCGCGCGTCGCTGGAAAGGTTTAAGTACTTGGGGGCAGCGGTAACCGCAAGAATGCCAAGAACAATAATCACCACAACTAACTCGATTAACGTAAAACCTTGGTTCTTCATCTATCCCTAATAATTGCACTTGGTTTATTGGGGGAGAGTATAAAAGCTAGTAATCGCCTTGCCTAGTCTTCTAGAGTCGTTGGTCTATTTTTGTGCGGCTGAGCTAACAATAAGCAAGCAATCTATCATTTAGCGCCAAAGGTTTATTTTACGCGTTTTGGGGTTTGTGCGTTTAAAATCGCCAAACGGGTATGCGTAGCAGCAAATATTTACGCGATATCTGTGATTATCGAGCAAACAGCCTCGACCTTGACTGAAACCATGGCTATAATGCGGCGTTTTGAAATTATGGGCCCTTATTCAAGGACAGCTAGTTCGCAGTAGTGAACAGCTAAACTCCCATTGTTTACGTAAGTAAATTGTCAGCAGGGTGCTGACTATAGCCGAGGTAATAAAATGCAGGTTTCAGTAGAAACAACTCAGGGCTTGGAGCGTCGTGTTACGATTTCGATTGACGCTGCGCAAATCGAACAGCAAATTGAGCAAGCGCTTAGTCAAGAATCACGTCGTGCTCGCATCGACGGTTTCCGCCCTGGTAAAGTGCCAGTAAGCGTAATTAAGAAGCGTTACGGTGCTGCGATTCGTCACGATGTGACTGGTCAAGCTATGCAACGTTCATTCTACGAAGCAATCATTCAAGAAAAACTAAACCCAGCAGGTGCACCAGCACTTCAGCCTGGCGACACCAAAGATGGTGAGTTTAGTTTTAGCGCTACGTTTGAAATCTTCCCAGAAGTTGAAGTTTCTGGACTAGATGCAATCGCAGTTGAGAAACAAGTTGCTACAGTAAACGAAAAAGATGTTGATGCAATGATCGACACTTTACGTAAGCAACAAGCTACTTGGAAAGAAACCAAGGGCATGATTAAAAACGAATTCCGCGTAAACCTAGACTTCTTAGGTAAAATTGACGGTGAAGAATTCGAAGGCGGTAAAGCAGAAGGTTTTGACCTAGCTATGGGCGCTGGTCGTATGATTCCAGGTTTTGAAGATGGAATCATGGGTAAGAAAACTGGCGAAGAATTCACTATCGAAGTGAACTTCCCTGAAGATTACCACGCTGAAAACCTAAAAGGTAAAGCGGCTACTTTCGATATTAAATTAAACAAAGTAGAGAAGCCTGAACTTGCAGAAGTTAACGAAGAATTCGTTAAACTATTCGGTATTGAGTCTGGTGAACTAGACGCACTTAAAGCTGAAATCCGCAAGAACATGGAGCGCGAGCTAGAGCAAACGCTGAAAGCGGGTGTTAAAGAGCAAGTGTTAGCTGGCCTTATCGAGCAAAACGAAATTGACGTGCCTGCGGCACTAGTATCTCAAGAAATTGAGCAGCTACGTAAGCAAGCTATGCAACGTTTTGGTGAAAATGCACAAAATGCTCCTGAGCTTCCTGATGAGTTATTCACAGAGCAAGCGCAACGTCGCGTACGCACTGGTTTGCTACTAGGTGAGTTAATTAAAGTTAACGAACTGAAAGCTGACGATGAAAAAGTTAAGCAACATATTGCTTCTTTCGCATCTGCTTACGAAGATCCAACAGAAGTTTTAGAGCACTATGCTAAAAACGAAGAGTTGATGAACAACGTTCGTAACGTAGTGTTAGAAGAACAAGCGATTGAATTTGTACTTGATAAAGCAAAAGTAACTGAAAAAGAAGTCGCTTTTGACGAAATTATGAACAAGCAAGGTGCAAACTAAGGTCTAATTTGACTTAGCCACCTTTATCTCGCATATAATGGCTCGTATGTACTACATACGAGCCATTTTTTTAAGGAAGAGCGCATCAATGTCTAAAGAAGTTAATCAGTCTGCATTCGACCCCATGGCGGCTTTGGTGCCAATGGTTATTGAGCAAACCTCTAAAGGGGAGCGCTCTTTTGATATTTATTCTCGACTACTAAAAGATCGAGTTATCTTTTTAACTGGCCAAGTGGAAGACCACATGGCTAACCTCGTGGTTGCTCAGTTGCTATTTTTGGAATCAGAGAGCCCAGAGAAAGATATCTTTATCTATATTAATTCGCCGGGCGGCTCTATTAGCGCTGGCATGGCAATTTACGACACTATGCAGTTTATCAAACCAAATATTAGTACGGTTTGTATGGGAATGGCGGCCAGCATGGGCGCATTCTTACTGGCTGGTGGCGCAAAAGGTAAACGTTACTGTTTGCCAAATGCTAAAGTAATGATTCACCAACCTTTGGGTGGTTATCAAGGTCAGGCATCTGATATTGAAATTCACGCAAATGAGATCATTAAAACAAAACGTCGTATGAACGAGTTGTTAGCCGAGCATACCGGACAAAGTTTTGATACTATCGCTGCAGACACCGATCGCGATAACTATATGACGGCTGAACAAGCCAAGGAATATGGTATCGTCGACGATATTTTTGCACGTCGTGAATAATTAGTATTGTTTCACGGTCTGTACAGATAGAGCATAGTGAAAATAGCATTCTTAGCGGATTGATTTACACTGTAGATAAGAGCTAAGAGTGCTACATAGTTTGAGGTTAACGAATGACAGATAAGCGCAAGGGTGATGGAGATAGCAGCAAGCTGTTGTATTGCTCCTTCTGCGGTAAAAGCCAGCATGAAGTGAGAAAGCTGATTGCCGGTCCCTCCGTCTATATTTGTGACGAATGTGTTGAGTTATGTAACGACATTATTCGAGAAGAAATAAAAGAAATATCGCCGAAAAAAGAAGGCAATGCCTTACCTGTTCCTAAAGAAATTAGGGAACACCTTGATGACTACGTTATTGGCCAAGACCATGCTAAAAAAGTATTAGCGGTAGCGGTGTATAACCACTACAAGCGCTTGCGTAATGGTGATGTAGCCGACGGTATCGAGTTAGGTAAGAGTAATATCTTACTGATTGGTCCAACAGGTAGTGGTAAAACACTGCTAGCTGAAACGCTGGCTCGCCTGTTAGATGTGCCATTTACAATGGCCGACGCCACCACATTGACCGAAGCAGGTTACGTGGGCGAAGACGTAGAAAACATTATTCAGAAATTACTGCAAAAATGTGATTACGATGTTGAGAAAGCCCAACGCGGTATTGTTTACATCGATGAAATTGACAAAATTTCTCGCAAGTCAGATAACCCATCGATTACTCGTGATGTATCTGGTGAAGGTGTACAGCAGGCCTTGCTCAAGTTAATCGAAGGTACGGTTGCATCAGTGCCTCCTCAAGGCGGGCGCAAGCATCCTCAGCAAGAGTTTTTGCAGGTAGATACCTCTAAAATCTTGTTTATCTGTGGCGGCGCATTTGCCGGTTTAGATAAAGTGATTGAGCAACGTGCTTCAACCGGTACTGGTATTGGCTTTGGCGCAGAAGTAAAAGGCGAAGCGGATAAGAACTCGTTAAGCGAGACCTTCTCTAAAGTTGAACCAGAAGACTTAGTAAAATACGGTCTTATTCCTGAGTTCATCGGCCGTTTACCAGTGGTTGCTACGCTAACAGAGTTAGATGAAGACGCCTTGATTCAAATCTTAAGTGAACCTAAAAACGCGCTAACTAAGCAATATGGTGCCTTGTTCAAACTTGAAGATGTTGAATTAGAGTTCCGTGAAGACGCATTACGGGCGATTGCTCATAAAGCTATGGAACGTAAAACCGGTGCTCGTGGTCTACGTTCAATTGTTGAGGCTGTACTGCTTAATACCATGTACGACTTGCCATCGATTGATAACATTTCTAAAGTGGTTATCGATCAAACGGTTATTCAAGGTGAGAGCGATCCTATCTTGATTTATAGCAATGAAGATAAAGCCGCTAGTGCTGATTAATCAGTATTCACGCTAAATAAAAAGCCAGTCTAAAGACTGGCTTTTTTGTACCCGGTGTTTAACGTTTTTGCCATACCAGCAAGAGGTTGTTTGCTGGCATGTCAATTTGCTCGCATAACTCTAGCCTACCAAGCGCTCCCCAGCTTATCAGCTCCTCAATGTCTCGTAGGCCGCCGTAACCTCGTTGTTGCAGCATCTGGTCAAATGCTTGATTACTTTGGCTGCTGTAAGCGCCTGCTTGCTTAAATGGCCCGTAATGAAAGAAGTAGCCGTTAACGGGCAAGCCTTTTCCAATGGCTGAATACATCTGTTGCACAATGGTTGGGCTCATTATGTGCGCGGTATTTGCGGTATACACTGCATCACATTCGCAAGGCCAGCAGTCTTGGCCAATTTGGTAATTAAGCGGTTGAGTTTGGCGGTTTAACTCAAAGTAGCTGTGCCAATATTCAATGGCTGCTAAGTTGGCTTGTTGATCTGAGCACTGCCAGTGGAGATGCGGACAGGCTTTAGCAAAATATGCCGCATGTTGGCCTGTGCCTGTGCCAATCTCTAATACTCGTTGTGACCTTACTAAACGAGGTGCTAACTGGCTGAGTATAGCCTGTTTGTTATTCTCGGCCGCTTGGTTAAAAAACTCAGCGGGGTGTCGATTAGTCTTCATCAGGCGCTTTATGTAAATAGGCTTTTGCCGAGAGCTCTTTATTATAAGTGTCTTCTTTTAGCTTCACTTTATACTGCAGGCCAGCTTTGGCTAACATGTGTGCAGCAATCGGCGCAGTAATAAATAAAAACATCGTGATGAGAAATTCTTTTAAGTTCAACCGGCCTAAGTCGAAACTAAAATACACCATAGAGGCTATTAGGATACAGCCTACTCCCAAAGTGCTAGCCTTGGTTGGGGCATGCAAACGGGTGAAATAATCAGGAAGTTTAGCTAGCCCAATAGAGCCAATCAACATGATAATAGCGCCAAGCACTAGCAGAATACTAACCACAATTTCTAATATATTGGTCATCGCTTAGTCCTATTCTATGATGTCGCCGCGAAGCAAGTATTTACAAAAGGCGGCGGTACTTACAAAGCCTAATAACGCAATTAACAAAGCGCTTTCGTAGTAACTGGTCGTGCCTTGATAAAGCCCAAGTAAAATAATTAGCGCGATGCTATTTATGTACATGGTATCTACTGCGATGATTCTATCGGGAGTTGTTGGCCCAACAATTAAACGCCAAGCATTTAGCGCCAGAGCGATACAGATTAAGCCGCTAGCAAACAAAGTGGCATAACTTAACATTGGAATATCTCCTTAATCGGCGCTTCATAGCGTTGCTTGATCTGAGCAATTAGCTTTTGTTCATCTTCTAAGTGCAATACATGCACATAAAGCCATTGCTTATCATCAGATAGTTCAACACTACAAGTACCAGGTGTAAGTGACACACTACTGGTGAAAATGGTCAGTGGCAGTGGTTCGCTAATGGTAATTGGTACGGCAATAAACGCTGGTTTTAGGTGGCGATTACTTTGTAGCACGCGTTTGGCGACTTCGAAGTTGGAGACAATGATGTCTTGTACCAAGCGCAGCAAATAGAGCAGTACCTTTAGCGGGTTTTTAGCCACTGGTTCTTTTTCGCTAAGGGGGGCAACAATCCAAGGAATAACGATGGCAAACACCGCTCCAAGTACCATGTGGCCGCGACTAAACTCATGCAGTATTTGCCAGACTAACCAAAGCAACAAACTGTGGTAGGGAGTAGGGAACCAAACAAACTTACTTTTCTTACTCATTATTTGGCTACCTCATTAAGTTGTTGCAAACTCAAACCTGCGTTGAGCTGCTCGGCAGCTAATTGTGCGTAATCGCTGATAGGCCCTCCAAAAATCACCATCAGTGGCAACAATGCAACCAAAATACCAATGGCTAAGTACTGGATAGGACTTCCTTGCAGTGCGGTGGTGTTTTCACCACTGGTTCGCCAGAACAATGAAGTACCCGCGCGCGACAAAGCAATTAGCGAGATCAGTCCGGCGCCTAAAATGAGTGACCAAATCCAGGCCATTTGCTTAGTGTCAGTTACCGATTGCAGTATTAAGGCTTTACCCACAAAGCCAGACAGCGGTGGCATGCCAATCAAGGCAATAGCCAGCAACGCAAATACAAAACCTAACTTAGCAGATTGCGGCATCGCTCTAGCGGTAACAAAGCGGTCTTCAGCTTTGCCTCGTTGTTGTTGAATCAAGCCCGCGAGTAAAAACATCGCTGCACAAGCTATCGTACTGTGTACTAAGTAGTAAATGCCGGCTGTGCTAGCTTGTACGCTGTTTAAAGTAATTGTTACTAACAAGGTGCCAACCGAAACTATCACTAAGTTGCTACATAAAACCCTTAAGCTTTGGCTCGCTAATACCGAAATCGCACCAATAGCTATAGTAGCCAGTGCTATCGGCCATAGCCATGGCAACGCGATGTTAGCCAGTTCGCCAGCTTGGTTGCCGAACATTACCCCATGAACGCGCCAAATGCTGTATATGCCTACTTTGGTCATAATCGCAAATAGAGCTGCTACCGGCGCGCTGGTATTTGCATAAGCCTTAGGTAGCCAAAAGTGCAGTGGCAGCATCGCAGCCTTTAAGCCAAATACTGCAAGCAATAGCAATGCGCCAGATTTGGTAATCATCAGCTCATTATTAGAAAGATGAGGGATCTTGTCGGCCATATCGGCAAAGTTCAGGGTGCCTAAGGTGCCGTAAAGGGTGCCTAAAGCAAACAAAAATAATGATGAGCCAATAAGGTTTAGGAATACATAATGTATGTTTGCCTGAACCCGTTGTTTGCCCCCACCGTGGATCATCAGTGAGTATGAAGCAATTAATAGCACTTCAAAAAACACAAACAAGTTAAAGGCATCGCCAGTTAAAAATGCTCCGTTAATCCCCATTAGTTGGAACATAATTAAGGGGTGAAAGAAGGCCCCGTTTTTATCTTCACCAGCACTTGCGTAAAGGATGACGGTAAGCCCTAAAATAGCGCTTAAGGCGATCATTAACGCTGAGAAAGCATCAGCAACTAACACAATGCCAAATGGAGCAGACCAGTTACCCAATGCGTAAACTTGAATACCAGTACTTTGCACTTTTATTAGCAGCATCGCGGCTGCTATTACCATTAATACACTGGTAGCAATAGTGAATACGCGTTGTTTATTCAGCGCACTACTAATGCTAGGGAAGAGCAAAATAACCCCGGCAAAAAATGGCAGCAGGATAGGAAAAATAACTAAATGATCTAATAAACTCATTAGGCTTTATCCTCCCGCGCCAGTGGGTCTACAGGGTCATCACCATCAACGTGGTCATTGCCTAAGTCTGCGCGTCCACGCATTGCTAAAATCACCGCAAATGCGGTCATGGCAAAACCAATCACAATGGCGGTAAGCACTAAAGCTTGGGGGAGTGGATCAGCATAGTTTTCTGAGCCATTAAGTACCGCTGGCGAACCAATGGTTAAACCACCACTGGCAAATAAAAATAAGTTAACGGAATAAGACAGCAAGGTAAGCCCAATAACCAAGGTAAAAGTATGTCCACGTAGCATCAAAAATATGCCACAGGCACTCATAAATCCTACACACACCGAGTAAACGAGTTCCATTATCTTACTCCTACGGTGAGGCGTTCTTTGGTGGTGAGCTTGCCTAAGTTGGCTAAAATCAACAATGTTGCTCCAATAACGGTGAGGTAAACGCCTAGGTCAAATACCAAGGCACTGGTTAATTCAAACTTACCTATCCAAGGGAGCGAGAAGTAATCGAACCACGAGGTTAAGAAAGGTCGTCCAAAGGCCCAACTGCCTAAGCCGGTAATTGCAGCGGTTACCAAACCAATGGCGATAAAGTAGTGGTAACTTACGCTTACTCGTTTGGTCATCCAATCTACGCCATGCGCCAAGTATTGCTGAATGAGAGCGATGGAGGTGATCAGTCCAGCGATAAAGCCACCGCCAGGTAAGTTATGACCACGCATGAATATGTAGGCCGAAATCAACAAGAATAGCGGTAACAAACTCTGTGAAATAACCGATAGAAGTACCGGGTATTTATCGGTGGCCCACAAGCGACCATCGTGATCCTTGGTGCGCATTGACAAACGCATGCGCGCAATCAGTTTGTAAATACCTAAGGCGGCAATACCCAATACGGTAATTTCACCAAAGGTATCAAAGCCCCTAAAGTCCACCAAGATTACGTTAACCACGTTAGTCCCACCGCCGCCGGTTTTAGCGTTAGCGATAAAGAACTCTGAAATGCTATCGAGCGGGCTAGTCATCAGCGCAAAACAAATACTCCCAATGATACAGCCGATTAAAGAGGCTACCGCCAAGTCTCGAACAAAGTGGCTGGGTCGGCTTTTACTGGTAGGGGTGTGTTGGGGGAAAAAGTACAAGGCCAGTAGTAATAAAATCACCGTTACAATTTCTACCGACAGCTGAGTTAAGGCTAAATCTGGGGCTGAGAAGTAAGCAAAAGTAATTGATACCACTAAACCCACTAGCGACAACATGAGCAAAGCAATTAAACGATAGTGGCTCCAAATTACCGTCGCTAGCGAGCCCGCTACAAGCAATACAGCGGCAATGGCTACAGCACCGTTTAGCGGGTATTCCGCTTGAGAGCCTCGAGTTGTATCCAAATCTAATAGTGGTGGGGCAATTAAGGCTAAGGCAAAAAAGCATAACCAAAAGGCGTAACGCTGCAGCGAGCCAGATTCTAAGGTTTGATTCACTTTTTGTGCCCAGCGCACGCAGGCTTGAATTGCACCTTCAAATTTTATTTTGGCATCAATGGCAGGGAACAAACCTTCAAACCTAAACAAGGGCTTACGGTTTAAGTAAATCGCCAATCCACCGGCAATCGCTAAGCCACTCATCAGTAAAGGAACGTTGAAACCGTGCCATATCGCCAAGCTAAATTCAGGCAATGGATGGTTTAACACCGCTAACGAAGCACTATCTAGCAATGGCCCCACGGTGTAGGCAGGGAAGATACCGACGACTAAACACAGGGCAACTAATATTTCTACCGGCACGCGCATGTAACGAGGTGGCTCGTGCGGCGTTTTGGTTAAACCTTTAGGTTCACCGTTAAAGAATACATCGTGAATAAAGCGCAGAGAGTAGGCAACCGCAAATGCACCGCCAATGGTGGCTAATACCGGAATTAACCAAGACAAAGATCCTAAAATGCTTTGGTCGAGAGTCTCGGTAAAAAACATTTCCTTGGATAGGAAACCATTGAGTAGCGGCACCCCAGCCATAGAGGCAGAAGCAACCATGGCTAAAGTGGCAGTAATCGGCATGTACTTCCATAAGCCATTGAGTTTACGCATATCACGCGAACCTGACTCGTGGTCAATAATACCGGCAGCCATAAACAACGAGGCCTTGAAGATAGCGTGGTTAATAATGTGGAATACCGCGGCAATTGCAGCCAACTCCGTATTCAAACCCAGCAGCAATACAATTAAGCCCAAATGGCTAATGGTTGAATACGCCAGTAAGCCTTTTAAGTCGTGCTTGAATAAGGCTGTATAGGCGCCTAGTAGTAAGGTAAATAAACCGGTTAACGATACCACCACAAACCATACTTCGGTGCCTGCTAGCACAGGGTAGAAGCGCGCAAGTAAGAAAATACCGGCTTTTACCATGGTAGCCGAGTGCAAGTAAGCACTTACCGGAGTGGGCGCTGCCATGGCGTGTGGCAACCAAAAATGAAAGGGGAATTGCGCCGATTTAGTAAATGCACCAAGTAAAAACAAACTTAGAATAGCTATGTAATAAGGGTGTTGTTGCACAAGTTCTGCGCTGTTAAGCACCACATCTAGTTGGTAACTACCGACAACTTCGCCTAATAAAACAATACCCGCTAACAAGGCTAAACCACCGGCCCCAGTAATGGTTAAGGCCATACGAGCGCCTTTACGCGCGTCACTACTGTGCGACCAAAAACTGATCAGCAAAAACGAGCTAATGCTAGTGAGCTCCCAATAAAACCAGAGCTGCAGCATGTTGTTCGACATAACAATGCCTAGCATTGCCGTCATAAACATAATTAGGTAGCAATAAAAGCGGCCCATATGGTCTTTTTCAGACAAATAATAACGGGCGTACAAGATAACCAGTAAACCAATGCCTAAAATGAGCAGGCTAAATAACACCGACAAACCGTCTAGGCGAAAGGAGAGGCTAAGCCCCAGCAAGGGGATCCAGTCAATGCTTTGAGTAAAAGCCTGCCCATCAAGCACCGCTGGTAAATCAAATAGAATTAAGCCTAGAGCTAATGCAGGAAGTAAAGCGGTAGCTAAAGCACAGGTGCTGCGATTAAATTTATTGGTTAGCAAGGGAATGATAATCCCTAGCATGGGTAAGAAGGGTACCCAAAAATAGTGCATTTTGGCTTAGCTCCGGTCGCTAATTGTTTGGTAATTATGAAAAATAATAGTCATTAATTGAATGAATATCCACGCTTTGTTGAGACTAGTCTACTTAAGTTACCGCTGTAATTATACGCTTGTTTTTGGGCTTGAGCTTAGGGGGGGAGAGACATAGACTATTGAGTAATCAACAATAAAATTATGGCTTTACTCGATGTTGAACAAGATTTTATATAGTTTTGCTATTTTGTGGCTGAGCCTACATGCTCAAATTGGCGCAAGCGCTGACTTAGAAAAATCAAGCTGGCCTCTGCAGCAAGCAAGAATAGAGGCCTTGTTACACAGCATTGAACAAACTGATTTGGTGTTTATTCGCAACGGATCTGAGCACAATGCGGAACAAGCGGGTGCCCATTTACGCATGAAGTTAAAACGCGGACAAAGCAGTTGGTTTGCCCCCAGCAAAGAAAAATGGACTGCTGAAATGTTTATCGACAAACTGGCCACTAAATCCTTTTTGAGTGGAAAAGCCTATATGATTCGCTTGGCCAACGGCGATCAAGTTCCCTCTGCTACTTGGCTATATCAGCAATTAGCGGTATATGATCAGCAGGCTACACGATGAGTAAAACCAACTACCACCAAAAGTTTGTGCCGGTTATTCGCTATTTAGAGAAAAACTATGATCAAAATCTCAATCTAGATGAAGTGGCCAAGCTGGCTCATTTATCTCCTTATTATTTTCATCGCATTTTTAAAGCGGTCACCGACGAAACTCCGGCAGATTTTCTACGCCGTTTAAAACTAGAAAAAGCAGCGAGTCAGCTCTTCTACCATAAAGAACCCGTTACTAAAGTAGCTTTAGATTTTGGTTTCTCTAGCTCTCAAGCTTTGGCTAAAGCCTTTCGAAGTTATTTTGCCATTAGCCCTAGCGCAGTCAGAAGCTGCAAAGATATGGATACCTACACGCAATTGCTACGAGACAGCAAGATTGGACACCTACTGCGCAACAATGGACACGCTTTAGAACACGCCTCGCAATATGCTAGCTCTGCAAATCAATCAAGGAGTGTAGCAATGAAAACTGAACATTTTGACCAAAAAACTTTAGCTTACGTTCGAGTCACCGGCCCCTATGGCGAAGGCTACGATGTTGCCACTGAAAAGCTATATGGCTGGGCAGGACCATTGGGATTAGCCAAGGGTGAATCAATATTCATTTATCACGATAACCCTGAACTGACCCCTGCGGATAAATGCAGAACTGATGTTTGTTTAGCTGTGCCAAGTGATGTAAATCCTCCCGCGGGCATAGAGTTACAAACTTTACCGAGTGGCCAATACGCCAGTATTCGCAAAACGGTGACCGAGAACAGCCAATACGCTTTGTTCTGGCAGCAACTCATGACCCAAGTGGTTAAGGCGGAGCTTACCGTAGATAATCGCCCCTGTTTCGAGCTATATCATCACTATGATATGGATAGTCACCATGCCGACGTGAGTTTTTGTACTTCAGTAAAATTGTAAGCCAAGCATGTGCTTTTGAGTTCATTTTTGCAGTCCTTCGGGGCTGCTTTTTGTTATTACGTATCTGTCGTTAAATATCCATGCTGGTGGTGAATCTGTATTTGAGTGTGTTTTGTCACATGGCCTCACGTAAGTACTGAAACAAACTAGCGTGTAAATTCATCTTCAGAATGAATTTGTGAGTGCCTACAAGTTATCCTCAAACAGTTGGTTTTTTTACTATTTATATACATTTATTCTGGTTAGCCTAAGTCTGGAAAATAAGTGAGCGAAGGAAAGCAAGACCATGGGAAACCTAAAGAAATTAGTTTTAGTTGGAATGTTTAGTAGTGCAACTGTCATGCTCAGTGCTTGTGGTGGAGAAGGAAGCTCTATTGGTGCACCTAGCGATGCTGAAGTAGAGCTAGACGCCAGCTACTACACCGATACCTATGGTTGGAATGCCAGTGGCGGTATGGCGCAAACTCAACTTGGCCGTGGGTTAAATTTAGGTAACTATTTGGAAGCACCAAATGAAGGTGAATGGACCGGTGGCCGCTTGCTGGTAGAGCAAGATCTACAAATCATCGCCGATGCAGGTTTTAAAACCGTGCGAATACCGGTGCGCTGGTCGAATCATGCAGGCGAAAACACCCCTTATCAAATTGATACCAGCTTTATGGCTCGAGTTAAACAAGTGGTGGGTTGGAGTTTAGCGGCTAACTTAAAAGTGGTGCTAAACGTACATCACTACGAAGAAATGATGAACGATGGCCAAAACCAGCAAGAAAACCACATACTGCGTTTAGTGGGCATGTGGGCGCAAATTGCCGAGGCTTTTCCACTTAGTGAGTATGATGAAGACAGCCTTGTCTTCGAATTACTGAACGAGCCAAACGGCACCATTGGCTACGATGACTGGAATGACATTATCGGGCGACTCACACAGCTAATTTGGACCACCATGGCCGATGAGCAACATAATGGTACAGAGCAGCGCACCATTATGATCGGCACTGCTAACTGGGGCCATCCAGACGGGTTAACTCAACTCGATTTACCCAGCAGCGTAAGCGCTGATAACACCATTATTACGGTGCATTACTACGAACCTTTCCATTTTACCCACCAAGGAGCTGATTGGGTTCAAGGGGCTGACGAATGGATTGGCACTCCATGGTTGGGTACCGCATCCGATCAACAACCGCTTATTGATTTGTTCGACCGAGTAACCGCTTGGAACGCAGGAGCGGGTAGAGGTTTCGAAATCTTCATGGGTGAATATGGTGTGTTCTCACAATATTCAGATCCTGATCATCAACGCGCCTGGACAGCATTTATTGCTCGTGAAGCAGAGAAACGCAATATTAGTTGGGCTTACTGGGAATATGCCTCTGGTTTTGGAGCCTATGATCCAGAAGCTGGAGAATGGCGCAGCGCCTTAATTGAAGGACTCATTCCCGCTCAACCGTAGTGTTACCCGCTATTGCCTAGCCGCCCTCCGGCTAGGCAAACGTAGTTTACCCCGCTAATTGTCTTTTTTCGTTTGTTCACATTATCTTATTGCTAATCAAGCACTATAGTTTCTGTATCTGTTAAGAATATAACTTTCAAATTCAAGCCATTAGCCGCTCATACCAAATGGTTTATATGTCCTGTTATTAGTGAAATTAGTGATGAAAATGACGCGTTGGTTAAAGCGAAGCCTTATTAGCTTTGCGGTTTTGTTAGGCATTTTGCTACTTCCCATTGTTTTGTTAGTGGTGGGCATAAAAGTAGAAATTGGCGATAGTCGCCAGTTCGTCACCAACTTACTGTCTGAGCAATTGCAGCGTGATGTGCAAATAAGCGGCGAGATTAATTTGGAGCTGTCTTTTAGACCAGCAATAAACGTAGAACAAATTGAAATAGCCAACCCCAGCGGCTTTAGCGAACCCTACTTTGCTCAAGTTCGCCAAGCCAGTGTGCAAATAGAAGTATTACCGTTGCTTCGACGCCATCTGCAAATCGACCAAATTCTATTAGATGGTTTTTATCTCGAGCTAATACGAGCAGAAAGCGGGGAAAACAATTGGCAGTTTGCGGCCTCTAATACCTCTTCTCAAGCCACATCAGCAAAAAAAACTAGCAGTGAGCAAACTCAAGAGGGGCGTTTTTCGTGGCAAGGGATTAACTACAGCTTCGACATTAAAGAACAAATTCTGATTAGTGATGTCAGCATTAACTACCGTGACCAAGCTGCCGAAGCAGTACTTAACTGGCACCTAGAAGAATTAAAACTCACCTCTATTGATAGCGAAACGCTGGCCATGACTGCTTACGGCAGCATGTTAGATGAATCGTATTCTGTGGATTCAACATGGCAGTTAGAGCCCTTATTGCAAGGCCGCGCTGGCGATATTGCGTTAAACATGCAAGTGGCCGACGCCAAGTTAGGCCTTAGTGGCAAACTTGCCCCACAGAGCGACCAAAACAGCTATATGGAGCTGAACGTAGATTGGCAAAATGCACAATCTATTGGTCGTTTGTTGGGGGATGATCTAGCGCATCTTGCACCAATAAAGCTGGCCACTCGCTTTGATGGAAAGCCTGGTCAATATAGCTTATCCCCCATTAGTGCTCAGCTTGCCTCAAGCATTTTTAAAGGAGAGCTTGCGTTAAGTGGCCAAGAGCCCCTAGAGATTAACGGTAAGTTGAACATTGATAAGATTGATTTAGCGCCTTGGTTGGCAGAGTTACCAGATGAGACGGCTAGCAAACCGTTAGCAGACAATGAACTACCGCAAGTTAATTCGGCCGAACCGCAAGCGCAATTGGCTGGCGCTCAAAACGCCGAGCCTGAAGAAGAAACCTTGCCGTTATTGCAGATTATTCGTTATTGGTTTAATCAAGCTAACGCTGATTTATCCTTAACTATTGGCAGCATAGAAGGGCTTCCACAAGAAATAGCAAATGTTAGCGTTGGCCTTAAGGTTGAGGGCGAAAGTTTAAAAGCACCCCTGCGGGCAGTGGTAGACGATATACGTTTCCGCGGCAATCTGAAAGCTAGCATTATAGACGATAGTTTAAATACCTCTATGCGCTTAGTCGCGCAAAAATCCCCATTAGATAAACTCGCCAGTCGTATTCCCATGCTTGCGGGTAGCACCGGTAGTATTGGGCGCTCGGTACTAAGAATAAGTGCCAAAGGCACTACCGTGGCAGAGCTTTTTGCTAATAGTCACTTCAATTACAACATTGAAGATAGCCAAATGCTATTGCCTGCTGGCACTGCCTTCAACATTAAACAAGCCAGTTTAACGGCGAGTGTCGATAGTGAAGTCAGCATTAATATCGACGGCATATTATTAGATATTCCGGTTAAGGCCGAGCTTAAAACCAGCCCGCTGCGGGCGATGCTAAATGAGCAAGCTTGGAATGTGAATATGCAACTCGATTCCCCTGCAATTGAAATGCATTTAGCCGGCGAATTGCCCAACGGGAAATGGCAAGATGGTGCGAGTTTAAGTGTGAATGCTAATGGCCCTCGCATAGGTTTGTTAGCACCGTGGCTAGGCGTAGATAAAGATGCACAAGGTGCAATAAAGCTTGCCCTAGATATGCAATTGGCGCGCGGAGAGTCTTCATTGCGTATTCGCCAACTACAACTTGCCGATAGCCAAGGCGCTATACAGGCATCATGGAATAAAGCCAAAACTGAACAAGGCTTAATTAGCATTACCTCTGATTGGCGAAAGATAGATGTGGAGCAGTTGAGCGCTTTGATGCCAAGTGCCGAGGCTTCTGAACTCACCGTCGAACAAACACCAATAAACCAAGCTGACTCGACCAGTGATGCTAAGGCCGCCGGAATAGATCTTCGTTTGCCAATATTGCCTCAGGGCTTTGCCATTCACGATGCTGATTTGGCGATAAGCATTAACAAATTGTTACTGGGTGATCATCAACTAGAAAACGTGAGCTTTTCGGGTTTAGCGCGTGATGGTTGGCTGCAAAAAGCGCCGTTTAGTGCCGAATTTGCTCAAAGTAAGTTTTCTGGTAATGCAGTATTAGACTTACGTTCATCACCATTAACGCTAGATTTTGCTGTTGCATCTAAGCAGCCAAATATCGGCCAATTACTTAAACAGTTTAATATTGCCGAACAAGCTGAGATTCGTTTAGACAAAGCAGAATTCAATTTAGCCTTAAGTGGCGATAACATTGCCCAACTGCTGGCGAGTACCGAGCTAAGTGCTAAGTTAAGCGGTGGATATTGGACATTGGTAGATCCAAATACCCAAGCCAGTGCGCGAGTAGAACTGAGCGAGGGCAGTGTGAGTGCAAGCCCCAACAAACCGTTGCAGCTAGCGCTAAACGGCCAGTTAAAGCAGTTGCCACTAGCACTGTCTATCCGCACCTTAAGTTTGGCAGAATTTACTCAAAAACCAGATGCTTTACCTATTGAATTAGACCTAGATTTGGCTGAAGTAGCCTTACACGCTGAGGCCAAATTACCTCGGCCCATTTCTTTGCAAAATCTTAGTTTAGCGGTAGACATAAGCAGCCCAAAACTGAGTTTATTAGATAGCCTTCATGGCATTCAACTGCCACCCTTTGGCCCAATTAAATTAGCCGGTGAGCTGGTGGTTAGCTCTCAAGGTTATGCAATAAACAATATGCTTTTGTCAGTGGCAGAGAGTGAGCTAAGTGGAGCTGCTAGCTTAGTCACCACTGGTGCCAAACCCATGTTAGACATTGCGATCAGTGCCAATAATATTCAGCTAGACGATTTTAAAACAGGCGGTTGGCAAGGCTGGGCAAATGATACAAGTTCTGAGTCACCGGCAAGGCCTGAGTCCGCCTTAAAGACATCGGACCAACAAGCCGCCACAAATCCAGAAACCGAGGAAAGTGCACAGGCTATGTTGAGTCAGCAGGTGTTTGAACAGCTAAATGCCAAGTTTCGTTTAGACGTAGAGAAGGTACAGTCGGGAGATGATTGGTTAGGACAAGGTAAATTGTATTGGACCTTACAAGATGCGCGTTTTCAATTAGCACCCCTGTGGCTGGCCTTACCTGGAGGGGAGATCCACTTAAGTGGCGAACTTAGTACCCAAGGCGCGGGTTTTTACAGTGAGTTAACAGCCAAAGTTGAAAACTTTGATTACGGTTTGCTGGCGAGGCGAATTAAACCCGATACCGAGATGAACGGTGAGGTAAGTGTCCATTTAGATGTAAATAGCCGTTTTGAAACGCCACAGCAATGGCTAGAAAACATGAACGGGCAGGTGGGTTTTGGTGTGTGGCCGCAACAGTTTGAAGCAGGCATTATGGATTTATGGGCGGTGAGCTTAGCTAGCGCAGTAGTGCCAGAATTAGACGATTCAGAAAAATCAGTCCTCAATTGCGTGGTGGCAGTATTTGATAGTAAAGATGGCCAGTTAGCCCAAAACGTATTGCTTGCGGATACTTCTCGTATGCGAGTACTGGGCGAAACCCAAGTAGACTTCGACCAGCAACAGGTCAATATGATCCTGCGGCCACAAGCCAAACGGGCGCAAATATTTGGCTTGTCTACGCCTGTTCAAGTGAGCGGTAGCTTTGAAGACTTTAAGATTGGCGTAGCTAGTGGCGGACTTATTGGCACTACTCTGCGCTTTGTTACCAGCCCAGTGGTATCGCCATTACGCTGGATTGTAGAAGCGCCGTTAGACGCCGATGGCAGCGAGCTGTGTAGGCAAGCTTGGCAGCAGGCTAAGCAGGAAAACGCTGCAGAGTAGCCATTGACGAGGGTGGATATCTTAATTTGTGCGTTGCTTCATAAGCCCAGTGCTATTGAGTTGCGAACTTAATGTTAGTGGCTAGGCTTATTACAGCGCTCTCATAAAAAGGATCTCTATGCGATTGTTTGAAGGATTGAAACGCCCCGCATTAAGTATTGCTATTGCCGCTTGTTTATCTTTTCCAGCCCTTGCCGAACTCTCTATCTGTAACCGGCTTACGGTAACTGGCAATGCCGAATACCCACCTATATTGTGGCGCGACCAAAACAACCCTGGTCAGCTAACAGGCCTAGCCATAGAGCTGTTAGAACTAGCATTAATGGACACTGGTATTAAAGTTGACGCTAAAGACCGCGGAGTATGGGCTCGCGCCTTACAAGAAGCAAAACATGGCGAAGTAGACATGTTAGCCGGCGCGTTTTTAACCGAAGAGCGGCAAACTTACATGGATTACATAGTGCCGCAGTTTAGTGATGTACCCAGTGTGGTTTGGACAAAAAAAGGTAAAGAGTTTGATTACCAAAAATGGGAAGACCTATTAGAGCTGCGAGGCGGTACGCTAATAAATAATAGCTTTGGCCAAGACTTTGACAGCTATTCGAAAAAGAATTTAGCCATTCTTACCAGCGCCACAGCTGAACGTTCGTTCGCTATGTTATTGGCAGAGCGTTTTGATTATGTGCTGTACGAGCTTTATCAAGGCTTAGCCATTTTGGAATCGGCGGGGCTAAAAGGCCAAGTGACTCCCTTAGAAAGCCCTATTTCAGTAGAAGGGCTCTATTTTACTTTTTCAAAAAAATCAGGCTGTAATAGCGAGGCATTGCGCCGGCATTTAAGTGAGCGGGTAGCCCAGCTATCGGAGTTTGGTACCTTTGAACGTTTGTTTGATAAACACATGCAAGAGTGGCTTAAGCAGCAGCAACACCAAGGGGTTACTCCAGAAAACTAAGAATGGTTGTTTGTGAAAAATGGCACAGCACAGTACTACTCGTTATTCACGACGAAACTGCTTAGGTGTTTTGCCATAGGCCTGCTTAAAGCGTTTAGCAAAATAAGCGGGGCAATTAAAGCCTACATTATGCGCGACTTCAGTAATCGGGCGGCTAGATTCAATTAACTGGTTAGCTGCTTGTTGTAAGCGGTAGTGCAGCAAGTATTGATTAGGGGTGCTTTTTAACGCGCTGCTAAATAAACGATAACACTCACTTTCACTAATATTGGCGGCCTTACTCATGGCGGCTGTAGATAGACTGTCGCGATAATGCTGGTGGATAAACCCTAATAAAGCTTGAACTCTACCTTGTTGAACCGACGATACCTGCGAGCTCGCCAAAATGCTTGGCTGATTTTCGCAAAATAGCTGCCAAAACCTCATTAGGTGTAAGTTTACCGCCAGCTCATAAGTAGCGTTTTTCTGTTGGCTGGCAGCAAAGGCCCGCTCTAACTCTTTAATGGCGCGGCTTTGCCAAGGACTATTGGCAGAGAATTTATAATAGGGTAATTCACTATTGGTTATCACCGGGTACACATAGTGCTTATATACGCGGCTATTTTTAGCACCGCCAATTAACTGTGGGGCTAATACAAAGTTTAAAATTCGGCAATCTTGCTCGCCAATTTGAGTCATTTTGTGCAAGGTGCCAGCATTCACAAACACCGCATCACCAACCGTTAATGGGGTACTTCCACCAACACATTCCAGCAGTGTGCTGCCGGCAACAACTTGTACTAGTTCTATTTCATCGTGCCAGTGCCAAGGTACTTCACCACCAATAAACGCAGAAAATTTTTCGTCATAAAATGCGCAGGGGAAATCATCGAAACCATGATGGGTTAACTCGCGGCCTTCGGCATCAGTTTGAATGTTGTAAATTTGCATTTCATAACAATTTGGGAGCTTTGTTATAGTTTAAGAGAGTATTTAGCTACTAAGCAATAGTTATTGGGAGTATCGTTTTTATAAAACCACTCCAGAGCCCTGTTTGATGTTGTTACTACTTGCCATAATCTATTTAGCCTTTATCAGTTTAGGCTTACCCGACTCATTATTGGGCTCGTCTTGGCCGATTATGAGTGGCGATCTTAACTCAAATCTCGAGTTTGCTGGGGTCATCGCCATCGTAGTGAGCGCAGGTACGGTGGTATCAAGTCTGTTATCTAGCCGAGTTACCCACCACTTTGGTACAGGAAAAGTGGTGGCGGTAAGTGTATTGATGACCGCCATAGCGCTTTATGGCTTTAGTTATGCTGATAATGTTTGGCTCTTGGTATTACTAGCAGTGCCGTTGGGCTTAGGTGCTGGCGCGGTAGATGCCGCTTTAAACAACTTTGTCGCGCTTAACTACAAAGCCAAACATATGAATTACCTACACTCTTTTTGGGGAGTAGGGGCCACCGCTGGGCCACTAATTATGGCCATGTACTTAAGCCAACAACAGGGCTGGCGAGAGGGTTACACCACCATTTCTTACATTCAGTTTGCTTTGGTGGCCGTGCTTTTACTGGCACTCCCTTTATGGAAAAAAGCCGCCAGTGAAGCATTAAGAGCTGGTGGCGAGCCGCAAGCTTTAATCAGCAATAGCAGTGCCTTAAAGATTAAAGGTGTGAAACTACAGCTACTCACTTTTTTCTGTTATTGCTCTTTAGAGGCGGGTACCGGTTTGTGGGCGGCCAGTTACCTAATTACCGAAAAGGGCGTGAGTGCATCGGTTGCCGCATTTTGGACAGCTATGTACTTTTTAGGTATTACTCTTGGGCGTTTTTTCTGTGGTTTTATTGCCGAGCGCGTAGCAGAAGACAAACTGATTAGAGTGGGCGTAATCACTATTTTTGTAGGCGTAGTATTGTTACTTGCGCCTATTTCACCGCTAGTCTCTAAATTGGGGCTGATTCTTATTGGTTTAGGCTGCGCGCCTATTTACCCCAATACTATTCACCTCACGCCTGTGCGTTTTGGCAAACAAGCCTCACAGGCCATTATTGGTTTGTCTATGGCCTGTGCTTATGTGGGTACTACTTTAATGCCACCATTGATTGGTGTGATTGCCGGTTCAACATCGTTTATCGCGCTGCCAATAGCCTTGTCTATCTTTAGTGGTGTTATGTTGTTTAGCACCGAACGGCTAAAATTGTGGCCGAAAACTAATGCACTTCAGCATGCCGAAGTGCCAGTAAAGTAGTCTCAAAAAATTGAACAGTAACGGTAAATAAAAGTGAAAAGGTAGTGATATGAGCAATAAACACATTGGTGAGTTAGTGCTAAGCCAGCGCCAAATCCAGCAGGGCGTAAGCAAAGTAGCAGAGCAACTTAATCAAAAATACCAAGGCGAGAGTGCTATTATTATTAGCGTTGTACCGGGTGGCATATTGTTTACTGCAGATCTCGTGCGAGAATTAAGCTTTGATATTGGCATGGATACCATCTCTTGCCCGCATACGCCGGGCGACAGCAATAACAACTCCACCATTGTATTCCATCAAAATATCACGATTGAGAACCAGCATGTGATTGTGGTTGATGACGCCATCGAGTCGGGCGGCACCATGAAGCGCTTGGTGAGTTACTTAAGCGAGTCTTACTCGCTCAAATCCATCAGCATTGCCACCTTGTTTGTAAAGCCTGGGCGAGTAGATATTCCGGTAACCCAGCACTATGCCTATGAAATGCCAAACAACGACATGTTAATAGGCTACGGACTACCGTGGAATAACCTCCACCGTAATATTCCCTACCTTTCGAAGCTGGTTAAATAGGTCGTATTTTAGCCACTTTATAAGGCATTCGACCAAGGGGGCATAATTGGTGCGTGACGAGATCAATACCTCGCACTTTGGCACTTGAGTTGAATATTTTTTGACTTTAAAGTCAGTAGAATACGATTACTTGTTTTTTAGCGAATCGTTATCAATAGGAGTGATTTAGTGACAAGGATGGTCAAGAGTTTTTATTTTCGGGTAATGATCCTTATCGTACTGTGTACCGTTAATGCGTTGTTCGGTGATAAAGGCTCATTTCAAAGTAGTCTAGGAACAGTATCTATCACATATGGGGCCGCCATTGGCTATCTAGCTTACTTTGGACTGTATGTGTTAACTCTTAGGTGCAATGATTGTGGAGAGCCTGTCATTTACAAATCAGTGAATCCCTCTGGTTGGAAGTTGCCCACTAACTGTTGTAGTGAATGTGGCAAAGGTTTTGATTGAAAATAAAATAGGTCTGAATTTGTCTAATCAAACCACTCTGGCTTAAGGCTGTGTACTAAGCCTTCTATAGCAACGCTTGGCTTGACCGATCTAAAGTATCCTCACTATTTAAGCTCGTTTTACTCTGTTAGTTTCTTCTACAATTATTTACTATTTCCCTAAACCTTAAAAAGAAAGAGAATCTTATGACAAGCCGTGTATATGTATTAGCTCAATTCAAGCCAAAAGCAGGAAAGGAAGCTGAGTTATTTGAGGTGCTTAAAGCCCTTGAGCCAGATTCTTATCGCGAGAAAGGGTGTATTCAGTACATGCTGACGCGACAAATTGACCATCCAAGCGCTACCAGAAACGAATACCCAATTGTATTTAACGAAGTTTGGGATAACCCTGAATCTTGGTCTGCACATGGTCGTAGAAAACAAGTACAACACTTTTTCGAAACACAGGTTCAGGCAGAGACAGGCTTAGTGGAGGATGCAATGGTTACCGCCTATTCCGATGAAGGCTATAACTATGATGCGCCTATTTACGAGTAATAACGAGTATAAGTAATAGTAGATGACCACAGTCATGCCCAGTTTAACCTAGGGCTTGGTGTTGCTATATCATGCTCTATTGGGCAATTGAGTTATCTTCATCATATTGAACGAGGAAAGGGATTGAAATTCGGACATATAGGGATGTTTTTAGGGGCCATTTCTTTGCTCGCAGCATTAGCGAGATTTTTTGGGCTGGCCCTTTTTCGCCTCAACCAACCATTGAAACACTTGTTGCCGAAAAAGCGGTGTCGATTAGAACTGCGGCTTTAAATGCTTTATCTGGAAAACAAGTGGTAAGTGAAACACATAAAGCTGATTGGAGTACAGATAAAGTCATAGACGTCACAATTTCATTATTAGGTGGCCTAGCAACCATACTTGCAGTTGTTTCTTTTACTCAAAAAGAGCCTCCACGTATTGCAGCAGGTGCTGCAGTTATGGGGGTAAGCGCTATCACTTTCCAATTTGTTGTTATGTATGTAATTGCTCTATTGGTGGTTCTTTTAATTTTAGGTGCGCTAAACAGTATCGTAACGGTTTAGATCCGTTCAAAGTATGCTTGTCGTGGCTAGCTTATTACTAGGTTTAGTTCACGGCTTATATTCCACCTAATATCTTTTGCGCCTGCTGCCTACACGAAGTGAGGATTTCATTCACTACGTTTGGGTCATCTATAGTTCTTGAAATAGCCACTGCACCAATGATCATTGATGTTAATGACAAAATATCAGCCTTGTTACTAGGTGAATTGAATCCAGCATAATCCATAATAATTGCATTGAAATTTTGGTAGGTGTTGGCATATGTTTCTTTGGTTGAACTATCTCTAGAAACTATATCTGTAGCTAAGAATGCAAGAGGGCAAGGTTTTTTCCCCCGCACATGCTCAATACTTAAGTAGCCGTCTAATAAGTAGCTTAGCCACTCTTTGGTAGATGTGTTTTTCGGCTTATTTTGTGTTAGTTGACTACTGGCCGCAGAAAACGTTAACGCTTCTTTATATAGCTCTGATTTACTTTTGAAATGTGCGTAAAAAGCGCCTCTGGTGAGTGAGCAGTGTTCCATTACTTCGTTTACCGTTACTGCATCAAACCCTTTATTGGAAAACAGCGCCTTAGCACCAATGAGTATCCGAACTCTCGTTTTTTCTTTATGTGCTTTTGAAAAAGGCATGTTATCGCTCAAATCATTTTTATATGATCTTTATCATATAAAGGTACCCAGTAGAATCAAGCCTTGTTTAACTACTTAAGGAGTTACACATGGTTTACGCCATTTTTGTTCTTTTTCTGCTGACTGGACTAGTGGGATTGATTAGCGTCAAAACACGGGCATTATGTGTTAAAAATGGATTAGTATCAGCCGACTATTTTAAGCTGATGCAAGCACAAGATGTACCAGTAGAGATGATAAAAACGACGCGTTGCTTCAATAACTTGTTTGAAGTTCCTGTTCTTTTTTATGCGGTATGTTCAATTTACATTGGGCTAGGTATTGACAGTATTATAGGGCTTTTAGCGGCTTGGACATTTGTTATTGCTAGGTGTGCTCAAGCTTACATACACATCACGTATAATAAGGTAAAACATAGGCGGTTAGCCTTTGCGACATCTGTACTATGTGTAGCGACTCTTTGGTGTGATTTACTTATATTTGAAATGTAATAACGAATGCTCAAATAAGCGATACGTATGCAGTATAAGACTATAGATTTGTTTAAAAGCCGCTAATGCGGCTTTTTTGGTGTTTATACTTTTTTACTTAAGGCTGGCTGAGAGAATGAAATCCCGTCCCACCCATTTTTTATAAACTGACGAATGTTTTGATGATCTTCACCTTGAGGGGTATCCAGTACATCTTGGTAGTACTGGCCAAATAAGGCGAGAGTTTGCTGCTTACTTAAGGCTTGTAGCTGGGCAAAAGCAAACACTTTACATGAACCGGAGTTTTCTCCAGCGGCATTATTTTGTTCACCGTTGCTAAACGCGCACGGGGTAAAACTGTAGTTAGCTTCAATAATAGCCATGCTATCTTCAAAGCGAATTTGGTCTGGATCTTGGGTGAGGATTTCTATGAAACTTGTGGTATCAGCTTGTGCCATAGTGTACTTCCTGTAGCGTTTGCAAAAACTACGCACACCTTATTGGAGAAGCACAGCCTTGGTCAACAAAAATAGCGCTTATCTAGGCTCGTTTTGGATTAATAACATTGCTATCAAAATGAACCCTGCACCTGGTAAGGTTTGCCAATCTAGTTGTTCTATACCCATTAAAACGGTGAGTAAAATAACAAATAGTGGGGTTAAATAGCTGTACGCTGCCACCTTAATTGGCCCCAGTTTTAAGGTGCCAATTTGTAATAAGAAGAAGGTAATAAGAGTGGTAAACAAGGCCAGGTAACTAATGCCCGCATATACCTTAAATGGAACATTGCTCCAATCTATTTGGCTAAAACTGGGTAACGCTAATACCAATAACCAAACGGCACCAAACAAGATAACCCAAAAGGTCATTAGCTCTTGGCGCTCACCACGATAGCGTTTTTTCATTAAGGGGTTATACACACTTAAGCTTAAGCAACCCACCAAAAACAACAGGTCGCCACTGTTCAGCTGCAAGTTAACCAGAGCGCTAATTTGGCCGCGAAATACAATCCATAAAGCGCCTACGGTGCCTATTAATAAGCCCAGTTGGCGGCGCTTACTTATGGTTTGTTGATTGATTATGTAACTGGCGAGCGCTGTCATTGCTGGCAAGGTGGTATAAAGTGCACCAGTGTTAATGGCGCTGGTATGACGCAAGGCTTCGAACATACACCAAAAAAATATTACCAAGGGAATGCTAAGTAAGGCATAGCCGAACAAGGCGCGCAGTGGTGGTAGTGCCCAGCCGTTTTTCGCTATTACATAAGGGGCGAACAATAGGGCGGCCAGAAAAAAACGCAGAAACATCATCACCACTGGTGGAAGGGCATAAGTAATAGCTGCGCCCACGGGAAACGAGCTAGCCACCAATGCCACCATGATGAGCATTAAGCCGTGGGTGCCTTTGTTGGTGTTTATTAATGAGTTTGCTGGCGCTAAGTGCTGGCTGTTGATCATTGTGAATATCTCATTTAAGGAAGCAGCGCCAGTTTAATCGTAATCGTATTGACTGATAATTCCCTAAATTTGATAATAACTGTTGAGTTTAAGTTGACATTGGTGAAGCTATGGATGGGTTTTCGGCAATTCCTGTGTTTGTTGCAGTGGTGGAAAGCGGAGGTTTTTCGCCTGCAGCGCGCAGTTTGGGTATTTCTAAATCGGCGGTGAGCAAGCGGGTAAACCAGTTAGAACAACACCTTGGCGTAAAGTTGCTACATCGAACGACCCGTAAACTCAGTTTAACCGAGGCGGGAAAACACTATTTTGAGCATGCTGCCAAAGCGCATAATGCCGCTAAAGATGCCGAAGACGCAGTGGCGCAATTACAAGGGGAGCCGCAAGGCTTGCTGCGAATAAATACGCCGATGTCTTTTGGTCGTTTGCATATTGCCCCGCTAATCGCCGAGTTTTTAACGCGTTATCCCAAAATCAGCATTGATATGATGATGGACGACAAGGTCAATGATTTAGTTGCCGAGGGTTTTGATCTTGCTATTCGCGCTGGCGACTTGCCCGATTCATCGCTTATTGTACGCAAATTAGCACCGCTAAATAGCGTATTGTGCGCCTCGCCAGCCTACCTAAAATTACATGGCACTCCCACGCAAATAGAGCAGTTAAGCCAGCATAACTGCTTACAGTTTAGTTATTCGCAAGATGTAAAAGAGTGGACGTTTATGCGTGACGGACAATCACAATCAATAGAGGTAAAAGGCAATTATCGAGTCAATAACAGTGAAGCCTTGCGTGATGCCATGCTGCAGGGATTAGGCATCGGCCGTTTGCCTACCTTTGTTGCTGGGCCAGATATTAAAGCCGGCCGTTTAGTGACATTGTTAGATGAGTTTAAAATGCCCAACAAAACCATTCACGCGGTATTTGCCGAACGCCAATATTTACCAGCAAAGGTGAGGGCGTTTATAGATTTTGCTGTGGAGTACTTAGCGGCAGATCAGCCTTATTGGGAGCTTGGTAGTTAGTTGTATAAATATTGGAGAAGGAATTACCACCCTGTGATTATATTTGCTTTATTATCAATTATTCATTGATTTACAAAATATCTTTGCCTAATATCGTCACTCAATTATTTACTACATTATCTGTAAAGGAGAAACAATATGACTACATTAATCCCAACCTTTGCAGGTCTTGCTCGGTAAAAAAATCTTAGTTTGGTGCTTATATAATTGGGTGACCAATACACTTAGATTCAATAATCCCTCGCTTTATTTCCTTCTTGAAAAAGACCTGCCAATTCGTTTTTCGTTTTAAATCCTGATTAAAGGGAATTGGTATTATGGGCAAATCCGTCCAAAAAATAACAAATAAAGTTAGCCTTATAGCGTCCAAAGAAACTTGGATAGAAGGGCTGGCAATACAGCAACTCAAAAAAACTTCAGATCTACCGAGTATGAACCTTGTAGCTGGTATGCCTGATCTACACCCTGGAAGGGGTTACCCAATTGGTGCAGCTTTTCACACCAAAGAGCGGGTATATCCTGCGCTAGTAGGTAATGACATTGGCTGCGGTATGGCACTTTGGCAAACATCAATAAAACAAGCAAAGTTAAACTTAAATAAGTTAGAGAAAAAGCTTAAAGATATTGAAGAGCCTTTAGATGAAACTTGGTTATCGCTCATTGATAAGCGCAAACATGATAAAAATATTGTTAATGCTGATTTTGACTACGCGCTTGGAACCATTGGTGGTGGTAACCACTTTGCTGAATTTCAGGCCATTGATGAAGTTTATTCTCAGCTGGGGCTTGATGAGCTTGGAATAGATAACAAACAACTCTTGTTGTTGGTTCATTCTGGATCGCGAGGCTTAGGCCAATCTATTTTACTTGAGCATGTAACGCAGTTTAATCACAACGGGCTGTTGAATGGTAGCGCAGCATTTTTAAAGTACATTGATAAACACGATGAAGCTGTTCGTTGGGCAGAACTTAATCGAGAGCTTATTGCATTACGTTTCTTAGATGCTGTTGGTTGCTCAGGAACACCGTCGCTTGATGTAAACCACAATCTAGTAATGTCGAAGGCAATTGGTAATCAACAAGGCTGGTTACATAGAAAAGGGGCCACTCCAAGTGACCAAGGTTATGTTGTCATCCCTGGTTCTCGCGGAGATTACACTTACCTAGTAAAGCCAAGAGTAGACAACACTCAAACAACCAATTTATTTTCTCTTGCGCATGGTGCCGGAAGAAAGTGGAAACGAGGAGAATGCCAAGGACGCTTAAGTCATAAATATAAGCGCGAAGACATGATTAAAACTGCGTTAGGCAGCAGAGTGATTTGTGGAAATAAAGAGCTTTTATATGATGAGGCACCACAAGCTTACAAAAGCTGTGAAAGTGTCATTAGCGATATGCTAGACGCCGGTTTAATCGAGTTAGTTGCAAAGCTTCGCCCTATGTTGACGTTTAAAACTAATGGGAGTTGTTCTGGATGATTTTATTACAACTCTCTGCGGGGCAGGGACCACTAGAATGTTGTAAGGCGCTTGGTTTAGCTTTAAAGGTAATTGAAAAGCAATGCAAAAAGAAATCTATACACCTAGAGCTGGTCGAAGTAGCTGAAACGAGTGAAATAGATTGCTTTAAATCGATACTGTTAAAGTTAGAAGCTGAAAACCCGAAAGATGCTTTGCAATATGCAGAATCATGGCAAGGGCCTTTGTTATGGGTTTGCCGTAGTACATTTAGGCTAAAGCATAAACGAAGAAATTGGTATTTTAGCGGACGTTGTTACGAAATAAATGATGCTAAATATAGTGCTGAATTAAGCTTTCAAACATGCCGAGCTTCAGGGGCCGGAGGTCAACATGTTAATACCACAGACTCAGCGGTGCGAGCCATTCATATCGCTTCAGGCTTGTCTGTAAGGGTTGAAAGTGAACGTAGCCAGCATGCAAATAAACGGATGGCTCGAACCTTACTGATACAAAAACTGGAAATGAATGAACAGGAGAGCGTTAGTAAGCAAGAAAAATTGCGTTGGCAGCATCACTGGCAGGTTGAGCGCGGTAATCCTATTAGAACATTTACGGGGGAAAAATTTAGGTTATTGACGTAGATAGATGAAAGTCGATCTTGTTGCTGTGTTCGCGCGCAGCAACAAGACTTTGCATGTTTTTAACCAAGCTTTAAGTCGCTCGCCACTTAGGGTTAAGAATGGCCCAGCGTTCGTGGTCTTTCCAGCCTTTACCGCCAATGTTTAAGTAGCTTTTAGATAAGCCTTCTTTCACAAACCCTGCTTTAGCCACCAACGATATAGAGGCTTTGTTACCGGGCTGAATATTGGCTTCTAAGCGGTGTAAATTTAACTCTTCAAAGGCGTAGTTTAGTAATAGGCGAATACCTGCTTTCATATAGCCATTGGCCTGGTGAGGGTGGAACACTTCGTAGCTAAGATAAGCTGACTGAAAATGACCTCGAATGATCGCCGAGATATTAAAAGTACCAACGATCTCGCCAGTTTCAGCTAAACACACTAATTGGCGGTGTTCCTCTTCCAAATAAGCGCGCACGTTTTTAGGCGGGTAGCTCCAAGGGCGATGAAAAATCTCGCTGTTTTGGTAACACTCGCTGAGTTCCTCTAAATCAGCGCGCTCTGGCTGTCTTAAATATACGTTCAATGTTCTTGCCTTTTTTACACCTAGCTTGTTGAAAAAACGATGAAAGCCTCATTATCTTAGCTGATGTTTTGGGCTTAAACATTACTGATACATCTCTTTTTGAAGAAATAAGCGTGCGGTCTATTTATTGATAAGTGCATAGTAAAGACAGGTAAACTGTAAACTTAAGCTCAACAGTATCTTTACTATTTTCCGTATTATCACCAAATATGAAACAAATTAAGCTAAACAGGAATCGATTAACCTTCTTTAGCTTATGGAGCCACCATGGAACTGTTTACTGCTATACAACAACGCCGCGCCGTTAAACACTTTGATACAAATGCAGCAATGGAGCCGCAACATTTCACCCAAATGATGGAGGCGGTGCTATTGTCTCCTACCTCTTACAACATTCAGCATTGGCGCTTTGTTCGAATTACCGATGTCGGTATGCGAGAGCAAGTTAAGCAAGCTGCTTGGGGGCAAGCGCAGGTGAGTGAGGCGGCTGAGCTGATTATACTGTGTGCCGATACTCAAGCTTGGGCCGATAGCCCTGAGCGTTATTGGTCTGCTGTTGATGCTAAAACCCAAAGCTTGCTGGTGGGAATGTTAGGTAACTTTTACCAAGGTAAAGCAGAGTTGCAACGTGATGAAGCGATGCGCTCTTGCGGCATGGCCGCACAAACGTTAATGCTAGCGGCGAAGGGTTTGGGTTACGACAGTTGCCCAATGATTGGCTTTGATGCTGAGCAACTGGCCGAGCTGATAAAGCTTCCATCAGACCATGTTATTGGCATGATTATCGCGGTAGGAAAAGCGGCTAAACCTGCCGGTATTCGTGGAGGTCAATTAGCTATGAGTGAAGTACTCATGGTAAATAGCTTTAGATAATGGTGAGTTTTTAACTAAGCCAATGCTAGCGGTTGGCGTAATGCTTACGTTTACTAGGTCGTACGTTTTAAATGACAGTTTTGTCGCGACTACTTCCTGCTTCATTGGCGATCAAATGTGTTTGCTTCACTTCCCCACACAGAGTTAGCGAATAGATCAGGCTTAAGCATATGGTAAAGGTTTTTTCTTAAAGCTTGCGAGGGTTAGAGTGCCTATTTTTAGAGCATGTTCAGTTTAATTTATTCACTCCACCACGACAAATTCAAATTCGCACTAAAAGGCTGTTATTCTCCTTATTTTATCTTTAACTCTCTTTCACTTTGGATATTCGTCAGTAGAATAATTTGTACTATACAGGCAGACGCACTGTTACTAATTTTGCTTAAGGTGGCGATCTCGTTATCGGTTATTTCAGCATAAATATACAAATTGAAAAGGATATAGATGATGCTACTTCGTGAATTTGGTACTACTGGCCTGCAAACGTCTGCTATTGGTTATGGGGCCGGAGCTATTGGTGCTACAGAGGTAAGTGAAGGTCAGGCCGAAGCCCTACTTAATGGTGCTTTAGATTTAGGGATAAACCTTATAGATACAGCCAGAGGTTATGGCTTATCTGAAGAGCGAATAGGTAAGTACATTAGTCATCGTCGAGACGATTATGTTCTCTCTACTAAAGTGGGTTATGGTGTAGAAGGTCATCAAGACTGGACTTACAGTTGCATTATTGCTGGGGTAGAACGAGCATTAACACTAATGAAAACCGATGTGCTTGATATCGTTCATTTGCACAGTTGTCCTGCAGCAGTATTAAAAGATGGCAGCGTTATTGATGCCTTGGATGAACTTAAACATCAACAGAAAATAAGAGTAAAAGCTTACTCCGGTGAGAATGATGACTTGTCGCTTGCTGTTCATTCAAATCGTTTCGACAGTATCATGGCATCCCTTAACTTTTGTGACCAACACATCATTGATAATCAACTACCCCGCGCGAAAGAAAGAGGGATGGGAATGATAGCGAAAAGACCTATTGCCAATGCACCTTGGCGTTTTAGTGAGCGTCCTACAGGTCACTATGCTGAAGCGTATTGGGCAAGAATGCACGCTATGGCGATTGATTTTGGCATGTCTGAGTTAGAGATGGCTATTCGCTTTAGCGTATTTACCTATGGGGTTGATACCGCCATCATTGGTAGTATTAACTTAGAGCACATTGCGGCTAACATAGGGCAAGTTAACGCAGGCCCACTTGAGCAAGAGTTATTGACCACCATTCGCGGGCGTTTTCAAGCTTGTGACCAAAACTGGCAAGGGCAGCTGTAGTGCTGAGCCACCTAACGCTTTTAACTTTAGCTTGATGCTAAATCAAGCCACATCCTCTATTTTTAGTAAATAGAGGCAGTGGTATTTTAGTATGTCTCACGGCTTTCATATTAACCCTTTATTGCTAGTTAGGCTTTGAATAAAAAGACATGTTTTTAGTTAGCGTAGAGCTAGCAATACTATCTCTTTGTTGGCTTTTAACATCGTACTCAAGCTGATGATTACATCTTTAAGTATTCGAAACACTTAGTCATTTATGGCATTTCTCTCTTGTTTTATTGCGTTAACAATATCCGCGTTCACTGTTGCTCCACGGGTTGAGTCATTCCAAATCTATATCAATGTTTTTTGACTGACTTTGGTCACTTGAAACCTGTTTCTTACACTGTGTATTATTACATTGTTGGTTTTTTGTGCTTTATCGTGGTGGGTAGTTAGCCTCTATATGATAATTTTATATTTATTTTGGATTTTTATCCTTTTTCGGATGTGGGGGTCATGTATCCTATTAATAATCATCTTTTCAAGGAATAAAAGAATTATGCGTAGATATGTTTTCACGCTAGTTGCCTCTGTTATCACCGCCTCACTGACTGGTTGCGGTGGCTCGGATAGCAGCCCATCAGGTAATACATCCATACTATCAGGGAAGGTTATTGATGGTTACATTTCTGGAGCCACAGTTTTTCTAGATGTAAATTTTAATGGAGAGCTAGACGAGAATGAGCCAAGTGCTGTAACAGATGAAAATGGTGAGTTTGACCTGCTACTAAATGAAACCTTAACTGAGTGTTCTTTATACGTTCCTACCGTAACCCATGTACCTGTAGGAGCCATCGATTCAGATAGTCCAGATACCCCCATAACCGAAGCCTATACGATGATATCGCCCCCGCCATTTGCCATGGGAACAGATGAAGAGCTGCTAAACCTTACGCCTCTCTCTAGCATTGTTTGGGAGTCTGTTGAGAAAGAACTAGCAAGAGATGGGGAGCAACTAAGTTGTCAAAGTGTCATTGCAGATCTGGCCTTACGTGAGAAAATCACCGATCGATTAGAGCAACAAGAGTTCCGAACGGCCCAGCGTTACAACATCACCATTGACGAGCTATATGGTGACTATATTGAGTCTGGTAATACTGAGCTACACGAACTAGCTCAAGCTTTAGTTCCCGGTTTACAGGCATCATATGCTGAAACTTTAGTGTTGGAGGAAAACAACCCTGAAGCTGACTATGTCTTTGTTGAGTATTTCATTGGCTTGAGTGACAATTTTCAGCGTTATGATGACAGTTGGTATCGCCGAGAGTTTGTACAAGCGTCAACGGGTAATTGGGCAAGTAGAACTAACCAAGTGTCAGATGATTTGTCAGAAATACTTGCTGTTGTTGAGCAATACTCTCAGCGTACGAAATTAAGTGATAGCGTAGAGTATGCTGAAGATTTTTATTTAACGCGTAGTAATGAATGGACGCTAGAGGTTCCAAGTTATTATTGCGGAGTATCAGAAACTTATACTCAGATAGCAGACTTGGCATATGGGGTTGCTAACTCTGCAAACTCTCCGGTTTATGAATCATCTTGGGAAAGCTGTTTGGCATTTGAACGCTTGGGCAATACCACTCAAAGCCTAATTACAAAAGTATTTAGTGATAACGGAAATACTTTGCTGACCGAGTCTTATCATTCGTTTGATTCCGAAAATCCATCTGGCATGGAGCATTTAATCGGTCTTGGAGACGATATTGATGATTTAGATGGTTCAGAGCTTAATCAATTAAATTATATCGATACTGCTTTTGAAAATACTGATGCGTATGGAGCAGCGGGTTGGCGCCGTGTGAAGAACGTATATACCTCGTCAGATCTAGAGCAAACACAGCAGACACAAACAGTGCATGTGCACACCAATACGGATGATTATACCGTTTATGTATACAATCCAGACGGAACTAGCACTATGCAATGCGGGCTGTGGTCTACCCAAGAATTGGAAGATTGTACGCCTGATAAATAAGGTTATGTACTGGTATTGTTTTGCCTTTATGGTTTTACTTTAGCTATCAAGCAAATAGCCTTTCATTAATCGATGAAAGGCTATTTTTAAGCCGCCACTTTTCCTCCAGTAGTGGCCCAGCCTAACGACGAATCTAGCATAAACCGTCCCTTGGTTTAACGAGCGAACTTATTGGTAACCTGAGTTTTTAGGGGGCACCTAACACTTGTTTAAGCATTTGTCGTTCGCCCTCAGTGATTTGGGTTTTGTTTAAAAATGGCATGTCTTTAGTTTCTGTTGCGCGGGCCACAATTCGTTGTTTCCACCTTTCAACATCTTGCCATGAATCCAACATTACCCCACCTTGTGCTGCGGTAAACATGTCATCGGTGGTAGCGCGGCTGTGACAACTGGCACAGCGTTGATTGATTATGGTCATTATTTGCTGTTGCTCTGTATTTAGTCCGGTTTGCATATCTTCGGCCAACGACACCAATTTAGCTTGGCTGCCACTCCAGCTCAAAAACACCGCCAGTATCAGTAAACCTGCAGCGCCGCTGACAATAATGGCAGGTTTGTGAACGCCTTGATGTTTTAAGTTAAAGAAGTGGCGGATCCAAGCGCTTAAACCAATTAAGGTGCACAGTATTAACCAGCTGTGGCTATGTTGGTAAATCATTGGGTAATGATTGCTAATCATCAAAAAAATCACCGGCAGGGTGAGGTAATTATTGTGCACCGATCGGCGTTTAGCTTCTAAACCCGGTGCGGGGTCTACGGTTTCGCCTGCGCTAACTTGTGCCACCATTTGCTTTTGGCCGGGAATAATTTTAATCCAAACGTTGGCCACCATAATGGTGCCAATTAACGCACCCATATGAATAAATGCCCCGCGGCCACTAAATACTTGAGTGAAGCCATAACAAAATAGCGCGCCAATGATTACCAAGCTCAAGCTAAGCAGCAGAGGTTTGTTGGCAATGGGCGAACGTAATAACCCTTCGTATAGGGCAAAGCCTAAAGTAATACCGCCCACTCCTAAGGCAATAGCTTGAGTGGTACCTAGTGCCATTATTTGGGGGTCGATTAAGTAGGCGTCGGCCCGTAAATAATAAATCCAAAACAGCAGCAAGGTGCCGCTTATCCAAGTGCTATAGGCTTCCCATTTAAACCAATGCAGTTTCTCGGGCATTTTCTCTGGGCCGACTTGGTATTTGGCAACTTCGTAAAAGCCTCCGCCATGCACAGCCCATAAGTCGCCTTTAATGCCTTTTTGTTTTTTCCAATCTGGCGGCGTCTTTAGGTTGTTGTCTAACCAAACAAAATAAAAGCTCGCACCTATCCAGGCGATGCCTGCAATAACATGAAACCATTTAATAAATAGTGCTAACCATTCATACAGCTGTGGCCACATAGTGTTGTCCTTTTTTATAAACTTGCTTACCTGCTACATAGGTGGCGTTAATCATGCGGTCGTCACCTAAGGTGTTAATGGCAAATAACTGTTCACTTAAATCGCGCGCTTTATTTAAGCGCTGGCTAAGCATTGGCGTGGGCTGCATATCAAGTTCAACAAAGTCCGCTTCGCTGCCCACATTTAAATTGCCTACTTGGGTGTCTACGCCCATGGCAACGGCTGCGCCTTGAGTACACAAATACAAGGAATCGAAAGGGCTTAGGCTGGTTTGTTGTAGCTGACATACCTTGTAGGCATCGGCTTGGTTAGCAAACATGCTTAGGCTAGTACCGCCGCCAACATCGCTGGCGAGGGCGACCGAAACCCCGTTGGCTTGGGCACGCTGGTAGTTAAATAATCCGCTGCCTAAAAACAGGTTTGATGAAGGGCAAAAATTGATGGTAGCGCCCGATGCGGCTAAAGCGATGTATTCCCTGTCGGTGAGATGGATACCATGTCCAAATAGCGACTTTTCTCTAACTAAATCATGGGCTTCGTACACTGCCAAGTAGTCGGAGTAATCAGGGAATAGCTCGTTAATCCATTGCACTTCGTTGGGGTTTTCAGACAAGTGAGTTTGAATGAATGTGTCTGGATGTTCATTGGCTAATTGGCCAGCCTTAGCCAGTTGAGCTTCACTAGAAGTGGGCGCAAACCGTGGAGTAATGGCGTACAACTGACGACCATTTTTATGCCACTGCTCAATCAATTGCTTGCTCTCGTAATAGCCACTATCTGGAGTATCTTGCAGCGCCGCGGGGCAGTTTCTGTCCATTAATACTTTGCCGCAAATCATCCGTGCGTTATGGCTTTGGGCGGCTTCAAAAAAGCTAGTGACGGATTGCGGATGAACCGTGGCATACACGCTGGCAGTGGTGGTGCCATGAGCAAATAGTTGCTGTAAGAAAAACTCAGCTTGGCCGCGGGCGTATGCGGCCTCAATAAACTGTTGTTCTGCAGGGAAGGTGTAGGTATTTAGCCAATCTAATAGTTGCTTGCCAAAACTGGCAATCACTTCAACTTGGGGATAATGCACATGGCTATCAATTAAGCCCGGAATGATTAAGCCTTGATGTTCAACAATGGGTAATTGCGCTAGCGGCGTAGTCTCTGCTTGAAGGAAGTCTTTAGCGTCACCAAGGTGAGCAATAAGACCGTGCTTAACCATTAATACGCCATCTTCCCAATATTGATAATGCTCACTGGGATTTAGGCTGGCTTTAGGAAAATGCAATATGCTGCCGCGATGAATCTGTCGCGTCATATTAGCTGCCTCGATAGGTTGAGTAGCTAAAGCCACTTAATAGCAGAGGAATGTGGTAATGGGCTTGGCTTTCTTCGCTGTTAAACACCACATCAGCTAAGGGAAAGAAGCACTGTTTAAAGTGTTCATTACAGTAGTCTTCGGTGATAAAACGCAGGCAGTAACAATCGGCGTCTAACTGTAATTCGGCAAAGCTAAAGCGGCCATCTTGATTAGTGACGCCTTTAGCTAAACTCTGAGTTTCGCCAAATCGAAAAATTTCTACGGGAATGCCAGCCGCAGGCTGGCCACAACTGGTATCTAGTACATGGCAGCTCAATGTGCTCAAAATAAGTTCTCCATTCTAATAAGGCTGATTTGCTGCTGTTGCTTGGCAGCAGTGATTAATTCCTGTTGGCGACTTTGGCCATAACGTTGCTGTAATAAGTGCAGCATTTGTTCGGCTGACTTACCGCTGGCGCACACGATGAAAATGAAGCCGTAACGGCGTAGGTAATCTTGATTTAGTTTAAGTAGCGCGTGTAGGGTAGTTTGTTGAGCATCGGCCACTTGGGCTTGTTCAGCTTGGCTTAAGTTTTTGCCTTGGCTGTATTTTTTTTGCAGGCTGCTTAAATCACCAATCATCGGGTGACCAGCAAAGGCCTCTAACCAGTCCTGCTCAGTTAGCTGACTAAAGGCTTGCATGGCCATTTGGTAGCAATGCTCGGGTGATTGAAAAGGGCGTAAACTGGCCAGCTGTTGCAGCCAGGTTTTACTGGTGCATATACTGGCCATTTCGCTAATAAACTGGCTAAGCGGCAAGTTGTTTAACTCACTTAGCGTTTGTTGCACTTGGTTATTGCTCATTGCTTTCTCCGGCCAGTTGTTTACGCAGAGAGTTAACCGTTTGCCACTGTTGTTTATGTTGGTTTCTTTTAGTGCTGATTAAGACTGGCTGATCAGCGTTTGAGTAATCGTTATGCAATAGGCTGATCAGTTGGGCACTCACCGACACGGCTACTTGCATTGGTAATTTCCCTTTCACTTCAGGTAAGCCAATAGGACACACCAATTGCTCACTAAGCTCTGGCTTAGCCAGCTTTTCTGCTAGTCGGTATTTAAATCGCTGGGCTTTGATGGCCGAACCAATCACGCCGACAAAGTGTAAATCTTGGCGCGTTAGTGCGGCCAAACTCAGTTCAAAATCTAAACTATGGTCTTGGCTTAAAATCAGCACATTACTGGCTGATTTTAGTTCGCTAATGGTTTGTACTGGCTCTGGATGATAGTGGGTGTTCACACCTAATTTGGCGATTGAGTCCAACCAGTCTTGTCGATTATCAATCACCTCTAGGCTAAACGGCAGTTGTGACAGTATTTGGCACAGTGCATGGCTAACATGGCCTGCGCCATAAATGGTGATATGTGCTTGTTTAACCGCGAAATATTCAAACAGTACTTGCACCGCGCCACCGCAACATTGGGCTAAATCGGCCGCTAATGAAAAACGCTCTATTTGAGTACCGTTTTGGCCGTGTCGCAGATGATCACGGGCGTGCTTGATCACCTGATATTCTAGATTTCCACCACCTAGGGTATCGAATTGCTGCTGTTGGCTAATCACCATTTTTGCACCATTCGCACGGGGAGTAGAACCCGCTTCAGCAATAACCGTCGCAATGCAATAAGCCTGTTGTTGCTCCTTCAAATAGCCACACGCGTCTAACCAATTGTGAGGTTGTAAACTCTGATTCCAGTTATGCATCTTGCGCCTCCAAATAATCAAATTGGCGTTGGCAGGCCATAAGTATTCGCTCGCCAGTGGCGGGAGCATTTAACTGCGGTGCGAGCTGATGCTGGCTAATTGATGCAACCGCATCATAAATGGCGCACCAGGCGCTAATGGCTAACATAAAGGGGGGTTCGCCCACCGCCTTTGAGCGGTAGATGCTGTGTTCGGGGTTCATTTGGTCAAACAAACTAATGTTCATTTGTTTAGGGTAATCGCCAATAGTGGGGATTTTGTAGTTAGCTGGGCTTTGACTTAGCAGGCGACCTTGCTCATTCCACACTAATTCTTCAGTGGTTAGCCAACCTACACCTTGAATAAACGCGCCTTCAATTTGGCCAATATCAATGGCAGGATTAAGGCTAGCGCCCACATCATGCAGAATATCGACTCGGTCTAGGCTCATTTCTCCGGTAAGGGTATCTATGCTTATTTCGCTACAAGCAGCGCCTAAGGAAAAGTAGTAAAACGGTCGGCCTTCGGCTTGCTCACGGTTGTACCAAATCTTCGGTGTTTTATAGAAGCCCGTGGCAGAAAGTGACACCCGATGCATGTACGCTTGCTGCACCAGTTCACCCCAGCTAATAGTATTTTCACCTACAATAACTTGGCCATTTTCAAATTGAATGTGCTCTTCGCTGACTTGGTAGTGGCTTTGCGCAAAATCTAACAAACGTTGCTTAATGTCTGCGGCCGCCAAATGCGCTGCCATGCCGTTTAGGTCACTGCCCGAAGACGCTGCGGTAGGCGAGGTATTCGGTACTTTGTCGGTACGCGTGGATGTGATGAGCACGTAGTCAAAAGGAATACCAAGAGTTTGCGCCACAATTTGCTGCACCTTGGTATGTAAACCTTGGCCCATTTCAGTACCGCCATGGTTTAGCTGAACACTGCCGTCGGTATACACGTTAATTAATGCACCCGCTTGGTTAAGGTGTTTGGCAGTAAAAGAAATGCCAAACTTAACTGGGCTTAGCGCCAGCCCTTTTTTAATGGTGGGATTACTGTGGTTCCATTGGTTTATTTGTTGGCGCCGCTTACGGTAGTCGGCATTTTGTTCAAGTTGTTTGAGCAAGTTACACATATCTTGGTGCTGCTCAACGGGCATGCCGTAATGGGTGGTGGCATTGCCTGCGTGGTAAAGGTTTTTGTAGCGAACATCTAAGGCGTCTTGGCCAGTAGCAATGGCAATGTCTTGCATGGCTTGCTCGATAAGCATCATGCCTTGAGGGCCACCAAAACCACGAAAGGCTGTGTGCGATACGGTATCGGTTTTAAGGCGATTACCCACTACTTCTGCCTGACTTAGGCTGTAGGCGTTGTCACTATGGAACATCGCTCGGTCAACAATGGCGTCAGACAAATCTGGCGAGTGACCACATAGCCCGTTTACTTCTAGCTTGGCACTTTCAATCACACCATCACGGCTTACACCTAGTTGATAGCGATTGTAAAAGGGATGGCGTTTACCGGTTACCGCCATATCTACGCTGCGTGGTAAACGAATTTTTACTGGCTTACCGGTTCGCCAAGCCGCGAGGCTAGCCAAGCATGCCCATTGGGCGGCTTGGGTTTCTTTGCCGCCAAAGCCGCCACCCATGCGGCGCATATCTACCGTGACTCGATGAAAGGCAATATTGAGCACTTCGGCAATCAGTTTTTGTACTTCGCTAGGATGCTGTGAAGAGGTATACAGTAAAATACCGTCTTCGCTTGGCATCGCTAGGCTTACTTGCCCTTCTAAATAGAAGTGTTCTTGTCCACCGATGTGTTGCTCGCCGCTGAGCACAAGTTCGCTTTGCTTAAGTGTGTCTTGGCTTACCGCTTTGCCCATTCGATGAGCAGGGCGAACAAAGGGAGTTGGGTTGCTGGCTTGTTTAGCTTGCGCAGCGTTTAATATAGGCTCTGCTTGTTGCTGATATTGCACTACATTTTGGCTTGCTTGCGCTGCAACTTGCCAGGCACGCTGGTGGTTATGGCAGAGTACTAGCGCAATCGGTTGCTGGTGATAGCGAATCTCCTGCTCACTGAGCAAGGGGTCACCTGGGAATATTGGCCCAATATCTTGATGACCGGGAATATCGTCACAGCGAATAACCGCCACTACGTCTGGATTGTCACTGAGTGAGTCAAGTTGTTGCTGACTAATACTACCCTTGGCAATTTGGCTGGTAATAACAGCAGCGTGTAAACACCCTGCGGGCAGGTTTTGGTCGTCTACAAATAGTGCCTCGCCAGCCACTTGTTTCGCTGCACTTTCGTGAGGGACAGATTGGCCTACAATCTCGCTAACACCCACTTGATGTAATTGCTGAGTCGTTAGTTTACGCATGGGCAGCTAACCTCGTTGGCAATTGGTGGCAGTATAAATAGAAGCGCTTGAGCAGGTTTTGCACTAGCATCACTCGATAAGCAGCGCTGGCTCTTACATCGTCAATCGGCTTGATAAATTGCGGCACCAACGCTTGTAGTTGTTTAAGCTTTTTGGGGGTAAAGGTTTCGCCTAGCAAACAGTTTTCTAGCTCAGCTAAGCGCACTGACTTTGCGGCTACACCACCGGCAGAAATCACGCAGTGGCTTACCAGTTTATTGCTGTCGTATTTGAGCGCTACGGCTAATACCACCGTGGCAATATCATCTTCATAGCGCTTACTGACTTTGTAGATTTGATGCTGAATGTCGGGGTCTAAATCGGGCAAGTGAATTGCGCTAATCCATTGCTCTGGCTTTAAGCGCGTTTCACGGTAACCAGTGATGTAATCTTCTGGAGCATATAGTTCGGTGCTGTAGCCATCATCTAATTCAATTTTTCCGTTCAAACTGATCAAAAGCGGTGCGATATCGCCAATAGGTGAGGCGTTACCCAAACTGCCGCCTAAGGTGGCGCGGTGGCGAATGGTGATACTGCCTAATCGCGCAAAAATCTCATCGGTAGTGGGGTAGTGTTGCTGCATAAAAGTATGAACGTCACTTAAGGGTACGGCGGCGCCTATCCGCCAGCCACCGTCAAGTCGTTCGATTTTGCTTAACTCTGGTAGGGCGGTGAGATCGATGATCTTGGGAATGCGCTGATGCAGCTGCGTAACTTCTAAGGCTAAATCTGTGCCGCCGCCTATCCATTTCGCGTCGGGGTGTTGTTGGCGTATTTCGGCAAGCTCTTGGCGGTTATTAGGTTGCCAATAATTAACGCTATCTAGCGGCTCACATTCGCCCATCCAGTGTTGTACAGCAGCTTCATTTTGCTGAATATGATCATCGGCTGCGGGCGCAGCGGCTACTTGTTGAGCGGCTTCTATTAGCGGGCCATAGCCGGTGCAGCGACACAGGTTGCCAGCTAGGTAGTCTTCGGGATGTTCAGGTTGTTGCTTTTGGCGTGATAAGGCATACAAAGACATTACAAAGCCAGGAGTACAAAATCCGCACTGGCTGCCGTGTTTATCTACTACCGCTTGTTGAACCGGGTGTAATTGCTGGCCTTGCTTTAAATACTCTACAGTGATGATTTGTTTGCTATGCAAAGAATGTAGCGGAGTGATACAGCTATTAATTTGCTGGTAGCTTAATTTACCGTGAGCGGTCTTGCTCACCATTACCACGGTACACGCGCCACAATCGCCACTGGCGCAGCCTTCTTTAGTCCCCACTAAGTTGCGTTGTTCACGCAAGAAGTTAAGCAGCATGGTGTCTGCCGCTTGCTGACTGAGCGCTATCGCTTGGTCGTTAATCATTAGCTGTAACATACTGCTCCTACCTTTGTTACAAACTTAAAGCTGTCTACATGGTCAACTTTAAAGTTAAATTTTTTAATTGGTTTCAGTGTCGCTGCGATAGGCGTAGGTATCGGCAAAACGCGATAAAATCCAATCGCCGGCGCTAATCTCTGAATACTTCGATGATTCACCCTCGGCCAAACATGAAGGCAAAGTGTTTACCGGCGTATCAAAATCTGGCTCTACAAAAAAAGGCATAGAGAAACGGGTAGTTTGCTTGTTAGGGCTGGTGACCCGATGTGGCGTAGATTTGTACTTACCATTTGTCCAACGCTGCATTAAATCACCGATATTGACGACAAAACTGTTTGCTACTGGTGTGGCATCTAACCAATTGCCGCTTTTGTCCTGCACTTGCAAGCCCCCAATGTGATCTTGATAAAGCAAGGTGATGCAACCGTAGTCGGTATGTGCGCCAGCACCGTTACTACTATTTAGCTGTGGCGGATAATGAATCAGCCGCAACACACTAATCGGGCAGCTAAAGTTTTTACTAAAAAAGTCTTCCGCTTGGCCTAAAGCAATAGCCATTGCCTGTAGTATTTTGAGTCCAACCTGCAGGGTGAGTTCGTAATGCTGCTGCATTAGCTGAGCAAAGCCGTCAAGATTGGGGTACTGGTTGGGTCCGTACAGCAGTGAACATTTGGCCACTTGTGGGTGATAGGGGCTTAAATCCAAGGCCATATCATAGGTTTCTTTAAAATCTTTCGGCCCTGCTGGGTCTAATTGTTCCGCGCTAACTTGGCCCCAACCACGGTGATTAACCGAGCGTTGTATATCGATTTTGCTTTTTTCATCTTCGCTTAAGGCAAAAAACTGGGCGGCCATGCTTTGCACCGCTGCAAATTGCTCTGGTGGAATACCATGACCGGTCACGTAAAAGAAACCTTTGTCTCTACAAGCTGCATCTATCGCGTCCACCACTTCTTGCCAACTTTGGCTGTCTGCTTGGTTTAGTGCGGCAATGTCAACAATAGGTAATGCTAAGGTCATGCTTGTATCTCTTAGTGAGCCCAGCTAAACGCTGGGCTTTTAAGTCAAATGCTACTTTGGAATGGTGGCGTCGATACCTTCTACGTACCACATCACGCTGGCTAGCTCTTTGTCGTTTAGAGTTTTACCCGCCGGGATAACTTCCTTGCCTTGGTTGTCTTTCATCGGGCCAGTGAAAGGATGGAATTGGCCAGACTTAATTTTAGCTTCTGAACTGCTAATGGCGGCTTTTACCTCTTCGGGTAAGGTTGGGTTAACCGATACCACCTGAAGGATTTCTTCGGCAAAACCACCCCAGTAATCTTCTGGTTTCCAAGAACCGGCCATCACTTCTTCTACAGTACGAATATAATGTGGTGCCCACACATCTCGAATTGAGAACATATGTGCGGTAGGGGCAAAATGACTCATGTCAGAGGCTTGTCCAATGCCCATCATGCCGCGTTTTTCTGCTGCGATAAGTGGCGCGGGGCTGTCGGTGTGTTGCAAAATAATGTCTACACCTTGGTCCATTAAGGCATTGGCAGCGTCGGCTTCTTTACCGGGGTCGTACCAGGTATTTACCCAAACAATTTTAATTTGTACGTCTGGGTTAACGCTTTTAGCACCAAGGTATACCGCATTAATATCGCGAATGACTTCTGGAATAGGGAAAGAGGCAATGTAACCAATAACGTTAGTTTTGGTGGTCATGCCTGCTGCTACCCCCGATACATAACGTCCTTCATAGGTACGAAGTATGTAGGTAGAGACATTTTTGCTGCGCTTGTAGCCGGTGGCGTGTTCAAAACGTACTTTAGGAAAACGCTTAGCCGCTTTAATAGTGGGGTTCATAAATCCAAACGAGGTAGTGAAAATCACATCGTGGCCCGATTTTGCCAGCTGAGTAATCACTCGCTCGGCATCTGCACCTTCTGGTACATTTTCTACAAAAGTGGTGCTTACTTTGCCGCCAAAGTGTTGCTCCATCTCGATACGACCTTGATCGTGCTCATAACTCCAACCGTGATCACCTACTGGGCCAACGTAGACAAAACCTACTTTTAGTGGCTCGTCTGCTGCCATGCTAGCAGGGGCAAGTAAACTGCTTACAGCAAACGCCGCTGCGCTTATCCATTTATTTAGTTTCATTAAGAACTCCGTTTCTATTTCGGCAGTGAGGTGTTGATTAGTGATAGCAAAAAGCTGGCCACTTGGTCATGTTTTTTGATTTAAGTCAAAAAAGCCCATTTGCACAAGCTTTGTTGAGATTACTGGTAATAATTGTTACAGCGCTAGTGGCTGTTGATTGTTAAATAGTGGTGCAGCGTTTAATTGAAAACGCACCACACTTAGGCATTCAGCACCGTTTAGCTTTTACCAAGCATAGTTGATGTAGCCAAAATGTTGCGGCTGTGATTTATAGGAATAAAAAGGAGAGGGGAACTAGCCGCTAAGCTTGATGCCGCGGCTAGTGGTTTTGCTTTATTTTGCGCTTTATTCTACAAAGCGTATTAATTGATTAGCTTGACTACCACACTGCCACTGCTGAATAGCAGCAGCTTTGTTAGCGCTGGCATTTTTTACATCAATACAGGCGTTAGATTTTTTAGCGCGCAGTTCAAACCACCCGTTTTGCTTGTCTACTAACTTCCAAGCTTGGTTGGGGTTATTTGCTCCACAATTGTATTGCTGAATTGCCGCGCCATTGGCTTGACTACCATTGGTTAAGTCCACACACTTTTCGCTTACTTGTGCTTCAATCGCAAACCAATTATCACCTAAGTCGGTAAACATAAAACGCTGGTTAGTATTTTGAGTATTACAGTCCCATTGGTGGTATTGGCTGCCATTTTCAGTTCTACCGTTGGCTACGTCCATGCACTTATAGCTGTGTTTAAACTGTAGGTTAGTCCAAGACCTTGGTGGGGTAATGCCTTCTGCAACAACGCTTAAGTTGTTTATTTGGTCGCTAGCTATATTACTTTGCCATTCGGTACCTACTGGTCGAATGCTGTTTTTAAGCGTGTAACCGTTTGACGCTACAGGTATGTCATCTAATTCAAGATTTAGCTGAGCAATGCCTTCGCCTGCCTCTACCGTAGTGGTAGCTTGGGTCAGCCATTGATCGTTTAACCACAGCTCTACAACTATATCGCGATGTTCAGTGGCGCTATATTCAACATCAAATTGCTGTTGCTGAGCGTGCGCTAACATTTTCTCGGTTACGAGCAATTTAGTGCTGTCTTCGCTAGGAAGAGCATTAACAATAGTAATGTTAGTGATTTGCTCAAAATCGATGTTTTGTTGCCACGAAGCACCAACCGGGCGAATAGACCCTTTAAGGATGTAGGTGGTGCTACCTACCACAGGTGCAGTGCCTAGTTTAACGGTAACGCTCGCTCGGCCGTCACCGGGTTTCACAGTGGTTTTGCCGGCTGCTAGCCAATTGTCATCGTTCCAAATTTCAACGACTAGGTCGCGCTCTATCATTGCTGAATAATCTAGTTCAACGGTGTATTGCAAGGCGCTAGTTAACTCACTGAAGCTGTCTACAAATACCAGTTGATCGAAGCCCGCGCCATTATCATCTTCAATACTAATGTCGTTGATCTGGCTTTGTTGAATAATGCTGGCAACGTCGCCGCCTTGTGGGCGGATATTGGTTTTGAGTATGTAATCTTCTTCGCCTGCTTGAGTCGGCGTATTTAAGCTGATCTCGAAGGTTTTACTGCCTTTACCTGCGGCTACATTTTGGGTTTGTCCTGCTAGGTAGGTTTGGCCATTCCACAGCGATACCACAAGATCACGGCTCATAGAGGCTTCATAGTTCACCGTTACGGCGTAATTGCTACCAGGTGCAAGGCTGATGATTTGTTCTGCAAAGCTAATTTTGTCTTCGTTTGAGGTGGCATTGCTTTGGTTGTGAACCTCTAAAACTACCGAGCTAACACGGCCGTCAGAGTCAGGGAAAGTAAGGCTAATGGTGTTATTTTTTGCTAACAGTTGATTGCTTACAGGTATGCGTAATGTACCAAAAAAGTCATCCCGCGAGCTTTGGTCGCCACCTTTCCAGTTACTGGGTACCGAAACTGCGGTGCCATTTACTTTCACAATTGGCTGTTTTGATTTGTTGTGTTTACGGCCAATACTCACTTTAAGTATCGAATCGCCATTCGCTAAATCAACATTGTTAATGCCAAAGTTAAGCGCTTGATTAGCTGTAATTTTTTGCAGGTTAGTACTGCTGTAATAATTGTTTACCTTAACGGTATTATTTAACTCAAGGTTGCCGTTGAAGCGATAAGCCAATACTACGGTTTCACCAGGAATTAAATCTACAGAATTAGGTGTGTTAATGCTGGCTTGGTCTTGGTAAATAGGGGCTTTGTTGGTATAAATCTTTAGGGACTTTTTACTCACATTGGCAATACTGCCAAAGCTATTTACAAAATCTAAGTTCACTTGTTGATTGCTTTCAGACAAGCTATTTAGGGCTACGTAAGCGGTGTCACCATCAACAAAAGCATGTACTTGTACATCTTCATAATCAGAGAGTGTTTTTACCCGTAGGCCTTTTACTTCAGACCATAACTGGTAGAAGTGGATTCGCGGTGTCCAAAAGAACTTAGTGGGTTTGCCATTCACAATGCTGGTGGGATCGGGGCGTGATACTACGGCTCCGTAAGGTTCCCAGTTATTGGCAGCGTTATAGTGCCAAGCGGCTTTACCGGTAATAAACGGAATAGACGTAAGCAAACGGTCTTGGCGGTCTATTAGTTGAAATAGCATGTTGTTAATTGAGCGAACCGACTGCACGCTGGCAATGTCGCTGTAACTATCGCCATAGCCTTTTTCAATTCCACCGTATTCGGTAATGGCTAGGGGTTTAACTTGGTCCCACTTGTGGTAACTGTAGCTTTCAACTAAATCTAAGATTGCGTCTAAGTTACTGCCAGAGCGCTGGCTATTTGCTCCGGTTACGTTAACTCCATCGTATAAATGCACCGAAAACGCATCCATGTATGGACCTGCGCTATCCATAAACATCTTCATACGTGTATCAAAGTGTTTAAAGTCCCACAATTCCATGGATGGCCACGCACCGGCATAACCAATTAATTGGGTATTGATGTTTTCTTGGTCAAACTTTTTGCCAATTTGCTTAAATAGCTCGGTAATTTTGCTACGCGCTAGATCGTCATCGATGCCAAATTCACCGGCATGTACAAAGGGTTCGTTGATTGGCTCATAGAAAATAGGGCGCGTGCTGTCGTCAAAGTAATATTTGAAGTAGTTGGCGGCCCATTCTGCGGCTTTTACCGGATCTTGGTTAGCTGCGAACGCATTGCGAGGGTGATCGGTAACGATGTAACGATCTGAAAAGTAGGCATAGTTTCTATGGTTCTTAGTGTTAGCCACATTTTTTGCGCCGTTGGTTTTGGCGGTGGCTTCATTAGGGTAAGAATCGTGCCCTTTGTGCGCTGAGAAGGGGCTCCAAAAGCCGCGACCAAAGCCTGCGTTTAGCTCGTTAGTTAGGTAATCCAATTCGTCACTGGTGACTTGGTTTTCTGAGTGGGTGGTATGTAGATTAAAGTATTTCTCTCGGTCTAACTTAGACACGCCACCAATAAATTTTTGGGTGCTTAAATCAATCGTAACGGTGGGTGCTGCATAAGACCCGCTGCTGACTAACAAGCTAAACGTCGCTCCGATCAGTGCCGAGGCAGTTGATAATCGCATTTGTATCTCCATGATAGTGTTTTAAAAAACATGTGGCATGGGTGTTAGTTAAATGCCTTGTTATAAGCCTGAGTCTTCGCGACTCAAGTTTGGCTACAACAAATCTAGTTTGCGCAAGGTAACACTCATATCATCCTGATATTGCTAAGCTTTGTCCCTGTATCTTATTACTTGCTTGGATTACTTTTATTGGGGGGCGAACTTAAACCAGTTATGGCTGGGCAAGATACTAGAACAGGCTTAATTGATATTTAAATTAAGAATTGAGTTTGTCACTAAGCTGTGAGGTATATCACGCAAAATTCTTGGTTTTAGTGCTTACGTGTCGTTAATGAAAGACAGTTATCTGACTGTTATTTATAGTTTTTTAATGCTTGTTTATGATTGGCACTTTTAGTAACTCTAGTAATGGCAAACAGCAGAAAAACGGTTAAAGCTACCGGTTTAAACAAATCGCTTATTAGGCTTTTGGAAGTGACACCATGTGGTGCAGGGTTTGCTAAATTCGCACCAATATCACGCTTGCTACAGATGTTTTTGCTGGCACATTCTACTCGGCATTATTTTCTCCCTTCGCGCTCTACACCTTTGATACAGGCCGCTTGTAGAACTCCCGAATGTTACAAAAAGGTAAATTGGCAAGTTTATTGCGTTATTAAGCTGACTGAGTGGTCAGGTTGGGCGGCGATAGCCGAACGCTAATGAACGGAGCCAAAGATGAAAACCGAAGCATCGCAGGAACTCATTTACACGCTAGACGAGCAGCCCAAAGCGACCGAAGCTTTTTTTGCAGGATTACAGCATGTGTTGGCTTGTTTTGTTGGAGTGATTACCCCAACACTGATTATTGGTGGCGTACTAGGTCTAGGTGAACACATCCCTTATTTGATTAGTATGGCCTTGATTGTATCGGGCGTAGGCACCTTTATTCAGGCGAAGAAAATTGGCCCAATAGGCGCAGGCATGATTTGTGTGCAAGGTACTAGCTTTGCATTTTTGGGTTCGGTATTGGCCGCTGGTTTTATTGCCAAAAGCCAAGGTGGCGGACCAGAAGAAATGCTATCGCTTATATTTGGCGTATGTTTTTTAGGTGCCTTTATCGAGATATTTCTTTCTCAGTGTTTAGTGGCGATGAAGCGCATTATTACACCGCTGGTGACCGGTATTGTTATCACTATTATCGGGATCTCACTGATTAAAGTGGGCATGACAGATTTGGCGGGTGGCTTTAAAGCGCCTGACTTTGGGAGCTTACCAAACCTCGGTTTAGGGTTTGTGGTATTGGCGGTGATTATTGGTTTAAACCGCTGCTCAAATCCTTGGTTACGTTTATCATCAATTGTGATTGGATTGGCGATAGGCATGGTGATTGCCGCGTTCATGGGTAAGTTGGACTTTTCAGCAGTGGGCACTCAACCTTGGGTGAGCATTCCTATGCCGTTTAAATACGGTTTTAACTTTGATTGGGTGGCTTTTTTACCGGTTGCACTTATTTACTTCATCACCGCCATTGAATCTGCCGGAGATATCACCGCCAACTGCGCGATATCGCAGCAGCCAATTAAAGGCGACGCTTATTTAAAACGTATTCGTGGCGGCGTATTGGCTGATGGAGTTAACTCTTTGTTAGCGGCAACATTTAACACCTTTCCCAATACTACTTTTAGTCAGAACAACGGAGTGATTCAACTGACTGGCGTGGCTAGCCGTTATATTGGTTACTACATTGCGGCCATTTTGGTGGTGCTGGGTTTGTTCCCAGTATTGGGTGCGGTGCTACAACAGATCCCTAAACCTGTGTTAGGTGGAGCAACCCTTGTTATGTTTGGTACGGTTGCTGCTGCGGGCATAAAAATTATCGCCAGCGAGGCACTTAATCGCCGTAAGTTACTCATAATGGCGGTGTCTTTTGGGGTAGGGTTAGGTGTGACCATGGTGCCTGATTTACTGCAACACGCGCCTAAACTGGCTCAAAATGTTTTTGGTTCTGCGGTGACTTCGGGCGGCTTAATTGCTATTGCACTAAGTTTATTGCTATCCGAGGAACAGGTCGAATCGTCAAGTTCGGTGGAGACTTCTGCCCGCGATTCATCTGGTTAAAGTTTGTTCACTAGCTAGCTTGAATAAACGGCGAGCTTTTGGCAGAATGACGGCAGGTGCTAAAGGGGCGCCTGCCCGCCAAGAGGAACTCACCCTTAAGTACGCTAAGTTTAGCGACCTATCATTACGACACTGTATGTCATTCTGAATATTGTTTTGCGGGGAACAACATAAGTATTTAGGAACATAGAGATGTTATCAGCTATTGAAGAACTTAAGATCCGCAGTAAAATTTTGCTTAAACAGCGTCATACTGCCGACTCTCCGTTACCCGCCTTAGCCAAAGGCAAATCACCACAACTTAAACACGCTTTATTGTATGTAGCACGCCAAGCGGGATTTAACGATTGGCAACACGCCCAAGCGGTATTGTCCTGTGAACAAAGCGAGCCTAAACAACAAGATAGTGGCAAGTTTTGGTATTCCAATGCTTGCATGGCGTTGCTTAACCACTGGTGTGCTAGCTACCAAGAAGCTCTAGCACTGCAGACTAAAAGGGGCGGGGTAATACTGCCTTACAAAAGCCAGTTTGTGGTGGCCGACGGGGTGTATTTGCAAGCACTGGGTTTAGCCGCCAACGATCCCTTATGGGAAAGCCTTAACCATGATTGGTGCCAAGGCTCGCAAGCCGTTCGCCAAGAATTAGCCTATAAGCGTTTATTAGCAATGCAAACTGCCCGTTATAAAGTGTGTTAAAACGTCAGTGATCCTTAAAACTAAAAGAGGTGAGTGTTGCTCGCCTCTACTACTGCTTTTTATCAGTATGTATAAATAGTTTTAAATCGCGCTTTTGTATTGGCCGTTTGACTAAACAATGCCAAGGTGTTGCAAATGTGATTATTTATCAAACCTATCTCAAGACATTTTAATGCAGACGATTATCGAGTTAGTAAAACAAGATCTTCTTCGAATACAGGCGCTTGAGCACGTTCGAGCCTTAACCTTACCCGATTGCTATATTGCCGCTGGATTTGTTCGAAACTTAGTGTGGGACCATTTGCATAACAAGGTAGTACCTACCAAGCTAAACGATGTAGATGTTATCTATTTTGATAGCAGCGAAACTGGCCCTGACAAATATTTGGCCTATGAGAAAGTGCTTAGCAGCGCAATGCCTAGTTTAAATTGGCAAGTACGTAATCAAGCCATCATGCATAAACGCAATGGCGACCCGCAATACCTGAACTCATTAGATGCAATGCGTTATTGGCCTGAGAAAGAAACCGCGGTGGCAATTCGCTTGCTGGATAAGCATCGCTTCGAGTGTATTGCTGCATTTGGTTTTGACTCTTTGTTTAGGGCACAAATAAGCTATAACCCTAAGCGGCAGAGAGCGGTATTTGAGCAGCGGGTAAACGCGAAAGGCTGGTTAACAGCATGGCCAAATCTACAACTTATTTATGAGTAAAAGCAGATAAGTAGATACGAGTGTTCCACTTCTTCACACACTAAGCCTAGGCCATTGAAAGAGCAGATTATTCTAGCTATTGCTCTTACTGGCTTTTTGCTTGATGCTAATGATTCACTTGTTAATCTACAGGCTTAAACAAGTCTTTTACTGTGTTACTAAACTGATTCTTAGTGCGCCTAACAAGAACGCGCTAGTTATGTAGGATACATAATGGCTGAATTTGTAATGAATGCGGGTGGGGAGCGGTTTCGTTTCGCCAGCTTAAAAGAGTTAATGGCGAAGGCTTCACCCTTGAGAAGTGGTGACCAGTTGGCTGGTGTTACTGCTTCTAGCGATCACCAGCGGGTAGCGGGGCAAATGGCCTTAGCCGAGCTGCCTTTAAGCCATTTTCTTAATGAAGCTTTAATTCCTTACGAACAAGATGAAGTAACGCGACTGATTGTTGATAGTCATGATGCTCAAGCCTTTAAGTTTATTGCTCATCTGAACGTGGGCGATTTGCGTAATTACCTGCTAAATGAACAGGTCGGCGCGGCGGAGCTGGCAGCCTTAGCACCCGCGTTTACGCCTGAAATGTTGGCAGCAGTTAGCAAGTTGATGCGTATCCAAGATCTCATTTTGGTTGCCAGCAAGTGTGAAGTAGTGACGGCATTTCGCAATACCTTGGGATTAAGTGGAACCTTGTCGACGCGTTTACAGCCTAATCATCCTACCGACGATCCCGCCGGTGTGGCGGCGAGCATTTTAGATGGCTTATTGTATGCCAATGGTGATGCGGTGATTGGTATTAATCCCGCTACCGATAATTTGCAGGCTGTTACCACCTTAATGAAGATGCTGGATGAAGTGATTCAGCATTATCAAATTCCCACTCAAAGTTGCGTGCTTAGCCACGTAACTACCCACTTAGAAGCGATCAGCTTAGGCGCACCAGTAGATTTGGTGTTTCAATCTATTGCGGGTACCGAGCAAGCTAATCAAGGTTTTGGTATTAATTTAGCGTTGTTAGATGAAGCCTACAGTGCTGCGCTATCGCTCAAGCGTGGCACTAAAGGTAACAACGTGATGTATTTTGAAACCGGCCAAGGTAGCGCGCTTAGTTCAAACAGTCATCATGGGGTTGACCAGCAAACCTGCGAAGCCAGAGCCTATGCGGTCGCGCGGCGTTACAAGCCCTTATTGGTTAATACCGTGGTGGGTTTTATTGGCCCTGAATATTTGTATAACGGTAAGCAGATTATTAGAGCCGGTTTAGAAGACCATTTTTGTGGCAAGTTAATGGGCTTACCTATGGGCTGCGACATTTGTTACACCAACCATGCTGACGCCGACCAAGATGACATGGACATGTTATTGGTGCAGTTAGTCAGTGCTGGGGTTAACTTTATAATGGGCATTCCTGGCTCAGATGACATTATGTTGAACTATCAAACCACCTCTTTTCATGATGCCTTATTTGCTCGGCAGATTTCTGGGAAAAAACCTGCGCCAGAGTTTGAGGCTTGGTTACAACAGCAACAGATTACTGATGACCGTGGTCAATTAGCACTTAAGCAGCAGTTGCCAAAAGCCTTTGATGTGGTGAGTAAGGAGTTGCACAAGTGAGCGATGACAAATCTAAATCATTGGTGACTAAACCTGCGCTCGCAGAGTTGGTGATTGAGAACCCTTGGCAATCATTAAAAACACACACCGATGCGAGAATTGCCTTAGGCAGAGCGGGTTCTAGCTTACCCACCAAAGCACATTTAGCTTTTCAATTAGCTCATGCGCAAGCGCGAGACGCTGTACTAATGCCTTTGGATTATCAACAGCTAGCGGAGGATTTAGCCCACTTTGACCTAGGTGTTAATCACCTCAGCTCGCAAGCCTGCGATAGAGCTACGTACTTACAACGTCCCGATTTAGGCCGGTTGCTTGATGAGCCATCGAAACAAACCTTAGCGAATGACTTCGCTAGTTACGATATTGTGCTAGTGCTGACCGAAGGACTATCTTCTGCCGCAATTAGAGAAAACGCCAGCTCAATGTTAGCCGCTTTGGTGCCTAAGGTGGTTGGCTTAGGTTTATCTATCGCGCCATTGATAATTGTTGAACAAGGCCGAGTAGCTGTAGGTGATGATGTAGCTCACGCCTTGGGAGCGAAAATGGTGGCAATACTGGTGGGCGAGCGGCCAGGTTTAAGCTCGCCCGATAGCTTAGGCATCTATTTTACCTATCAGGCTTATCCTGGCATTGAAGAAGCCAAACGCAATTGTTTATCTAACATTCGCTCGGCAGGCATGTCGGTTGACGACGCGGCATTTCGCTTAGCTTATTTAATTGAGCAAGCTAATCAGTTGGGGTACTCAGGCGTAGAGCTGAAGGACAAAACTAAAAGCAGTAATGCCAAGGTTGGTCAAAACTTTTTGCTTCCTTAGGCAAAGTGACAATAGAGTTGTCGACCTTAGAGGGTAAGTGCTCATTAGTGACCCTAAAGAGGCTATGTTTAGAGTAATGACAGTCAATAATGGGTTACTCAATGCCGCAACCCATTATCGATAAAAGAGGTGAAGGGTTAACGGAACTGAGGCATAAAGTCTAAATTTTCGTCAATCGTTTCATTTAACGCTTCTTCTAAAATACTGCCTGTTGTGACTAATGGATTCAGAATTAGCGCTCGGTGGGCGATATTACGATCACCTGTTACTGCTGCTTCAACGGTTAGTGTTTCAAAGTCTTTCATCATTTGAATAAGGCGTAATGTATCTGAAGGGAACGGTGAAACGTTTAGTGGTACGGGGCCAGAGCGAGTAATCATACTACTTACTTCAACCGCACAATCATCTGGCAGACCAGCTATAGTGCCATTGTTGCGTGTATTAACGTGCATGATGGTACGTTTGTCGTTGTAAATTGAGCTCATTAGCTCACAAGCTGCTTCAGAGTAATATTGACCGCCTCGTTTCTCTAGCTCTTTAGGTTTCTCGCTAAGAGCTGGATTACGATAGATATCGAACAGGCGTTCTTCCATTGCTTTAACTACTTCACCGCGGGTGCCCTCGTCATTTGCCTCTACAATTTCTTGCTGCATGATATCTTGGCTAGTGTAGTAATAACGTAAGTAAGCACATGGAATCATGCCCATGTTACGCAGTAACTGTTCGGGCCAATCAAATGCCGGTATGTTCGCAGGAACCAGCGTATCGTTACCCGACAGCATCTCATCAACGATGTCTTCGAGTTTGTCTTGACCGTTAATAAGTACTTGTCGAGCAAAAATGAAGTGGTTTAATCCCGCAACTTGTAAGACAAAGTCTTGCTCGTTTACATCAAGCATTTTGGCAATGCCTTTTTGCATGATAACCGGCACATTACATAAGCCGACTGCTTTCACCTTGGTATGTTTTAAAATGGCTTCGGTCACCATGCCTGATGGATTGGTAAAATTGAGTAACCAAGCATTTGGACACAACTCTTCCATTTCATGGGCAATTTCAAGTGCGATAGGGATAGTACGGCAAGCATTAGCAAAACCACCAAGACCGTTGGTTTCTTGCCCAATCATGCCGTATTTTAGAGAAATACGTTCATCGCGAATACGACCTTCGAGACAACCCGCGCGGAACTGAGAGCAAACAAAATCAGCATCTTTTAAGGCTTCTTTACGATCCAGTGTGACATGCACATTTATGTGTTCCAAATTGTTTTTAGCGAGCATACGGCGTGTTAGATCACCGATAATGTTGACCTTGTCGTGGCCTTCTTCGATGTCTACCAGCCAAAGTTGACCGATAGGAAGTTCGCTGCTGCGATGAATTAGGCCTTCAATAAGCTCTGGAGTGTAACTAGAACCAGCACCAATAATGGTGATTTTAAGTTGGTTTTTCATATGAGGCTTCTCTATACGGATTAATTGAGTTAATTAAAGGTCTTTCCATTAAGGGCGACAAACTAAAATAAATGTTATATACATTAGCTACACTAATTCATAAGCATAATGTTTAGTTTAATGGACAAAAAACAACAGCAACTCACCAACATGCACACATTCAGTGTGGCGGCTAAGTTTTTAAGCTTTACTAAAGCGGCGGAAGAGTTGTTTATTTCTCAGGGGGCGGTAAGTCAACGAATCAAGCAGTTAGAGCTGCAACTCGGCTTTATGTTGTTTGTAAGGCTGACAAGGCGTTTAAAACTCACCGTAGAAGGAGAGCGCTTACTACAAGCGCTTAATCAATCTTTTGACCTGATTTTTTCTGAGATAGACGATATTAGGTTCAAGGAGTTAAGGGGAGAGTTGTATCTTGGCGTTGCGCCGACATTTGCGCAAAGCTGGTTGTTAAAGCGTTTACCTGAATTTCAAGCGATGTACCCCAATTTGAATATCAAGCTAAGAGTGAAGGCGAGTCCGTTAAATTTTCAACATGAACCAGTGGATTTGGCTATCTATTATAGCGAAAGGCACCACGCTGAGTTTTTCAGCCAAAAGCTATTTGATGAATACATTACTCCGGTTTGTTCGCCTAGTTATTATGAGAATCAATTGAATACTGTTGATAACAAAGGTGAGCCGCTTGAAAGTAACCTGCTGTTAGCTGAAAATTTTAGTGACCTGACTTTAATCCATTGTTCTGAATCGCTTGAATCGAACCAACCTCAACATGAATGGAAGTTATGGCTTGAAAAGCAAAGTGATGAGCAAGTGAAACGATTAGTGCTTCCTGAGGCTAGCATGATAGTTAACCATGCCGACATGGCAAATTCAGCCGCGAGTTACTCAATGGGCATGGCGATGGGAAGAATTGCGCTAATAGAAGAAAAGTTGCAGACGAAAGCGCTAATCGCGCCTTTTGAAAGCGTATCTTCAGGACGTGCTTACCATTTAATTTGCCCTCAAGGGCAGCAAACAAGGCCAAGAAATAAGGCTTTTATTGATTGGTTGATGGCCTGCTTAGCTAAGGCATAAGCCATCAACTACTACAATACTTGGTCAAACTGGCTAAAGGCTTAATATCTCGTAGCCATCAACAAAGGTGTTGTAAAACTGAGCCATTACTTGTTTACAGTGATTAGAGCAGTAAGTGTTGGTTGACGGAAATGTTTAGAAGGTTGCGATAGCTTAAGTAGCTAAGGCTTTAAACATAATTAAACAATCTACCAAGCCTTGTTCGCTGTGTTGATAACCATTGGGAATGGTGCCGATAACATCGAATCCCAGCTTTTTCCACAGAGCAATGGCCGCCTCATTGGTAGAGACAACCGAGTTAAATTGCATGGCGCTAAAGCCGAGTTGTAATGCCTGCTGTTGAGAGTGCAAGCAAAGCTGCCGAGCAATACCTTTGCCGCGAGCCGTTTCACTAACCATATATCCACAGTTACACACATGGCTACCAGGTCCCATTGCATTAGCTTTTAGGTAGTAGCTTGCTAGTATTTCACCATTTTCTTCATATACAAAACACTTAGCTGGCAATACACACCAAAGCTCATAGGCTTCTCGCTCACTCATATTCGGATCAAAGGCGTAAGTCTGTTGGGCGCGAATCACTGCCTCGAAGCTTGGCCAGAAGGCGCTAAAATCCGCTTGGGTCATGGCTCTTATCATTTGAGTCTTCCTTTGGTATTCGCCGCTTCGCTTTGAGGAGTGCAGAGAGTTATGTGTTTACATTAACTGTTTTTGTTGGTTGGCAAAAGTCACAAAACTGTCGCTCATGGTCATGCCCAGGTCTTGATGATCCCAGCTATCGAGCAAGGCATGATAACCCTCTTTCCCCGCTAAGGTGTAAGCCGAAGAGACCCCTCGGTAGTTCTTATCTAGCTCAAGCGCCTGCCACATATTGCCGTAGCGTAGTTCTACCTTGCTTACACGTTGGCCTGCAGGTTTATCACCTTGGTAGTGGTAACGCAGTTTGTAAAAGTAGGGAAAGCTGCCGTCTCCAGTGCCTATAAAGCCATTGTTCGTGGCGTTATCTATAGAGCTTTCAATAACTTGCAATAATTGTTTACCTGATACTAGATAGCTAACAATGGCAATTTCAAAGGGTAATAAACGGCCGCATATTTCCGCTTTAGTAAGCGGGCCCGCTTTTAAGGACACACGCACACCGCCAGCGTTATGTAAGGCAAAATCGGTGGGCTGTTTGGCGTTAGCGGCTTGATAAAAACCTTGGCATACCAGTGGTGATACTTCACTGCCCTCGGGTAACTTGCTGGTGGGCATTCTAGAGTGCAATAATGGCTTGCTCAATGTAGTCACAACTTGGCGGCGCATTTCGTCAATTACTGGACGATATTCTTGGTTGATGATCTTGGCCATTTGCTGATCATCAGGGTAGTGGCTCACTAAGGAACTCGCCGCCAAATAATCGGCAATTTGAGCGCGTATCTCGGGTGATACTGGCTGACCATGTTGCAAAGCTTGCCACTGGTTATCGATTAAAAAACTCACGCCGCCATCTACCGAAATAACCTTACCTTCGCTATCAAATTCTAAGCGTTCTAAGCCGATAGATTCAGCATGTTTACCCGCTTGCAGAATGAGGCAGCCATGATGCCAATGCTGGCTTTGTTGAGTACTTTCAATACCAATTTCAGAGAAATCACCGGTTAATGTGTGTGAGTGGCCACCAACGATCAGGCTTATGCCAGATACGGCCTCCGCTAAGGCTAAATCTCCGCTATGGCCTAAATGGCTTAATACCAAGATGTGTTTTATGCCTTGTTGTTGCAAATGGTCAACGGTGGCTTGGGTAGTCGTAATGGCGTTTAAAAAGTGGCAATCGGCATCGGGGCAACCAATGTTATGCATCAGGTCGTGGGTAATACCAATAATCGCCAGTTGTTTATCGCCTAATGGCTTAAGTAGGTACTCAGCTATTTGTTGCTGATTGTCGTAGCAATAGAGGTTTTTATGGGGCGCTAAAGGTTGCGGTTTCTGTTGATCTTCTTGGCTTAAATCCATGTTGCCAGCAAGCAAGGCGAACTTAGCTTGATCAACAAATTGTGATACTGGCGCGTTACCAAGATCAAACTCATGGTTGCCAATGGTCATGGCGTCAGGCATAAGCAAGTTAAGTAAACGGGCGTTAGCTAAGCCTTTGAATTGGCTAAAATACAAACTGCCTTGAAAGCTGTCACCTGCATGTAGCAATATACTAGGTACCTGCTGTTGTTTCGCTATTTTCCGCTGTTCGGCTACTGCACTAGCAATACGCGCATAACCTCCGCATTGCGCATCAATTTGGTAGCGTTGTCCATGTAAGTTGATGTGAAAATGGACTAAAGAAGACTCAAAATGGGAGTGGGTATCGTTGATATGAGCCAAGTAAAGCGAATAAGTCATAGAGTCTCCAACAAGCGGGAAGGCATGATACGCCAATTTATTACTTCGCTTGAACCATTCAGTGATATTTATTTTCCCACTGGCGGTGTTAACCACCAAAAGAACAAAGCCTCTAGTAAATAGAGGCTTTGAATCAGCTTGATACTAGAGTGTTAATGGCGTCTAGAATCAAAGGGCTTGGCCAAGCTCATGGGGGCTGCCAGCTTTTGCCGAATAGGGTTAGAGCTAATAATTACCATCACTACAATAGTGGCTACATATGGCATCATTGCTAGCAAGTTGGGTGAAATGGTAAAGCCGATACCTTGCATCACTAAGTGCAAGATAGACGCAACACCAAACAAGTAGGCGCCAACCATTAAGTAACCCACGCGCCATGAGGCAAATACAACTAAAGATAAAGCAATCCAGCCGCGGCCTGCGGTCATGTTTTCCATCCACATTGGCGTGTAAGAAAGAGACATATAAGCACCGGCTAAACCAGCAAACGCACCGCCAATAAGTACCGCGATATAACGTACTTTAATCACTTTAATGCCTAAAGCGTTGGCCGAGTAGGGGTTTTCGCCTACCGCGCGCAAGGTTAAGCCCGCACGGGTTTTGTTTACTACCCACCAGCATATTGCTACCAATACAAAGCTGCCATAAACCAGTATGTCGTGGTTAAACAGCAATGGGCCAACAAAAGGAATGTCGCTCAGTAAAGGGATCGCAATGGGTTTAAATCCATTAACGGTAGAGCCCACTAAGCTTGCGCCCAAAAAGGCACTTAAGCCTGAACCAAAAATGGTTAATGCTAAGCCAGTGGCGACTTGGTTGGTATTTAAGTTAAGTGATAGTAGCGCGAAAATACCCGCCATCATCATGCCTGCCACCATGGCAAGCAACAAACCTAAGGCTAAATTGCCACTAAAATAAGCCCCCGCAAACCCAGCCATAGCACCCATTAACATCATGCCCTCTTGGCCTAAATTAAGTACGCCCGATTTCTCGCAAATTAGTTCGCCCAAGGCTACTAGCAATAACGGTGTGCCGGTTTTGATGGCCGCCACTAAAATTTGTTGAAACAGTTCCATGTCCATTAAGCGGCTCCTTACTTAGTGCTAACTGGGGCAGTTTTAGAGTTTGATTTATTGGGCTGCCAGACGATTTTGTAGTGAATGAGAAAGTCACACGCGAGCAAGAAAAACAGCAAGATGCCTTGGAATAGGCCAGTAATTGCTGTGGGCATACCCAACTCAATTTGGGCTAAATCGCTGCCCATGTACAAGGTACCCATGAAAAAGGCCGCGAAGATAATACCAAAGGGATTAAGCCTGCCAAGGTAAGCCACAATAATGGCTGCATAGCCATAGCCTGGCGATACTTGTGGAATGAGCTGACCAATGGGGCCGGTCACTTCTGCCACGCCAGCAAAGCCAGCCAGCGCACCAGCACTCAGCATAACGCTCCAAATAATAAACTTACTGCTGTAACCTGCGTATCGCGCGGCCGGTTGGTCTGAGCCAAATACGCGCAGCTGAAATCCCGGTAAGGTGCGGTACAAGATAATCCCCGAACCAATGGCAAAAATTACCGCTAATACAATGCTGATTGAGGCACGACCATCTTCCATGATAGTGGGCAGTAGCACTGCATCAGCAAAAATTGCTGATTCAGGAAAACCGAATCCATCGGGGTCGATGAGCGGACCGTGTACTCCCCATAACAGCAGATACAAACCAATGTAATTAAGCATGATGGTGGTAAGAATAAGATTGGTATGAAACAGCTGATGCAGCAGGGTAGGTATAGCTGCCCAAAACATGCCTGCCACCGCGCCAGCGAGCAGCGTAATGGCTAACCAGCCATAACCTGAATCATCATTGGCTTGCAGCGCAAAATATGAGCCCACCACTGCGCCAACTAGCAATTGTCCTTCGGCACCAATATTCCAAATGTTCGCTTTGTAACACAGTGCTAATCCGGTGGCACACAATAACAAAGGCGTGGTTTTCACCATTAATTCGCCTAAGTTATAGCTGTCGCTAAGCGGATCGATAATGAATACTTTAAAAGCGGTGGTGGGGTTTATGTCTAAGGCAAAAAACATAATGCTAGATACCAGCATAGTGAGCCCAATCGCAATCAGTGGTGACAGCCAAGACATCAGTTTGGAAGACTCTAAGCGTGCTTGAGTTTTAAGCATGTTTTAAGTCCTCCTTTGGCTTGTCATCATTCATGAAGCTGCCAGCAATCCATTTACCTACCTCTTCAATGCTGGTTTGTTCGGTGTGAACCGCATGCGATAACTGCCCTTCGTATAAGGCGGCAATGCGGTCTGAAATCATGAACAATTCATCAATATCTTCCGATACCACTAAAATGGCAGCGCCGTTATCACGCAGCTCAATGAGTTGGCGATGAATGGAACTGGCCGCGCCTATATCTACCCCCCAAGTAGGATGAGCACAAATGAGTACTTCTGGGTTTTGATCCACTTCGCGACCAATAATAAACTTCTGTAGATTACCGCCCGACAAGCTCTTAGCTTGCGCGTGGGCGTTGTGACATTTCACGTCGTTGCGGTGAATAATCGACTTGGCTAACTCAACCACTTTATGCGGCAAAATGAGACCGCGACTCACCAAGCCCTTGCGTGCGCTAGTCAGCAAGGTGTTGTCGGCTAGGCTCATGTCTGGCACTGCGCCTTGGCCTAGGCGATCGGCTGGCACGTAACTCATGCCCAGTAAGCGCCGTTCGCCAGCATTTAGCTTGGCCACTTTGCGCCCATTTATTAGTATGCTGCCGGCCTCTGCTCGCGTATCTTCGCCACTTAAGGCTTCTAATAAATCTTCTTGGCCATTACCGGCTACGCCAGCAATGCCGAGTATTTCGCCTTTATGCAGGCTAAGGTTTACCTTTTTGAGTCCGGTACCAAAAGGATTAGTAGGCGGCACGCTTAAATCTCGGGTGACTAGCAGCTCGTCTGAGCCAATGGTTTTATGGTAGCGCTCCGACAACACGGCTTCACTGCCAACCATCATTCTGGCGATAGAATCTGGCGTTTCATTAGCGGGTACACATTCACCGCTCACTTTACCGCCACGCAATATTACAGCCCGGTTGCACAATGCAGTGACTTCTTTCAGTTTGTGGCTAATAAACAAAATGCTGCAGCCTTCACTGGCTAGCGTGCGCAATACGTTAAATAAACCGGCGACTTCTTGCGGGGTGAGTACCGAAGTCGGTTCATCAAGAATCAGCAGTTTAACGTTTTGAATTAAACAGCGAAGTATCTCTAAGCGTTGGCGCTCGCCAATGCTTAAGTTATGTACGTAGCGGTCTGGGTCTACTTTCAGCTCGTAGGCTGCGCTGAGTTCAATTATTTTGGCGCGCAAAGTGGCTGCGTCTTTCACAAAGCCTGCATCAAGGCTGAGCTCTATGTTCTCTTGCACGGTGAGAGTTTCAAATACCGAGAAGTGTTGAAACACCATACCAATGCCCATGCTTCGTGCCATATTGGGCGAGCGGATCACTACTTCCTTTCCTTGCCAAAGTAGGCTGCCTTCGTCTGCCTGTACGACGCCGTAAATCATTTTTACTAGGGTAGATTTTCCTGCACCGTTCTCTCCAAGTAGGGCCAGTATTTCCCCTTTGGCTAACGTTAAGCTCACTTTGTCGTTGGCCACTACGCCGGGATAGCGCTTAGACACTTGCCATAACGACAACAAGAGATTGTCTTGTTTCATTTTGAGTCCATTCTTGTTTTTCTATCGATCGGTAAGCCATTTGCATTGCATAAATCTGACCAAGTGTTCAACTTCACTATTGTAGCTAATAAGTTGCAATTGTTTGTTTTTTGTTGTGCTTAGTTGGTGCGAAGTATGGCAATAAATGGCGCTTTATGGTGCGTTCATGGCTTTTTTTAGCAAACTGCAGTTTGCACTAGTGATTTATAAGTTAATCATTAATAATGCTTTCGTAAGTAATATGACGCTTAAAAAGGTGGAACAAGGAGAGTGATTCAGCATGGCTAAAGCTACGGCAACCCAAAGTGGCGCAATTAGAAAAAAGAATGAAAAGGTCATCTTAAAAGCGGCGACCAATGAGTTCGTGAAACACGGTTATCAAGGCACTTCATTGCAAGCCATTGCCGATAGAGCTGAGCTGCCAAAAGCCAATATTCTCTACTACTTTAAATCTAAGCAGGGTTTGTATCGCGCCTTGTTAGAAGACATTCTTGCCATGTGGAATGACGCCTTTGAACATACCACCGCCGATGATGACCCGGCTGTGGCTATTAGTGCTTATATTCGCTCCAAAATGCGTTACAGCCGCAGCCACCCTAAAAGCTCACGTATATTTGCCATGGAAATTATCCAAGGTGCGCCTAACCTAAAAGACAATTTGCAGTTTCCCGTTATTGAATGGAGTAAGCAAAAATGCAGCTTGATTCAAACTTGGATAGACCAAGGAAAAATTCAGCCCATTGAACCGATTTATCTATTATTTTTGATTTGGGGAGCGACGCAGTTTTACGCGGATTTTGATACAGAAGTACGAATGATTCACGGTAAAGCCTTAAGCGTTGAAGAGTTTAGCCAAGCCGAACAAAACTTAGTGGATATAATTCTCCGTGGCATTGGTTTAACGCCATAAATTCATTTTCTTGAGCGTTTGGTCAGCTTTTTGCTTATCCTTTTAGCTATATGCTTAAAAGGATAAGAGTTGCCAAATGCTTGCAAACAACCCATCAGCCAGTAAAACTCTGTGGATAAAGAATCCCTTAGCTGTTTTTAGTGGGGCATTAAATGGCCCTAACGCCGAGCGTGACTTAGCCGGTGGCTTAGTGATTCAAGGTAGCCAAATTATTGAATGTGTGGCTGCCGGCAAACAGCCCTCTATTACCGTAGACCAACAACTAGACGCCAGCGACATGGTGTTGCTACCTGGCCTTATTAATACTCATCATCATTTTTATCAAACACTGACCCGTTGTTTACCCGCCGCCATTAATCAGCCTTTATTCCCATGGCTTAAAACCTTGTACCCCATCTGGAGTGGTTTAACACCCAAGCATATTGAGCTAGCCACTGAATTAGCTTGTTGGGAACTAATGCTAAGTGGCGCGACTACGGTGGCCGATCATCATTATGTTTTTAATCACGCCCTTAGTGAGGCAATAGACATACAAGCGGAGGTAGTGGGGCGCTTAGGTGTGCGCGCTACGCTAACGCGCGGCAGCATGAGTTTGTCGCAAAAAGATGGCGGCCTACCGCCTGACAGCGTGGTACAAACCGAGCAGCAAATCCTCGACGATAGCCTACGTTTAATAAAGCGTTATCACGATGCCAGCAACGGTAGCATGCTGAACTTGGCGTTAGCGCCATGCTCGCCGTTTTCGGTTACCGAGACATTAATGTGTGAAACCGCCCGCTTAGCTAAGCAGCAAGGTGTGCGTTTACATACTCACTTGGGCGAAACTATTGATGAGAACGATTTTTGCGTAGAAAAGCTGGGTATGCGGCCAGTAGATTACTTAGAGCATTGTGGCTGGATGGGCCCACAAACATGGCTTGCTCACGGCATTCATTTTGATGAAAGCGAGATACAGCGCTTAGGTGCCGCTCAAGTTGGTATTGCTCATTGTGCGACTTCTAACATGGTGTTGGCGTCGGGCATTTGTCCAACGCTAGAGCTAGAAGCCGCTGGCTGCAAGCTAGGTTTGGCGGTAGATGGTTCAGCCTCTAACGACAGCTCGAACATGATTCAAGAGTTACGTCATTCGCTTATGCAACAACGCTTACGTTATCGCGCAGACCAAATCACTCACCATCAAGTACTGAACTGGGCAACCCAAGGCAGTGCAGCGGTGTTAGGGCGCGATGATATAGGTGTATTAGCGCCAGGCAAACAAGCCGATATTGGTTTATATAAACTAGACGGGCTTAACTTTTCTGGGGCTCACGACCCATTAGCTGCGCTAGTTTTATGTGGTGCGAGTCAAGTGAGTAAGTTAATGGTGGCCGGTAAGTGGGTGATTGAAGATGCCGAGGCCACTCGCGAGCAGTTAAACCAACTTAAGGCACAGCATCATCAATTAGCTCTTCAGCTGGTGGGTTAGGAAGCAACATGACAGATAAAAAAGATAACTACCCCAGAGATTTAGTCGGCTATGGCCAACATCCCCCTCAGGTCAACTGGCCAAACAAGGCTAAAATTGCCCTGCAGTTTGTGGTTAATTTTGAAGAAGGTGGCGAGAACTGTGTATTGCATGGCGATAGTCATTCAGAGCAGTTTTTGTCTGAAATAGTGGGTGCTGCCGCTTATCCCGATCGCCATATGAGCATGGAGTCTATTTACGAATATGGCAGCCGCGCCGGATTTTGGCGCTTACATCGTTTGTTTGTAAGCCAAAATATTCCGGTTACCGTATTTGCGGTTGCCATGGCGCTGCAGCGCCATCCAGAAGCGGTAAAAGCGATGTTAGATGCTAATTGGGAAATCGCCAGTCATGGCTTACGTTGGATTCACTATCAAGACTTTAGCGAGCAGCAAGAGCGTGAACATATAGAGCAAGCCATAGCGATTCACCAACAAACCACTGGCAGTAAACCTAAAGGCTGGTATACCGGCCGAACTAGCCCAAACACCCTTAAATTGATTGCCGAGCGAGAAGACATTCTCTATAGCGCCGACAGCTATGCCGACGACTTACCCTATTGGGATAACAACTACAGCAAACCCTTATTAATGGTGCCTTATACCCTAGACACCAATGATATGCGCTTTGCCACGCCACAAGGCTTTAACAGTGGTGAACAGTTTTACCAGTATTTAAAAGACGCTTTTGACGTACTGTACTTTGAAGGTGAAACCGCCCCTAAAATGCTTAGCATAGGTTTGCATTGCCGAATAGTAGGGCGGCCAGCTAGGCTAGCCGCGCTGCAGCGTTTTATTCAATATACCCAGCAGTTTGAAGGCGTGTGGTATGCCACACGGGAGGAGATTGCAGAGCATTGGGTGACAGAGCAAGGCTGATAATGAAGTGAAGGTAAAAGCTGATAACGACTAGAAATAGTTATTAGCTTATATAAGCTAGATTGATGGTTCTATTTGTAGTTTGTATAGCGAGATAAGTTTAGCTTCTAGGATTTTCTTTATGTCAGATAAAACAGCGTTAAGGGCATAAACCTTCCTTTTAGTAATGGGCCCTAAAAGTAATTGACCACCTCAATTTGTTGAATTAATGCCAACTGACCTCTGATCTTTAGGCCTTGTTATACGCTTTCTTCTTTTTGAAAAACACCAAATAGATAAGTTCCAATACATCCGACTAGAAAAAGCATCCAACCAATATTTGTAGCACCTAATTCACCCAATACATCAAAGCCGGTAAACATCTCAATTAGTAACGATGACGATGAAGGTAAAACTAAGACCATAAACCAAGTGGCCTGTCCGCCTAGTTTTACTGCGCCCGCGCAATAAGGGCACACTCGCACATTTCTAGAAAACTGATACCACTTTGGAACATTGTGAACTGGTCTGCGGCCGAGTTGATTAAACGTAGGTTTTTCGCCACACCATGGGCATGTTTTCTTTAGCACGATGCTTCCTTTCCGTATTAAAGAATTCGATAATGGGCAATTGCACTGTGTGCTAGGCTTCAGCGCACCTAAATAGTCGCGCAATGTATTTAACCCTCTTGATTGATTTTTTAAGTACTACTGTTGTGCAGCAACAAAAATCCCTACATATAGCCAAATACAAAATCCTAAAGTATTTAGTGCCTTACCCAGCAATAAATGCCGAAAATACAACCCTACACAAAACAACATAGATGCTAAAAGCAACATTAAAGCATGTGCAGTATCTAAAAAAACTCCAAATGGGCCTAACAACAATGAAAAAAACAGAAGGCCAAGGCTCAATGATATAAAAACTAAAAATAGTAACGCTGGTTATATAAGCAAGCAGCCACTGTATAACTTGAGAGCGTAACAAATTGTTCAAGTTCATGATTTTCAGTCTTTTGGGCTACGTTTGCAGGTTGTTTTACGACACTTCCAAATTTATGTTGGTTAAGTGTCAACCATATTTAGGACGGAAACATAGACAAATAAAGCAGCACTTAGTGCTGCTTTGTGTAAATAATCTTATAGCTAACCGTCTAACAGTTCGTGGTCTTTAGGTAATTGACCTGCCAACCACAATACCAACTTGTGGCGCATTTCTGGGCCGGTCATTTTGTCTTTAGGTAGTGGGGTGAGGCGCTTATCTTCGGCTAATAGCATGTATAAAGCTTCTACTTTGTCTTTCTCTGAGATGCCTGAAGGAAACTTGGCAAAACCGCGTTGCAGTGCGTATACCTCGCCAATTTGTAAGGCTTTTTTGAGTAACTGCGCTTCATGTTTATACTTTTTCACTAATGGTCTCGCTACTGAGCAACTTTGTTCCAACATACGGTAAAGCGACCTTTAATAACAGCGCTTAAATCACTAATTGCAGGTCGCACCAATAACAATGGTTTAGTTGTCGAAAAAATAGTCGCTTAGGCTAAGTACTCCATGCCGAGGCAAAGGTCTAGATAAGCAAGTGACATCAGTTCTTTTTCATCAGCTCTGCAAATCGTGTTGACGCAAAATTTAGCCCCGCACTGCCTCCACCTAATAAACCGCCAGTAATTAATACGTCTGCAATTCTTATTAAGTGGCCATGTATGCCGCATATTTCAGTTAAGTTCATCATCACATCGCTAAGAATACTAAGCCCTAGTGATGCCAGTACAATACCCGAGATAAACACAAAAAAGGTCACATCGCGGTTGCAGGTAGATTGATGCCTAGCTAGCGAGAACTCGTAACTGTGTTTAATGCAAAGTAGCGCGGCACGGTACTCATCGGCGTTGTCTTCTGGCGGAATAAGCAAATCAACCATTTGCTTATCTAGCACTTTTTGGGCGACTTGGATCTCTCGCTCAAATACCATTTTTAGTACATTAAGGTGTTGGCTTTCATCTGACAGGGTTTCTTTAATTCTGGATATTCTTAAGGTCCAGTCTGCTACTTTTCGATTTCGGTAGTTACTCACAAATACCGCAGCAGCGCGCTCTACCGCAACCACAATAAATAGGTATTTGAGAAAAATATCGCTGCCTTTATCGGATAGCTCGGGATTGACCACCAGAAAGTGAATGTCTTTATAACCCCAGTAGAACGCAGCAATGAGGCTGGTAACAAAGATAAAAACTGCAACCACCACTTGCCAAGTGCCGGTAGATTTTTTGCTAGGGTGTGAATTGCTATTAGCCATAAGCTTTAGTCCTGATTGTTCGAGCAATCGGTCATTTGCTATTAAGCGCCCACCATAAGCTGTGGGTTCTACCCATAGTTTAGTCGCTGCTTAGTGGCTTGTGGGATGAATCACCAAACTAAGCTTATGGCTAGCGGCAAGTGATATGGCTTGGAATGACTAAATGCGATGGGCTCAATAACTAAGATTGGACGAAGTTAGTTAACTGTAGCAATAGTGTTCGGTTGCCGTTAAAATCCCGCGCAGTAAAAATAAGGCTGTTAGCCCAAGTATAGTGAGTTTGAAACAATGACTAGAAAGATAGAGTTGCTTGCCCCTGGTGGTGATGTAGAAGCCATTAAAGCGGCGGTAATTGCCGGGGCGAATGCGGTGTATTGTGGCTTAGATACCTTTAATGCCCGTAACCGAGCTTCTAACCTTTCTTTTGAAGATCTCAGTGGCATATTACGCTTAGCGCATAAGTACGACTGTGAAGTGTTTTTAACGCTAAATGTGGTGATTCTTGAACAAGAAATTCCCGCCATGGTTAAGCTGCTGAACAAACTGGTCAATTCCGGTATCGACGGCATTATTGTTCAAGACCTAGGAGTATTTAACTTAGTTAAAAAGCACTTTCCTAGCTTGGACATTCACGCTTCTACCCAGCTTACTACGCATAACGAAGGCCAAATTGAATTTTTGGCTAAACTCGGAGCTACGCGAGTGAACTTATCGCGAGAGCTAAATCTACCGGAAATTAAAACCCTAACTGCCTTAGCGCACCAGCACGACGTATTAACCGAAGTTTTTGTGCACGGTTCTTTGTGTATTGCCTTTTCTGGCCAGTGTTACTCAAGCTCGGTAAGTGTTGGAAACTCAGGTAACCGAGGCCGTTGTAGCCAAGCCTGTCGCGACGAATACGAAATTACCGCTGCTGGTAATCGTTTCCCGCTTAACTTAAAAGATAATTCGGCTTATTTTGATTTACCACAGTTGGTTGATGCTGAAGTAGACTCTCTCAAAATTGAAGGCCGAATTAAAGGCGCACACTACGTATACACAGTTGTTGATAGTTGGCGTAAGCAAGTTGATAAATTTGTAGAAAGCGGCCAGTTACTGGAAGATGACTCAAACCTACACCGAGTATTTAACCGCGATTTTACTAACTCGTTTTTGCAGGGCAACCTGACCAAAGATATGTTTATTGATAACCCTCGCGACCACAGTGTGCAGCATGCGGTGCAAAAATATAACGCCATATCGGTGGTAGAAATTAAAGAAGCCAGAAAAGGCCTTCACGCCGAACGTAACGAAATTGGTGAAGAACTGGCCGAAAAGATTAAGTACCTAAGTATTGCCAAGCAACCTTTGGCAATGGCGTTCTCAGGCTCTTTAGATACCCCGCTATGTTTAACCATGACCATTGGTGATAACGACAAAGTGCATCGCCTGCAAACGACATCCTCGTTGCGAGTAGCCTCTAAAATTACGCTAAACGCCGAAGCCATTGAAAAACGTTTTAAAAACTTTGCTATTAACGATTTTAGCGTTGAGGCGTTTGATTGCAGTGAGCTAGATGAAAACTTAAGCCTTCCTTATAAAGAGTTAACCGAACTTAAAAACCAAGCGGCATTTCTACTGAATAACTCGGTGCCTATAGTGCCAGCGGTAGAAGTACCAGAGCTTGAGAAGCACCCGCGCATTACTAGCAAGCCAAGTATGTCGATACTGATTGCGGATGAAAAAGACCTACCGCTATGTGATTTAACCGAATCGGATATTTACTTTAAGTTGCCAGAGAGCTTTAAAAAGGGCTGTAACAAGTACATAGATATTTTCTTGCGTAACCCACGTTTAATCCCTTGGTTCCCCGCAGTGCTTATTGGTAAAGACTATTTAGAAGCGGTGCGTTTATTAGAACAAGTTCGCCCAGCAAAAATAGTAAGTAATAATACCGGTGTTGCTTACAAGGCATTTGAAATGGACATTGAGTGGATAGCCGGCCCATTCTTAAACACCACTAACTCTTACGCTTTGCTTACCCTTAAGGAAGAGTTGAATTGTGCGGGCGCCTTTATATCTAACGAAATAAACCGCCTGCAAATTAGAAACATTACTCGCCCAGACAACTTTAAAATGCTCTACAGCATCTACCATCCTATTTTGATGATGACCAGCCGCCAGTGCTTCTTCCAGCAAACTGTTGGCTGTAACAAACCCGCGATTGAAGACGGTTGCATGCTCAAATGTACTAAGGCTACCACTATCACTAACGTGAAAGGTGTGTCGTTTGCTGTAGATAAGCAAAAGGGTGGTTACCCGAGTATTTACAACCACGAGCAGTTCTTAAACTTTGATATTGTGAATGACCTCGCTGGGCAGTTTGACGAATTCTTTATCGACTTAACCAACATTGGAGCCGGCTCTAAAGCAGAGTTAGATAAAGCTGAATTAGTCACTCAATTTGAGCGCTTTCTACAAGGCGATGAGCAAGCACAGCAACACTTAAGTGAGATGGTCACCGTAAGGACCAATGCACAATATAGCCAAGGTTTGTAAGTAGGCGCTTGATAAAGCGTTAGCTATCTAGGGGCTATTTTAAAGCCCGTTTGTTAGCAAGTAATCTAGCTTTGCTTAGCCCTTAAGCGGCTAGATTACTTCGCGAACACATTTCTGCTCCAACAACGGTAAACCTGTTGTAGCTGGTCGTGTTCTTATACCTAAGATTACATTGATTAACCCTCGGTTAAGCGCGATGGTTCTGTTTGTCACTCCTTATATCTATTCATTTATCTTTCTATTCCCCTATTTACTGACGTTCTTATTTTTATATCTTCAGGTTGCTGATAATATTGGCTTTATAGGAAGGGCGCCTTCTAATAACAAGCGTCAGTAATGATCAGATAGCATAACAAGGAGTAGTGATGAATAAAGAACAGGCTCAAGAATACATCAAAGGTAATCTGAATGAGGGTGATGCGCTTATTGGTTTTTTTCAAGCTATTAGCCCTCCCAATATTTGGTTGTTTTTCTTGATCGGGCCTCTTTTTGTATTAAGTATGAAATCCTATTTCTTAGCGGTGACCGAGAAAGGTATCTCGTTCCATAAACTCAGCATGTTAGGTAAGTTTAAAGAGCATGACTTTTTCGAATTTGATGAGATTGAAAGCGTGAAAATAGGCAAGGGATTGCTTCAAAGGCCAATGAAGTTTACCTTTAAAAATAATCGAAAAGTAACGGTAAAAGCCCAGCTTAAGGGTGTAGAAAAGATTGCAAAATTGTTGCCTGATGTACAGCAACACATCGAGAAAAACATACCTTTAGCTCAATGATTCTATTCCTTATCACAGTAGCCATTTATGTTGGCCTATTAGTTTCTATCAAGCCTGCGCCAAACAGTTTGAAGGCCAGTGCTGTCACTTATAAAGAGAACCTTCAGAGTGTGTGGGCATCGATCTGTTCGGGGGTCTTAATCATTGTGGTATTTCTACTCACCACTAATTTTGGCTTTATTACTGTCGATGAATATTTGTATCACACATTGGCTTTGAGTAATGATGGTGAACAGTTTTTTAAATGGCCATTACAGTCGATAACCCATCTCTTTGTTCATGGGAATTTAGTCCATCTTGCAGCCAATGTTGTTGGTTTAGGCCTCGCTTCTGCTTATGAGCGCAGAGTTGGAGCTAAAAGGTATTTTGCTGTCCTTGTTGTTGGGGCTTTAGCATCTATACCGTCAATATTATTCTATTCGGAAAGTATTGCTGTATGCGGTATTTCAGGCGGTGTCTTTGGTCTTGCTGCAGCCTATTTTACCGATGAAGAGGAGTTAACGCTTAAAGAGTGGTTGTCTGCCATTTTTCTGTTCTCGTTTATGGCATTAATGCTGGCTTTCTACTCAGAGTTCGACAGTGATGCTAACGACACCTTGGATATGGGCGTTGACCATATAGGCCATCTGCTCGGTGCGTTAGGGGCAATTTTATATTGCCGCTTAAAACCGCTGGGCGTGGTGCAATTAAAGCCGAATCACTAAGCGTTAGCTTTGAAAGATGAAATACCAAAGGCCTAAGGTATTCCTTTGGCCTTGGTATTTTTTACTTGTTTTTGTAGGTGTTAATTAGCTCATCACAACTTCTTCGCAAGCTGAAATATCTCGCACAAAATCCTCATCATGACTCACCAAAATAAACGCACCTTTATAGGCGTTTAATGCCTCTGCCAGTAGTTGCTTCGACTCTATGTCTAAGTGGTTATCGGGTTCATCTAACAGCAGCAATGGTGAATTAGCCATGTGGCTTACCATTAACATGGCTAGTTTCATTTTTTCGCCACCGCTTAGCAGGGCAACTTCTCGGTCTACTAAGTCTCGCCTAAAACCAATACCTGCTAAGAGTGTGCGTGCAGTGCTGTGATGTAGGCCGCTGCAATGTGTGGTTAAGTTATCTAGCAGGCTCGTTAAGGGATTGAGTAAACCAAAATGCTGATCCATATACACGGTGTTGGTATTTACAGTAATAAGGCCGCTGTATTGAGTCTCTGCTCCGTTTATTGCTTTTAGTAAGGTGGATTTACCACAACCGTTCGCGCCACTTAAGTGGACCCTTTCGGTTTGCGACAGGCTAAAGGTAACAGGATCGCTGTTGCCTAAGGCTAGGCAACATTGCTTAATGCTTAACAAGCTACGTTTCTTGGTTTGCTCCGATTGTTGCAAGTACAATGCTTGCGGTTTTAGCTGTTCTTTTTGTTGCTGTAAGGTCTGCAGTTTATCTTGGCTTCGCTCACGTTGGTTTTGTTGCATAGTAGCCGTTGCAGAGAGGCTTTGGCCTGCGCGTTCTTTCATTGCGTCGAGTAATATTTTTGGCTGGCTGCCCGATCTTCTTATTCGGTTGCCTTTGGCCTCCCGCTGCTGAGCCTTTTCCTTATTGGCTTGGGCTTGCCGTTCTATCTTCTTTTGCTCCGACTTTACTTGCGTAATTTGTTTGTCTAAAGCGTTACTTTGCGCAGAAGACTGAGCCCAATACTCGTCGTAGTTGCCGCTATAGAAACGCAAACCTAAACGCGTGAGCTGATAAATAGCGCTCACTTGCCTTAGCAGTTGGCGGTCGTGACTAACTATTAATGCCCGGCCTTGGTAGTGCTTTAGTTGCTCTATTAACCACAGCCGGCCATTTGAATCTAGATGGTTAGTGGGTTCATCCAGCAATAAAATGTCGGCGTCGGATTCAAATAAGCGATGCAATTGGAGTAGGGCAAGCTGCCCACCGCTTAAGTTGTGGCAATACGCGTCAAGATTTTCACTAATATTTAGTTTTTCTAAGGTGTGCTGAGCGCGAGTTTTTACTTCCCAGTCTTCACCCAGCATATCAAAATGCTTTGGCTCACAGCTGCCTTGCTCAATCGCATGGTAAGCCGCCAGTTTTTCGCTAATACCCGAATATTCATCAATACGAATATTGCTGTTTAATAAGTGCGACGGTAATTGTGAGTAAAAGCCAATGTTACCTTGGCGGGTTACGCTGCCTTGGGTGGCGTTAAGCTGGCCAAGTAATAAGGAAACAAACAAAGATTTTCCTACGCCATTGCGGCCCACTAAGCCGCTTAAACCTGGCGCTAAGTTAAAGTTTATTTTATTAAATAACCATTCACCGCTATCGAGCTGAAATGATAATTGGGTGGTTGATAATACAGGCATAATTCTGCCTCCCTTTACGTTAAACGTGTAAAAGGGGTCGGGCCATTCTATTCAATGAGAATGGCTTAGCCGTTACTTAGGTGAGATTGCCAGGACAAAGATCGAACGCGATCTAAAACAGCAATATGCTCAAATTTTGCAGATAAGAAATGACGAAAGTAACGCCCACTAACCCCGAGTGTCCAAATGGTTGATATAAATTGGATGTCAGGTGGTTAGTACTTCATTATGGCGTTAGCTCCATTGGATTAGGTGGGGGGATTATAGAGAATCACTGGCTAAAACTTCAACAATTATTTATAGGCCATACAAATAAGCGAATTAGGGCGATAATTTGAGGCTTGAGTTTGATCAGTTTCTATCAAGCTAGCCCCGCTCAATAAAACATGCCTTCAACATAGATGCCTACGCGGTAGTATTGCTCTTATCTTTTTGCTGCTTTCTCACAGTGAATTCGCGACTCTCCTTTTCCTTGAGGTCTGCATCTTTCTATCATGAGTTTTTTGTCATTTTGGTTTTTAAGTCGCTGAATCAACAAGGTTTAAGTGATAGCATTGATTTGGCTAAATGAGAGAGCTAAGAAGATTCTCTTGTTTAAACAATAGGGAGCCTTTCGGTACGCAGTTATGTGCCTTGGTGGGTTCGTTGGTAGAGCGCAAGAATGTAATACAAGTTCGAATTAACCTCCCTGTCGATCTGAGCAAGTAGGGGAGTAAATCGTAATATTGATTATAATTTCCCTCCGGACTCATACTCTGACACGAGGTTTACTTGTGTAGATTGCGGCATTAAAGAAACATGGGCAGCTCAACAACAGAAGTTCCACCAAGCAAAGCTATAGCATTCAAGAGAAATAAATGAGATTCATCAATATATTCATACTCTTAAGTATTCTGGGACTGACTGGTTGTATGGATACATATAATCATCGGCAATATTTATTAGTTCCAGAATTATCCAAAGATCAGGTAGAAGAACTTAAGCAAAAGTTAACTATAGCTTTTGAGCCTATTCTTGAAAAACATGGATTGTATCGTTCAACTCCGAATTCAAAAGTAGAAGGGGTTATTCTTTATTATTCAGATGGAGGTAATTTCGGAATTGGAGTCGGGGGACGAAATACCAGCCAAGGCGTTGTGATTGATATTACCCATTTTCACCCTGGCCGTGGTGAAACTCCTCGTTATTCTGAAATTGTGGAAGAGCTGGTTAAGACCTTAAGGGATCTGGAAAATTTTTCATATATCGAGTTAGATTATCGTAGCCAGATAGAAATCTGATGAATGCTAGCAAGCGATTCAATCCGGATAAAAGCAGTTAGTTTCTACTTCTTCGCAGCTGATTTTGGCTAACAATTTTGTGTCTGTAGTTTAATTGTTTTAAAAGGGAGAGAGCGTTAATGAGTATTGAAGTTAACTTGGTCAACTCATTTACTGTTAATGGAAAAGGCGGAAACCCTGCTGGTGTTGTTCTTAATTCGGAACAACTATCGAACGCTCAAAAACTAAACATTGCGCAAGCTGTTGGGTATTCTGAAACAGCTTTTGTTTCTAGCGATGATGAAGCTGGTTACGAAGTCTCTTTCTTTACTACCACTGGGGAAGTTGATTTTTGCGGCCACGCTACACTCGCTGCGTTTTTTACCATGCACCAAAACGGTATTCTTGCTGCAGGCTGTTATGTTCAGCGCACAAAAGCAGGATTGTTGTCTGTGACTATCGAACCAGATGGTAAGGTCGTTATGGAGCAGCAACTACCTAAAAAAATTGATAGTTTTACATACCAAGAAATCTCAAATGTTATAGGTATAGAAAGAGACATACTAGCAAGCACTAAGTTACCTATTGAGGTTATTTCAACAGGACTCGCTGATGTGATTATTCCTGTACCTAAAGGATGTTTAGATTCAATAGAACCTGATGATGCGCTTATCGCTGATTTTTGCGAACAGAATAAGCTGGTAGGTTTTCATGTTTTTGAGCTTTGTAAGTTGGAAAGTAAACTTACAGCAAGCTGTCGTAACTTTGCCCCGTTGTTTGGTATCCCTGAAGAGTCTGCTACAGGTAGCGCTAGTGGCGCCTTAGCGTGCTATATTTCAGAGCATTTAACACTGGGTAGTGATTATGTTTTTGAGCAAGGCAGGGCGATGGGAAGTGCGTCTATTATTACCGCATCTATTCAATCTGAACATTCAAGAGTAATTGATGTAAAGGTGGGTGGTTTTGCAACTAGCATTGGTACGCTAGTCATCTCTTTGTAACAGGCACTTAAAGAAGGATTGTGCTTGTCGCCGTTTAGTCGAACGATTTCTTACCCTCAACCAGCAAAATCTTTGTAAGCCATCCAAACCCTTCAGTTATATCCTTAAGTATCTTTGCTGAGTGCATACGATTGCCCTTGGGTTTGAGTTCCAAAGCTCGGGCACTCAATAAAGTGGTCAAATTGTATTGCCTACCGAGCTAAACTAAATGCTAGTCTTATTGGCCATGTAGTGTATTAGCCCGCATTAAACAAAGGATTGTTAAACGCATAATGAAAACCTTACCCATTTTGTACTCTCTGCAAAACTGCCCTTACGCAATGCGTGCGCGCTTGGCAATACTCCTTGCTCAGCAAACAATACACTTACGCCCCATAGTGATGAAAAAAAAACCCGCAGAGATGCTGGCGGTATCACCTAAAGCCACCGTACCAGTGCTAGTGATTGAGCCTTTAGTCGATGGGAAGCAAGGCGCTAAACAGCATTCTAGCGAAGCACAAATTATTGATGAGAGCTTAGACATTATGTTGTGGGCGTTGCAACGTAATGACCCCGAAGACTTACTGCGTGCATCTAATCCTGATGAGCTTGCTGAAATGCTTAATATTATCGAACAAAATGATAAGCAGTTTAAGCCCGATCTCGAGCGCTACAAAGACGCTAAACGTTACCACCACGGCGATTTAGAAGCATGTAGATTAAAGTGCGAGCCCTTTGTTCAGGCGCTAGAGTGGCGCTTAAGCCAGCATGCCTTTTTGATGGGGGAGAAAGCCAGCTTATTGGATTACGCCTTATTACCTTTTGTTCGCCAGTTCTCAAAGGTGAATCGTCAGCTTTACTTGCAGGGGCCATATACTCATTTGCAAGCTTGGTTAAATGCCCATTTGCAAAGCCGTTTGTTCTCAAAGGCAATGTTCAAATTTCCACTGTGGCTAGACACGCAGGAAGATATTTTATTCGGTGACTAGCTCGCTTTTCTACAAAAAATTGAGCAAAACGAAAAAGGACACCCATACTTCTTTTGTGGTTTGCCTAGCAAATACAAATTCATGTTGAAAATTTGCTATTGATCACGCGTTTTTGACCAAAAGTAAAGTACTAGGTTTTACACTTCACTGCATTAATAATACAATAGTATTAATTATTTTTATTGAATCCCTCTCCACTTTTTATTGAATAAGAGAGCTAGTATGAGCAAGCAAAAATCCCTTGATGCCATTAGAAAAATGAAGTTAGAAAATGATACTTCAGCTGGCAACCTGGTAGATCTACTTCCTATCGAAGTACAAAAACGCGATTTTGATTTATCGTTTTTAGATAACTTGAGTGAAGCGCGACCGCGCCTTCTTGTTCAAGGTAAAGACCTTACTGAATTTCAAGCCAAGGTGAAAGCTGACCCATCATTTTGTATGTACGATGATTTCATCAGAAACTCGACCGTTAAGTTCTATGAAACAGCACCGTTTGAAGAGCCTCAAGCCTATCCTGAAGAAACAGTAGGTAAAGCCTCTCTTTGGCGACCTTACTGGCGCCAAATGTACGTTGACTGCCAAATGGCGCTTAATGCCACACGTAACCTCGCTATTGCGGGTATCGTAAGTGAAGACGAAGAGCTTATTGCAAAAGCCAAGGCATGGACATTAAAGCTGGCCACCTACGATCCAGAAGGTGTTACGTCACGCGGTTACAACGATGAAGCTGCATTCCGTGTAGTGGCTGCCATGGCATGGGGTTACGACTGGTTAAATGGCCACTTTACCGCCCAAGAGCGTGAAACCGTAAAAGATGCCTTGATTGTTCGCTTAGACGAAATCATGCACCACCTTAAGGTAACGGTTGACCTGCTAAACAACCCACTAAACAGCCACGGTGTGCGTTCAATCTCTTCTGCGATTATTCCTACCTGTATCGCGCTTTATCACGATCACCCAAAAGCCGGTGAGTACATTGCCTATGCGCTAGAGTACTACGCAGTGCATTACCCACCATGGGGCGGTGTAGATGGCGGTTGGGCAGAAGGCCCAGATTACTGGAATACTCAAACAGCCTTCCTAGGCGAAGCATTTGATCTATTAAAAGCCTACTGTGGCGTAGACATGTTTAACAAAACATTCTACGAAAACACTGGCGATTTCCCACTGTACTGTATGCCTGTTCACTCTAAGCGAGCGAGCTTTTGTGACCAATCATCAATTGGTGATTACCCAGGCCTTAAACTGGCTTACAACATTAAGCATTACGCGGGTGTTAACCAAAAGCCAGAGTACGTGTGGTACTACAACCAACTTAAAAGCCGCGATACCGAAGCACATACTAAATTCTACAACTTTGGTTGGTGGGACTTTGGTTATGACGATCTTCGCTTCAATATCCTTTGGGATGCACCAGAAGAAAAAGCGCCGTCTAACGACCCGCTACTTAAAGTATTCCCAATCACTGGTTGGGCAGCATTCCACAATAAAATGTGCGAGCGCGATGAGCACATTCATATGGTATTTAAGTGTTCTCCGTTTGGCTCTATCAGCCACTCACATGGCGACCAAAACGCGTTTACATTACACGCCTTTGGCGAAACGCTTGCTTCGGTAACCGGTTATTACGGTGGTTTTGGGGTAGACATGCACACTAAGTGGCGTCGTCATACCTTCTCTAAAAACTTGCCGCTGTTTGGTGGTAAAGGCCAATATGGTGAGAACAAGAACACCAAGTTTGAAGGGCACCAAGACCGATACTGTATCGAAGCGGGTGGTAACATCACAGATTACGATACAGAATCTGATGTGAAGTTTGTTGAAGGCGACGCGACCGCTTCTTACAAGTTCTTTACGCCTGAAATTGAGTCTTACAAACGTAAGGTTTGGTTTGTTAAGGGCAAAGTGTTTGTCATGCAAGACAAAGCTACGCTAACCGAAGAGAAAGATCTTACGTGGTTAATGCATACAACTTATGCAACAGAGACCGCCGACAAATCTTTTGCTATTCAAGGTGAAAAAGCTAACTTAAACGTTCAATTCATTAATGAAAGTGCAGATAAGATCTTATCGGTGAAAAACGTTGAAGGTTTCGGTGAAGTAGATCCATACGAATTTAAAGATCTTGAAGTACACCGCCATGTAGAAGTTGAGTTTAAAGCCGCGAAAGAACACAACATTCTTACGCTGCTAGTGCCTAACAAAAACAGCGGCGAGAGCGTAAACGTTTCTCACAAGTTGGTGGGTAATACTTTAGAACTAAGCGTAGATGGTGAAGTAGTTACTATTGAATTGTAATTGCTTAATGAGTTTGCATTAAAAACTCAGCCACGAAGCGTTATCAAAAGCCATCCTTATTGAGGGTGGCTTTTTTGCTATTGGGTCTATTCAATATTATTTTATCGACCTTAAGCTCAACAGTGTTGATTTAAGTCATTTAATACAATGCCTTATGTGAATTTATTTTGCTCTCAAGCTGTATGATGAAAAAGGGATAGTTAATGTAGTTGCTGTAATGATACGAAATCAGGGATGTAGGGTGGTGTTATGAGTGGATACATCTATCCATTTCTCACCATCTTGATTTGGTCGGGAAGTTATATTGTAAGTAAGCTGGCTGTAGGCAATATTGAGCCGGCTACTTTGGCTTTTTACCGCTGTTTTGTAGCACTTGTAGTGATGACACCACTAGTGCTTCCTGCTGCGGTTCGTCAATGGCAGGCGATAAAAAGTAATATTAGCTATTTGTTGATATTGGCCGCTACGGGAATGGTACTTAGCCAAACCATGACCTATTTCTCTGCTTACCATACCAGTGCCGCCAAAATGTCTTTGATAAACTCGATGATCCCCATTGTTAGCATCGTTTTTAGCGCTATGTTGTTACAAACTTCTGTTAGGGCTTATCAGTCGCTAGGCATTGCAATATCGCTTATCGGCGTTGGTTTTATTGTATCAAGCGGGGAGGTACTGCAAGTTCTTAGCACGCAGCTCAACCGTGGTGACTTAATGATGGGCGTAGGCACGCTGTCTTATGGTTTTTATACCGTATTACTAAAAAAGTGGCCGGTTACGCTATCGGGCGCAGTGCTTATTTATGTTCAGTTGTTTCTCGGCTCGTTAATGTTGTTGCCGAATATGTTGGTGATGAGCGAGAGCGTTGTTCCATCACAACAGGCTATTCCGCTAATATTGTACGCATCATGTGCGCTCTCTATGGTTGCCCCTTGGCTTTGGAAGCGCTCAATTGACCGAGTAGGGGTGATGAAAACCTCGCTGTCTATGAACTTGATGCCAGTACTTGTATTTATGATTAGTTACTTGTTTTTGGATGAACGCTTTGAGCTTTACCATTTATGGGGAACACTGCTGATTTTATCGGGTTTGTTGATTGTTCAGTTCAGAAGCTTGATTAAGATGTATAGAGGCAAAAAAGGCTAAAGTAGCGTTCAAAGTTCTTTGGTAATCATCTATTTAGCTGAAACAAAAAAGCTCAAGCATTGGCTTGAGCTTTTATAGTTTTTATCGGCAAACAAACTAGCCGTTAGCTACCTTTAACTGCTGTTCTTGGCTGGCCAAGTACTCTTCGTAAGTACCTTGGAAATCCACCACCTGTTGGTCTTTAATTTCAACAATGCGGGTCGCTAGTGACGAAACAAACTCGCGGTCGTGGCTGACAAAAATAAGTGTGCCGTCGTATAGTTCTAACGCACTGTTTAGGGCTTCAATTGCTTCCATATCTAAGTGGTTGGTCGGCTCGTCCATTACCAGCACGTTGCGGTTTTGCAGCATTAATTTGCCAAACAACAAGCGGTTTTTTTCACCACCAGAACATACTTTGGCTTTTTTGTTAAAGTCGTCGGCAGTAAACAATAAACGGCCGAGTAAACCACGTACCATTAGGTCGTCGTGTTTGGCATTACGCCATTGCGACATCCAATCAAACAAAGTGAGGTCGTTATCAAAGTCACTGGTGCTGTCTTGCGGGCAGTAACCTACTTCAGCGTTTTCAGACCACTTAACAGTGCCGCTATTAGCCGGTAGTTGCTCAATTAAACAGCGTAAAAAGGTAGTTTTACCTGCGCCATTCTCACCAATTACCGCCAGCTTTGCGCCCGCTTCTAAAATGATGTTGCCATTGCTAAATAGCTCGCCGTCTTCAAAGCCATGGCCAAGGTTTTCTGTTACTAGCGCTTGGCGGTGTAGTTTTTTCTCTTGGCTTAAGCTAATTGATGGGCTGCGGCGGCTAGAGGCTTTTACTTCATCAAGTGTGATCTTTTCCATGCGTTTAGCACGAGATGTCGCCTGTTTCGCTTTAGAGGCGTTTGCCGAGAAGCGGTTAACAAAGGCTTGTAGCTCGTCTATTTCAGCACTCTTTTTAGCGTTTTCGGTATGTAGCTGTTCTCTAATTAGCGAAGACGCTTCAATGAACTTCTCGTAGTTACCCGGATAAATACGCAACTCGCCATAATCAATGTCGGCCATGTGGGTACACACTGAGTTTAAAAAGTGGCGGTCGTGCGAAATAATAATCATGGTGCATTTACGCTGGTTAAGCACCGTGCCTAGCCATTCAATGGTATGAATGTCCAAGTTGTTGGTGGGCTCGTCGAGCAGCAGAATGTCTGGGTTGGCAAACAAGGCTTGAGCTAACAATACGCGTAGTTTCCAGCCGGGAGCCACTTGAGCCATTAAACCGTAATGAAACTCTTCAGCAATACCAGCCTCTAGTAAAATTTCGCCAGCGCGGCTTTCGGCGCTGTAGCCGTCCATTTCAGCAAATTCAGTTTCAAGGTTGGCCACTTTCATGCCGTCTTCTTCAGACATCTCTGGCAGCGAGTAAATGCGGTCACGCTCTTGTTTTACTTTCCACAGTGCTGCATCACCCATAATTACCGTATCAACCACGGTGTATTCTTCAAAGGCGAATTGGTCTTGGCTTAGGGTACCTACTGTTTCTCCAGGCGTGATAGATACGTTGCCAGAGCTTGGCACTAATTCACCACTTAGAATCTTCATAAAGGTTGATTTACCGCAACCGTTAGCGCCAATTAAGCCATAACGATTACCGTTACCAAACTTAGCTGAGATGTTTTCGAACAAAGGCGTAGCGCCAAACTGCATGGTGATGTTTGCGGTAGAAATCAAAAGGTAATCCCGATTAGATAAATAAGACTGTTAAGCAAGCACGCAAAGGTAAGCGTATAAGGGGGCGCACTATAAAGAAAAGTGTGACCAATGTCGAGTTAAGTTGTATGAAGTTTAAACAGTGTTAAGCGGATTATTGCTTTTATTAGTACCCAATTCTTTAGTACTTGGCAACAAGTTCTAGCAAGTGTTGGCTAGGTGATTTTGGTGACCTTATTAGCCACTTAAAGCGCCGTTGCGAATAGTTACAGCACTCTTCAAGTTAAGAGGTTTGCAGCTTCGGTGCTTACCAACGCTGAATATGCTTTAGCGCAGCATTAAACCAGTGCTGACCTCTAGCTCGCAAAACGAGTAGGAGTACTATGTTACTTGGTATCTCAATAGCACCTTGTTATCTAATACAGCTCAATATTGCGATCAAACTCACTCAGCCTCTACTCTCAAATAATAGTTCGGTTTAGTCATCATCGGCTAAGATAAAGCCTGGCCCGTTTTCAAAGATTAGATCATCGAGTTCTAAAAATTTCCCAGTTCGTGAAACAACTCCCGTCTTTTGAATAGGAGCATGATTCTCTTTATCCAATACTCGCAAAGGCTCTCCTTTACCTTCAGCTAACCACTTATCTCCCCATTGCATTAAAGTCATGAGCGTAGGTAACAACTCTTTTCCTGAAGGTGTTAGCACATAGCGAGACCGCGTTGAACTGACTGGAATTTTTTCCAGAATATTATTCGACACCATGTTATCCAAGCGAGCCGTCAGAATATTTCGAGAGATACCTAATCTCTCAAGCAGCCCTGAAAATGTATCAATACCGCGAAATGAAGCCAAGACTATAAGAATTGACCACTGGTCTCCAATGATGTTGAGCGTTCTTGAAACCGAGCAAGGATAATTGGAGATGTTTTTTCTAGTCATAGCTTTCATTTCTTCAGTTTGTTGCCCCACATCTTACCTCTTTTACTCATAAATGCAATATAGTTAAGTCTCCTAAGGAAACCAAGTGGCGCATCTGACGCATACTTGAGGGAAGCACTCTCCTGGCACTTATACTGTTTATTTTATGGTGTCTTCAGCCAATAACTCACGATGTAAGCATTATTTAAATATATATTTAAGTTGCATAAGGAGACCTATTGATCTATCTTGCATACAACACCTATGCGGATACCGCATAAGTAAAGCGCAAAAATCAAAAACCTCATTCTGTGGACATCCCATTCAGTTCCATAAGAAGACTAACTTAGAGAGCGATAAAATATGAAAACCTATCAAGTAAGCCAACCTGGTGGTCTCGATAATCTAACAATCACTGAGCAAGATATTCCAAAGCCACGCCCTGGTGAAGTTCTCGTCCGCTGGCGTGCAAGTTCACTGAACTTTCATGATTATTTGGTGGGCGTAGGCGGTATCCCTGTAGAGAATGGACGTGTCCCAATGTCTGATGGTGCAGGTGAAGTTGTTGCGGTTGGTAATGAAGTGAGAAACTGGAAGCAAGGCGATAAAGTAATGAGTCTGTTTTTCCCAAACTGGATAAATGGGAAACCCACTCCTCTAAACCAAGGCATGAGTGGTGACACTATGGATGGCTATGCGAGAGAATACTCTTGCATCAATGCTAATTCACTCACCCGTATGCCTAGCAACTACACTTTTGAGCAAGCCGCAACCTTACCATGTGCTGCACTGACTGCGTGGCGCGCATTAATGGTCGAAGGCAATCTTCAAGCTGGCGAATCTGTTTTAATCCAAGGCACTGGCGGTATGTCTATTTTTGCCTTACAAATTGCCAAAGCGGCCGGTGCATATGTTTATGCAACGTCTTCATCAGAAGACAAAATGAAGCGTTTGAAAGAACTAGGTGCAGATGAAGTCTTTAATTATCGAACCGACGCTGAATGGGGAAAAACAATTGCGAAACGCTCTGGCGGCATCGATCACGTACTAGATGTTGGAGCGAGTGCTACGTTAGCACATTCAATTGATGCCGTTGCTATCGGTGGTCACTTAGCTTTAATTGGGGTTTTGGGCAGTACAAGTGCTGAAATAGATATGGTGTCATTGATACTTCGTCATATTAAAGTGACAGGACTCGCTGTAGGTAGCAGAGAGATGCAAGAGAAAATGGTTGCAGCTTTTGAAGTTAATGACATTCATCCGATTATCGATAAGAGCTTCGGTTTTGATGAACTAAAACAAGCCTTCGAATATCAAGCCAGTGGTTCGCACTTTGGTAAAATCGTTGTGAATTTTGAAGACTAGTTCATCCTCTGTAAAAGGAAGCTTTGTCTCAAGGTTTCCTTTTACTCACTCCGACTAAATTCAACCAGCATTTCTTCAGCATTCTTAACTAAAAGGCAGTGCAAAATCTCATTTGTAACAATGTCCAGTCAGACTTTACAACTCTTTGTCGGGTATTGCTGAGTTGTGTTACGTAGCTAAAACTATTGGCCTCTCCCCTAAAGTGCTTTTGTTGTTAGGGCTGAGTTAACCTCGAAGCCAAGATCTCACAAGTAACGCAATTAAATAAATGCTTGCCTACAACGCGCTGAAATCCATTCGGAAAACACCACAATAGATTAAATAGCCGAGGGTATTGAGGCCACAAAGCCTATAGATCGCAGTGCAATAACGAAGATGCTAGCCAATCAATCAGGGGTAATTACTGCCACCAATAACAAAGCCCTCTGGCGAGGGCTTTGTATTGCTTCACATTGGCAACTTTCTATATTGCTGAGTTTTATCAGATTTAATCAGAACTCACGCATTTAAAATGGCCAACAAGCGCATCCAAATCTAATGCCATTGATTTGAGTTGATCACTAGAGGTTTCGATATTTTGTGAGGCCAATAAGCTGCGTTGACTGCTATCGTTGATATTGACAACATGGGTGTTTATTTCGTTAATCACGATTGATTGTTGTTCAGTCGCTGTTGCAATTTGGGTATTGAGATCAGAGATGTGCTTCACTCTGTCTACTACTTGGCTCAGCTGCGCACTGGTTTGGCTCGCGGCCTCTACGCTTAACTTTGCGTGTTCGCGGCTTCGATGAACAGAGCTAACAGCATCTTTAGCGCCGTTTTGTAAATCAATAATCATTTGATTTATTTCTACTGTAGATTGATTGGTGCGTTGAGCAAGGTTACGAACCTCGTCAGCAACTACCGCAAACCCACGGCCTTGTTGTCCAGCTCTTGCGGCCTCAATGGCGGCATTTAACGCGAGTAAATTGGTTTGTTCTGATATTCCTTGTATCACCTCTACTACCTTAACAATAGCAATACTCTGCTTCTCTAGGTTGTCGATGCTAGCGTAAACCTGTTCCATTTCTTTAGACATTACGTCAATGGTTTCTGAGGATTTATTCACAACTATTTGTGCGCCGGCCATTTTATCGGTGGCTTCATTAGTGGCTTGCGCAGCAACGCTAGCGTTTTGCGCAATATCGGTAATGGTTGAGCTCATTTCATTCATGGCCACCGAGACTTGATTAGCTTCTTTACGCTGTTTATCTAACGCTATCTTTGATTCTTTTGCGTCGTTGTTTACGTTTCCAGAAGCCGCTTTAACTTTGGTAGATGTTAAAGACACATCTTGTACAACCGTTTGCACATTTTTGACGAAGTTATTAAATCCAGAGGCTAAACTGGCGATTTCTCGTATGTTCCCTTCCTCGATTCGAGAAGTTAAATCTCCGTTATCTTCACCTAGCTCTTGAAACGTTTGCGACATCTTTTCTATTGGTTTAATTAAGCTATTGGCGAGAATGGTACAAACAGCAATGAAAGCGCCAATAATAATGATTAAAACAATAATAATGTGCGTTCTAGCTTCATTTAATCCAGCGTAAAGCTCACTTTTGGGCACTTCTGCAACAACGTACCAATCTAAGCTTTGTATATAACTAGATGCAATAATGTATTTGTCGGTATGAATAAATGAGAAGTCTCGTTTTGTAAATAGCGATTGAGTATCATAGCCCTTATAGAAATCGGCTACTTTTTGATTATCGTTAAATGCATATTGCTTATGCACTTTAGTGAAGCCTTCATGGTCAACCAGATAGACAAAGCCTGTTTTCTCAATGGTGTATTCGTTTAAGGTATTAATCATGGTATCAAAGGACTTAGATACTCCAGCAAGTCCTCGGCCATTAGGCTGTTGGTAATTGATGTATACATCGGTTTTTCCATTACTGCCTTTATAGACACTTGAGCCTACAGCCACACCGCTATTTTTTAATCGTTGAAACCAACCATCACGCGTTAAGTTCATTACTCGAAGAAACCCATCTTGGTTCCAAAATTTATCTGTTTTCTTATCTGCAAAAGACGTATTGCTAAATTGATTGTCTTTGGCAATGCCATTTAAATATTGAGTTAACAGTTGTTCGCCTTGTGCGCTTTCGCCTTGCTCAAGCCAACCAATAATCATTGGGTTATGGGAAATAGAGCGAGCGATCATTTCCATCGAAACTATTTCGCTGTCTATAGAGTTTCTTATTTTCTGAACAAGATTAGGTAAGTCTAGTTGTTCCAGGCGGGTTACCATAAGGTTTCTTGATGTTGATTGTCCAACGTAAGCGACAATAGCAGTGGAAGCAATAATGGCTAAAAGCATCGTTGTTATCATACGGTTCTTTATTGATAACGTAAGAAATCCTTTCATTTATATGTCCTTGTATATCTAAAACTTATTTCAATATGTAGCCGTGATGATTTAAAACAATAGCGTATGAATATTTTTGTTTTTCGATCGTTTTTTAATCTACTCCCGCCTTTTATTATTTTAATGCTATTTCTTATTTAAATAAACGGTTTGATTTTGTCTCTGGTGTTTATTTGATCTTAATCTTGTTTATTTGAATTCATAATTTTTAGGTGGTTAGTGTAAATATGTTATTTAGTTGACTCCTTATCGTAATCTAGTGCTTTGAGGTGAATACTTATTCGCCGGGGGATGATTTATTTATTTTTATTGTTCTTTGTGTTGTTGTTTGTTTTATATTTTGGCTTCTTAAGTTATTGATTCATTTGGGTTATTTAAATATATTCGCCGGGTGTTTAACTTCAATGTTATTGAAGCGGTGCTTTAACGAGCACTTGTTAATGATTTGTTTGTGGGAAGTTTATTTTAAGGAATCTTTTTACATCTTATCTTTTTATATTTAAAGGAATGAAAGGGATTTAAATGAAAAGGAATGCAATTGCATTTTCTATTGCAGCTTTATTAGGAATGGGTTTCACCACTTCTGTATCAGCTATTACTTTGTATGAAACGGCTGAGGGCGATTACGTAAAACTGAATGGCCGCATAGAAGTAGGTGGTTGGTTTGGCAAGTCTCACAATGACCTTGGAGAAGAGTGGACTTGGTACCAAGGCTACGCCGATGACACCTTTGCCGATATTAGTTTTGAAGGCAGAACTGGTGATGTGTACGGTGTTCTTGATATCGATTTTGAACGCATGACTTGGACTCAAGACAATGAATTTCAAACCGTTTTGGATAAGGTTTACGTTGGCTGGGAGTTTTTGCCAGAGCACTTTGTAGAATTTGGTAGAAACGATACCGCTTATGATGATGTTGACTCTCACGGTGATTTTTCTGTAGATAGCGCACGTGAAGTAAAAGAGGCTGGCGACCAAGATAATACGATTAAATATCAAGGAAGTTACAACAACGTACAGATGGGTATGTCTTACTCATTAAGAGGCTGGGACGAATACCTAACAGACTCTCGTGAAGGCGCGGTATTTAATGGTTATGTGGGTTACTTTGCTGACAACTGGTCATTACTATTTGGTGGTGAAACAGCAAAAGAATACGGCGAAATATATTCTCTACACGGTACTTATTTCCTCGGTGATTGGGGCTTTGGTGGTTTAGTTTCCGTTGAAGACCGACAAGAGGAGAATGGTTACTTATCTCAAGATAATATTATTGCTGTTTTATCCGCTTCTTACCAAATTACAAGTACTGTAGAAGCCGTTGTAACGTATTCTAATATTAGCTTTGACGAAGAATATAAGTATTACGAAGAAGAGCAGGTTAACGAAGATTGGTTCACCGTAGGTGTGAACTATCATTATCGCCCTAATGTACGTCTTGCAGCGGAAGTAACAAGCGGTGGCGAAGATGGAACATTCAGTTATGCCAAGCTTTATTACAGTTTCTAGTTGTTCACTAATCATGATGTTTTTTGAAATATAAGCTACTAACCACGAGTGCTTAGGCAATGTTTGGTATGTTTTTAAATCATTGCCTGATTTTTCTCCAGTGTATAGTTTATGTCCAAAAATGAAATGACATTACATCAAGGTTTTTCTACTAGATTAAGAATGTTGTTTATATTAAACCAATATAATTTAACTTATATATTTATTACGCTTTCTTTTTATTTTCCTTATTTATATAAATAGTAAGAATGACTTAGTTAGCTTGTGTGATTTTTGGTTTGCCTGTAATGAATGCAGAAAATATAGACAACTACCCTGTGTTTACTATTGCCGCAGCTTAATAGAGGTGTCGTAAATACCAAACTATTAGCAATGGTAAGCACAGCTTGTAGCAATACTTATATTAAAGGTTACACATATGGATATTTATAAATACTCTGCTGTATCGTTAGCGCTGTTTGCACTAACAGCAAATGCAGAGGTGTTTAGCCCGCAGGCCGCTAATGCAGGGATTGAGTTATCACAAAAAACAACCGAAACAATGTTGTTTACTGCGCAAAGCCTAGCGGCAGAAGAGCCCGCTTTTGACCAAGAAGCCACCATTGCCACCTTGCAAGGAGAGGGGCCTCACTCGCCATTTACCGATCCAGATAACAATAAATTTTACTCAGATGAAGTGTTTAAAGTACAAGGTGTTATTACTTATCTTAAGGCCTCAAATGGAGTGATGACACGAGGTTTTTACATTCAAGATCCTCAAGTTGATGAAAGCAGTTGTGCATCTAGTGGAATATTTGTTTATCAAAATCCTTATGGATTAGATCTGAACGTAGGGGATGAGGTGTATGTTTATGCCAAGGTTCAGGAATACTATGGCTTGTCTCAACTAAGCAGTGTACAAGGTGTTGTAAAGACCGGCGTAACCAGCGTTATTGAGCCTACCCCGTTACTGGTTAAAGATTGTGTTGTTGATGGGGTATCAGAGCAAGATAACTTTGAGATTACGCTAGAGCGTTACGAGAACATGCTGGTGCGCTTTGATGAGCAATCACACATGAAAGTCGCGCGTACGTTTGGTTTTGACTACAGTGATTTTCGCAATAATATGACCGCCTCTCACGGTACTCTCAACTATCATCCTAATCAAAAAAATGTGCCAGGTTCAGACGAGGCAATTGCCGCTGTGCAGGCAAATGAAATGCGTAGGGTGATTATTGAGTCAGAAGATAAAGCGGCAAATGGTGTTGTACCGTGGTATCCCAACTTTGGTAAAGATGACGGAACGGGAACTACTACTGATTATATTCGTGTTGGCGCCACGATAGATGGCATGGAAGGGATTGTTAATTACTCATACGATGAGTATCGCTTGTTTGTAACAAATACCGCCGATGCCAGCTTTTTCAACCATAGTGGAATTGAACGAACGGCGCGTCCTGATGTGAAAGAAGCAGATGTTAAAATTGGTGCTTTTAACGTTTTAAACTTCTTCACGTCTCCTTTTGGTGGCGCTAATAACCCTTTAGAGCAAAATCGAGGAGCAGAGAAATTTGCCGACTTTGAAACTCAGGGAGCCAAGTTAGCAAGCGCCATGTTAGCCATTGACGCCGATATTTTTAGCTTTTTAGAAGTAGAAAATAACGGTTACGACGCCATGTCATCAATCGTTACCATTACTCAGTTACTGAACGCAGAACTGCCACGTGAGAAGCACTATGCGGTTATGCGCCACTCTGACTCAAAAATTGTGGGCAGTGACGCTATTAGTACCAAAATTATCTACCGTCCTTCGGTAGTGAGTCTTGAAAGCGTAAAGATTATTAACATGCCTGAGCAGCATGTTCATCCTCGCTATTGGCCAACAGGTGTTGAAGCTAGCTCTGCATTTCAGCGTGCGTCAATGACGGGTACCTTTACGGTAAATGGCAGTGGTGAGCGGCTAATTTTGTCTACCAATCATTTTAAATCGAAAGGGTCAGAATGTTGGGAAGATTACGACCAAGAAACTGGTGAACTAACAGATATAGATGCGCAGGGTAATTGTGAGAACTTCCGCGTTTCTGCTGCTTATCATTTAGGCGAGACTTTAGCGGAGTTAGAGGGTCACAAGATCATTCTTGGTGATTTAAACTCTTATGCTAAAGAAGACGCGATAATGCTGTTAACCAATACTGCGCCTTCTGGTTATCCGCTTAAAGCAGCACGTAATACTTACGTAAATGGCAATGAGTTGCACGGCAATGGAGGCGCAGTGCTGAGTGATCGCTACAACTACGTTGACATTATTGGGCAACTGCATCCTGATGGTTTTAGTTACGCTTATGGCGATACCGTTGGTAATTTAGATTACACCTTAATTTCCCCAAGCCTTGTTCCGCATGTTGTAGATGCAACGGAATGGAATATTAATTCTCGTGAATCCACTTTGTTTGAATACTCAACGGCGTATACCGGGGAGTTTCCAAAATATACAGACCCTTACCGGTCGTCTGACCATGATCCTGCCATTTTAACCTTAGCGTTTTTAGACAAGCATGAGTTAGGGGAGTCTATCGACTTACCTACCACGCCTAAGGACATGCCAAGTGAAAATCATCCTAAGCAGGGTGACACCTTTACTGCTGTTGTGGATTTAACCCAGTTAGGTGAAACAAGCCTGCAAATAGGGGAAACCATTCAAACGATTATTTCAGATAGAAATCAATATGATGTGTCTACTTACTCACGCAGTCAAACTCGCGTATTGAATAGCAGTGATATTCAGCGAGGGTGGGTTTCTATGCCGTTAATCAACGTTGGGTATGGAGAAAACCTTGTGTCTTACCTTCACAACGACAGCTTAATCAGTGAGCGTTCAATGCTGGTGAACGAGCAAGATAAAACACATGGCGGTAGCGCTGCGGGTTACTTAATGATGATGTTAGTAATGGTGGGCTTTATTCGCCGCCGTCAGGCTTAGGGATAAAAGGAAAACCTTATGAGACTTAAAAATACCTATGCTGCCATGGCGTTATGTTTACTTGCTGTAGGGTGTGCAAAGGAGCATGAATACGATAATACCATGTTGGTAATTGAAGTGATGACCGACAGAGCTGCGGGTGAGTTATCTTGGGCTTTGTATGATGCCGACGCGAATAAAATTCGCCAAAGCCAGGACTATGACAACGAAACCTATTACGAAGAAGTGATTGCTCTACAACCGAATAGTTATCGTTTTGTGTTAACCGATACCGGTAATGATGGGATTTGTTGTACTCATGGTGCTGGGCGAGTGACGCTAAAGCTTGATGGAGAGGTAATTGCTAACGTCGAGGAGTTTGACGAAAACGGCGAACTGTTTGTTGACGAATACATTTCTCGTTTTGACGTTGCTAACTACACGGGTCACCTTGCCACAAACTTACGGCCTGAGTATCAAGCCGCCGAAGGTTTACGTGGTTACGAACTAAAAACAGCGCTGCATCAGATAAGTTCTGCCAACCACACAATTCAAAGCACTAGTTTAATCAATGACTTTATTGCTGAAAATGACTTGGACGTATACTTCGATGATAAGCAAGGTGTGGACATTGTCGATATATTTTCAGAAAACCCTACTGGCCAGGACCCTTATAATTACCTGCCCATTGTTGACGTTTGTGAAAGTGGTTCATATCCCGATGAAGAAGGCGTTTGTTACAGCTATGCCCGCATGTTTCGTACAGAGTTGCTAGGTAGCAGCAATCGTTATCCGATGGATCGTGATATTCACCATATTTTTGGTGTAGACAGCAGTATTGGGTCGTTACACCGTACCGATAGCAATAATGCTAAACCCTTTGGTTTTGTTAGCCCTTACGATAGCCAATGGAAGGGAAAAAATGGTACCGAATATGGTTATGGGCACCCAGAACGAGGTAACCAAAATTATTTCGTGTTTGAGCCTATTAACGAGTTTAAAGGTGATATTGCTCGCGCGTTATTGTATTTGGCTATTCGTTATGAAGATAAGGTGTCTAATTGGATAGATGTATCCAACAGCAACGTATCGGTAAGCCGTATTCTTGATGGAAGTAACGATAAAGTGTTTAAAACTTGGCAGTTACGCACCTTAATGGAGTGGCACCTTAACGATCCTGTTAGTCAAAAAGAACGAGATCGTAACGACGCAGCTCAACGTTACCAAGGTAATCGAAACCCATTAATTGACCACCCTGAGTTGGTAAAACTCATTTGGCAAGTTGAAGGGACTACTGCATGGGAAGCCTTTGAATAAAAGGTACTAGCGCATGAGATGGTAATCATGAGGTTTAGTTAAGGGTAACCACTTTTTTAGTCAGCGTCTTACACTGGGTCGTGACTCCCTTTTTACATTTTTGCATATAGCCTTGTCCTGGGTGTCAACCAACCCAGGATAAGGTTTTTTTGTTCGCATTTACTTTTGATTGAAGCACTTTGAAAAGCTTAAACCTTGCTTGCTAAAGCAAACTGTCGGCTTTAGTTTTTGCATATAAGTAAGCAGGTAGCGCACAACTTAAGCCAATGGTGAGGTTCAGTACAATGAACAAGTAGGGCTTGGGTGAGTGAGCTTGTTGGTTTTTAAACATGAATAGCCAAAACACTAATGAGCTAATTAGCAAGTCGGCACTGAAGCCCGCTGCGGCGCCATTGGCAAATAAGGCACTAACAAACAGCGTTAAGCTTATTCCGTGTAGATTAAAAAACTCAAAGAAAAACAGGTAAGGAACTACCGCACCCACAATAGCTAACAATAAGTAGAGATGTTTCATATTCTGTCCTTATGTATACTTGGTTGACATAAGCCTAGTGAGAGGAAATGACTATGTCAACAAGGTTGACAAATAAAGGCGTGGCAATGGTAGATAGCCGCTCGCTGCAGTTGGTTATGACGGGTGCTAAGGTTCAAGATTTAGCGGGGCATTACTTGTGTACTGCATTGATGGGCAAAGGTTATCGCTCAATCACGCCAAATACTCTGCACTTCTTAAGTGCCTTAGAGTGCGGTATTAACTACGGTTCTGAGATTGCTCGAAACTTAGGTGTTAGCCGACAAATGGTGGCTAAAACAGTGAAAGATTTATGCTTAAAAGGCTATTTAGAGCAAACCGATGGCGTGGGTAAGCAAAAGCAAATAGTGTTTACTACGCAAGGCGAGTTGTTGATGGCCGACGCTAGGTTACTGCTGTCTGAGCTAGACAATAAACTCACTACAGAAATAGGGAGTGAGGGTTTAGCTCAAGTACTAAAAGGTTTATCGGCTATTCAAGCTGTGTTAGCCAACATCGAGTAAACTTAAGGCTGAGCCAAGTAGTAATGCCATGCATAGTTACTTTGCTCAAACTGATAAATACAAAACTCTTTTCGCTCTGCTTGGTAGTCTTTTTCTATTTCATCTAATAGCTGCTTATGGCGCTCGGGATCTGAACCATATACCAAGCAAAGGGTGGAAAAGTAACGTTGTAAATCAAAGCTATGCTCGGCGATGTATTCGCTCATTTCGTAATATCTGGGTTTTTCATCCGATTCAAAGGCAAACATATCAGCGGCACTTATCGCAATGTCATCGCCGTGCTCTACATAATTCAACAACATTAACGTTGCCAGGTTATCTGCTGCATCTTCTTCTTTGCCCAATATGGGAATCTGTTGGTCTGCAATATAAGCGTGGGCGGCCTCGTGCAATAGGGTATGTAATAGCGTATCTAAGGCGGCCTTTTCAGCGGAAACGCCTTGCTGCTCGGCGTAGTTATTGTTTGTGAAAAACTGCAGAGATTCACTAACAAAAGAGTAGGGGATGAAAATGGTGTGTTGCTCGGGATCATACAGTGGCCCATCGCTGCTGCCGTATTGCAGCGTAACAGCATGTTCAAAGGGAAAATGTTGCTCTAACAAACGCTCGAATTGCTGATTAACTTCACTGTGTTTAATAAGCTCATAGCTTGCTTGCTCTTGGGCGGCCGGCTGCTCTAAGACTATTGAAACAACCTTATCCGTTATTGGTGCAGGCGTTGCGCTTACACTTTGACTAAATGCTAAGCAAGTTAATACAAATAACAATCTAGAAAACGTCATAATAATTTTTACTCGCAGCATTTTTGTTTCTTAAAGCATACCGCAGTTTGGTTCGTGACATGAAGAACATACAGAAGGCTCAAGCAAAGTAACCAGAGCCTAATAAAGCCAAGCCCTTGCGTTAGCTAACCGTGAGCGGGTAGCGTTTTTTCATACGCAACGCGACGTTCACTAATGCAATCAATACTGGCACTTCAATCAGCGGACCAATCACGCCAGCAAAAGCTTGGTCTGAATTAATACCAAATACAGCAATAGATACCGCGATGGCTAATTCAAAGTTATTACCAGTAGCGGTATAAGCAATAGAGGCGTTTTTGTCGTAAGGAATGCCCATTTTTTTGCCCACCATAAAGCTGGCGAAGAACATTAATACGAAGTAGATCGCCAGCGGTATCGCGATGCGTACAACATCCATCGGCAGCTCTACAATCATTTCGCCTTTAAGGCTGAACATCAGCACAATGGTGGCGAGCAAAGCGACTAAGGTAATTGGCGAAATACGAGGAATAAATACCTCGTTATACCACTGCTCACCTTTAGCTTTAACCAAAATTTCGCGACTCAAAAAGCCTGCTAGAAAAGGAATGCCCAAGTAAATTAATACGCTGCTAGCAATCTCTAACATTGAAATATCAACTGCCATGCCTTGATACCCAAACAACGGCGGTAATACGGTAATAAACAACCACGCCATAAAGCTGTAGGTAACGATTTGGAACAGGCTATTTAATGCCACTAAGGCTGCGCCGTATTCTTTATTGCCGCCACCAATATCATTCCATACCAATACCATGGCGATACAACGGGCAAGGCCAATAAGAATAATGCCCACCATGTATCCTGGGTGGTCGCCTAAAAAGATCAGCGCCAAACTAAACATTAAAATAGGCCCAACAATCCAATTCATAATGAGCGAGAGCTTTATGGCTTGTTTGTCTTTAGCCACCTTGCCTAGCAAGCGGTAATTCACTTTCGCTAACGGTGGATACATCATCAAAATTAGTCCAATAGCTAAAGGAATATTGGTGCTGCCTACCGACATGGCTTCATTCAGTTCTACAACCTGTGGAAAGGCCACGCCAATTGTTACACCTACTGCCATGGCGACAAAAATCCATAGGGTGAGGTAGCGGTCTAAAAAGCTAAGGGTAGGTTGGTCGGTGTCAGTATTCATGGTTAAACCTGTTGTGAGTTAAGTGGTTTACTCGCTCTTTCGTTATTCGTCGAATAGCGATTGATTTATTTGTAATAAAGAGCAAATTGGTCGAACTGATCTGCTTTTAATCGGTGAGAGTATTCAGTAATTCTTTATATGCTGTCAGTGCGCTGTGATTTACTCGATAGCACATTTTAGGCGGCATTGGCTCTGCGCTAATAAACTCAGCTTGCTTAAGAATGCGTAAATGCTCCGACACGGTAGATTGCGCCAAACCTAGCTGTGAGACTAGATCACTATTCAGGCAGCCACCTAATTTATCCAAGTTAATCAGAATAGATAATATTCTTACTCGCGCTGGATGTGCTAAAGCTTTTGACCAAGCAGCAAATTGCTGTTCTTGAGCTAATTGTTGTTCGCTTGTAGAAAACGCTTGGTTATTGGCTTTGTTACATGCTGTTGTCATAAATCACTCGGTGATGGCTTATATATAGTTAATCGTCGATTTGCGATTGATGTTACGCCTTTCATTTTTTTTCTCAAGGTTTTTTATTAAGCAATTTAAAGAGCAAGCTAAGCACATAGCGCTAAGGCTAACAGAGGTTAAATAATTGGCCGATGATTAATCGGCCAATTATGAGTCTGTTATGCGGGTACCGCGTAGGTGCTAATACTCATATTTACGGCTTCTTCTCGCAGGGGAATAAGGGCTTGGTAGTTGTCACTTTTATACCAATTTTGCAGGGCGTCCATAGTGGGGAATTTAATCACACCTACTGCATCATGTTCGGCTGTTCCTGCAAGCGCTTCTGAAAATTTACCTTTAATTACCAACTCTCCTTGAAACTCAGAAAGTGTGGAAGCCGCCTGTTGCCCGTAGCGGGCAAATTTTTGAGGATCTTTAATTTGGCTTGTTGCAATAAAAAACGCAGTCATAGTTCGGTAATCCTTTTGTTTAGCTATCACACCACGCAGTGATGAATTGCGTAGACATGTAAAATGTACATGTGTGTACAATATATTCGCGATGTTTTATTTTGTCCACATGTGTACATAAATAATAACTATTTGTTGCTTGGATGCGTTGATTAGCAAAGAAAGAGGGCGCAAAGAGAAATCCAATTAACGCCACGAGACAAATGCTCAGTACTATCTTGTTTAGTTTTAACTAGTGAATAAATTTGCATGAGTTTGCTTTGTTGGTCTTAACGTTTGTTTTAAGTTTTAGATTTCTTCACAGGCTAAAAACAGGAGCTAATTTATAACTTATTGTTAAATATGGCTATATTTTACTTTCTTGTGAATTATTATTGTTTTTGTCATATATTTCTCACATATGGCTCTTATGCTTTTGTTCTTTAATTTATGTCTTCAAGTGGTTTTTAATACTTGAGTAAGTGTATGAAACATACAAAGGATTGATTGTGTTAAATAAAAAACTCCTGGCTGTAGTTGTTGCTTCGTCAACGGCTTTATATGGCTGTAATTCTGATAACGATACCCAAGTTGCAGAAGTAACAGTGAACCTACGAATTATTGAAACCAGCGATTTACATACCAATATTATGGATTTCAATTACTACAATAATCAGCAAGATCCAACGATTGGTTTAGCGCGAGCGGCTAGTTTAATTGCTGCTGCTCGCGACGAAGTAACGAACGCAGTGTTAGTTGATAACGGTGATTTGCTGCAAGGTAGCCCAATGGGAGATTACATTGCTAGTGTAGGCTTGAGTGATACCCACCCAGCCTATAAAGCCATGAATACCCTTGATTATGAAGTAGGGAATATTGGTAATCATGAGTTTAACTATGGGCTCGATTTTCTTGAAACCGCTATTGCTGGCGCAAACTTCCCTTACATTAGTGCAAACGTAATTTGTGCCAATAAAGAAGGGTGTTGGGGCACCGTTCAGTTTAACGAAAACATGTTCAAGCCCTACCTGATTAAAGAAACCTCGGTAGTTGATACTCAGGGCAATAGCCAAACGCTTAATATTGGATATATCGGCTTTGTTCCGCCGCAAATTTTGCAATGGGATAAAGCGCATTTAACCGGTGAAGTGGAAGTATTGGGCATTATCCAATCTGCTAAAAAGTTTGTACCAGAAATGAAAGCAGCCGGTGCCGACCTAATTGTTGCTATTCCGCACTCGGGCATTGGTTCTAGTGAAAACCCTGGGGACCCTTGGGCAGAAAATGCTACGTTTGCGTTAACCAGTGTAGCGGATATCGACGCGATAATGTTTGGGCACAGTCATTCGGTATTTCCAGCAGCGCGATATAGTGATTTACCCAATACCGATGTTGAGAAAGGTTTGCTAAATGGTATTCCTGCAGTAATGCCAGGCCGCTGGGGCGACAATATTGGTATTGTTGATTTACAGCTAAGCAAAAAAGGGAACTACTGGATAGTTGACCACTCTGCTGCGCAAACCGAAGCAAGGCCCGTTTACGACAATACTAACAAGGTAGAACTGGTGAGTGGCGAGCAGAGTATTCGTGATGCCGTCGCGTTAGAGCACCAAGGTACCGTTGAATTTGTTAGCCAGCCTATCGGTGTTGCGGCATCAGATATGTTTAGTTTTTTAACCTTGGTACAAGACGACCCATCTGTTCAAATTGTGTCGTTAGCGCAAATTGCCGGTGTAAAAGCAAAATTGCCTGACAACTTGAGCAGCTTACCCATTTTATCTGCCTCTGCACCGTTTAAAGCTGGGGGGCGTTACCAAGAAGGTGACGCTAGCCAGTTTGTCATGGTGCCTGCGGGGCCGCTGTCTTACAGCAATGCCGCAGACTTATATTTGTATCCCAATACCATGGTGGTACTTAAAGCCACAGGTGCCGAGTTAAAAGACTGGTTAGAATGTAGTGCTAATCAATTTAATCAAATTGATCCAAGTATTAGTACCCCACAAAATCTGATTAATCGCGATGGACACCCAACGTATAACTTTGATGTTATCGACGGTTTGAATTACAAGATTGATGTCACTCAACCGTCTAAGTTTGATCGTAATTGTGAAGTGGTAAACGCTACCGCTAACCGTATTGTTGAGCTTAGTTATACCGACGAGATGGACAATGTTATTAGCGGAGAAGACTTGGCGGCGAAAGAGTTTTTAGTGGCGTCGAATAACTATAGAGCTTTTGGTGGTGCTTTTGCTGGAACGGGCACCGACCACGTCGTTCTGGAGTTGCCTGATACTAACCGTGAAGCATTGGCTGCTTACATTAGCGAACAATCTCAACCAGATGGTTCTGGCGGTTATGCCAGCGAAGTTGACCCTACAGCAGATTACAACTGGGACTTCAAAACGATTACTGCAACAGCCGCGTTAGATGTGCGTTTTGAAACACAAGACAGTGAATTGGCCGATACCTTTATTGCTAATAATCAGCAACGTACCATGGAAAAACTGACTGGTGTAGATGCCGTCGCGGGGTTTGCGATTTACCGCATCGATTTAACTAGTGAACCTGTGCGCCCTTAAATTAAGCTAGTTTTAGCAAGACTAGCCCATGTTATTTGCCAAGTAACATGGGCTTTTTTATTTTTGTCCCGCTTTAACCAAATCACTAATAAACAAAGCATGCTCTGCAAATATCAACAATTGTTATTGAGCACTTAGCGAGCCGGTAACTCTTATGTTAATTTGTACATAAGTGAACAGTAATTAAGTAAAGTGCGCAGAGGCTAAAATGGGTAGAGCAATAAAGTTTGATAGGGCAGTTGCCGTAGAAACGTGCATGAACGAATTTTGGTTAAACGGTTATGAGGCCTGCTCAGTAAAAGCCTTATCTGAAAAGCTCGGCATTACCCGTTCAAGCTTTTACAATGCCTTTGGCTCTCGCCAAGATTTGTTCCTAGAAACCTTAGATTTATATGCGACCAAAACGCCAGACCAAGTGCTGAATCACGCTGAGTCGGCGAGTTCTGTACTGGGGTTACTATCTGACTTTTTTGCCGATGTTTGCCGCTTTAGAGCCAGCGACCCGCAAGCTCGCGGTTGTTTGGTGATCAACTCAGTTTCTGAGTTAGCGGCGGTTGATGAGGAATTGGGCGAGAATCTACAAAGTATGGTGTTAGAAAACGTTTCACGTTTTGAGCGTTTACTCGATCTAGCTGTCGCTAAGGGCGAGTTACAGCATATTAATGTTCATGAGAAAGCGCTAGCCTTGCAAAGCCTGCTGATGGGGGTAAGCGTGTTATCAAAAGTGCTTACTAGCGAACAAGAACTATTAGCCATTGTTAGGCAAACGCTGACTGGTTTGTTTCCCTCCAATTAACCACCGCAAACGCTATTTGACACCACACACTCTATTTTACGCTACCCAGGTCAACTCGTCATGGCTAATCTATTCGCTGAACTTCCTACAGATGTAAGCCAAGAGCACTTTAACGATTTGCTAAAAAGTGAACATGTTCGAGTTGAGCGAATTGTGTCTTATGGGCAAAGCTCCCCAGAACAAGGTTGGTATGACCAAGATGAAAACGAGTGGGTAATAGTGCTAGAAGGCTCGGCCACCTTAGCTTTTGAAGGCGGTAAAAGCCTTGAATTGGACAAAGGAGATTATCTGAATATTCCTGCACACCAAAAACACAAAGTACTTACCACAGCAGCCAAGGGCGCAACCATTTGGTTAGCTGTTTTCTACCGTTAAACCGCTGACAAAAAAGGCTGACTCAAGCGCTTAGAAATACAACCTAGCGCAATGATATTGTTACTTTTTAGCGTATGTTCAATTTATGTGTTCAGAAAGTGAGTGCCTTATTATCCTATACAAAGTACTGGCAGATATTGAAACGTCAATTGATGAAGCCTCATCTCACTATGAGGTGTGGTGGGCTTTGGGTTTTTCGGGTAATCGTAAAAAGTATCGGTAAGCGTTTGATAACTAAGAGTTTAATTATTTATGCATACTTGTAGTGTTGCTAATCAAATCGCAATGTTTATGGCTCTCAGCCGCGCTTTTGATACGAGTTCAAATTCTTCTAGGTTTAGGGAGTTGAAAACTTTGTTAAAGGCAGAAGGGTACAAGGAACTGGCTAATGTTGTTGATAAAGCTCTTTATCCTCACCAGTCATTAGTTGTCAAAATTTTAGATATTCGAAGTCAATTAATTGCTCACACTGAATCAAATCAAACGGATGAAGCCGTTCTTAAAAGAAACGGAGTCAAACCGGAAGAAATTAAAAACTTAATAGATGTCGCTAAACGAGTTCTGGTTAGAGTTTCGACCACTTTACGTGTTTATAACCGTTGTTTTATAACAGGATTTCATAATCAATCCACTTTGGATGTTTTAGCAAAGCTAAAGTCTTAGTTTATGCATTGTTATCTTTTAGTATCGTATTCAAATGGAAGCGGGTATGTTTAATGTAAGCAATGGATACAAACCATTAGTGAGTTGGAAGGTAAGCTCATTCCTGGCTTGAGCATTAAAGCCTTTGATATGAACCAAGTGGACCAAGCTGAATTGTGGCTGGCTAACCCTTAAACCTCGCAGGGTTCTTACAAATCTTTGCTATTCAAGTTTTACCTTTGCTGCTAGGGTTTAGCTATCTCGCCCAGCAGCTAATAAGGTTTATTCATGCAAGGTCAATCTGTTTATTTGTCTCGTTTTATTCAAGCATGCTATGTAGCCGCTAGCTTGTTGGTAACGTCGGTTTTTGCTAATGATGTCACCATTGTCGCCGCAGAATTTACCAAAGACGGCCAACGCACTTGGAAAGTAGATGTCTCTTTGCTGCATGAAGATAGCGGTTGGGATCATTATGCCAATATGTGGCGAGTGGTAGATGCTAAAGGCACAGTATTAGGTGAGCGTGAGTTACTTCACCCCCATGTTAACGAGCAGCCTTTTACTCGCAGCCTGAGCAATGTACCTCATCCAGAAGTGGGCTCTATCGTTTACATTGAAGCTCGCGATAAAGTTCATGGTTGGTCACCGCAACGCTTCGAAGTAGATTTAAGCCAAGCTCAACAAGGGCATTTGCTTATAGAAATGCCCAAGTAAGCGTTGGTAGGGGAGTTATGCTTGTAGAGCTAAGTGGCTTATTAACGCTTCTAGTTCGTCAAAACTCTTTAATGACTGCATAGATATTTGCTTGTTGCCATTCACCACAATAGTCGGCGTTGATCTTATTCTATAGTCACTCGCGAGTTGGTTGTAAGTGTTAACTTTTGCTTTTACTTCGTTGGCTTGGCAGCTACTCATAAAGTCGTTCATGTTTACCCCACAATCCGCTACCACTTGTTCTAGTTCTTGTACGGTTTTTGGTGCACCAGCTGCGCTAAAGTGGATCTTCTTCATCAGTGCTTGGCTAAATTGATGTTTTACGCCTAAATGCTCGGTGGCCGCCATTGCTAATTGAATCTCGCTAGCCATTGGGCCACCAACCGCTAGCGGAACATCTACCATGGCAATGTTTAGCTTCTGAGCAATGTTAGCAATGGGCTCGTGCACCATGGCACAAGGCGCGCAATAGTGAGTATAAAACAAAGTAATGCTGGGTTTTTCGCTAGCTGGCTGTTTTAACGTGGTGTAATGACGATTTTCAGTAAAATCGGCAGCGGCTGTTTTGCTCAGAACCGCAGAGCCACTTACAAGGAATAGCGAGGCGATAAAAAAAGACGATAGTTGTTTAAGCATAGAAGGTGTTCCTAGAGTAAACCCAAGATAGATTCAGTAAGGCTCGGGCAAGTTGATAGTTAAATATCTGTTTCGAACAGGGTGACGAATGAATTAGGTTTGAATGTTATTCGTTATTTTATTAAGAGCGGCCGACCACACTAAGTAGTTCTTTGAAAACAACTCTATTGTACCTCTCTTGGGACAACCTATCTCTGCAGGCGTGTGGGTATTTACGTCGTTAATCTGACGGTAATCAAAGTAATCCCCAAAACGGGCTTTGGCTTTTCGAATACATTGAGCTTGTGTAAAGCCTGCGTAATGGGGGCGGCCGTGACCACTGCCAGATTGGCGAGCGGGGTTAAATGCTTGTTGCCCTAAAGCAGTCTCTAGTTTGATGAAGTTTTAGTTTATGATAAATAAACAGTTACGCGATCTTACTGGCTTTTAGCGTATTTATTGCCGCGTTTTCCTACTTATTTTGTTTAATTATAAAAATAAACATTGCCACAATTTGTTCGCTGTTTGTGTGTTAGGCTGATGCCGGAAAGGAAGCAAGCAGAACAACATGGATATTCAAAAAATACTAAATGTGGGGGCCGAAGGGCACTCATTTGCAGCCGTTAGTCGTATACGTCTCACCAATATCATCACCCTAATTACCACCATTATTTCTGGTGTATATTCGTTAAACTATTGGTTACTGTTAGACAATACACCGGTAGCTTTAATCAATTTTGGTTTCACCTTAGCCTATCTCGCGACTATCGCTTTTATGGCTAAAGGTTATGTATCGGGCGCTAAAACCTGGTTTTTTTCTGTGCTGATGGTACATCTGCTTATCTGCACCAACGTGTATGTAACCAATGCTAGTGGCTTTCACCTTTACTACTTTTTAGTGCCAACCGGTGCATTTTTGCTGTTTGAATTGCGCCAGCGACGAGAAATGCTAGCGCTGAGTGCTGCCTCCGTAGGCTTATTTCTATATTGCGAAAATACAGCCAATTTAACACCGCTAATTGAATTAGATGCTGCCACCAATCATTTGCTTTATCAGTCGGTAGTGTTGGTGAACATGATTGAAGTGGTGTTTGTTTTAACCATTTTTGCTCGGCAAATAGAAGCCAACGAACAGCAGCTAACCTTGCAAGCCTCTACTGATTCACTCACTGGTTTGGCCAACCGCCATTGTTTTTTTGCTCAAGGCAATACCATGTTGCAGCAGTCGCATAAACTTCATCAGCCTTTTAGTTTGGTATTGCTCGATTTCGATTATTTTAAAAGTATTAACGATCGCTATGGTCACATAGTGGGGGACTTGTGCTTGGTTGAAATCAGTAAAGAGGTAAAAGCTATTTGCCGCGAACAAGATTTGTTTGCACGGATTGGCGGCGAAGAGTTTGTGATTGCCATGCCAAATACCAGCCTAGAACACGCTCAACAGGCTGCCGAGCGGATGCGAGAGCGTGTATCCAAACATATTATTCCTATTGTTGGTGAAACATCTTTTAGCTGTACCGCCAGCTTTGGTGTGGCTAGCAGCCTACGTAACCAAGCGCTAAAAGAAACCCTTCAACAAGCTGATAAAGCGCTGTATTTAGCCAAAGAACATGGGCGTAACTGTGTGCAGCTATATACTGCATAGTGAAGCGGCTTGCCTTTATATTTTACCGTTTAAAATACTCCCTAAAGTGTTTGTTGGGCGAGGGCGTAAGGTGTCTATTTTTACTTAGGGAGTTATTGTGAAAGACATTACAGGGATTAATCATCTAGGGTTGAGAGTTCAGGATCTTGAGCAATCAAGAGCATTTTACGAAAAGCTTGGCTTCGTATTTTTAATCGGCCCGCTAGGGCCAGAGCCTGTTGCTATTATGGAACACCCATCAGGGGTTAACATTAACTTCATCCTCAATGCCAACTCAGGCGTTTTGCACAATGTACTGATGGATGTGCCAGAAAAACACCCTGGTTATACCCATGTCGCCTTAACCGTTTCTGATATCGAATCGGTAGAGGCATCTTTGAAGAGTGAAAATATTTCAATCAGCGAAGGGCCAATTACTATGGATAGTGGCGCGGTGATGCTATTTGTACGAGACCCAGATAAAAACGTTATAGAGTTTCATCAAAACCCACGCGCATAGCCCAAGCTAAGATCTCAGGAGGTGGCAGTTTTCGGCTGAAAACTAGTGTGGGGCAAACGATAGATTGCACCTAAAAGCCTCAGCGTTACTGTTGAGCGTTTTCCCTATATTGACTACAATGACGCACTTTTATTTACCTTGAGCCCAAGCCATGAGCAATAACGAATCACAACCTACTTTACCTGATCGCCTGTCAGGCAACCCTCGCAGCCCGCACCATGTAGCGGAAGTGTTTGAGCACGACATCGGTATTAAACTGAACGGTAAAGAGCATTTTAATGTTGAGGAATACTGCATTAGCGAAGGTTGGGTAAAAATTCCGTCTCCTAAGGCATTAGACCGTCGTGGCCAGCCGTTAATGGTGACGCTAAAAGGCACTGTTGAAGCCTTTTATCTTTAGTCGAACGGCTAAATTTTTATAATTATTGCTTAGGCTAAGCGGTTTTCACTTGCTTAGCCTTAGCTTTCTATCAATTCGGTCGTCAGCCCTTTAAGCGTTAAGCATACTTAGTACTATCGCTGGCATAGCCATCTACTCACCAAACTTTCTACCAGTTTTTGCCAAACTAAATGGGCATTTCCTCTTAACGTATTAAACAAACTCCGTGTTAATCTTGTGAGCTAGGCCACATGGCGCACAAAGCTAACGGAGTAGTAGCAATGTTAGGCATTAATGATTTCTGGTTATTTGTGGTGTCGGGAATACTGCTTAATCTCATTCCAGGTCCCGATTCTCTATACGTTGTTGCACGCAGCGCTAGCCAAGGCTTTAAAGCCGGCTCGGTAGCGGCTTTTGGCATTGGCGCAGGAACATTTGTACATATTAGTGCTGCTGCATTTGGGCTTTCTGCCATTCTGGCGAGTTCTGCTGCGGCCTTTACCGTGTTAAAAGTGGTTGGCTGTATTTATCTTTTGTACATGGGGCTTTCAATGGCTTTACGTAAAGAGCAAAGCCAGCCTAAAACCGAACCACTCTGTAGTACGGGTTACGCAAAAATATTTCGCCAAGGCTTTCTTACCAATAGTCTAAACCCAAAGGTGGCGTTGTTTTTCTTGGCCTTTGTTCCCCAATTTATTGATGCAGCTGAGCCCAATAAAGCCTTAGCTTTTATTGTGTTGGGCTTGGTGTTTAACCTTAATGCGATGATTTGGGGGCATATATTGGCATGGCTGAGTGCGTCTATTTCTCATCGAGTGCAAACCAGCCAAGGGGCTAAGCGCTGGCTAAACCGCGCGTTAGGTGGAGTGTTTGCTGGTTTTGGTCTTCGTTTGGCATTTTCTGAGCTCAGTTAAGCCCGCTTGTTTGATGAATTAAAGGATTATGATGCAACGTTCTAAAAAGCAATTGCTGTTGATGATGGCATTTTTAATGCCGTTTAGCTTCTCGATTTGGATGGTATTGCTAAATAACTTTGCCATTGAAGTGGCGCAATTCACAGGGCGCGAAATTGGCATTTTGCAAAGCCTTCGCGAAATCCCGGGCTTTTTGGCTTTTACTGCCATTTTTGTATTGCTAGTGCTTAAAGAGCAAACCTTTGCCTTGATCAGTTTATTGGTGCTGGCTATTGGTATTACGCTTACTGGCTTTTTCCCCAGTGTATATGGCTTGTATTTTACTACCGTTTTAATGTCGGTGGGTTTTCACTATTTTGAAACAGTGAATCAATCGCTTACTTTGCAATGGATACCTAAAGCCGAAACCCCCGCTTTTATGGGGAAGGCCCTTGCGGTTAAAGGTGCTGCGGCGGTATTAGCTTATAGTTTGTTGTGGGTATTGCTGGAATACAGTGAGTTTGAGTATGTGTCGCTGTACGCCTTGTTTGGCGGCATTACCATATTAGCGGTACTGTTTATTGCCTTGCGTTTTCCGCATTACACCGCCGAGCACGAGCAACATAAAAGGCTGATTTTACGCCAGCGTTATTGGTTGTTTTATACCTTGGTGTTTTTAAGCGGCGCGCGCAGGCAAATCTTTGTGGTGTTTGCTGGTTTCTTAATGGTAGAAAAGTTTGGGTATTCAGTATCAGAGATTGCCTTACTCTACCTTGCTAACCAAGTTCTGAACATTATCTTTGCCGGTAAAATTGGCCAGCTGATTGGTCATATTGGTGAACGCCGAGCATTAATGATTGAATACACTGGCTTGGTGTTCGTTTTTGGCGGTTATGCTTTGGTAGAAACAGCAGAGTGGGCGGCAGGATTGTATATTATCGACCATCTATTTTTTGCAATGGCAATTGCGATTAAGAGCTACTTTCAAAAAATTGCCGATCCAGCAGATATTGCTAGTTCAGCGGGGGTGAGTTTTACCATTAACCATATAGCAGCAGTAATACTGCCTGCACTATTAGGTTTTGTTTGGTTATATTCGCCGTCGTTAGTATTTTGGTTTGGCGCTGCTATTGCTGTAGCTTCACTGGCGTTTTCATTCTTGGTTCCGCGTCATCCAGAGCAACATCGAGAAACAACCTGGGCGCTTAAAACCCAGTAATTTACACCATAATGGCGATGATGCTGCCTACCGTTCCAATGGCTTTAAGCACTTGGCCTGCGGTATAAGCACCATCTTCGTTTTCTTCTACTTCATTAGGCTTGTCCATGCCTAGTGCGCCATAAGCAAAAGATTTTACGCTGCTGTCTTCTTCTGCTTTATCTGTTTTTAACGGTTCTGGCATAGTGGGCTGTGCTTGCTTAGGCTCAACCGGTTTATCCATAACGGGCGTTTGTTTAGCTTTTGCCTGAGCCATGTATGCATTACTTGCTGCTGAGTTGATTGACGTTATCGACACTGCTGTTCTCCGATTAAATCCCTTTAACTCTTTCTATATCGGCGGTATTGAGTAAGAGTTGAGCAACAGTTTTGCTTAACTCAAGTTATTTTGAGAATTTAGATTTTTATTAATTAAATCAAAAGCTTGAAATATAAAAATAAAGCCATTATGAATTACCTGATAATTATTGATCGCAACCATAAAAAAACGTAAATCTGATTGCTGAAAATGTTTACCCTCGCTAAGTTGCTATCAGCGCTACGGAAAGTGATGTTGGTTATGGGGTACAGCATGTTTAAAAATTTTCAGGTTTTTTCATTTATTGGTCGTTTACGCAAAATGTCCATTCCTAGGCAGGTAGTAACGGTAGTTGCGGTGATCGCGAGTACCTTTGTTACCGCCATTTTAATTGCCATTATTGGCTTAAATACCATTCAAAATCGTAATCAGGAATTGGCTAGTCATTCGTTAGTTGCTTTGCAAAACGCCTCTGATGCCGAAGCTGCCTATTTGCAAATGAATCACTTAGTGCTGGCCATTCTCACGTCAAAAGACCAGTCCCAGCTTGATGTTCTTTATGCCGATTGGCAACTGTTGCGCGATAGCACTGAGCAATTACTGGCGCAAGCGGTCACTCGTTCACAAGTGCAACAGCAAACTAACGCCGCCACTGGTTTTGAGTCTTCTCGACAAATGATAGAGCACTTGGATAAGGAATTGTCTCTGGTTTACCAAGCGCTTTCTCAAAGCTATACCGAAGAGGCTGAGTTAAAGAAAATATTTAGCCAGTTTGTTTTGCAGTCTACCGAGTTATACAACGACATGGGCTATCAAGTAGAGCCTTACGCCTTAGAAGATCAATATATTCGCGACATTTATCGAAGCTATATGTCTTCATCTCAGCGGGTGCAATTAAAGAGCTTTGAGTTGGTATCTGTAGACAGTCCTGCGGCCATTGCTAAATTATTGGAAACGATTCGTGCCAGCACCAAGCGCTTAGCGAATAGTTTTGACGACCTTGGCTTTGAAGTGGAATCTATTACTAAGCATGCAGACATCACAAGTAACTGGGCGTTTTTTATCAAGCATGTAAATGAGCCACAAGGTTTGTTATCTAGGGTGCTTAAAAACCAGCAAAGCATTGAACAAGTTGGGCTAAAGCGTACCCAGCTAGAAGCTGATATCAAGGCTCAAATAGTTGAACTAAAACATTTGGTTACTAGTATTGACCAGCAAAGCACACAAATGGTGAATGATGCTGAGCAGCTCGTTACAAAGGTAAGCGTTAGCGCCAGCATTGCCGGTATTATTGCTTTGTTGGTTGCAGTTGGTTCGTGTATTTCAATCAATCGCTTGATTAAGCGGCCGATTGACGACTTAGCAACGGTAACCCGCGCGATGGCGAACGGCGACTTTACTTTGCATATGCAAAAGGGATGGAGCGGGGAGTTTGCTAAAGTGGCTGGCTGGGTGAATGAGGTAGCAAAAAATACCAATCATTCATTGAGTGAAATCGTTCAAGTGACTAGCGAACTAGAAACTATGGCCACCAGTAACGCCAGTATTACCGGTGACATTAAAGGTAAAAACGACAATCAAAATACTAGTTTAGGCAGTGTTAGCTCGGCGATTGAGCAAATGGCTAATGCCAGCCAAGAAATCGCCGGCATTGCGAGTGACTCTTTCCAGCAAACAGAGACCGCCGATAAACGATTGAAAAGTGGTACCGCGGTTATGCAGCAAAACCAGCAAACTATTCAAGCCTTAGATCAGCACATCAATAGCACTCATGGGGCAATGGAAAGTTTACTGAAAGATATTGGCGACGTTAAAACAGTACTAGAAGTGATTCAATCAATCGCAGACGCTACCAACTTACTGGCATTAAATGCGGCTATTGAAGCGGCTCGTGCTGGGGAATATGGGCGCGGATTTTCAGTGGTCGCTGATGAGGTGAGAATGTTATCTAAGCGCAGTGGCGAGCAAACCGAGCAAATAGCTAAAGTCATGGCGCGTTTAGAAGAACAAGCGAGTACCTCTATGCAGTTAATGGGTGAAAGCCGCAGCAAAATGGGCGATACACTTAACTTAAACAGTGAGTTGTCAGAGGCGATTACGGCGGTGAGTAAAGATATTCAAAAGCTTCGCGATATGTCGCATAGCATTAATACTGCCACCGAGCAGCAGCGAGAAGGTGCTGCCAGTATCACACAAGAAATGGGTTTACTGGCTCAGCAAGCTAAAGAAAACAGCCTAACGTTAGATACCCTTGCCGCGGAAGGACAGCGCTTAAACGCGCTGTCTAACCAGCAAGAAAGTAATGTAGGCAAGTTTAAGTTAGTGAGCTAAAAGTGTTCACTATAATCTTGCTCGTTTAGGTTCATTACATCCCATTGGCATAAGCTCAGCATTGATTGCAGCGCAGCTTGAGCCAGCGGGCTTTGGCTTTGCAAAGCACTATGTTTAGTATGTTGCGCCATGGTGGCTGGCGAAGCAGCTTTGATAACGCTGCGTTTTAGCTTTGCTTTGGGAGCTGCACTGTTTAAATGACTTACCTGGCAACGGTATTGGTTTAGCTGCTGGTTGTTGGCATGTATGTTTACGCTGGTCATGAGTTGGTTCCTCTATTACTGGTTGTTGATACCCTTATAGTTTGCGCGTTAATCGCGGAATTAAAAACAGATGGTGTTTCTTAATTTTGTTCCTTATTTTTCTTTTTATGCCTCTTTTTAATCGGTAAATCGTGAATACTTCAAACTATTGCGTAAAATAGGGAAGAGCTATGAAAATATAGGTGAGGGTTTTGCAACAACTTAAATTATTTAGGTACTACTTAAAACTCATTCAATTTGGTACTGAGCAGCCAGTAAAAGTAGCCTTGGCCGATATTGCAACGGCGGTGAGCACTAGCCCACGGCATGCACGCACGTTGTTAAAGCAAATGGCCGACGCAGGCTGGCTAAGCTGGCAGCCCAGTGTTGGTCGCAATCAGCGCTCTAGCTTGCAGTTGCAGTTTACAGAAACCGATCTAAGGCAAAGCCTAGCTAAACAGCAAATTGCTTTGGGTGACTACAGCGCTGCGCTTGGATTGTTAAACCATGACCAGCAATGGTTTGGCCGTATGCTGATTGCTACCTCTGGCGCTAGTCATCGCGATGGTACACTTAATCTACAGTTAACCTATTCCCGCCAGTTCTCTCCTATTTTGCCGCATTTGTTGCAGCGAAATAGCGAACGCTTTTTACTTCGGCAGCTCTATGCCAACTTAGTAAGCTGTAACGCTGAAGGAGTAATTAGTAGTGATTTAGCCCACCATTGGCGAGTGGATAACCAAGCTACTCGCTACTGTTTTTATCTTCGCCCGCAGTTACAATTTCATGATGGTAGCTCGATTAATGCCACCGCAATTGTCAATTTGTTTTCAGCTTTAATGGATGATCAACAATATGCCCAAGAACTGAAACATGTTGCTACCATTCGGGCACTAAACCCTTTAACCATCGAGTTCAATTTGTCACGCAGTGACAAAGGTTTTGCCGGCTTATTGGCCGATCCTAAGTATTCTATTCAGCCGGCACATCAATTAGCCAAAACCCACACCAATGATAAAGAACCTATAGGCTCTGGTCCGTTTGAGTTGGTTAGCCATAACTCTCAGCGCTTACATTTGCGGGCTAACCAAGCTTATCATGGCTACCGTGCCTTACCTGATGAGGTAAGTATTTGGTTTGTTGAGCGAAGTACCAGCATTAAAGAAGGGCAATATGCCTTTGCTAACAACGATAGTGGCGAGCAACAACATGTACAGCAACGTTTAGAATTTGGTTGCCAATACTTGCTGTTTAATCAACAAAATAACTCACTTAACTATGCCCAACGGCGCTGGTTAGCGGGTTATTTACAGCCAGAAAAAATTCTGGATGTTGCACAGAAAAGCTTACAAAGCTTAGCGCTAGAGCCGGCGTTAAGCTTGCTAGATATTTGGCCAGATTGTTTTAGCCTAGATGCAGAAGAAGTAGAGCTGCCTGCTCAGTTAAGCATTGGCTTCTACCAGCACGATGATTTGCAATTATATGCCGAGACGATTGCTCAGCTATTGTCACAATTAGGCGTAAGCACTGAGTTAAGTGCTTACTCTTACGCCGAGCTGAATCAAGCTGCTCACCACGGAGCACTGATACAAGATATAGTGATTACCAGTTATAACCTCGATGACAATCGCCCAGCCTCGGCTTTTCGTTGGCTATTTAACGACCCACTCATAAAGCATTGCGTAGGCCAGCAACATTGGCAGTGGATGCAAGGACAACTCGAACAAGTGCGAGCAAACCATCATCTACAAGACTATTTCTCTGAGATGGCAGCAGTAGCTAACACCATGGTGAGTGAATATTGGTGCTTACCTTTGTTCCACCATTGGCAGTCGCTACGTTTTCAGAATGTATTACAAGATGTGGCAATGACGGATTGGGGCTGGCCACAGATAAAAGATGTATGGACGCCACACGAGCAGCCATTAGAGAGCCAAAGTTTAGATATTCGTTGTTAGTTTAAGGAGTACTTTCCGGGTAAGAATAAGGTCAACGTTTTGTTGTGTTGCTTGGTAACAATTGAGCATGGCATCGCACTTGTTGGTTTAACCTTATCACCAAGTGCCTTAAAGATAAGGGTGGGGCATTCAATATCATGTTTCACTAAGTGGCGGTATAGCCAAAAGCCACCGCTTCATAAACTACCTAGAGATGGGTAGCCAAACCTTTGTATTTTTTATAAGTTTATTGATAGAACAGATATGGGGGGATGGTGCCATGGAAAATAGGCTCATCACTCGAATTATCAAAACAATAAGCGACATCAGTCGTCTCTTTGTTAACATCTAGTCCAATGAAAATGTGTTAGATGCGGCCATGTCGATCTCTAATTCAGTTATGACTTTGCCTCTAACAGCGTGGCCCTAGTTTAAATAAGCCACGATAAACGCAGAAGGTCGATACTTTCTCTGGGGATCGCTATGGCTATAAGCTTCCAAAAGGAATCAAGTTGAACAACTATTTTGAAAGCCCTTTTGTGGGTAAAACGTTGAAAGAACAAGTCACGAACCCAAATATCATTGTCGGTGAACACAGTTACTATTCTGGTTATTATCATAATCATAGTTTCGATGATTGTGCTCGTTACTTGCTACCAGATAGAACTGATATTGATAAGTTAATTATCGGAAGTTACTGCTCGATTGGCTCTGGTGCTGTATTTATGATGGCAGGAAATCAAGGGCATCAAAACAACTGGGTCAGCACATTTCCATTTTTCTACCAAGATAATGAAAATTTTTCGAATGCTAAAGATGGTTTTGAGCGTTCGGGTGACACGGTTATTGGTAACGATGTATGGATTGGCACTGAAGCCATGATTATGAGTGGCGTATCTGTGGGAGATGGTGCGGTTATCGCCAGTCGTGCAGTTGTTACGAAAGATGTGGCTCCATATTCAATAGTTGCTTCAAATCCTGCGAAACTTATACGTTACAGGTTTACAGAAACTGAGATATCTCTGCTTTTAGAGATGAAATGGTGGGAGTGGAGCGACGATCAAATTCAAAATGCGATGGGCTTAATGTGTTCGTCAGATATCGAAAAGCTTTATGATTATTGGCAAACGTCAGTACGCTGATGATAAGGGACTGTGGTTTAACGTTATCAAGCTTTTTCCCGATTGCTTTTGCTCACCTAAAACTCAATTATTAAGCTAACGTACTCAGATATAAAGTTAGTGATGTATATTTTGTAAGGGCTAACATGATAAATGAGTATTTGTGTTAATCCCAATAAATCAGCATGCGCACTATAGAGATGCTATTACAAGGTTGTCCGATATATCGGACTGAATTTCTAGGCAAAAAATGAAAACTACTCAAAAACAAGATGACCAAATCGCAGGAATGACTTTTTCAAAGATTTACCCTCTTTATGCGGCAAAGGTAGAAAAGAAAGGGCGTACTACTGAAGAGCTTAATCAGGCGATTCGTTGGCTTACTGGCTATAGTGAAGCCGAGCTAAAAGCCCATATCGAAGGTTCTGCTACATTTGGGGAGTTCTTTTCTGGTGCCATGGTTAACCCTAACTCCAGCTTAATTACCGGAAAGATCTGTGGTTATAAAGTTGAAGAAATAGAAAACCCTATTACGCAACAAGCTCGGTATCTTGACAAGCTAGTCGATGAACTTGCTAAGGGGCATACAATGGAAAAAATATTGCGTGGCTCTTAATGGAAGCAAGTAACAAGGTGTTTAATCAGCCGCTTCGCATCATAATGTTAATGATTTCGTTTGTGCTGGCAATAGCGCTTGGGAGTTAATGGCTTTACTCGAAAAAAACGCAGCCTAGGTTTAACGGGTTTTAATTTTCCCCTTCACTTTTTCCCCTAGGCTAGTTTTGCCATTGCAAAATGCAACTGGTCTTTTCCCTCTACATGTTTTCCCCCTAAGTTACTGATAATTAAAAACTAAAATTGTTGGTACGGAATTCGCTATTCAAAGCTTGAATCAAGTGGAGAATACAATGGGCGAATTACTACCAAGAATATATTTAATTGTTGATGCCCTATGGCGTCGACGTTACTTAATTGCTCTACCTATTCTATTGATGCCGATTGCTGGGGCTGTTGTGTCACTAATGTCGGACAAACAATATGCATCGCATACCAGTATGTTGGTGCAGGAAACTGCCAGTCTTAATCCATTTTTAGAAGATTTAGCCGTATCGGCCAATGTAGAAGGCCGAATGGAAGCGCTGACCACCTTGTTGCATAGTCGCCACGTATTGAGCGAAGTGGCTATTGAGCAAGGCTTGATGTTTGAAACCGACAGCCCGCAGCGTAAAGAACAAGTGATTGCGCGTTTATCGTCGGCCTTAACGGTTCGCCAAGTGGGTAAGGATTTGATTCGAATTGATTACAAATCAACCACTCCGCAGGGCATGAGTCAGTTATTAGAAACGGTGTCTAAACATTTTATTGAGCAACTTTTAGCCCCTGAGCGCTCGTCTATTCAAGAGTCTGAGCGTTTTCTTCGCGAGCACTTAAGTACCAGTAGCATAGAGCTTGAAGAAGCAGAGCAAGCGTTAGCGAATTATCGCACGTTACATTCTGATGGTTTGCCCGAGCAACATGCTGCAAATACAGAGCGACTATCGCGAGTGCGCCAGCGCTTAATTGAACGCGAGGCCGAATTGGCGGGCGCTAAGCAAAGCTTAGGCAGCATTGACCAACAGTTATCTCGTACTAATCCTGTGTTAACCCGCTTAGAAGAACAAATTGTGCTTAATCGTGCTGAGCTGGCCACCCTCATGTCTCGCTACACCGAGGGGCACTCTAAAGTTTTGGCGATTAAACGGGTACTGCGCCATTTGGAGCAAGAGCGAGAAGAAGTGCTCGCGTTGCCGGAATCTGCGGTAAGTAAAACCGATAGTTCTGCCTTATTACAGCAGCAAATCTCAATTACTGAATCCAACGGTGAAATGCTAATTGTGCAAGTAGAGGCCTTAATGATTGCTCGCCAGCGAGTAGACGCCTTAGCAGCAGAGGTATCGCAATTAAAAAGTTTGGCAAATTCTATACAGCAACAAATTGGCTCGGTGGGTGAGCAAGAGAAACAACTCCGTATTCTAAATCGCAATTTGCGAGTGAAACGCAGCCTATATGAAAACATGTTAACCCGCTACGAAATGGCGCAAGTCACCGGAGCATTAGGTGTGTTTGAGCAAGCAGACCGAATCAAAATTATTGACCGCGCTTATACCCCTAGTGGTCCGTCTACCTTGCCATTATGGATGTTTGTTGTTGCTGGTTTTGTGGGTGGCATTGCTATTGGTATCAGCTTAGCGATGATTGCTGAGTTAACTGATTCAAGTTTACGCACCATTAAAGATATTGAAGCTATAGCTGGAGTGTCGGTGTTAAGCCGTATTCCTCCGCTTAATGAATCGCATTAAAGAGGATTACCTAATGAGTATTTGGATCCAAGTCGTACAGCACTTACAGCCCGGTGGCATAGAAACCATGGCCTTAGATTTACAACGGATGGAAGAGACGCATGAGCAGGGGGTAATTATCTCACTGGAAGGCAACAAAGAAGAAGCACTGGCGGCATGGCCGCGCCTTCGCCCCTTTGCTGACCGCTTGATGTTTTTAGACAAAAAGCCGGGTTTTCGACTTTCAACCTTGTGGAAGTTGGTTAACTTGTTTCGCCGCTGGGCAGTGCCTGTGGTGCATACCCACCATATTGGCCCGCTTATTTATGGTGGCATAGCCGCACGTTTAGCTGGCGTGAAAGTAGTGATTCATACCGAACATGATGCATGGCATTTACGCCAGCAACGCCGCCGCTTGGTACAAGCTGCCGCACTCAAATTTGTTAAACCCATGCTGGTCGCCGACGCCAACTTAGTGGCTGGTGAGTTAAAAGCAGCCTTAGGTTTTGATGATGAAAAAGTGCAGGTGATTAAAAACGGTGTGGATACCCGCAATTTTGCGCCAGGTAGCAAAGTAGTGGCTCGTCGGGAGCTGGGTTTACCAGAGCATTTTCGTTTAATTGGTTGTGCAGGCCGCTTGGAACTGGAAAAAGGCCAAGCAGTATTGATCGAGTCGTTATCGTTTTTACCCGAAGATGTGCATTTAGCATTTGCCGGCGATGGCAGCCAACGTAAGCAATTAGAACAATTGGTTGAATCTTTGCACTTACAAGAACGGGTGCACTTTTTAGGTTCGATTGAGTCAATGCCACGTTTTTACCAAAGCTTAGATTTGTTTTGCTTGCCTTCATATTTCGAAGGTCTGTCGTTGGTGATTTTGGAAGCGCAGTCTTGTGAGGTCCCCGCTGTTGTGACCAATGTTGGCGCATCTACTGAAGCCTTATGTCCTCGCACCGGCACATTAGTTGAGCCGGGTTCAGCGTTTGCTATGGCCCAAGCTTTAGAGAAAAAGTTGGAAAAGCCAGCTACTGGCAACCCGCGCCAGTTTGTTAAGCAGTCTGGTGATTTACGCACCACCGCGCGTAACTACGCTGCACTCCGTCATCGTTACTTATAAGGGCATAATTATGAATATTCTCATTTACTTAACCCTCATCGCGATGTTTTTGGTGGTTTATCATCATGCACTTTATCCTTTATTGCTTAAGCTTCTCAGTAAAGGGCATAAACAGCCAGCGCAGGCGGTACCTGTTTCAGTAGTGCGTAAATATCACCATTGCGAAGACGATGCTCAGTTACCGCTTATTGAGTTGTTGATTCCGGCTTACAACGAGCAAGATTACATTGCCGCTAAGTTAATTAACCTAGCCACGCTGGATTACCCAGACGACCGTTTAACGATTAAGATTATTTGCGATGGCTGCACTGATGATACGGCTGCAGAAGCGCGAGCGTGTTTGGAAGAGCTCACTTTTTGCAGTTTTGAAATAGAAGTCTGTGAGCAGTTACAAAATCAAGGCAAGGTGGCGGTATTAAATCAGCACATCAGTCAAAGCAAAGCCGACATCGTGGCCTTGTCGGATGTATCAGCCCTTATCTCGGTAGATGCCATGCTGATTGCGGCAAGCCAATTTAAGCAAAGCGATGTTGGTGTGGTTTGTGGTTATTATCACTTGCTTAGCCCTGGTTCGGTAGGTGAGCAGGCATATTGGAACTATCAGCGCGAAGTGAAACGTTGTGAAGCAGAAATGGGCGCGCCACTAGGCGCTCATGGGGCATTTTATCTAATTCGCAAATCGCTATTTAGACGTATGCCTGAAGACACCATTAACGATGATTTTGTTATTCCTATGGATATTGTAGCGCAAGGCTACCGCGCCATATACGAGCCCAATATTCGCGCCTTGGAGCTTGAGCATGCGGCCGATAGCCAAGATCGTAGTCGCAGAAAACGCATTGGTGCCGGTAACTTGCAGCAATTAATTCGCTTGCGTCATATGTTGTTACCGCGTTTTAAAGGTGTGGCTTTTACTTTCTTCTCGGGCAAGGCTTTACGCGTAACCATTCCTTTGTTTATGTTAACTAGCTTCTTTGGTGCAATGATATTAAGCACTCAATCTACCGTGTTCGCGGTACTCTTTACCTTGCAACTGTTAGGTTACAGCCTTGCCATGTTGCCAAGAATATTGCCTAAGCTGACGTTGCCTGGTGCCATCGGTAGCCTTAACTATTTAGTCGAAGGCCATTTTTCTAGCATGTTGGGCTGTGTGGATTATGTGGCTAAAAAGCTTAAGAAAAAGCGTTTAACATGTTTTGTTAGTCCATGGGTTAGTGCAGGCAAACGGTTTTTCGACATAGTGGGCGCCAGTGTATTACTGGTTGTGTTTAGTCCCTTATTTCCGCTAATGGCCTTAGCGATAAAGCTAGATTCAAAGGGGCCTGTGTTTTACCAGCAAACCCGAGTAGGGCTAATCACTAAAGACTATGTGCAGCTATTTGATATTTATAAATTTAGAAGTATGCGCAGTGATGCCGAGCAAGTGAGTGGAGCGGTGTGGGCCACCAAGCAAGATAGCCGAATTACTCGCGTAGGTAAGTTTCTCCGTAAAACACGCATCGACGAATTGCCGCAGTTAATCAACGTACTCAAAGGTGAAATGTCTTTGGTAGGGCCGCGCCCAGAGCGCCCAGTGTTTTATCAAAGCTTGGAGCAAGCCATTCCCTTTTATAGCGAACGCACGGTAGGCATTAAACCAGGAATCACTGGTCTAGCACAAGTGAATTTAGCTTATGACTCAAGTATTGAAGACGTAAAACAAAAGCTAGCTTATGACCATTGTTATGCCTTAAGCCTAAGCCAGTGTGGTAGTTGGTTAATACAAGATATGGGAGTGTTAATAAAAACAATATGGGTGGTAGTGGCTGGTAAAGGGCAGTGATAAGGCTGTAATAGAGCAATTAATCAGTAGGGTAATCTTCGAGCGTTTGCTGCTTGCGTTGTTAAAAACCTGTATTTTTCGCTAAGTATGAAGAAATGCTTGGTTTTTTGCTTTGAGTCAGTGTTTTCTAGACTGTTTCTACTAACAATTAGTTTGTTAATATTGGCTTCTTTTACAGCAACTTATGAAGATCTAGCTGCACAGTTTGCTCTTGCTATGCTGTATTATTGTATGGATACTGAACAGATAAATGTAAGCAAATATGCATTACCTTGCGGCTAGGATGCCGCTTTCTGTTGCTAGATTAGGATTTATTCTGAACCTAGCTCGATACGATGAGGGTAAGTAATGGACTACTCCTGGCTGTTGATCGCGTCATTTTTAGTGTTTTTAATGCAAGCCGGTTTTCTATGTTTAGAAAGCGGAAAAATTCGCAGTAAGAACAGCATTAATGTTGCGGCAAAAAATATCTCCGATTTTGTTATTGCTGCACTCATTTATTGGGCATTTGGTTTCGCTCTCATGTTTGGTGACTCTACTCATGGTTGGTTGGGCGGGAGTAACTTTTTCTTTGGTGAGCAGCAATCCGCCTTTCAAATTAGTTTCTTTCTATTTCAAATGATGTTTTGCGGTACCGCTGCCACTTTGTTATCTGGTGCAGTGGCGGAGCGCATGTCTTTTATGGGCTATTTGGCCGTAGCAATAATGATCAGTGCCGTGATTTATCCGGTAACGGGTCACTGGGCTTGGGCATCGGTCTACCAAGCAAGCAATCAAGGTTGGCTTGAGCATCTGGGTTTTGTCGATTTTGCCGGCTCTACAGTGGTTCATTCAGTGGGGGGCTACGTTGCTCTTGCTGCGGTGTTGGTGATTGGACCACGAATCGGTCGATTTGATAGTGACAAACCTTTGCCAGTTGGTAATAACCTGCCCATGTCGGTACTTGGCGCATTGCTTATTTGGCTCGGTTGGTTTGGCTTTAATGGAGGTAGCACCTTGGTGCTTAACCAGCAAGTACCGGGCATTATTCTTAACACCTGTTTGGCAGCAGCAGGGGCTGGCTTAGTGAGTTCGGTTTTTCACTACAGCGTAAAACGTTACGTGGATGTGGGTTTTATTCTAAATGGAATCATTTCTGGTTTAGTGGCAATTACCGCCGGTTGTCATGCTGTTTCGCCTCGCTATGCTTTACTGATCGGCATTATTGCTGGGGCTGTGTTGTATTTAGGTACGCAGCTAATTGACCATTTAAAAATTGACGACGCATTAGGCGTCGTTCCTGTCCATTTGTTCGCTGGTATTTGGGGAACTTTGGCTGTTGGTATTTTTGCTGATGTAGACATGCTAGGCACAGGTTTAAGCCGTAGCGAGCAAATTACAGCTCAGATTTATGGCATAGCGGCTATTGGTTTATACAGTTTTGGTTTGAGTTTTGTTGTGCTTTACGTCCTTAATCGCTTTTTTCCTTTGCGGGTGAATGCCGAAGAAGAACGACAAGGCATGAACGTGAGTGAGCACCGCGCATCTACCGAGCTTATTGATTTATTAAGCTCTATGCATCAGCAGCAACACCAAGGACAGTTTTCTGAGCCAGTGCCAGTAGAGCCATTTACCGAAGTAGGGCAAATTGCCACCCAATATAACCAAGTGATTGAGCGCGTAAGTGTAGAAATTTCTAAACGCGACACGGCAATAAATGACTTTAGATCCAGTGAAAAGCGTAAAAGTGCGATTTTAGATTCGTCGATGGACAGCATTGTTACCGTGGATCTGATGGGGAAAATTATAGAATTTAACCCTGCATCGGAGCGTATCTTTGGCTTTCTAAAGGAGCAAGTCAGCGGCAAGAGCTTTATTGATTTGTTTATTTTGGAGCAAGACCAACCAGCGGTAAAAGCAAGTTTGGAGCACAAGTTTTCTACCTCACAAGGTTTGCTACGCAATCGGCGTAACGCGATTACCTTAACCCGAAACTCTGGAGATAAATTTCCTGCTGAAATTGCCATTACAGGTGCCAGCTTAGGAAGCGAGATAAGAAACGAGTTTACCCTGCATATTCGCGATGTCACTCGGCAGCTCAAGCTGCAAGATAAACTTAAACAGCTAGCATATAGCGACCCTCTCACTGGCTTATATAACCGCACTTATCTAATGGGGCGCTTACAGGAAGTGATTGAACGATCAAAACATACCAAAGAAGATATTGTTTTATTTTTTATGGACTTAGATCGCTTCAAAAAAATTAACGATACCCTTGGCCATAACGCGGGGGACGAATTGCTGCGAGAAGTTGCTAAGCGCTTAATTAGTGTTACCCGAACTACCGATGTGATTGCTCGCTGGGGGGGCGATGAGTTTGTGGTGTTGTTTTCTGGCGCAGTGAGTGAAGAACAGGCGCGTACTAAAGCTCACGACATTCTTACTGTTATGCGTGAGTCGGTAGAGCTAGAAGGGAGAATGATTAATATTCCAACCAGTATTGGCATTGCGCCTGCCGAGTTAGGTAAAACCACCAGTGAGCAGTTAATTCAGCATGCCGATATTGCCATGTATTATGCCAAGCAGCGTGGTCGTGACAATTTTCAAATGTTTGAACCTGAAATGGCCCATAAAGCCGCCCGTAGCTTTGATTATGAGCAAGAGATGGCTAAGGGCATTGAGCAGGGTGACCAGTTTACAGTGATCTATCAACCGCAAGTAACGGCCACTGGCAAGATAGTGGGTTTAGAGGCGCTGATGCGTTGGCATCATCCCAAAGAAGGCGATATATCTCCTAGCGAGTTTATTCCCTTGGCAGAGGAATCTGATTTGGTGATTCAACTGGGCGAGCTGGCACTTACTCAAGCGGTGGAGTTAATTCAGCACTGGCAGACTAATGGCATTAGTAAAGTCCCTATTTCAGTAAATATTTCTGGTAAGCATTTGGTTTCAGGTACCTTGGTTAGTTACATTCAACAGCTTTGCCAACGGGCGAATATTGAGCCTAGCCACTTGGAACTAGAGATCACCGAAGGCGTATTGTTGAGCGATATTGAACGTTGTATTGAGGTGATGTCGCAACTTAAAGCCTTGGCGGTGAAGATATCGGTAGATGATTTTGGTACGGGGTATTCGTCGCTTAATTATCTGAAGCGTTTACCTATTGATGTACTAAAGATAGATCGTTCTTTTGTTGAGGAATGCGCTACTACGATTGAAGACGGCCAAATTTGTTCCACCATTATTAACTTGGCCAATAACCTCGAGCTTAGCACCGTTGCAGAAGGGGTGGAAACACAAGCTCAATTGGCGTTTCTTAATGATAAGGGCTGCCAAGTTTATCAGGGCTTTTTGTTCTACAAACCGATGCAGGCTGAACGTATCTCCGCTTTACTGGCTGAAAATGCCCGCGAACCAGATGCTGAATGTGTGTTGTAGTTGAAATATGTTTGTGAGGCGTTAAAAGAAGGTATTTACTCTGGAGTCATAGAGTTTCATTTTGTTGAAGTGTTTAACATTAAGTGTCACTCAAAAGTAGTATTGTTATATATATAATATTATAAATGGTGAAAATGGATGAATCGCTTTGGCTTTAAATCAAGCTTACTGTCGGCTATGACTTTTATGCTTGTTTTATCTTTATTAGTAACAGGTTACCTTTCTTATACTCTGCTAAAAGATCAGATTACCAATAGTTTGTTAAGGGATATTCATCATACTATTGAACAGAAAACTACAGAGATTAATACCTCGTTCCAGCGCACAACCGGCGCGGTTAATCAGCTCGCTAAGTTATACCAAGAGAAAAACATAACCAGTAACCACGTTGCTATGACCGAATATACCGCTCGCTTAGGCGGTGTGTATAAGGTGATTATTGGCTTTGACGATGGTTCCTCGTTTGTATCTAAAGCTTCTGAGTCTTTTCCAAAGGGAGTGGGGCGTTTAGATAAATACGATCCTCGTACTCGTCCATGGTATAAAGCCGCTAAAAAGACCGCCACTTTATCACTCAGCGATGTGTTTTTTACGCGCAGCGATGGCGTGCCAATGGTTGGCGTGATGCACCCAATTAAGCAAGGGGTGATTATGGCTGATTTGCGTTTTGACCATCTGCAAAAGCAGTTGAGTTCTTTAAGCGAAATTGCCGGTGCAACAGGTTTAGTTGTTGATAAAAGTGGCTTGGTATTAGCCTCAACTAACGAGTGGGTGAAGCAAAAGGATAATGTTGCTGATCTGGACGTGTTTAAGCAGGTTTATAGTGGCTTGATAGGACAAGATAAAGCGATTCAGTATGCCGATGTTAATCAGCAATCAACGTTGTTTGTCAGCCAACGAGTGAGCTTACTAGGCGATAACGAATGGTATGTGTTGATTGCGGTAGATGAATCAACAGCGTTTGCGCCCCTGCAAGCAACCACCTATAAAGTGGCAACCATTATTACTGTTGCAACCTTAGTATCGGTTATTATTCTATTGTTTGTATTGAATCAGCTTTACCAGCCGATTATTAAGCTTCGAGATTTAGTGACCGAACTAGGCCAAGGTAGTGGTGATTTAACCCAGCGTTTAGAAGTGAAAACCGACGATGACATTGGCATTATTGCCCAAGGTATCAACGGTTTTATCGCACAGTTGCAAACTATGCTATTAGAAATAAACAGTGCCCGCTCTAAGCTTTCTGACGGTATTGAAACGTTGGATAAATACAGCCAAAGCAGCAGTGAGATTCTTAATCAGCATACCAACGAAACCACCCAAATTGTGGCTGCTATTGAAGAGTTATCTAATACTGCTGAGCTAGTAGAAGGTAATACGTCAGCCGCAGCCAAATATGCCAATGAGGCCAATCAAAGCGGTGAAGATTCGGTGCAAACCATTAAAACTACTCAACAAAAAATTGAAGCCCTAGCCAGTGAGATTCATGAAACCTCTAGCAACGTAGAGAATATGAATAATGAAACGGCCAGTATTCAAAATATTGTTGAAGTGATTGGCAGTATTGCCGAGCAAACCAACTTGTTAGCGCTTAATGCGTCGATTGAAGCCGCGCGAGCGGGAGATCAAGGACGAGGTTTTGCTGTGGTGGCCGATGAAGTTAGAGCACTCGCCAGTCGTACTCAAACCAGCACCAGCGAGATCGGCTTGGCCTTAACCAAACTGAAACAAGAAGCTAGCCTAGTGGTCTCGTCTATTGGCAGTACCGAACATACCTGCTCAGATACGGTAGAAGAGGCCGATAAAACCTCGGTGAGTTTGCAAAAGCTGGGTGACTTTATTCATCAAATTAACGAATTGAATAGCCAGGTATCTACCTCGGCCAGCGAGCAAAATATTGTTATTCAAGAAATTAATAAAAGTATGCACCAAATCCACGGCATGGTAGAAAACCTCAATAATGAAGGGAAAAGCCAGCGTAGCGAAACCCAGCGTATTGCTGCCATCAATAATGAATTGGGTGACATGATTAACCAGTTTAAACTCTAAGCAACACCGCTTCGTTTACCAAGCCTGAGCCCAAAACGCTCGGGCTTTTTTATGGCCTAAATTGCCACTGCCCACTAATTAAGCGTTAGCTGTTAAAGCCTAAACTAGCCAAATTGCAATTTGCGAAAGCACTGTTAACCCCATCTAAATTTACTGTATTACTTCACGATTTTCATATAACCCATTGTTTATAATCACTAATATGTAAGTGGCACAGAACTCGCTTTAACAGTCTTGAGAATCAGGAATTGTGGAGCGAATTATGAATATGCAACTAACTACTTCAGACCAAGGCGACGTAACAGCATCTATCAATGGTGCCTTTGATGCTAAGTCTTGTGCTCAGCACAAAAATCAGTTTGAAAACATTTGTCACCAAGCAGCCAGCAAGCTGGTTATTGTGAATTTGGCACATGTCGATTTTTTAGATGCTTCTGGTATTGGCGCGTTGGTATTTATGTTCAAACGCATTAATGCAGCGGGTGGTCGTCTTATTATTGTAGGCGCTCAGCAGCAGCCGCGAGATTTACTCGTGATGCTTCGTGTTAACCACATCATCACCATGTTAGACACGCTTCCTAATCAACCAAACAGTGTTGACACCTTACCTTCTATCGCCGCTTAAGCAGGACTCAAGGAGCCTATCATGCGTAGCATTATTATCCCCGTATTGTTAACAATGACCTCAGCTTGTACCAGTTGGCCAGAACAAGGACGCGGTGGTTTTGCTGAGCATCAACACGCTATATTGGCTTGGATGGACGGCGACACTGGCACTACCGACCTTCGCGAATTAGGCCCAGAACACGGTCTACATTTTGAAGCGGTATTAGTTAAGCATCAGCTAGATTTGTTGGTGTTAGAAGGTGCCGAATTATGTTTCCCTGCTTCAGTTACTCAGGCTCGTTTGCAGCAGCAACGCATTGTTCGTGAATTAGAGGGTGGCTTAACCTTTGATGCTGCCAACGATATCGAAATTCAACAACACTTTGTGAACATGCTTGAGCAGCGGCTAGATCGAGTAACCGAAAGCGGTGCTTGCCAAACCGACCGCTTAGGCCACATTCAATCTTCACAATTAATGGTAAGCATTAGCGACGCGTTAAACAGCAATAATCAGTTTGCTTTTGATTCAAGCGAACTGACTCCAGCCTACAAAGACCAACTCACTAATCTCACGCCAATTATTGCCGCGAGCAAAGTAGCGTTAATTATTACCGGCCATAGTGACAGCAAAGGTGATGAGGCTTACAAGCAGCGTTTATCTTTAGCTCGCGCCCAAGCGGTGGCTGACTACATGGCTGAGATGGGTATGAACGAACAACAGATTAAGCTAGCAGCAGTGGCTGATTCACAACCTTATTCTGAAGGCGAAAGCGACGCGATTCGCCACTCTAACCGTCGAGTTACCATTAGTGTTATCGACGCCGACAATCACTTTTTCGCTCAACGTGGTCAATAAGGAGCACGCTCATGAATACTTCAAAAGTATGTAAAGGCATTGTGGCGGCATGGATGATTCTAGGTTTTGTTATGAGCATTGTGTTTAGCGCCAATGCATTCGCGGCTAGTCCTCAAGTACAGGCAGGTGACGTGGTACGCATTATTCTTCCTGGTGAAGCCTCGCTCGATAAAAGCTTTGAGGTAGACCGAAATGGCCGATTAATTCTGCCGGAAGTGGGTCCAATCATGGTATCGGGCTTTACCGAGCAGCAAATGCAAGAAAAGATTAAGCGTGAGTTATCTAAAGCTTATCGTGATTTAGCCGGTTTGCGTGTGTTACTCGAAGAGCGTCGTATCCGCATTAGTGTATTAGGTTTTGTTGGCCAGCCAGGTGAAGTGGTGTTAGCCGAAGGTGCTGGCATTCAAATGGCGATTCAAGCCGCTGGTGGTTTACGTTCTGGCGCGCAGTTAGACCGCATGCAACTGCGCCGCGACAGCTTTGAGCAAGCCAAAATATTTAACTACAAGCGTTACTTAGATTCTGGCGATTTGAGTGTATTGCCAGAGCTGGAATCATTAGATGTATTGTTTGTTCCTGCATCGCCAAAAATTGGCAATGTCGCGGTGGATTTTGACCCTAAAACACTTAACGACAAAGGCGACGCAGCAGAAGACCGTACCGCAGTTAAAGTATTTGGTGAGGTGTATAACCCAGGCAGTTTTTCTTATAAAGAATCAGCCTCGTTAGTGGATATGTTAATGCGTGCTGGTGGGGTGACTCGTTATGCCAGTGTGGAGCAAATTCGCGTCATCATTAATGGTGAGCCAAAGCTGTTTAACTTAAAGCGCTACTTAGATACTGGTGACAGCAACATGTTGCCACAGTTAAGTGCCGGCACTACCGTGTTTGTGCCCAAGCAAGAAGAAGAGATTAAAGCCGGTGCAAATACGGTGTATGTAATGGGTGAAGTATTTAAGCCTGGTGCATACGAGGGCAATAAATCAGCTGGATTTTTAGATGTATTAGCTAACTCTGGTGGCCCAACGCGCTTTGCTGAAACTCGCCAAATCAGAGTGATTCGCAGCAACGGAACGGTTGAACGTTTTGATTTGCAATCGTTCACCGAAGGGCGCACAGCCCAGCTGCCAAAAATCACACCTGGTGATGCGATATTTATTCCTGAGAAAACTGACTTAAATGAAAAGTCGTGGACCAAGGTATCACCAAACCGTGCAGTAAAAGTAATGGGTGAAGTAAACCGCCCAGGCCGCTTTGAGTGGGCCAACGAGATGAACTTAATGGATCTATTAGCGCATGCTGGCGGGCCTAAACCTAATGCCGATATGGCTAAAATCACGGTGTTGTTTAGCGATGCTAACGGCAATACACGCTCGGTTAACTTTGATTTAAATGCTTACCTAGCGGGTAAGATTAGCAATAAGCGTTTACCTCAGATTGTGGCGGGTACCACCATTATGGTGCCGCAGTTGCCAGATGACCCAAGTGACAACAAATCACAATGGGTACGCCAAGCTAGCGAAGACTCAATCTACGTATTTGGTCAAGTGGTTGCCCCTGGGCGCTACCGTTTTGACCCTAGCATGCACTTTCTGGATATTCTTGCAGCGGCCGATGGCCCGTCGGAAAAAGCCGACATTAGCAATGTGCGAATTAGTCACCGCAACGGTAAACACTCGCAAGTATCAAAGCTAGATTTAGCAATGTACTTCGAAACGGGTGATGAGTCTTTGCTACCAAACGTAGTACCGGGTGACTCTATATACATTCCTGAAAAAGACCGCAACTGGTTGTCTGAAAAGAAAGAGCGCACCGTGCGGGTATTGGGTTCGGTAAACAAACCTGGTCGCTACCGTTTTAACGATGATATGACCTTGTTGGATTTATTAGCCGAAGCGGGTGGTGTAGATAACGATGGTTTCCCAGAGAAAATCACCGTAGTAAATCTGTCTTGCTGTAAAGACCAAGCGCGTACTTTCAACCTATTAGAGTTCTCTAAAACCGGTGACTTTGGCATGTTGCCAGTGATTAGAGCTGGCGACACTGTGTACATTCCATCACGCGAAGAAAGCGGTTGGCACAAAGCTCGCCAGGGCATGGAAGACGTATTCCGTATTGTAACCATTAGCGCATTGTTGGGGTTCCTATGATTAATTTACCGTCAACTTATCAAGAGTTGGAGCGCATTTATCAGCGCTTACCGATTCAACAAAACACCTGTATTGGGGTGAGCTCAAGTCAACCAGAGGAAGGGGTTTCTACCTTGGTAGATGCCATTGCAAGGCGCGCAGCCGGAGCAGGGCGTAGCGTATTAGTGGTTGATTTTAACTTGCACCACCCTCGTCACTTTGAGCAACCCGTATTTGATTTAGGCTGGGACAGAGGCAAGGTGCAAGGAATGATTAAAGACCCGCAATCGGGCATTGACTATTTGCCAGTACCCTTAGACAAAGTATCGCTGTTGTCGTTAAAAGAACCGGGTGTGATTGAGCAATGGACAGAGCAGTGGAAACAAAGTTACCAATTGGTGCTGATTGATACTTCAGCAGTTAACCAAAACAACTGTGGCAACGTTTCGGCGCAACGCGCCCTTGCGGGTTGCGATGCCAGCATTATGACCATGATGGCAGGGGTGACTTCTCGCCCGGCGTTTGAAGCTGCCATTGCAGACCTGCGAACCGAAGACATTCGTTTACTCGGTGTTGTGATGAACGATCGCTTTAATCCCAGCCTGCAATCTGAGTTAGTGAGAGAAACCTCACGAATTACCATTTTGTTTCCTCGTTTCCAGCGTGTGCTGCAAAGAATTCTTGTTAACTCTCAATTACTTTCGATAAGGGTATGATATGTTTTTTATATTACAAACCAACAATGGAGCATCAGCCACATTGAGTAAGCAGAAACCAGATATAGCGTTTCTCGAGATTAAGAGTAAACAGTACAAAGCAAAGCGAAAAATGCAGATTAAAGTCACCGTGTTGTTGGTGGCTATTTTGCTGGTGATCTTGGCGATTATTAGCAGCAGTGCTGAAGCAAAAAGCTATACCTTTGGCATAGTGCCACAGCAATCGGCTACCCGTTTAGCGTTGCAGTGGAGCCCTGTGTTAGATGCGGTTAGCGACACCAGTGGTTATCAAGTGGAGTTTAAAACGGCCCCCAGTATTCCTGAGTTTGAGAAGCGTTTAGCCAACGGTGAATATGACTTTGCCTACATGAACCCTTTTCATTACCAAGTGTTTTCTGCTTCGCCAGGATATAAAGCTTTTGCTAAAACTAAAGACAAAAAGCTAAATGGTATTATAGTGGTAAGGACTGATAGTGATATCAATATCACCGATGTTCAACAATTGAATGGTAAAACCTTAGCTTTTCCGGCGCCACGGGCTTTTGCGGCGAGTGTAGTCACTCGAGGATACTTAGAACAACAGGGGGTTGCGTTTGTACCCAAGTATGTTGGTTCGCATGACTCGGTATATCGCGCGGTAGCGGCAGGCTTGTATCCAGCTGGTGGCGGAATTCCGCGCACTTTTGCTAATGGTGACGCAGACGTTACTGACCAACTGACAGTATTGTGGGAGTCGCCAGATTATACACCTCATGCCATTGCTGCCCACCCAGAGGTGCCAGCAGAGGTGGTTAAAAAAATTCAGCAAGCTTTGGTTGAAATGGAGAATAAACCTGAGCAGCAAGCCTTATTGGATGGCCTTAAAATGAAAGGTTTTGAGGTGGCCAAAGACAAAGATTGGGACGATGTGCGCCAGCTCAGTATAGGTGATACACATCATTAACTAGCCTTAATGACAAGCATGGAAAGGCGCGATGAATCTAAGCTTTAAAGCGAAAACCGTTCTCGGCGTGGCCCTAATAGAAGCCGTATTGTTAGGGGTATTGGTTTATAGCAGCATTGGATGGCTGCACGATTCAAATGAGTTACAAGTGGAACAGCATGGCAGAATGATGTCGTCGCTGTTTGCGTCTACCACTAAAAATGCCATTATCACCACCGACTTAGCCACACTTGATAGCCTAACTGAAGAATTTTCCTCGCAAAAAGATGTCGCCTATGTGGTGATTACAGACCAGAACAAACGTTTATTGTCTAAAGGCGGAATCGACCCTCATCAGCATCCTTCGGTAGATCCCAATCTTGGTGACCATGAACACAAGATATTTGTTAATGAAAGTGATGTTGTTATCGGCAACAAACTCTATGGTCACATTCAAATTGGCATTTATGATCACGGCCTACACGGCTTAATTTCTGAGGCGAGTTCCTTTGGCGTAAGCATTGCGCTGTTAGAAATTAGCTTAGTGGCTTTGTTTTCGTTTTTGCTTGGCACTTACCTTACCCGCCAACTCGGTGGCCTGCGCGATGCTGCTAAAACCATTACGCAAATTGGACCGGGCATTCAGCTTGATGTGAAGGGCAAAGATGAGATCTCAGAAGTCTCGCGAGCCTTTAACAAAATGTCTGCCGCGTTGGAGCAATCACATTTAGAGTTTAAACAGGCCATAGAGGTACAAGAAAAATTAGCCTTAGAGCTAGAGCAAAATCAGTCGATTTTAAAAGCAACAATTAGCTCGGCCATGGACGCAGTAATTACAACCGATCGCCATGGTTACGTGCTGGAGTTTAGCCAAAGTGCCGAGCGTATTTTTGGCTTTACTCACGATGAAGTGGTGGGCAAAGAACTGGCGAGCTTTATTGTGCCTGAGGCCTTTCGGGATGCTCACCGCAATGGCATGAAACACTTCAGAGAAACCGGCGAAGCCCCGGTGCTTAATCAACGTTTAGAATTACCTGCATTGCATAAAGATGGCCGAGAGTTTCTCTCAGAGCTCACCATTAGCTCGGTTGAAGTGGGCGATGACACAATATTTACCGCGTTTATGCGAGATATCTCCGATAGAAAGCGCACCGAGCAAGAGTTGCAGTTAGCCGCTGAAGCTTTTGACGCCAACGAAGCCATTTTTATCACTAATCAACACGCAGAAATTGTTCGAGTAAACCACGCTTTTAGCCGAATTACTGGCTATTCAGAAGAAGAAGCCATTGGCCAAACACCGTCTATTTTAAGCTCCGGTGAGCATGATCAAGCCTTTTTCAACAACATGTGGTTGCATCTCAAACAGCAGGGCGAGTGGTCGGGTGAAATCGTAAATCTTCGTAAAAATGGTGAGCGATTGCCCGAGTGGTTAAGCATTTCTTCGGTTCAAGACAGCGAAGGCGAGGTGACGCATTATGTTGCGCATTTCACCGATTTAAGCGAGCAGAAAGCCGTTGAGCAATCCTTAGAGCGTGCCAGGCAAGACGCCGAAGCAGCCAGTTTAGCCAAGAGCCGTTTCCTTGCCAGTATGAGCCATGAAATTCGTACCCCGCTAAATGCCATTATTAATATGAACCAAATCCTTAAAGACACCGACTTAAGCTTAGAGCAGCAAGGCTTTGTTGATACCGGCAACGAAGCAGGCCATACCTTAATGGCCTTGGTAAACAACGTATTGGATTTTTCTAAAATTGAAGCCGGCCAATTAGAGTTTAACAATGAATGGTTTTCTGCCGCGGAGACCTTAAAAAGTATCGTTAGGTTGTTTAATACTACCGCTCAGCAAAAAGCCTTGAAATTTGAGTTGCAGATAGACGATGACATTTTCCCCGAGTACTTTGGTGAGCCGCTGCGCTTTAGGCAAATTGTATTTAATTTAATGGGCAACGCGATTAAATTTACTTCTGAGGGTGGGGTAACGCTGGCGCTAAAACCTATCCAGCCTTATGGCATGGAGCTAAAAGTAAAAGATACTGGCATAGGCATTGAGAAAGAAGATAAAGAACGTTTGTTTGAAGAGTTTTTCCAAGTAGAAAGCGGTGTCACTAAACGATACTCCGGCACCGGCTTAGGCTTGGCGATTACCCGTCAGTTAGTGGAGAAAATGGGGGGTGAAGTTGAAGTAGAGAGTGAAGTTGGCCGTGGCACAACCTTTACTGTTCGTTTGCCATTTAGAGGGCGACATGCGCCTACCATTCAACTAGACGATGCGCTGGAACAGAAAGAGCCTAATCCCGAATTAGCAAAACATGCGCGCATTTTATTGGTGGAAGATAGCGCCATGAATCGCGCTGTGGTGACTCAAGTGCTTAAAGACTTTATTAAAGAATTGAGCAGTGCTGAAAACGGCCAAATAGCCGTAGAAATGTGTCAGCATAATCATTACGACATTATCTTAATGGACATGGCCATGCCGGTGATGGATGGCTTAGCCGCCACTCGTAAAATACGAGAAGCTGAAGGGCTTAATCAGCAAACGCCAATATTAGCCATGACCGCCAATGCCTTTGCCGAAGACAAACAAGCGTGTTTTGCAGCAGGTATGAATGATTTTATCACTAAGCCTATCGATATCCCCTTGCTTAGAGCTAAACTAGTGCAATGGTATAAGGAAAAAACACCAACACTCACCGTTGTTGAAGCTCCTTTAGTTAGTCATACGCTTGATCAAGTTGACGTTGCTACTGAAGTAGCAAACGATGAACCCGAACAAGATCTTAGCTTACTGCTTAACCGACAAGTGCTTGAACAGTTGGTAAAAGACGCAGGTTTAGACGCACTGCCAGTAATGCTTTCGTTGCTTTACCAAGAAACAGAGGCTCAATTGGCCACCATTACACTGGCACATCAGCAGCAAGAGTTTGATGATGTGGCCTTAGCAGCCCACACCATGAAGGGGAATGTGGCAACATTTGGTGGCGAACGTTTACGTAAGTTAGCGTTGGCTATTGAGGTAGCAGGTAAAGCTTCCGACATATCAGCGTTAGATGAACATGTGCCAAGGTTGGCGAACACCGTAGAACAAACGCTTACTGCAATTAAGCAGTTTGAAAAAACAGTTATTGCCTAGGGAGATGCTATGGGAACTGAGCTTAAAGCCTCGGTATTGTTAGTAGAAGATAGCGAAACATTGGCTGCCACTTATCAAGCGTATCTTAGTAAAGAAAACCTTAAACTTGAGCGCGTAGCTACCGGCAGCGCAGCAATAGACTTCTTATCAAAACAATCGCCTCAGGTCATGCTACTTGATTTAAACCTACCCGATATGGGCGGTATGCAAGTGTTAGAGTGGATGGTTGAGCGCAGCTTACCGACCTCGGTGATTATTATTACCGCCTATGGTTCTGTGGATGTAGCGGTAGATTCAATGCGCTTAGGGGTGGTGGATTTTATAGAAAAACCCTTTGATGCCAGCCGCCTAAAAGTGACCGTGAACAATGCCGTTAACCTGCACAAACTAAAATCGTTAGTGGAAGACTACCAAGCCGATGCCGGGCGCGACAGCTTCCATGGCTTTATTGGTGGCAGCTTAAGCATGCAAAATGTGTATCGGATGATTGAAGCAGTAGCGCCCAGCAAAGCCACAGTGTTTATAACCGGAGAGAGTGGAACAGGTAAAGAAGTGTGTGCGGAGGCAATCCACAAACAAGGCGGCAGAGCCGACAAACCTTTTATTGCAATAAATTGTGGCGCTATCCCAAAAGACTTAATGGAAAGTGAAATTTTTGGCCATGTAAAAGGCGCCTTTACCGGAGCATCATCTATGCGTTCTGGCGCGGCTTCGCAAGCCCATGGAGGAACGCTGTTCCTTGATGAAATTGGCGAAATGGACATGGACTTACAAACAAAGCTACTGCGCTTTGTGCAAACGGGGCGTTTTCAAAAAGTAGGTGGCAGCCAAGAAGAGCAAGTAGATGTGCGTTTTTTGTGTGCCACTAACCGAGACCCGTGGGAAGAAGTGCAAGCAGGGCGTTTTAGAGAAGACTTATATTACCGTTTGTACGTTGTGCCTATTCATTTACCTCCACTGCGTGAACGTGGCTTAGATGTACCAGGCATTGCCCAGAAGTTTTTGCGCCGTTATGCCAAAGAAGAAGGTAAACAATTCCGCCGTTTTTCTAGCCTAACCGCTACGGTAATGAGTAACTACGATTGGCCGGGCAATGTTCGCCAATTGCAAAATGTGATCCGCAACATTTGCGTGTTGCATGACGGTAAAGAGGTGTTAGCTAGCCAGCTTCCACCACCTATCAATACGCTGGTGCCAGAAGGCGCGATTGGTAAAGATGGTCGCCATCAGGAAGAAGTAGAAGCGGCTGAAGTTAGCGCAAATGTAGTGGGTGGCAGTCAGTATCAAATTCAACCCTTGTGGATCACCGAAAAAGAAGCCATTGAACATGCGATTGATCACTGCGACGGCAATATTCCAAAAGCCGCCGAGCTATTAGATGTAAGCCCTTCAACCATTTACCGCAAAAAACAATCATGGGAAGAAGCTGAGGCTATTTAGCTTATTTAGTGATTGCCGGTGATAAAAGCCCTGTTCGCAGGGCTTAGCGCCGGTAAACAATAACGTTTGAGCATTCACAGTAAGCTTGAATATTATTGCTTTAAAGAAACTGTTGGGTGTTTGTGGTCTGTCTCATTCCTGCTATTTTACGTGTTTATAGCGCTTAACGCCCTCGAGGATTGCTCTCACCGCTGCCGCAGATCTTACTCATTCAAGTTGTTTTACACTTTTAGCTTCTTTCTATTTCTACCCTATATGTTGGCTCTTTGGGTCAAAGCGCTGCGCAATATCCCAGATGTAACCGAGGAGTTCTCTGGCCACTGCGGTCTCCACTTTGTTGTGTTCCTTACCACGGTGTTTGAGCTGGGCGAAGCGTCGACATAATCGAAGCTGCGCGTCCCATGAACGCTGCTGTAGATTGAGTGATTGGTCTTGCTGGCGTATCAGTAACTCTCGCGAGACTTTGGGTGTAAAGCGGTAAGCCCAAGTCGCTTAGATGAGTATTCGCCGTGCATGAGTATTGCCACACTTGGTAATACCGCCTTGTTTTTGTCGGTTGCCACTGGAGTATTCCGACGGCGTTAAACCTACAAAATTCATCAGTGAACGTGGGTTAGCGAAACGGCGCATGTCACCCAGCTCTGCTACTAAAGTAATGGCCGATAAGAAGCGAATGCCTCTTAACACCGTTAGGTATTGCACTAGCGGATACCAGCTCCAATCTTGTGCAATAATTTGTAGTTCTTGCTCAAGGTGTTGTAGCCGCTCATAGCGCTCGGTAACAATGTGGATGTAGTGCTGAAAAGTAAGTTTTTTAGCAGGTTCTAAGAAATGAATATCGGCCAAATGACGTTTGAAAGCGTCATTCCACACCTGTCGACCCGAGCAAGGATGACCATTACGCAATAATAACAGCTTCAAACGCTGCCTGGCTTGGCGACAATCCAACATGGCATCTTCTCGGCAACGGATTAAATCTCTTACCGCTTCATCATCGGCATTGGGCACATGAATAGAATGAATAAATCCCGTTCGTGCCATTCTTGCTAAAGCGATGGCATCGCGCCTGTCGGTTTTAACCTTATCACCGGGCGCTTTAGGGATAAGGGCGGGAGCCACTACCCAGCATTCGATTCCGTGTTTCACCAAGTGACGATAGAGCCAAAATCCGCACGGCCTGCCAAGCCTTGGTTTTTTCTGATAGGTTTGTCTATAGTGAGAATATTGGTGGGTGAGGGTGCCGTGAAATACGGGCTTATCTCTTCAGTCACCAACACAATAAGTGACATTAGTAGTCTCTTTGTGAACATCTAGTTCAATGAAAAACGTGCTAGATGTAGATATTTTGATCTCCTGTTCTGTTAAGACTTTACATCTAACAATGTGGCTCTAGTTTGACTAACCCACGATAAACGCAGGAGGTCGACACTTTCACTGAGGATCATTATGTCTATGTGCGCGCCAATTGTCGTCCAGAAGGCGGAATATGATATGGCGGATATACAAAGGGAGCTGGTCTTTAGCCATCTAGATCGGCGTGCTAAAGACCAGTATGAGTAAAGATACAGTCGAAAATAAAATCCACTGTGGATTTTAGGATCAAGTTATAGGCAATGAAAAAAGCCTATAACAAGCGATAAAGTCCAAATTAAAAAGGTTTGAGATATGTATGCACAAGTAGAGAAGCCGAAAGAGAATAAAAGTAGGGTGGTTGCTAGTTCTGTTGCTCAGAAGAAAAATGATGTGAAGCAAGCATTTGGGTTTGTGGATAATCGGTCTGATGCTGTTACGCAAAGAAGACTACAGAAAACGATAAGTGATAGTCAACGAATTATGCAGTTAATGGCTATTAGAGAATCGGTAAACAATAATTCTCAGACTAAATCACAAACAGAACTATTGCATGATAATTCCGAAGTACGGACAATTGAACAAACTACAGGCGAAGGATCTTCACTTAATCGAAATGAACTAATACAAATGTATCCACTTGGTAATCTAGGCACACAAAGCGTTAAAAATACAGAAGACACAAGTCAACCTAGAATTATAGAAGAAATTCTAAAAAAAACAAGAGGTACTCTTGAACTGATTAATTTACAAGATCATGTTCGAGATGATACTCCACACGATAGCCAGGAAGAATGGATATTGCAAATAGCTCTCGAATTTAACCGGATGCAACAAGGTCATGTTAGAGAGTTAAAGCGGACTAAAGGTAATATTTATATGTCCGCAAATGTATTATTTGAAAATAGAATTCTCGCAACTTTTGGCCCTACTGTTGCGGGAAAACAAGACAATCCCAAAGATAATGACTATACACTACAAGACAAAGTGGATGATTTAAATGAGTTATCAGGTGATCAACATCAAATGTATGTTTCTAGAAATGACGCTGATGGTAAAGTACTTACGGATGTAGTTCGAGAGATTCCAAAGATGGAAAATGAGATTGTAGGAGGGGGTGAGTTAAACATTAACCTGCACGATGGAACAGGCCCTTGTGATGGTTGTAAGACTCGTATCGAAAAGGCTACGAATGATGTTGCTACTATAGTCGGTGCAATGCCACTTACAGCTCCCGTAGATTTATATTCACATACATTTTATCCGTCAAAATCGCTCCTAGCACTTAGGAAGTACGGGCCAAACACTAGTTTAGGGTGGGCTGAAGATACTAAAAATGGGATTATGTCTGATTCTTATTATCACGCCATTGGACCATATCTAATAGATGTTCCTTTGAGTGCAGAAGAGCAAGAAGCGGAAGATCGTTACCAAGCTTTTGCTGAAGAACTTGGACCTTACAGAAGCTAAATATGAAGCCTTTGGATAGTGACAGATACATAATTGGTTTTCAAGACACCTTGATTATCGAATTCCATAACAAAACCTAAAAATCATTAAAACGCTTTTTAGCCCAATTGTTACGAAATTAAATACAATGCACATAACAAAGCAAATCACGCGGACTTGGGTAAGCTGTCTTCCTTTTTGCAAAAAACAGCAAAAAGGTAGCCATCTCACCCAATCCGGTGTTCGCAGCGTTAAATTTTCACAGGAGGTGAACTATGAGATCATGGATCATTATTTTGGCCGGTTTGTGGTCAACATGGCACTTTATGGACATTGAGTCTGATAGTGGTTTTTTTAGTGTGTTTCTTCCAATCCTGTTTGGCCTTTTTGTTCTTGCCTTAGTAATAAAACTTTCTGGAGTTTCAGGTAACAGTGGTGGCGGTTATTGCGGCGGTGGCTTTGGTAGCGGAGACTCAGGCGGTGATTCGGGTGGTTGTGGCGGTGGTGATTGACGCTACACGATTTAACAATCGTTTCTAGCGGAACAATTAGCGCCGCTTAGCAGCTAAATACGGCGTTAGCGGCTATTATAGTTCACACACATTGCAAAGATTGAGGGATTTATGAAAGGTAAAGGAACGTGTTTATGTGGCTCGGTTAAGTTGGAAGTAGAGTACGTTAGTAACGAGTTGGCTGCTTGTCATTGTAGTATGTGTAGAAACTGGTCTGGCGGCCCGATGTTAGCTATTGATTGTGCTGATTCAGTTAAAATTTCAGGTGAATCAAATGTTGTTAGATATCAGTCATCTGATTGGGCTGAAAGAGGTTTCTGCGGTAAATGTGGTACTCACTTGTTTTACTATTTAGTGCCAAGTAACCAGTATCATCTTCCTGTTGGATTATTGATATCAGGGGATGATTACACGCTAACTCATCAAATATTCATTGATGAGAAGCCCGAATACTACGAATTTAAAAATGAAACACAAAATATGACGGGTGCGGAAGTTTTTGCCCATTTTGAAAGTGGAGAGTAAATAGCTAATTGGTCGTTAACCCCGTCTATTCAATGCTTCCGTTAATCTTAACCCCTTTTGAATAAGCGAATGCGCTAACGCATTTCTGTACAGAAACGCGTTTGAAAATGGTCAATATTTAATGTCTTCCGGCACTTTGTTGTTTTACTTAAAAGCTATTGCCAATAACGCTTACTCGTCGTAACAAAGCAAGCAAATTCAAGTGGTAGCAGCAAGCGCCTGCAGAAATTTGTTAGCTAACTTTTCCATTTAATATTTTAACGTATCGTCTTTTGCAAGATGCAAAAGGCTTTAGCTTTTCTTTTATTTACCTCATTTAATTTCTTACTAATCATATTGTTACAAGTTTGGCTCGGCTCTTGCTGATAAGCAGTATCTGACCTAAATCAGTAAACGATAGGATTACTTATGAAACCATGGAAACCTTTAGCTTTTGCCTTACTCTGCTCACCATTGAGTAGTTATGGTGCAGCATTTTCTAGTTGCCCTACACAGGCATTTCTCGTGCAACAGAACGTGGCGCAATTGTTTGGCGTTAATCTCGCCACCGGCTATTACCAAACGCTATCTGAAGACATGGGAACCACCGGTAAACTTAATGCCATTGGCTTTAACCTGCACGACGATTATTTGTATGCTTGGAGTTACCAGCACAAGACGCTGGCGCGAATTGGCGACGACTACCAAGTAGAGCCTTTAACACTGGATTGGAATGGCTTTGCTAGCGATGTGAGCTTTTATGTTGGTGATGTGGCTGTAGAGAACAATGCTCATTACCTTTACCGCAGCGGTTCGGCATATGGCTTGTTTAGAGTGTCGTTAGACTCAGCAGATGCAGATTATTTAAGCATGCAACGTGTGATTGATGGCAGTGCGCTTAATCTTAGAATTTTTGATATGGCGTTTCACCCTGATAACGGCATGCTTTATAGCGTAGATAACCAAGGGCGTTTATGGCGAATTAACCCAGAAACTGGCGCCAGCGAAAACCTTGCCAATGTTGGCCAAGTAGGTACGTTTGGTGCGGTGTATTTTGATGTAAGCGGCCACTTGTACATTAGCCGCAATTCAGATGGTTTAGTGTTCCAAATTGATATCGCGTCTAACTCTCCTGAGGCTCAGCTTTATGCTCAAGGCCCTGCATCAAGCAATAATGACGGCGCACGTTGTGCCATTGCTCCTATAGTAGCCGCCGATGATGCCAATATTGACTTTGGTGATGCTCCAGACAGCTTTGGCACTTCATTAATTAACAATGGTGCTCGCCACCAGCTAGTTGATGGGGGGATTCAGCTTGGTTCAAATGTTGATGGTGAAGCAGATGCTTATGTTTACCCGGCTAGCGATGATAGCTCACGCTTATTTGATGATGAAGATGGAATAGCATTTGTTACCGATGTGCAAGTAGGTTTGGACTTTGTTATTCAAGTGGACAGCTCGGCGAATGGCTTTTTAAGTGCTTGGTTCGACCTTAATGGCAATGGCACTTTTGATAACGAGGAGCAGTTGCTTACCGACCAAGCTGTAGTGGAAGGTGTGCAATCACTATTGGTGTCGGTGCCCGAAGGCTACGAAAGTGGCGACCGTTGGGCGAGGTTCAGAATCAGCTCTGGCGGCGGGAACACTGCTACAGGTGGTGCGCCAGATGGTGAGGTAGAAGATTATCAAATCTATGTGGGCGACTCTGCTACGCAAGTGAGTTACTACCCAAGTGCTGATGGTTATGCCACGGTAGCGTTTGAAGATAATTGGCCGGCTGCCGGTGATTACGACTTAAATGATTTAGTGGTTAATCTGCAAACCAAGGTGCTTAGCTTTGCTAACGGCGATGTAGCCCGCATTGAGCTGCAAGGCGAAGTACGTGCAGTAGGTGCCAGCTTCCATAATGGTTTTGCTATACGCATACCGGGGATTGATAAGTCGCTAGTTGATGTTGCCGCTATTCGTTATGAGATAAACGGTGAATTACTACAAGCCAGTGTATTGGACGAGAATACTAACGATATTACCGCCATCATTGCCGCTGACGTACGTAAATACATTAATAATCAAAATCAGTGTGACTTTTATAAAACCCAAGCTGACTGTAGAGGTGCCGGGCAATTGCACTTTAAAGTGCTACTACCCATGCATGAAGGCTTAGCTAAAAATGCCTTACCAAGTGCGCCGTTCGACCCATTTATTTATGCCACAGAGCATTCACGTAACCCTTATTTTGCCAGCTCGCCAGGCCGTGGTTTAGAGATTCATAGTAAAAATCAAAGCCCAAGTGCAGCTGTAGATAGCAGTTTATGGGGAAGCTTTGATGATGTATCAAATCCTTCAGCCAGCAGCTATTACCAAACAGGTAATGGCTTACCGTGGGCGATTATTGTGCCTTACAACTGGCAGTATCCATTCGAGCGTATCAGCGTGGCTGATGCTTATCCAAAATTCCTAGAGTACGCCCAAAGCGAAGGCCAACAAAGCAGTGATTGGTATCTGCTTGAAAATGCCCGCGGCGAACTTATTTATCAAGATTAGGAGCAAGATGATGACTCAGTTAATTAAGCTAAAACAGTGTGTAAACAGTAGCCTATTGGTGTTAAGCGTTAGCGTATTGGTGGCTTGTGGCGGCGGAGGTGGGGGTGGAGAGAGCGCGACAGTTGTTGATACCCCCGAGCCTAGCCCTGAGCCGGTAACAACAACGCCAACCGAGCCTACTACGCCAGAACCAAGCCCAGAGCCAGTGGCAACCAGCTTAGAAGAAGTACAAGTAGCAGAAAGTTTTACGTTTAGTAACCAGCAAGACATGGCGGTAAATGTCTCTTACCCCTATCAAGAAAGTGAGCGTGCTTACTTAAACATTTGCACTCAATGGAAGGATCTTGCTAGTAACAGTGTTGAATACAGCTCTTGTGTATGGCGTGGTCAAATTAGCCAAGCACAAATGGCAATCAACTTTACTTTGCCTGCACATGCTTCAACCTTAGTTGCCGAAGTGTGGCAGCTATCTTCGGGCAATGTAACGCGTATTCATCAAGAGCTAAGTATTGATGAGCTTAGTGCTGCTACACCTACGTTTAGCTTTTAATAGGTGACCACTATGCAAGCCTATATCACCAGCATCACTAAGCCTCGACAGGATGCTGTTTGGCTGTTTATCGACAGCCAAACAGTGGGAGGCATTGAGTCTCATGTGGCTAATTTAGCTATTGCGCTACACCAGCGAGGTCATAAGGTGTCGGTGGTGTTTTGGCGAGATTACACCCAAACACACCCGATGTTGCAGCAGCTAAATCAGCAAAAAGTACCTTGGCTGATTTTAGATGGCAGCGTTGGCAGCTTATTGCATGCGGTGAACGATTTGTTACCTAGTGTGATACATAGCCATGGCTATAAAGCTGGTTTAATCAGTCGTATGTTACGACTCCTCAAACCCATTAAATTAGTCTCTAGCTTTCATGCTGGCGAGGTGAGCAAAGGGCGTTTAGCCTGGTATGACTGTATCGATCGCTACTCTGCGGGCTTGTCTCATGTAAGAATCGCAATAAGTGAAGATATTGCGAACCGTTTAGCGGCTAGCTCAGAGATCATCAATAACTTTGTTGAAGTGCCAACCCAGGTGCCTGCAATTGATAGCCAAGATAAACCCACCATAGGATTTGTTGGTCGTTTAACCCACGTTAAGGGGCCTGATCGTTTCTACCAGTTAGCGAAAGCCTTACCGCAGTTTAACTTTGTTGTGTTTGGCGAAGGTGAGCTTAAGCCCAGTAAATCATATGCTTTACTGGAAAACTTACAATGTCGTGGAAAGCAAAATTGTATGGACGCCTGTTGGCAAGAGATTGATTTGTTGTGTATGCCTTCGCGAAACGAGGGATTGCCCTTAGCGGCACTTGAAGCGATGGGGCGAGGTATTCCGGTAATAGCGAGTGATGTTGGCGCATTGCCTAAGCTAATTTCAGATCATAAAAATGGCTTTTTGTTATCGGGGTTTGATTTACAGCAGTGGACCTCTTCTATTGTTGAGTGGTCTGAGAATGCAGCACTAAGGCAGCGTGTAGCCATTCAAGCCAGCAAAACGGTAGAGCAGCATTATTCTGCGCAAGCGGTACTGCCGCATTTTGAAAATATTTACCAATGTTTAAGTGAGGCGTAGCAGACGGTTGAGCTGAAGAGTGTTGCCTTATAGTGGCTTAGAGCATGTAAAAAAGCAGTGAGTTTATCACTGCTTTTTTGTTTATGCTCGACGCTAGTTTTTCATTTTCATCTTGCAATCATCTATCACCGCTTTTGTGATAGGGCCACGAGACTGCTCGCTTTTAAGTACCTTAGTACAATCGAAATCTTGATTGAAAACGTAAATACCGACTGCTTGAGCAGAGCCCGCTGCAAAGGCAAGCGCTAAAAATAAACTTAATACTTTCATAGTTATCCCTTTTTCAAAGACCTCTTTTGCGTAACTACCAAGAGGTAAAACCGTTAAGTAGATTGAAAGGCCAATGCGTTCATTAACGATACTGCAATGATCCATCACGCAGTGTAAGTAATGAGTTAACTTACAATTAAATGTTAGGTTAAAGATTCAAATTTGTGAAATAAAATAAAGGTGAAGTATTAGTCTTTTCTTTAGGAGAGGCGTATTTTACTTTTTGTTGTTATTAAACATGGGTTTGAGCGGTTTGGCCGATGCTAATATTTTATAGTGGCGGGTTTTAATAAACGATATTTCGTAATTCGCTTTACTTTTTAGTCTTTACTTAAAAAGTAAAGCGAGCCATGCATGCTTCATTTTAATAGGAGTAAGTTGCGAGCATCTGCCAAAGTTTCGATGAAGCGGCGTTTATCTGGCGATAAACTTAAGGCTTTTAGTCTCATCATCATCGCTGACATTCGTTGTTTCCTCTCATTGAATAACTCTGCTTCAGCAGTGGCTATTCTGGCTTTCGCTTGGGTGAGAGCGGCAGTGGATTGGCCGCTGATGCGGCTAGCATAGCGCTGATAAATAATATGCATTGCGTTAAGTCTCTGCTGACTTTTGCTGCTTTCAGAACCATCGCGCATTAGATATTCGCAGTCACAATAGCTACCCACAGCCACCGGCCCGGTTAAGGCGAGTTTTAACCAAAGATCCCAGTCTTCTGCAGACGGTAGGTGTTCGTCAAAACTGAAACATGATAACAAGGCCTCTCTAGACGCTAGCACGGTTGATGTGCCCACTACGTTTTCAGCAAATAACTTAGCTGCTGCATTAGTTTGGAATTGGTATGATTTTTTTTGTTGGCTAAGGTGGCGGTAGCTGGGCCAAAACTCAAAGCAGGTTCCGCGGTCTTCGCCTTGTTCGCTTACGTGGCGATAGTCGGTAAAGCTAAAGCTAAGTTCGGGGTGTTGTTGATGGTAGTCAATTTGGCGCTGTAATTTACCTTCCAGCCAAATATCGTCGGCATCTAAAAAAGCGATGAGTGGGGCATTGGCTTGTTTAATTGCAATGTTTCGCGCATAGGCTGGCCCGTTTCCGCTTAATTTTATACTGCGTAGGTGAGGGTGGCTGTGTTGATACTGCTCTAGCCATTGCCAGGTTCCGTCACTGGAATTGTCGTCGACAACAATGATCTCTACGTTGTCTACGCGTTGTTGCTCTACGCTCGCTAAAGCTTGCTTTAAATAGTTTAAGCAGTTGTAGCTAGGAATTATCACACTACAAACGGGGTTTGGCTTAGTGGGCTTCGACATATTGGTGTCCTTGGCATTGAGGTTGCTTATGTAGCTACATAAGCACGACTTATGCCAGAGAGATAGAAAGATGAATTTAAGCCTTAAGCAACACTCAAGCATTCCCCGTAGTTACTTAGCAGTAGTGAGCGCTTTGTTAGCGGTAGCCTTAATTAGCTTAGTGTGGCTTAAGTTACCTAATGTACTGATTCCCATAGCTTTAGGGATTATTCCTTTGTGTGTTGTGGTGGTATTTAAGCTACCTTTTTGGGTTGTGTTAGGCTTTGTTTGCTTCTCATTTTTTCGTATTCACGAGGCTTTTCCCGCACTGTATGTATTACGAATACCGCAGCTTTTGGCGCTAGGTTCGCTAGCCTGTTTAGCTTGGCATTTGTTTATCTCTCGCAAATTGCAAATCTTCTGGAGTAGAGAGTTAAGCTGGTTAATGGCTTTTTTTATTTTGTGTGCGATTGGGGTTATTTTTGCAAGTAGCAGACCCGTAGCCATGGCCTACTTTAATGGTGTATTTAGTAAAATTGGTTTAATGACGGTAGCTATTGCATGGTTAATGCGTAAGCCGGAAGACTTTAGTAAAGCTGCAATCGCCTTTTTTATCTGCGGTTTAATGATTGCCATTGTGGCCTTGCAAAATGCTGCTGCTGGCAGGGAGATGGTAGAGGGGACTCGCGTTACTATTGGTCGTTCTATGGGATCGGTACTGGGAGATCCTAACGACTTAGCCTTAACCTTATTGTTTCCTTTAGGTTTTGCCTTAGCATTTAGTTTGCAGCGAGGATCTTGGTTTATTCGGCTGTTAGCCGTTTGCAGTACCATTGCGATTATCGCGGCTATGTTAGCCACTCAGAGTCGCGGCGGATTGCTCGGCATTGCTACTATTAGCGCGGTATTGGCTTGGCGACGGGTTGAAAACAAAACCCTATTAATCAGTATTGGTGCCTTAGCTCTACCCATTTTGTTTGTGCTAGCCGGGGTGTCAGAGCGCAGCTCGGGTGGTGCCGGCGAAAGCGGTATTGACGAATCTTCAATGGGGCGTATTTATGCCTGGCAAGCGGCATTTAAAATGGCTCTGTATAACCCCTTAACCGGGGTTGGTTTAGATAACTTTTACGCCAATTACTATTTCTTTTCATCGCATTGGGATGGAAAAAACCATGCCGTTCATAGCACGTGGTTTGGGGTATTGGCTGAAACAGGTTTTTTAGGATTTACGGTCTTCTGTATCTTAGTGTTTAAAGTGTGTCGCTTGGCTCATGGGAATCTGCATTTGTTAGCCAAACAGCAAGCCAATGTTAATCTAGGTTTGCTTGCATGCGCAGAAGGCGTGTTTGCTGGCTTACTTGGCACCATTGTATCTGGCACCTTTTTAACTCAAGGGTTTACTTGGCCAGTGTATATTTTTACCGCCTTAGTGGTGGCTATTGCTCAGCTACTTCGTCAACCATTGCAGAATGCAAAATCCGCCATTTAGCATAAGTGTTATTTGCTGTTTCCTTCCTTATCTTACTGAAATTATTAAACTTTAAATTAGTGGTCTAGCTCTTGCTGTATTGCTGTTATAGGCGCTGCTTTATGAGATTTAACCATTATCGGCAGCATCATAACAATGAGGGCTATCCCATGTTTAATGTGTCGATAATCGTTCCGGTATATAAATCTGAACAATACCTAGCTAGCTGCTTAGATTCGCTAGCCAAACAAACCTTAGAAAACGTAGAAGTAATAGTAGTGATAGATGCTTCTCCTGATAGCTGTGCCGCTATTGCGGGAGAGTATTGCTTAAACTACCCGGAGCGTTTTAGAAAAATTGTTTTAGAGAAAAATGTCGGTGTATCAATGGCTCGCAATATCGCTATGCAATCAGCTCAAGGTGAGTACATTGGTTTTGTTGATAGTGATGACTACGTTGAAGCCAACATGTTTGAACTGATGTTTTCCGAAGCGCTAAATAGCAACGCTGACGTAGTGAGTTGCCAAATGCGCTCATTTGAAACACATGACTCTAGTGTTGAGTATCACAACCTTCCTACTAAAGAATATTACGACGATACCTTTGTTACCAATAAGCTATTTCGCCGAGTGTACCTGCTGTCTAAGCAAATTAATTTTTACAGCAATGTGATTTTTGAAGATGAACCTTTTGCTTACACGGCGCGTTTCGCCACCGATAATCTCGCAGAGGTGAACCAGGTTCTTTACAACTACCGTATGAGCCCCGAAGGACTATGTAGGGGTGACAATCATGGCCGATTTAACCTTTACGACAAGCAATTAATGCTGGCGCGTTTTTTAGCTGACATGGAACGCCGAGGTGCGATTGATGCTCACGCTGAAGAGTTATTGCAGTGTTTAGCTAATCACGCTTTAAGCGCGCTTTACTATCATATTTCTGCGATTGATTTGGTCGGCTTCTTTAGTTTTGTTGATCATTTAGTGATTAAGTATCAACTACTAGAGCGTGCAGGTGATTGCTCGCAGGACTACAAGGTGAGTCGCTACCTTAAATTTAGAGGCTCTGCTCCCCGCATCATTTTGCTCAGCTATTTTGTGAAGGCTCGTCAAGCAAAGCAAAAATTCTTAAACAATATTGATCTTGCCAACCTCACTGCACAGGGAGCCAAGTAATGAGTGTGATTCTTAATCGTTCGCCTAGTGTTTCAATTGTGGTGCCAGTGTTTAATACCGAACAGTATCTGTTGCAATGCCTAGAAAGCCTAGCCGAACAAAGCTTATCGTCGATTGAAGTGATTGTGGTGATTGATGCTTCGCCAGACAATGCTTATCAGCTAGCTAAACAGTTTGCCGAGCAATCAAACTTGGCGATGCGAATAGTCAACCTTACTACCAACGTAGGATTGGCTCAGGCTCGCAATATTGGAATGAGTCACGCCAAAGGGCAGTACCTTGGTTTTGTGGATAGCGACGATTATGTTGATAAGCAAATGTATAGCCATTTGTTTAACCAAGCGGTTGCTAACAATGCTGATTGGGTGAGTTGTGGGTTTAGCAAGTTCTCTGCTCAAGGAATAGAGCAATACGCACATAGCAACATAAGTGAGAATACTTCGGTATGTAACAAGTTGTTTCGTCGTAGTTTTATTCATCAACACCAAATTTGTTTCCCCGCAGGGGAATTATTTGAAGATGAAATCTTCTCTTATATGGCGGAGCTATACGCCCAAACAATATTGCATATTGAAAACCCGTACTATTTTTATCGCCATAACGCCAACGGTATTTGCCGCAAACCGGGGGCTGACAAAAGCCGTTTGTATGCGCGTATGTGCTCAATTGGCGACTTTATGCAACGCATGGAACAAAGCGAGTTATTACCAAGTGCAGCGCCATTATGCTTAGAAATGCTTTGTCGACATGCCTATTTGCAGTTACGTACCCAGGTGAGTTGGTTTGATTTACTGTGCTATTGGCGATTCACTCAACATTTAATCGAGAAGTATCAATTAGCTCAAAGCATCGACCTGGTTAAAGACAACTATTTTGTGAGCAGCTTTAACAAGTGGCAGCATCGCGAATGGGCCTTATGGCTAATTCGCCTTCGAGCGGGGAGAGCCAATTATGCTGTGGAATAAGATGCGCAACGCTCGCCAATCGCTGCAAGAAATGGGTGTGTATGGGCTACTAATGGTGTTGCAAAAAGGCATGGGGCTGATGATGCTGCCTGTTACTACGCGTTACCTAAGCTTGCATGAATACGGCTTGTTAGAAAGCTTAGTTGTGGTGTTCTCTCTGTGTTCATTACTAGAAATTAGCGCAGGTGCCTTGCCGCGATTTTATCCAGAATGCAAAACGGCAGCGGCAAAAAGTAACCTAATTTCATCTTCATTATTACTTAGCCTCACTTATGGTTTATCGCTGGCTGTTTTAGCCGCTGTTAGCTTGGCAACGCTGCCTTTTGATTTGTTCTCGGCTTTACACTTTTGGCAGTTTGCTGGGGTAGCTGCGGTGATTGCCTTTTCGATTGCCCTGCAGCCTTTAATGATGTGGTTGCGAATTGAGCGCCGAGCCGATTGTTACTTCTATTTGGTCGTTTGCCAATGCCTTACTCAAGTAGGGCTTACTTTGTGGGGGCTGCAACAAGGCTGGGCTATGGACGCCGTTATCGTAGCCAGCGTTGCGGCAAATGCCGTTGGACTAAGTTTAGGTATTTGGTTTTGTCGGCAACAACTCAAGCTTAAACTTGATTGGGCTTTGGCTAAATTAACCATGAGTTACCAACGCTGTTTAATTGGAGCATCGTTAGCCTTGTTTGTTATGCACGGTCTTGACCGACTGTTATTAGCTGAATGGTTGGGGGCAGAAACGCTGGCGCAATATGCCATTATGATTAAAGTGGTAGAAGCAACCGCGATGGCATTTGGCGTGTTAGAAAGCTGGTGGTTACCGCGCAGATTTGCGGTATTGCAGCAAGCCAATGGCCAAGCAGAAGTGGCCTTAACTCATCAGCGTTTACTGTTGGTGATTATGTTATTGCTATTAAGCGCTGCGCTATTTGCCCCCTTACTGATTAAACAAGTGCTGCCGTTAGCTTATTTGGGCGGTATTGATTGGTTGCCATTAATGCTACTAGCGCTAGGCTTTAAATTAGCGACAGCGGTTACCGACATTGGCTGTTATTTACCTAATAGCCCAGTTTGGTTACCGAGAATTAATATTGCTTCTGCACTATTGGCGGTTGTGCTTTATTACAGCTTGATTCCTACTTGGGGAGTGTGGGGTTTAATTGTTGCCTCGAACATTGTATTTGCCTTGCGCTTTGTATTGTTCACCACCATTAGTTTGGTTCTACAACCTTTGCGCTATCGCGTATCGACTTTGCTAAGTGCTTTTATTCCTCCTTTATCAGTGTTGCCTGCATTGGCCCTGTTAAACAACAGCATCTGGTTACACATTCTGCCCGCTTTGGCGTTATTGTGGCTGTTGGTATGGTCTGTTTGGATCATAAAGCCTAGCTACGATGTATCCAATACTGCCTTGGGCACCGTAGCTAACCAGTGATTTTATTTAAGGCTGCACCAATGAGCGCTTAGTCAGATTTTAAGTGCTTTGTGTTTTGCTTGTGTCTTCTTTTTATCTTTGTGTAAGCGCTGTTAGTGCTTACACGTTTCTTCCCCCTTCTCGTTTTAGCTAAAGCTCGTTCTGCGCGTAATGCATTTGGTAGATAAAGCTTGGTCATTTAGCCCTTATTACGACCTTAACTTAGCCGTTAGTCGCTGATTTTCATTTTGCAAAACCACTTTTCGAAAGGCTATAAGTGATTGTTTTATAGTTTATTTGTTTGCTGGCACGGATGCTGCTAGTACCTATTCAATAGCAACAATATGATGAATAGAGGAAAAGCGGATGAGCAGCCTTTTTTTGCACAATACCAAGTTATGGTTAAAACGTAGCGAATCGCCGTTAGCGAAAGCAGTGTTTTCATTCTTAAAAAACCTACGGCTTTTTCAATTACCTAAAATCCCCGTGTTGTTTAGCGGCTTGTATCGTTTACACAAACTGCTGAGTGGCGTGATGCAAAGTACGCTGAGGATCTTATGGTGGACTCCGCTATTTAGAAGCAAAACTCTGGGGCCGTCTAAACGCCTCTACTTATATGGTGGAATGCCGTTGCTCGGAGAAGGCTTGGTTATTCACTTAGGCAACGATTGCCGTGTTTCGGGCGCAACCACATTTAGTGGTCGCTGCAGTGCTACGCAGCAAGCGGTATTGCACATTGGCAATAATGTTGATGTGGGTTGGCAAACAACTATCGCAGTGGGTAGCAAAGTAACTATTGGGAATAATGTGCGTATTGCCGGACGCTGCTTTATTGCGGGTTATCCGGGCCATCCATTAAACGCCGAGCAGCGAGCGGCCGGATTACCTGAGAAAGACGAGCAGGTAGGGGATGTAATATTGGAAGATGATGTTTGGCTGGCTACCGGGGTGTCTATTATGGCCGGGGTCACTATCGGCAAGGGAACCGTTGTAGCGGCGGGCAGTGTAGTAACTAAAAGCCTGCCAAGTGGTGTTATGGCTGCTGGCGTTCCTGCCAAAGTAATAAAAGCCATTGAGGAGAAGTGATATGAAACGCGATCTCATTGTATTTGGTGAAGATTGGCAACGTCACCCTAGTAGTAGCCAACATGTAATTACCGAATTGGCTAAAAACCATCGTATTCTTTGGGTTAATTCTATTGGCTTACGTCGTCCGCGTTTAAGTTTTCGAGATGCAAAGCGGGTTATAGAAAAAGCTAAGTCGATGTTAAGGACAACTAAAAACGCATCTGGAGAAAAGGAACCGTCGAGGGAGTCTTCAGTTAAATCTTCAATTAAACCAAGTAGCATTCATGTGTTATCTCCGATTGCATTTCCTGCACCTCGTAGTCGTTTTTTTCGTTGGTTAAATCGCTGTATTTTGAAAATGCAGGTTAACAAACAAGCTCAACAGTTGGGCATTAGTAACCCCGATCTTTGGATAGCGCTGCCGACTGCAGTAGATATGCTGGGGCACCTTAACGAGCGCCAAGTGATTTATTATTGTGGCGATGACTTTAATGCTTTAGCGGGAGTTGACCATCAGCACGTGACCCGTTGCGAACGAGAGCTGGTGAATAAAGTTGATCATGTACTAGTGGCTAGCGATATGCTGTTGCGTAAATTTAGCAAACAAGCTGCGGTAGCAGCGAAAACTCGAGTACTACCTCATGGCGTTGATTATAATTTGTTTGTACACCCATCAAGTCCTGCGCCTTCATTGTTGGAAGGTGGGCCAGTAGCCGGATTTTACGGCAGTATCGCTGCTTGGTTAGACATTCCGCTAATCGTAAAAGTAGCGAAAGCACTGCCAGAATGGCGCTTTGTATTTATTGGCGATGTTCAAACTGATATATCTGCATTTAAAGGGCTGAGTAACATCGAAATCATCCCAGCGATAGCGCACAACGAGTTACCGCGTTACGTGCAACATTGGCAGGTCTCTTGGCTGCCGTTTAAAGCCTGTAAGCAAATTACGTCGTGCGACCCACTTAAGTTACGCGAATACCTCGCTGCGGGTAGGCCGGTGGTGAGTACGCCATTTCCGGCTCTAAAACCTTATGCCGGAATGGTGACTCAAGTGAAAGAAGCTTATCAAATGGTACAAGCTCTAGAAGATAGTTTGAATACACCACAAGCCTTGCAGCATCGCAGAACCTCATTCCAGCGGATGAGCGTACGGTCTGAGAGTTGGTATGAACGGGCTAAGCAAGTGAATCAATTGCTATCTTGTTAGGTATAACATAGCCATATAAAAGGTGAGGCTTTGCAAATGAGCAAAGCCTTGGCTTTATTAAGCCACATTTTGCTGGTTCTTATCATCGAGTGAGGAGGGATTTATCAAGCCTTTCGAATCTTGTTGATTCTCCGCTTGCTGAGGAATAGCTTGGTTGTTTACTGTTGTGGATGCGGGGCGAGCAATGAACTCGCCGCCACAATTGGGATGAGTTAAACCGGTAGCAATGCTATGTGGTTCATGTTGTTGCCAAAACTGTTCGATGAGGTTGAGTGACGAGTTAATCACTGAAACCTCTAGCGAGCCACAGCTTATACATTTGGCTTTATTGGAGCGCTGCCTAGCAACATCTAGCTCAGCTCCTAGCGTTAATAATGTTTCCACCGAGCGGCGGCGCATACGGCGTAGCTTTCGGTTAAACAAGCGTTGCCAATAATTAGTTTTAAGGGTGCCCTCGTAAGCGGCAACCTGTTGTACCAATTCACCCATTTCTTTAATGATAAGGTCAAGGTCTCTCAATTCTTCGGCGCTAACCAGTTGTTCACACTGCTTACACCAGCCTAAGGTTTTACGTAACGGTAACGCCAAACCATGGTGTAAAAATACTCTCCAGCCATTGACTTGTTTAGTGGTGGTTTCACAATCACAGCGGTTACAAAGTATTTGGGTAAGCGGCTTCGGCATAGCGTCATCCATTAGTGATACTGATTTAAGTGTGGCTTATGATTGATAGTTTTGAAACCGCTTACTGAGTTTAGGGTGTAGATTCAAAATATTATTTTTTGAATAAGCGTTTTTCGACCCGCCAGTGGTATAGTATTTGGCAAAAATAGCTGGAGATGAACATGGCTAATATTCCAAATAATTATGCAAGCTTAGAACAAGGGTACCGCGAGAAAGCGCTAAAGCTGTTTCCTTGGGTATGTGGGCGTTGTGCTCGTGAATTTCCCTATTCAAATTTACGTGAATTAACGGTTCACCACATTGACCATGACCATACCAACAACCCCAATGATGGCACTAACTGGGAGTTACTGTGTTTGTATTGCCACGACCACGAGCATTCTAAATATACCGAGGCAGCACAATATGGTTCAACGGTAGAAGCTGGAGCCGACTTAAAACAAGAACAAGCTACTTCTAATCCTTTTGCTGACCTTAAAGCAATGATGGCAAACAAGAAGTAAATACCTCTCTGTACCTTTCATTTATGTTGAGTTGCGTTGCGTTGCTGCTTAAGCCCACTATGCTATTTAGTGGGTAGGGGAGTCGCCCAATTATTGTTATGACGGATTGAAAAAAGGCTTTTTAGGCTCAAGTTTGCTAGTTATTGCGTTTTTAATTAACCAATTGCAGCAGTTTGAGATACTTTTTTTAAGAAAATTTGCAATAAATCGCTCAAATACAGTTCACCCTCTCGCCTTGTGCGACAGTAGTGGTATACTCCCCGCGAATTTGAAACAATTGATTAGAGTTGAACAATGGCTGATTTATCAAAATATAGAAATATTGGTATTTTTGCTCACGTTGATGCAGGTAAAACTACCACAACTGAGCGTATCCTAAAACTTACTGGTCAGATCCACAAAACTGGTGAAGTACATGACGGTGAGTCTACTACTGACTTCATGGAACAGGAAGCTGAGCGTGGTATTACTATTCAGTCTGCAGCAGTAAGCTGTTTCTGGGATGACCACCGCTTCAACGTTATTGACACTCCTGGACACGTTGACTTCACTGTTGAAGTATACCGTTCACTTAAAGTGCTTGATGGCGGTATTGGCGTATTCTGTGGTTCTGGTGGTGTTGAGCCTCAGTCAGAAACTAACTGGCGCTACGCGAACGAATCAGAAGTTGCACGTATTATCTTCGTTAACAAACTAGACCGTATGGGCGCTGACTTCTACCGTGTTGTTAAGCAAACTCAAGACGTACTAGCGGCTAACCCGTTAGTAATGGTTCTGCCTATCGGTATCGAAGACGACTTCGTTGGTGTTGTTGATCTACTAACTGAAAAAGCGTACATCTGGGATGACACAGGCCTTCCAGAAAACTACGAAGTAACTGATATCCCTGCGGATATGGTAGAAAAAGCGGCTGAATACCGTGAAATGTTAGTAGAAACTGCCGTTGAGCAAGATGATGACCTAATGGAAGCTTACATGGATGGCGTAGAGCCAACTATTGAGCAACTTAAAGCGTGTATCCGTAAAGGTACGCGTACTATGGACTTCTTCCCAACTTACTGTGGTTCAGCGTTTAAAAACAAAGGTATTCAATTAGTACTTGATGCTGTTGTTGATTACCTACCAAGCCCAACAGAAGTTGACCCACAACCTCTTATGGACGAAGAAGGCGAAGAAACTGGCGAAAAAGCTATCGTTTCTACTGATGAAACATTCAAAGCATTGGCATTCAAAATTATGGATGACCGCTTTGGTGCATTAACCTTCGTACGTATCTACTCTGGTAAACTGAACAAGGGTGACACCATCCTTAACTCGTTTACTGGTAAAACAGAACGTATCGGCCGTATGGTTGAGATGCAAGCTGATGACCGTAACGAATTAACGAGTGCGCAAGCTGGTGACATTATCGCCATCGTGGGCATGAAGAACGTACAAACTGGTCACACATTATGTGATCCTAAAGACCCTTGTACGTTAGAGCCTATGGTTTTCCCTGTTCCAGTAATCTCGATTGCTGTTGCGCCTAAAGATAAAGGTGGTTCAGAGAAAATGGGTATCGCAATTGGTAAAATGGTTGCTGAAGATCCATCTTTCCAAGTTGAAACTGACGAAGATTCAGGCGAAACCATCCTTAAAGGTATGGGTGAGCTTCACTTAGATATTAAAGTTGATATCTTGAAGCGTACATACGGCGTAGATCTTGTTGTTGGTCAACCACAGGTTGCTTACCGCGAAACTATTACTCAAGAAATTGAAGATAGCTACACGCACAAGAAACAATCTGGTGGTTCAGGTCAGTTCGGTAAAATTGATTACCGTATTAAGCCTGGTGAAGCAGGTTCTGGTTTCACTTTCACCTCTTCGGTTGTTGGTGGTAACGTACCTAAAGAATTCTGGCCTGCAGTACAAAAAGGCTTCAATTCAATGATGGAAAATGGTCCTCTAGCGGGCTTCCCATTATTGGATATGGAAGTTGAATTGTACGATGGTGCATTCCACGCAGTAGATTCATCAGCCATTGCTTTTGAAATTGCAGCTAAAGGCGCTTACCGTCAATCTGTTCCTAAGGCGGGACCTCAACTTCTTGAGCCAATCATGAAAGTTGACGTATTCTCTCCAGAAGATCACGTTGGTGATGTTATTGGTGACTTAAACCGTCGTCGTGGCATGATTAAAGACCAAGAAGCTGGCGTAACCGGTGTACGTATTAAAGCTGACGTACCACTAGCAGAAATGTTTGGTTACATTGGTTCTCTACGTACTATGACTTCTGGTCGTGGTCAGTTCTCTATGGAATTCTCGCACTATGCTGCTACTCCACAAAACGTGGCTGAGTCAGTAATTGCTGAAGAAAAAGAGAGACAAGCTAAAAAGTAACTTAACTTTTTAGTACGAAGCCGCTCCTAGAGCGGCTTTTTTTATGCCTAAAATAAGGTTCTATCTATTTTAGTTAGCGATTAAAAAAAGCAGCCGCTGGCTGCTCTTTTGATTTGATTAGAATGAAAGTTGCCGGTTAAAACTTAATGGAATGGCGGCCGGTTTTTTGATTCTTTTTTGACGTATCTGCATGCTGTTGGCGTGCTTTGGTGGATGGCTTTTTGCTCTTGGCTTGTTTGGTCACTTTATTGTTGGTTTTAGAACTGGCCACTTTTGATGTTTTATCTTGGGGGATCACCGCAGGCATTTTTTTCTCGGTAACAGCTTGATCGCACACGACATACAAAAATTGGCCATTAAACTCAATGATGTCGCCAGCATAGATCTTCTTACGCTTTTGTTGCTCTAACTCACCATTTACGCCAACGTAACCCTCGGCTATGGCCATTTTAGCTTCGCCACCACCGTTCACTAAGTTGCCAATTTTCAGCACTTTATAGAGTTCAATGGGCTGTTGTTCTACAAAGACTTCAAGTGCTTCTACTTCAATTTCTTCGGGAGAGTCTTCGTATTCGTTCATTGATATTGGCCATTCTTTTAAAGTGCAGGGATTATCGCGAGCCGCTTTGCTGGGGTCAAGCGAGTAATCGGGTCATTCATGATGAAATAATAGTAGCCGTTTGGCTTTCTAGTGCATTAAGGGTTAATAATATGTTCAGCTAATAGTGTATAGAGGGCCAAGTAGAATGGGCGTACGCCACGGATTAACCATACTCTTTTTGGGCGTTCTCACTGCTTGTAGTCCAATGCCTGAGGCGATTCAGCAGCAACAAGACTTTATTAAAACAAACTTGTTAAACAACCCTAATGTTAATCATTACCAAGTAGCTGATGGTGAATTTTCTCTCAGCGTACACAGCAATGGGTGGGCTAATAAAGCGGTGATGCTTTGGGTACACGGCACGCCAGGTTCTTGGCAAGATAGCGCTTATTTGATCACCGAACCGAGCTTGCTTAGTGAGGTATTAGTGGTCAGTATCGATAGGCCAGGCTGGGGGGAATCTCAATACACAGCTGCTCCTCAACCTGTTGCGAGTATGTTTGACCAGGCGCGATTGATAAGCCCTCTTATTCAACAACTAAAACGGCAGCATCCTGATGTGCCGTTGATTGTTGTGGGCCACTCTTGGGGAGCGTCTTTAGCGCCTATTTTAGCCCAACAACATCCCAGTGACGTAGGCGGCTTACTATTATTGGCTGGGGGACAAAGCGCTGAGCTCACCGAGCCTCGCTGGTACAACAAATTTGCCGCTAACGGAGTGGGCCATTTTTTGCTGTCTCTATCTGAAATGGGGAGGAAACTTAATCAAGCTAATTTAGATATGTACGCTTTACAAGATGGGTTAGCTAACTCTGCTGAGCGTTTAGCATCGATAAGTATTCCGGTCGTTTTGGTGCAGGGCGGTGAAGACCATTTGGTTGATCCTAAAAATGCCGATTTTGCTGAGAAGTATTTATCAACGGAACATAGCAAGGTGATTCGTCTGCCCAAGCAAGGGCATTTTATGCAGGTTGAACAAGTTAGCTTAATTGTTAGCTGCACATTTGCATTAGCAGCCAATCAGCTTGACGATTGTAATCCCGTTTAGCCGCTATTTGTTAGCAAACTGCTTTACCTGAAAATTAGCAAAGTCGACATGCGTTTCTGGCTTGAGTTTGTGCGCTTCGACTGTTGAGCGGTAGATCCCCCATTTCGGGCGCACAAAGTGCTTGCTAGTGTTACCACGCCACATATCAAGGTTGTTCTCATGAAGATTAAAAATCTGATGGCCGTCGCTCAGTCGAGTGAGGGTTAAGCTAAACCAACCTTGGTCACTGTATTGAGCTTTTACCACAGCTTCTAGCCATTGTCCTTGTACCAAATGCCAATCGTTACGAGCTAACACATTGGTTTTTACTAAAGGGCTATGACGAACGTCTATACCTGATTTTCCATTTCGGGTATTGCCGGTGAGGGTAATAATTGGCATTGAATCCTCGCCCCCCACGGCTTTTAGCTGAAATAAGTGCGTAAACTTGTTGGTTACTTGCATTTGCTCACTGACTCTAAACTTCCAAGAGTATTCGAAAACGCTATTTTCATAGCCTTTTAGTTTATCTGGCGAGCCGCCGTATATTTTGATTTCGTTGCGTTGACGGTCAATGAACTTGCCTTTGTTACCATCTGCATCACGATGCAAGATAAAACGAAAGTAAGGGCCTATTTCTAGGTCACTGTGTTCTTCAATGTGGGCTACACCTTGATGGTCACCGCTGAATCTATCGGGAGATTCAGCGGCGTTACTTCCAAACTGTGCTTGTACTAATTGGTAAGGTGTTAAACCGCTATTTTTGCCATCTGCGTCTAAACGAGCGCTGGCTATCACTCTTTCACCAAGCTCTTGGCTTGAGGGCTCATGCTTAAGTGCTGAGTGGGTAGGTATTGCGCTACTGCAAGCCAGTAACGCAGGTACACTAACCAATACCAATAAATACCCAACGGCGTGTTTAGCTTGAACATTCATCCTGTTTACTCTTGTTTAAGTGTATGTGCTTAAGTGGTTAATGGTTGCTCACAAGCTGCAATGCAGTCTTTAAGTTTAAAGATGGCTAGTTGGCCAAGCTGTTGCTCAGACTTAACTTTTAATGATTCACTGGCTTGCTCGTTGTGCTCTGCGTCTTTATGAGCCGAATGACCGAGATCTACTATTTTTTGTACATTGTTTGCAACTTGCGAGGCTACTGCCATTTTCTCTTCAGCAGTGCTGGCAATTTGTTGGCTATAGGCGCGAATTTGCTCCAGCATGACCGCAATATTCTCTAATTGCTGGTCACTTTGCTCGGCTTGGGTTAAGCATTCTGCCACCATTGACTCACCTTGTTTCATTAATGCTACCGCAGCGTTGGCACCTTTTTGTAGTCCGTCTATCACACTGAAAATCTCAGTCGTTGAGTTTTGGGTTCGGCTAGCCAGATTGCGCACCTCGTCTGCAACGACCGCAAAACCGCGACCTTGTTCACCAGCTCGGGCGGCTTCAATGGCTGCATTTAGCGCGAGTAGGTTAGTTTGCTCGGCGATGCTTTGAATAACATCAAGGATAGAACCGATGTCGTCGGAATTTTGTTTTAAGGTATCTACTTTCTCAGCGGCATTAATAATGGTGGCCTTAAGTTGAGTGGTTGTATTGCGGGTAGTATGTGCGGCTTTTCGCCCTTGTTCAGTGAGTGCAGATACATCACCAATATCATCGCGCGAGGTATTAGCTTGCTGGGAGACATCTTGTACGCCTTCTTCCATGGCTTTAACGGCATCGGCCACAATGTTGGTTTGAGCGCGTTGTTCGGAAATAATGGTGCGAGAATGCTGGCTAGCATTTAGGCCGGTTTCGGCACTGCTTTCTAGTTGTTTGGCACTGTCTACCATAGAGCCTATAACCTGGTTAAATTGCTCGGTGAGTAAGTTGAGTTGTTGGGCAATTTGGCCAAATTCATCATTCTTCTCAATAGTAATTTGCTCACTAAAATCACCGTCTACTAGCTTTTTCATTTGTGCCAAAGTGCGTTTTAGTGGCCCTTTGATGCTAGAGGTTACGCTCCACGCTACCACCAGTGAGATAGTTAACGAGGCTAACACCACCGCAATCATGGTTGTTATGGCAGTTTGAGAGGTGTTGCTTACTTGGGCTTTTGCCTTAACAATCATGGATGACACTGCATTGCTAGCGAGTGTTAGTTGTTCTAGGGCTTCTGCGGTTTGGGTATTAATTACCTCAAAGTTATTGCGTTGTTGTTGGCTCAAATGAGCGAGGTGATCAATTTCACTAAACAAACCATTTTTGTTAATGGATTCATTGAGCAACACAAAGTAGTTCACGACACTTTCAATATCATCTTCAATGTAGAACTCAAGCTCGTCGCGTTTTTCTATCATTTGTGCATAAAGCTTTTTAAGTTGAACCAATTGCTCGGTGGTTTGTTTGACCGTTTTGGCATAAAAGGCTTCGTCTAGCAGGCGCTCTAAAATGGCACCATCGGCTTGTAAAGCAATAGCTATCCATTGCGCATCACCATCTACAGAGTCAGCAATAAACTGAAGATCCTCGTGGTAGCCACTCCATTGCTGCTTAAATTGGCGACGCAGGCTTTGAACGGCTTTGTTAGTTTTTACCCATTGTTGGTGATTGGCAAACTGGGTGCTAGCTGTGGTAAAGGTTGTTTCAGCGTGGGCTTTAACGGGTTTAAGTATTTGGTTTAGCTCAGGGTAGCTTTTGGTTAATGTCAGTAAGTCTTGATAGGTGTTTTGATAGGTTAGGGTAAGGGAGGCTGCTTGGCCTTCTAACTGATTCATTTGCTCAAGAGATTCGGTGTTGCTATGTAAGCCAATCACCCAGGCTGAGTTAAGCAGCAAGCCCGATAAACGGTTGGATAGCTCCGCAGTGGGCGTTAGCTGGTCAACAGTCTCGTTGAGTTGAGACTCCAAACTTCTAATATTAAATTGGCCAATCAATGCGATGGCAATTAACAGCACCAGTAGAGTGGCAAAACCGATTAGCGTTCTCATCACAACAGAAATTTGCATGGGCCATCCTTAGCGTTCAGTCAATTTACAGCTTGTTTATTGCGCAATGTATTTTTGTTGTTATGGTATTACAATTAAATTATTGCGCAGATGTGATTAAACCAACACTTATGCCATAAATGAAAAGCGTTAAAGAGAGCTAACGCAGATGCTTTGAGAGCGATATATTTAGGAATGGTTCAAGGGGGACTTAGATAGAACTTGAAACAGCAGACTTAAAATAAAGTCTGCTGACAGCTTAGATTACTTTGGGGTGTATTCTAGATAATCGTAGTAAGCCCAGTTGTTTTGGTTGAAGTACTCTTGTGGGAAGTACTTTGCATCTGCTGAGTTATCACCATGCCAATGGTTAATCATTATACGCGTGGGATCAACTGGCCAAGCATATTGTGGAACCTCGTTGGCAGCAACATAGCCATCTCCATTGTCTTTATATAAGCTGCGAATGATTCGCGTATTTCCTGAAGAGTCTATTAAGTACCAATCGATTTTCCAACTCGACCAATCAAAGCCTATATGGACCATATCTTGGTGAATGTTGAGTCCGTATTGGCCTAAATCTATATCTTGCTCCCAACTCTGATATTGGCCTCCTTGAGGCTGGTAGATAAGATTAGTGTGCACCACGTTGCCAAGGCTAGGCAAAAACTCGATATCAATTTCTTGCCAAGCTCGGCCAGGAACATCGTGCCATGAGGTGTAAGTAAAGATTGAAGATACAGTGCCGCGTGCGTTACCTGTTTTTAGGCTCGATTGCACTTTGCCATAACCTAGTAACGATTTTGTTCTAAGTTCGGCGCATTGGTTTGGCGCTACGTTAAGTGTAATTCCGTGTGAACTGGGTGAAATTTTGGATGGGGTAAACTTACAGCCAAAGGGGCTGCCGTTACTGCCATCGCGAGCTTGCCAAATGCCTGAGTTGTATCCCCAGCTAAAATCATCTTTAAAATAATTAGCATGCGCAGGTGTGATCGTCGCTACGGTTAATGCAATTGCAAATATAGAGGTAACTTTCATTTCTATCATTTTCCTTATGTAGAGTTTGTTGTTTTTTTAATGATGTTACTTTTGTCTAAACGTCGCTAAACCCAATAAATACTGAGGCTGAGTAGCGTTTGGGACTCGGTGCAGCCCTGCCTAACACAAGGTTAATAGCTCAACATTAACTGAAGAGGTATTGATATAGGCACGGCTTTTAAATGCGTTATTGATAGCGATTAGCCATTGATTGCGTAACTGCTTAGGCCTGTGACTATCGACACGAAAATGGCTAGGCGAATCAGTGACGCAGCTAGAGAGCCTAGCCACTTAGTAGAGTTTAATGCTGTAAATGAGTTCATTAATTGTCCCTAGCGTTCATAAATTCTTAACAATTGATTAATACTTTTATCTTGAACGCTTGGTAACACAATTGTTGTTTTATTAGGCTGTGACAGTTTTAACGGTTAAAAGCATTTGCCTGAAACACCATCAAGAAACTTAGCTTTTACTGGTTTTAAGGGGACGATGCTCTAGAAAACGCGTTACCAATAAGCTTAAGCACTAGCATGAGAACGCTGGTCTCAGAGAGATTGTTGGAATGTTCTACTTTAGGTGGACAAATATTCTTGGTATGTATGATTTTTTAGATTTACTTACTATTTTTTTAGCTAATTGATATAAATCAAATTTGGACTTGGGTGGTCGGAGTAGTCTGATAGTTGAGCTTAAACTGAAATTGTCATCCTTGGTTGAGCATAATAATTCTAATAAATTCAAACTAGTATTTGATACGCGTAACTAAACCTTGTCGATTGTTTTTGCAATTAGTTAAGGCTCCAGAATGCATTTATCTACTGCCCAGTTACTAGAAATCGTTTCAGCATTTCCTGACTCGACCCTCGTGTTCACTGAAGACGGCTATTGTATCGCTCACCTTGGCGACCAAGAAACACACTCTTTTTCCTGCAGCCGCTTGTTAACCGGACGTTTTGTTGCGGACGTATTTTGCGAAGAAAAAGCTAAGTGGTTTATGCAGCAAATACGGATGAGTATCTTTGACCAAAATTTACGCGTATCCGAATATTCCATCTCTCCCATGGATATGAGACTTCCTTGTAGCGAGAGCAGCAAGCTAGAGCGTGAAGAGTGGTTTGAAGCCCGAATTTTACCATTACAGTCCTTTATTGATGGGCAGCGCGCGGTGGTGTGGGCTGCACGCAACATCAATGAGCGCTATAAATTGGAGCAGCAGTTGCGCTTTTTGAGCGAAACCGATGCACTAACAGGCGCTTTTAATCGTCGTCGATTCTTCGAAAGCTTAGCGAATCATTTTCAAACTTATCATCGCCATTATTTGGATTGCAGTTTAATAATGATCGACATTGACCACTTTAAAGCAATTAACGATGAGCATGGTCATCCTTGCGGTGATCGTATTTTGAAGCAGTTATATGAGGTTATAAAGTCTCAGTTAAGAGATGTAGATCTATGCTCTCGTATGGGCGGAGAAGAGTTTGCGATTTTGTTACCGCATACTAAGGTTAATGACGCGTTCGTAAGTGCTGAGCGAATTAGAAAAGCCGTAGAACAGCAACTGTTTAGTTATCAGCACGGTTGTTTACATGTCACCGTTAGTATCGGGGTTAGCAGTATTGAATCAAGTGATATTAGTCGTGACAGTGTTTTACAGCGGGCTGATGATGCCCTTTACCAAGCTAAAAAATCGGGGCGAAATCGTAGCTGCCAACATCGCCACTTAATGAAAGTTTAATTATAATTTTCAATAGTTTGTTTATTATTTTAGCAATTTAAAATCCCCGCCAACATTATTAGTTTGTGGTTTTCCTTGATCTATTTCTTTGAGATAAATACTATCAATTTTTGCTGAATAAATGCTCATGGCCTTAGCCATTTCATACCCTTGTTACCTCGAGCTTTTTTGTTTCAGATACTAAGGATAGTTTTAAAGACCAAGGAGTTGTCTTGTTGAAGCCTTCAACTAGTGCTTGTTTTTTGTTGTTTTGCGCAAGCAATCTGGTCGCAGAAGAAAATAATCCTCTGTCGAGCTTAGAATTAGAATCGCTAATGGCCACCGACGTGCAAGCTACGTCGGCGATGAAGCGTGCCCAATCTGCGTTTACCACAGCCGCCTCTTTATACGTATTAAGCAAAGAAGATATTAAAGCGTCTGGTGCGGTTACCGTTGCTGAGTCTTTAAAGCTGGTTCCTGGTTTAGAAGTGAGGCAGCTTGATAATAATCAGTGGGCTATAACAGCAAGAAGTGTGGCTGGCCGTTATACCAGTAAACTGTTAGTGATGGTGGACGGCCAAAGTGTATATAACCCGTCTTTTGCTGGCGTTTACTGGGAAACCTTAGATGTGCCTTTATACGATATTGAACGTATTGAGGTGATCCGCGGACAAGGTGGCTTGTTATGGGGCAGTAACGCCACCAATGGGGTGATTAACATCATCACTAAAAGCAGCCTAGATACGCGTGATACATTGGTACAGGTGAGCAGCGGTGACCAGCTTAATTACGATGTAGGTTTGCGTCATGGCGGCAATTTGGGTAATAACGGCAGTTATCGCGTGTATGGTAGCGTACGTGATTCTGATGCGTCGAAACATGGAACTAAAGCAGAACCTAACGATGATGCTAAGCAAAAAAGTATCGGCTTTCGATTAGATTTTGCGCCGAATGATGATTTATCTATTCTTACTCAGCTGAACTATACCCACACTGACATGGGGCAGAATTTGAAAGCTTTGTCAGTAGAAACTAATCAAAACACACTTCATCAAGATCGGTTTCAGCGCCAAGATGGGCGGGTAATGGCGCGAGCGGAACATCGTATGTCGCACTCATCGAATCAAATGTTGCAGGCTTCGTGGGCGATTCAAGATGGTGAGCAGCTTTATTTAGATGAACGCTTTCAGTCATTAGACATCGATTATCAAATGAATACTTTATTTGGTCGTACTCAGTTTGATTGGGGTCTAAATTACCGTAATAGTGACCTACCTTTCGAAGAAAATGCGTTAATTAGCAGCGACGCAGACCTGTCGCGTTTGCAACAATATGGCGCATTTGTTCAAGCTCAGTTTGCGCTTGTTCCGGAAACCTTAAATTTAATTGTGGGTAACAAGTCTGAACACAATAGTTTTACCGGCTGGGAACACCAGCCTGTGGCACGATTGTTATGGCAACCAAGCAATAACCATGTAGTTTGGGGGGCTGTATCGCAAGGGGTGCGCATTCCTTCGTTGGCCGAGTATGATTACGACTCGGCGCTCAACGGCACCCGCGTAGGGGAGTTTATACAAACCGGTATCGATGCAATTGATCAGTATCACCTGCGAACGGTTTTAAATGGTAACCAACAAGTCGAGCCAGAAAAGTCCCTGTCTTATGAATTAGGCTACCGTTTTAGCCAGTCTAACTGGTCTTTAGATGTGGCATTGTTTCATACCCAATCTAAAGATGTATTTGCAGTTCAACCCAATACGTCTCCTGAAGGTGTTGATGAAATTTTTGCGTTGTTAGCGGCCGGCAAATACCAAGAGGCACAGCAGGCGCTTACTGAAACGGTAGTAGAGTTTGATGTTGTATCCAATGCAGAACTCAATGTGAAAGGCGGCGAGGCCTTAATTGCTTGGCAGCCTAACCCTCGATTTACCAGTGAGCTGGGCTATAGCCAAATGTCGTATCGCTATAATTTACAGCCAGATACCCAGCCAGCCATTGGTTACGATTCTGATTCAAAACAGTTGTTTGCTAAAGCAGGTTGGCAGGTATTTAAACAGCATTCTTTGTTTGCGCTATTCCGTTCAATCAACAGCGATGCCTATAGAGTGGATGACTATGATGTTTTAGATCTTAGTTGGAATTGGCAGTTTAAACCCAGCACCCAATTATCTCTTAGTGGTAAAAACCTGTTAGCTGGTAGCCATGTTGAGTATAACAATACCTCGGAAACATTTACTGTCCCAAACTATATTGAGCCCAGTGTAGTGATTCGTTTAATGGCTGAGTTTTAGGTTGTTTAATGCGATTAATTAAGCGCTTTTTAAAATCAATGGGTGTGCTATTACTGCTACACGTAGCGGCTGTAAACGCAGAACTCAATGATAAAGAAGCGGCGCTAAAAGCTGGCTTTTTGTTTAACTTTGCGCGTTATAGCGATTGGCAAGTACCGGCGACTCCGGTGGGATATTTTAAGCTGTGTAGCCCCGATAGTGACTTTTTAGATACTGCGAGTTGGGTATTACACCAGCAAACTATTCATGGCTTAGACATTAAAGTCGCCCTTGTCGAGCTAGACTCATTAAATATTAACCAATGTAACTTGTTGTTTGTTACTCATCGTTATCGTGAGCAATGGGTCAACACCGATAAAAGTTTGCTGCTACATACTATGCTAGTGGGCGAAACTCCCGATTTTATTAAGCTTGGCGGTCATATACGATTTTTCTTAGCATCAGGGAAAATTCGCTTTGAGGTTGCTCCAGAGTCGTTGAAAAAGGCTGACATTGTTATGAGCTCCAAGGTATTAAGGCTGAGTAGAATTGTTAAAGAGGGCGAGCAATGAAATCCTTTTTTAGCATGAATACCATGAGCAAAAAGTTGCTACTGATATTAATGAGCATGGCTATTTTTTCCAGTGCGATGGTGGCGGGTGTATTTAGTGCCTACGAAGTGGTCAGTGCCAAGCGTGATCAAACCGAAAGTCTGCAGAATATGGCTGACATTTTGTCACCCAATATCACCGCGGCTTTGTTGTTTGATGATCAAGAGGCGATGCAAGAACTGGTTGAATCTTTGTTGTTACGTGAAGACGTAATGAAAGCAGAAATAAGAAATACCGAGCTTAAGGTACTCGCCAGTATTCAAAGTATGACTAAGCATCATGAGTTTGGTGAAGAACCTGGTGAAGTTATTGAAATCATCAGTTTATTGATACTCGATGAGCAAGTGTATGGGCAACTGATTGTTTGGGCTAACGATAGCTATATTGACCAACGAATTGGCTTTTATAGTCAGTTTTTAGTCGTACTTTTATTGTTTACCTTTGGTTTGAGCCTGTTCTTGTCGCTGTTCTTGCAACGCGGTTTTTTACGTCCTTTATTGCACCTTTCCCAGGTGGCAGAACGAGTAACGCGTAGCAGCGATTATAGCTTGCGCGCTCAACAATCTAGTGCCGATGAAGTGGCTGATCTCACCGAGTGCTTTAACAGCATGTTAGAAACCATTGAGTTACGTGAACGGATGTTAGAGAAGCAAGTGAGCGTACGAACGCAAGAGCTTGAGAATGCCAATGAACAATTGTTGCAATACGCCTACACCGATGGGTTAACGGGTTTACCTAACCGCCATTATTTCTACGAAAAAATCCAAGAGTTAGTTAAGCAAAATAGTCATTTTGGTTTGATATTCATTGATTTAGATGGCTTCAAAGAGATTAACGATACCTTAGGCCACGATTATGGCGACATTTTACTTAGCCAAGCTGGTCAACGGATCCTCAGATGTGTACGAGAGCAAGATACGGTCGCGCGCTTGGGGGGCGATGAGTTCACCATTGTTATTGAAGGGGTGAGTGAACAACAACCATTGGCCAACATTGCAGAAACCGTGCTGCAAGCTTTAGCTAAGCGCTTCACGATTAAACAGGAAGATGCCTATGTTAGTGGCAGTATCGGCATCGCTTTTCATCCTTTAGATGGCACTAACGTAGAAGAGTTAGTGAAACATGCCGACCAAGCGATGTATGTTTCAAAGGACCGTGGGCGTAATTGTTATCAGTTTTTCTCATCTGCTATGCAGGTAGAAGCTCAACAAAAACGGCGCTTGGTTGAAGAGTTACGTACCGCTTTGATTGAGCAGCAATTTGAGTTGTATTTCCAACCCATTACTGCCCTTGAGTTCTCGGCAGAAACAAGCGCGGTGACTAAGGCTGAAGTACTCGTGCGCTGGAATCACCCACAACGTGGTTTAGTTTATCCAGGCGAGTTTATTGAGGCAGCTGAACAAGCCGGGCTAATTAGAGAGCTTAGCCAGTGGGTCATGCATCAAACCGTAGAAACGGTGGCCGAGTGGTATCGACAAGGGGATTGCAATATTCAAGTGGCGGTTAATACCTCTCCCTCGCAGTTTAATGACGGCGGTAAATGGATTGATGATTGGTTGCATGCCATCGCAATGCATCAACTTCCAGCTCATAGCATTATGATTGAAATCACTGAAGACGTGTTAATGACTACCGATGCATCGATTAAAGATCAACTTGCGCGCTTACATCAACGAGGTATTGATGTTGCTATTGATGATTTTGGTGTGGGGTATTCATCGTTAGCTTACTTGCAGCAACTCGATATCGATTTACTTAAAATTGATCGTTCGTTTATTCAGCACTTAACGACCGACAAAGATAGCGTGGCTTTAGTTAAAGCGATTGTAACAATGGCCCATCATTTGGGTTTGAAAGTTGTTGCGGAAGGGGTGGAAACTGAGCAGCAACGCCAACAGGTATTAAGCGTTGCTTGTGATTATGTGCAGGGTTATCTAGTCTCTAAGCCAATACCTAAAGACTTATTTAGTCAGCGCTATTTGTTCCAAACTACCGAATAGCTTTGTTGATTAAGCTCACTTAACGCTCCCAGTAAGCCTCTTCTAGGCTTTCTTCTCGCTCTGGCAGACCACGTGATAAACGTGGACTGTGCTGGGCGAGTACTTCATAACTTACCCGGTTAGCGTATTTACAAATTTGTGCAAATGATGAATAGCTAAGTGCATCGAAGCGATGTTTGCTAGATTGCTCAACATTGCTACGGTGGAATACATTGGCTGCCATGTCGTGCAATAGTGCAGACAATGCGCCATCGCCCGCACCGTTGGTATTGGTGATTTTTTCAGGCCCACCCATAAATGGTGCAATATGCGAGTAAACCTTAACTGCTTGTTTACAATCTTGTTTTAGCATTGGGCGAGAAAACTCATATTGATTGAATTCTGGTATCGCTCCTGGCAATAGCGTGTGGCTTGTTACGCGTTTATGGCTTTCATCGGTGTAACCTGCCATAAACAGCCCCCGAGAACCGGCAGTACAAAGGATTAAATCACACCATTCAAGTGCGGCTTCACAAGCCAGCAATACATCACTATGTCCGGTTAGGGCTTCCGCCTCTTCTTCGTTCATTGCTAGCACAGTAACGTGCTCCGCGACAAACTGTTGCCACCACTTTGGGTCGTCTTCAATTAAGAAGCGAGTCCCTAGTGTGAGAACAACAGGTACCTCTGCTTGCTTGGCGTAGTCAATCGCCTGCATGGCGGCTTGAGTAATAGGGTCGTTACCCGCTCGCATCAAGTAGGCGGTAAGTGCTAATGCTGCGCCAGATTTAACTAAGCTTTCATCAATGTATTCTGGGCTTAGTTTGTCCATATGCCCTTTAGAAATGGCAAAGGTACGCTCGCCGCACTCGGTAATTAATGTAAAACAGCGGCCAACGGGCCCGTCTACGGATTGCAGATGGTTTAAATCAACTCGAGATGAGGTATTACAAAGATAGCGGTAGGCATAGTCACCTACTGTAATGTTTTGGCTCATCACGCCAAACATGACAGAACGGCCGTCAGCAAGGGTAGAATAATTGTGTAAAGTATTGCCAATAGTGCCGCCAGCAAATTCTGCTGCGATCAGTTGCTTGTCTTGCAGCTCTTGATACAAGGATTGAGCCGCTTGATCGTCAATCAGTAACGAATTTCCTTTTACCAGTTTATGGCGTTGAATAAACGCGTCATCTACGTGCGCCTCTATATCCACCAAGGTTTGGTCAATGCCAGTAATATGGGTGAGTTTTGGGCGTAAAACCGGGTTTAGCTCGTTCGTTAGTGGATCGCGAGACTCAACCGGGAAATAGTGCTTTGACTTACGTTGACCAGGAAATTTCATGTAAAAGATCGCTTGTTTTTATTTAGTCATATTTTAGCAGTGTAGTTGGCTCACTACTCAAGGGCGGCGATTCTAGCACACCCAATACAAAATGTTGCTTACTGTTTTATATGTAGATTTAAATATTTTATTTATTGAATATAAGTGATTGATTCGGCCTCTCACTGCCATTCGTTGAGTAGAGTTTGGTAGGCCAGTAATGCGGGGTGAGCATGGCTAACACTTATACGTTGGTAGTGAGCGATGGTTTTTTCTAAATACTGCTGGTGTTCAGGGTTATTGGCCTGCCACATTTGGCTGCCGGTTAAGCTTATTGCTTGTGGCACATCGGTGCTTAAATGAACAACTTCATAATAGCGTTTGTTTTCAAGTACTAGATGTTCGCTAATTAATCCCAGTTTTTGTTGGCTCAAAAACTCACGAAGTTCGTATTGGTGATGTACCGGGCACAAAATCAACTCAAAGCGTTTACCGACATTTTGGGCGAAGAACTTTTTCAAAATACTGATACACAACTCTCCACCAACGCCGGCGATAATTACTAGTTGCTTAGCGGTATCTTCAAGAGAAATTTCAGCCGAATCCATACAATAGACCCGCCACGAACTGGTGTTGGAATTAGCCGAGTAGGGCAGGTGTTTTGCCAGTTTTATCTCAAGTTGTTGAGTGATCTTGGGGACGCAATCTACAAAGTGAACACGCTCGGCCGCCTTGCGCTGAACTAAGTGTGCGCCAAGCATTCCATGGTCGCAGCAGCAGTCCCAAATATCTTGATAAGAGTGTGTTATCAGTTGGTCGATACAGGCTAAACGGTGGCTGAGTTTCACAAAATACTCCTTAGTAAGGTTATGAATAGTAGTTATTTATTCAGTGGTGGCAAGAAACTTTGCCAGCTTGAATAGAAGTAAATAGCAAGAAAGAACACATACACGCTAAAAAACACTGATTCTTTGTTGATTATTAACAAACTTCACTAAGTTACTCATAAACCTATCAATGTCAGCATTATCTTCTTACAACAGCCAGTTTGTTCATTTAAAGATTCGTTACTACGCTAAATTTTGGGGTGTTTAACTGTTAGCACAATTTCCCACCTCATTTGTGAAGAGTTTATGAAGAAAGCTCAAACCAAGGAGTGAACATGAATAAGTTAATTGCAGGGCTCGCACTTAGTGCGATGGCAAGTAGCGTCTCAGCCGCTACTATTTATGAAAATGGTAAAACAAACGTCAGCATAGGTGGCTATCTAGGTATAGAAGCCTTCTATCAGGCGGGATACGGAGATGGGGCTAATAAAGACAGCTCGTTTGAACTACAAAATAAGACCTCACGGATCCGGTTTGCCTTTGAGCATGAAATGGTCCAAAACTGGATAGCGGGGGCTCAGCTAGAGTGGGGGTTTAACCCTACAGAAGGCTCTAGTGCTAGTGACCCTCTGTTTAGTAATCGTTTAGGTAACATCTACTTTAATAACGATGGCTTTGGAGAATTGCGGGTTGGTAAGCAATGGTCTGCTTATTACGACATTGCAGTATGGACCGATCAATTCTGGAAGTTTGGTGGTGATGCCTCTGGCACCTATGACGGTCGTAACGGCGGCGATGAATCTGGTATGGGTCGTGCCGACGAAGCGATTGTTTATCGCAAGTCATTTGGTGGTTTTGGTATAGCCGCTCAATATCAATTTGAAAAAGATGATAGTGCTAGGGATTATGGTTATCAAATTAGCGGTAAGTATGATTTTGATTTTGGCTTGTCCTTTGGTGCTGCGTACGCGGCGAATGGATATGACAACACTAAAACAGGTTACGTAGGTGCTGCTGATCAAGATAAAGCCAAATCTTGGTTAGCGGGTGCGGTGTACGAAGACGATATGTTTTATGTGGCCGGTTCCTACGGTGAGTATGAAAACCTGAGTCGGAAGTTTAGTACCTTAGCCGATAAAGCTAATGGTGTAGAGCTAATAGGTTTCTACAAAATCGATGGTGGTCTCTATCACGTATATGCCGGTTATAACGGTTTAGAGGATAAAACCAGTGGTAGCCAAGGCGAGTTAAGTTACGCCGCGGCGGGTGTGGGTTGGAAGCCAGGGCAAGTATTGCTAGCACTTGAGTACAAATTCGGTTTAGAAAATAAAGACGCAGCAGGCGCCGACAAAAAGCAAGATGAAATGTCGATTCAAGCGCGTTACTACTTCTAGCTAAACGTTATGGCGCTAGTTAAGCTAGCGCCGCTTTTTAATCTGGGTCAACACGCTTCATTTGTAAAAGCTGATACAATTGCTTCTTTTTAGTTAGAGATTGAAAATGAAGTGGTTAACGGTGTCTTTTCTGGTGATTATTGCTTTGGTTAACTTTGGCCCTAGAGTAAGCGCTATGTTTTTTTCTAAACCTAATACCACGGTGTTGTTTAACAGCGGGTGTTTTCTTTACGGCGAATTACGGATTAATCCCGTTAACCTTTCCTACTTTATCGTGCTAGATGATGGCCAAGAGCTGTCTTTTGCTGATGATAGTTATGCTGAAATTTCTTCTGAAGATAAGCCTATCGATATCTCTGATGTAGATTTTTGCGTATAGTTTGATTACAAAATATTTACATTTGTAAGCCTGAACCCTCAGGCTTTATTATTCTTCTCCATTGGTTTTTCACCCACATAGCTGAAGTGGTTTGGTGTTCAGCTTATCCCTCATAATAATTCCACTTATTTTTATAGCCTAGATCTCAGTTTTTGCCTATATCACTTGGGTTTAGACTAAAGATTAATACCTAGCCTGTTAATCGTTTGTTAACTTTTACTTCGATAGGCTTGAATTGAGTTTATATGTGTATCTATCTGAGTAGCTGCAGATAAAAACTCAATGATTTGTTCGGCCGTTAACATTTTGGTTACATCCTTAATACCATAACACTGCAGTATCCTTTGCGATCTGCTCGGAGAAATATCATGGAAGAACAGACTACATATTGGCAAGAAAACTTGCGTCTAATATTTACCTGTCTCGTCATATGGTTCGTGGTTTCATTTGGTTTTGGTTTGCTATTAGTAGAACCGCTAAATGAAATTCGATTAGGTGGTTACAAGTTAGGTTTCTGGTTTGCACAACAGGGCTCAATTTACACCTTCGTAGCTTTAATATTTTGGTATACCGTCAAAATGAACAAGCTCGATAAAAAATACCATGTTGAGGAGTCTTAGATGGACGAGTTAAAACTCTATACATACATCGCTGTATTCGGTTCGTTTGGTTTGTATTTTGCTATTGCTTGGTGGGCGCGTGCGTCTTCTACTAGTGACTTTTATGTGGCTGGTGGGGGTGTTACACCTATTCAAAACGGTATGGCAATTGGTGCTGACTGGATGAGTGCAGCTTCGTTCATCTCTATGGCGGGATTAATTGCCTTCCTTGGATATGGTGGTTCTGTTTTTCTAATGGGCTGGACAGGTGGCTACGTTCTATTGGCCATGTTACTCGCCCCGTATATGCGCAAACACGGTAAGTTTACCGTCCCTGAGTTTATTTCCGACAGATATTACTCAAAAGGTGCGCGTATAGTTGCTGTGCTGTGTTTAATCATTGCATCTCTTACTTATATTATTGGCCAAATGAAAGGTGTAGGTGTTGCCTTCTCTCGCTTCTTAGAAGTTGAGTACGACATGGGCCTATACATAGGTATGTTTGTTGTTTGGGTTTACGCAGTACTAGGCGGCATGAAAGGAATTACCTATACCCAAATTGCCCAATATTGTGTGCTTATCTTTGCTTACACTATTCCTGCTGTGTTTATTTCATTGCAACTTACCGGTAACCCGATCCCTCAAATTGGCTTGGGTAGTACCTTGGCCGATGGTAGTGGTGTATATCTGCTAGACAAGCTGGATATGGTCGTTACCGACTTAGGCTTTAAGGAATACACCACCGACAACTTGGGTGGCACACTTAATATGTTTGCTTACACCATGTCGTTGATGATTGGTACTGCAGGCTTACCTCACGTAATTATGCGCTTCTTCACTGTTCCTACGGTACAAGCTGCGCGTTCTTCAGCGGGTTATGCCTTAGTATTTATTGCCTTGCTGTACACCGTTGCCCCTGCGGTAGGTGCTATGGCTCGCTTTAACTTAATGAATACTATTGTTCCAAGTGCCGGTGATAACCTGGTTTACAACGAGCGCCCTCAGTGGTTTAAAGATTGGGAAAAAACTGGCCTACTTCAATATGAAGATAAAAACGGCGATGGCAAGATCCAATATGTTGCGGATAAAGAAACCAATGAAATGGTGAAAGTAGACCGAGACATTATGGTATTGGCTAACCCAGCTATTGCTAACCTACCTAACTGGGTAATTGCCTTGGTGGCTGCTGGTGGCTTAGCCGCAGCATTGTCTACAGCTGCGGGTTTGCTGTTGGCTATTTCGTCCTCGATATCTCATGATTTGATGAAAGGGGTGCTTACGCCTAATCTCTCGGATAAAAATGAACTGTTAGCGGGGCGAATAGTGATGACCTTGGCCATTTTGGTATCCGGCTATCTCGGTTTAAATCCGCCAGGCTTTGCCGCAGGTACTGTAGCCTTGGCCTTTGGTCTTGCTGCATCCTCTATCTTCCCGGCATTGATGATGGGTATCTTTGCTAAGAAAATGAGTGGCACTGCGGCTGTAGCTGGTATGTGTTCAGGTATCGGTGTAACTATGCTGTATGTATTCCAGCATAAGGGCATTATGTTTATCCCTGGCACGTCATTCTTGGGTGATATGGGACCAAACTGGTTCTTAGGTATTTCTCCAAACGCCTTTGGTGTAGTGGGTGCCTTAGTGAACTTCGCTGTTGCCTTTGCAGTATGTAAAGTAACAGGGCCAGCGCCTCAGCATATTCAAGATATGGTAGATAACTTCCGCGTTCCACATGGTGCGGGCGCTGCTCACGACCATTAATTCTGAATGAATCTAATCCCTAGTAAGCAAAAGGCTCCCTAGTGGGGGCCTTTTTTTGTAAAAGTATTTGCAAAAGTTGTTACTATTCAACGCGCTGCCTATTAGGTAAAGAGAACTAAATAATCGAATACAGGAAGTAGTAAGGATGAATAGACATACCAAGTTGGCTTTATTAGTAATGCCTTTTTTGGCGGTTGGTGGTTACATTGCATCCGACATTTATTTAGAGCATGACGCAGACAAAGACCGAATTTACCAACTGAGTACTTTTGGACATTGCGACATTATTAATCAAAAATGTATTCTCGAATCTGGTGAGTTTCAGTTAAACATTAGCGATGAAATGGGCACCACCATTGTAAATTCGACTTTCCCGCTCGACAGTGCCACGTTGTTTTTAGTGGACAGTTCTAACGAAGCCACTGCTTATCCGCTAGGTATGAGCGACAGTCCTTATTATTGGCAAAGTGAGACTCAGCTACGACGTTTTATCCCAAACCAAGGGGATAGTTACAAGCTTAGGGTGATAGCAAATATTAAAGGCGGTAAATATATTAGTGAGTTTTATAGTCAAACGGTACGTTAATCTCCACGCGATGGGTAGGAAACTGTGGTGGTCAGTGCTACAGTTTAACTAATAAAATCAATACCCTGATAGGTACCGCATGCACATTACTCCTGAACGTTTGATTTATTTGGTCACAGTTGCAGAAACTCGTTCATTTTCAGCCGCAGCTCGGAAACTAGGGGTTAGCCCCTCAGCAGTAAGCCAAGTTATTCAAAATATGGAGTTAGATTTAGGCGTACGCTTGTTTAATCGCGTGTCAGGGCAAGCACCTACTTTGTCGGATGTTGGGAAAACCTTGTATGTACAAGCTTTAGAAATCTTACCGCGCTTACGCGCGATGGAGCAAAAAGCACAGTCTTATCTCGATGGTGTAGAAGATAAGCTCACTATTGGGGTATCGGGTTATAGCTTTTTCCCGATTTACAGCGAAAAAATTAAAAGTTTAATGGCGAAGTTTCCCCAACTAACCCTAAATATTATCGATGTCGACGAGTTTGATTCAAGTAATTTTGGTATTGATACTGCAGCCGACATTCTGATTACTCCTGCAGAATTAATTCCTCGCAGAGGGGTTGAGAGTGTTTTAATTGGCCGTATTAAGTGGTTGTGCGTGTGTGCCCCTAATCACCCTCTCGCCAGCATCAAACATGCTTTATCGGTGCAAGATTTACTGTCGCATATTCAGATAACTCCTGCAGTTTCAAACTTTATTAGTGACGAGATGGCCGAGTCGGTGCGCCTAAGTTCGCAAGTGGTGAACTGTTCTAGAATGTATCAATTCAAGCAGTTGCTTTTAAGTGGTGTTGGTTTTGGTTTGTTTCCAGAGCCTTTGGCGAAAGAGTTACTTGAAAGTAATCAACTAGTGGAATTAGAACGTGATTTTATTATTGATGACTTTGAATGGCCGATAGAAGTGGTGTGGAGCCAAGCAATTGGCCCTGCAGGCGAGTGGTTTATTGAACAGCTAACCCGCATTGATGAGTAAAGCTGTTATAATTGTTACCGGTTGGCGAGAGTAAATCACTGGCTAGATCATTAATTGTTTAAATTGTTGTGATTAATCCAAGATGATCAAATACACTTAGTAATTATGTCTTTTCCCCTTGTTTGTATAGGAATGAGTAGTGAGCTCTAATCAAAAATGCCCATCTTGTGGCGGCCATAAACCAGCACTCATGGCATGTCGCGATTGCGGCTTTACATATACGGTAACTAGCCGTCCGCCTGCCGCAGCAAAACCAGTAACACCCGTCGCTAAATCTGTACCGCGCAGTGAGTACCGCGCAGTAATGGAAGAAGGTGGCCCTAAATCGCAGGTAGTGATTAAAACCAAAAAACGTCGTACTTACACTATCCCAAGTGAAGAGTAAGCCCTAATCTAAACTAGATATTTCCCGCCAAATAGCGCTTATACCATTGTTTCTAGATTCACTTAAATGGTGAGCCAAACCTAGCTCTTGTAGGGTATGGTTAAAAAGCGCTTTAGCCTCTTTAGTTGGCTTGTTTAAGCAAGCGAGTACAATGACTAATAGGCCTTTTATGATGCGAGCATTGCTATCTACATAGAGCTTGTTATCGTGAAAGTGGAGCCACACCTCGCTTTCACAGCCTTCAACTTGCTTCTCTTCTATTTTCAACGAAACATCCATGGGTTTAAGTTGTTTGGCTAATAGTAATAGCTGTCGGTAGCGTTCTTCCCATGCGCCACAGTCTGCGAAACGTTGTGTTATGGCCTCTAAATCAAGTTCTATTTGTGGAGTGTTAATCATCAAATAACTCCATAATTTTGTTGATGGCGTCTAAAGCTTGGTCAATGTCTGATTGCTCACTGTAAATACCTAGCGACAAGCGAATACTGCCTTGCGGAGATAAAGTATTACTCAATGGCATGGCGCAGTGGTGCCCGCAACGCAAGGCGACATTATATTGGTCGAATAGCGTGGCAGCGTCTTGTGGGTGAACATTTCTTAGATTAAAAGCAATGATGCCCGCTCGCATCATTGGTTTGCCAACCAGTTCAACCTGAGGATGCTGCTCCAGTTTTTGCAACGCATAGTTGAGCAGTGAACGCTCAACATTAAGGCGCTCTTTAAGGGGGAATTGGTTCAAAAATTGGACCGCAGAAGCGAGACCAATTGCACCAATAATATTTGGAGTACCTGCTTCTAGCCGGTAGGGAAGAGTATTCCAAGTGCTTTGCTCAAACGACACCTTGCTGATCATTTCCCCGCCAAACACGCTGGGCTTTATTTGCTCAAGCGCTTGCTCGGTACCGTAAAGCACGCCAATGCCGGTTGGTCCGTATAGTTTGTGTCCGGAAAACAAATAGTAGTCACAGCCTAAACGGTTTACATCAATGTCTAAGTGAGCCACTGCTTGCGCACCATCTACTACAATTTTAGCGCCTACTTGATGAGCAATACGAGAAAGTTCTGGTATTGGCTGCATTGCGCCTATGCTGTTTGAGACATGCGTAACGGCAACTATTTTACATTTATCACTGATATGTTGACGAAAATACCCAAGGTCTATATCACCATTCTCTAATACCGGAATGACTTTTAGCTCGGCGTTGTTACGTTTAGCGAGCTGTTGCCAAGGAACTAAATTTGAATGGTGCTCCATTTCCGATAACCAAATGTGGTCACCTTCAGCGACTATGTGCGCTAAGCCATCGGCGAGTAGATTTACCGCTTGGGTGGTTCCGCTAGTAAAAATGATGTTTTGCGCTTTGGCCCCTATAAACTCTGCTATAGTTTTTCTTGCCAACTCAAAGGCGTTGGTCGCGTTGCGAGCAAAGCTATGGCTTGCGCGGTGTACATTTGCGTGACCCTGGCGGTAGTATTGTTCTATCTCTGACAATACCTGTTCAGGAACTTGAGTTGACGCGGCGCTATCAAGATAAGCAATTTGTTGATTGTTACCGTTTAGCGACGGGAAAAACTGGCGATAGCGAGTATGCTTAAGAGAAGTCACATTGATTCTTTATTTGGCAACTAAAACCGATATTGTAGCCTTAGGTGCTTAGCTAAACTAGCTTATATCGGTGTTCTCTTCGATTTAACATTAGGAGTTAAGGGTAAGATGCAACAGCCTCCCGTTTCGCAGGCATGGAAAAGTGTTTTTTTAGGCTTCCCCCTTCCTAGTCAAGAGCGGCAATTTAGTAATTTTCAATGGCAGCAACAACGGCGGTTTCTCGCTTGGGTACAGCTTGTTTATTGTGGCTGCATATTAGGTTTTTTACTTTTCACTGGTTTATTGCTCGAAGGGTGGCAGCAAGCTAATTGGCAAGCGTCTTTGGGCTTGTCGTGCTGGCTACTTTCACAGTTGATACTGACTTGGTGTAGCTTACAGATTGTAAAAGCGCGGGTCGCGCATTGTTTGTTTGCGGTACTGACACTGCAGCATTTTGTGTTAATGGCTGTATTAATGAGTTCGGAAAGTTCGCTTAGCATCAGTGCGCCAAGTTGGTTAGTGTTTAGCCTGCCAGTATTACTGATGTTGTTTTACATGCCATTTTTCTTAGCATTGCTCGTGTTACTAGTCGCTAGCTCATATTCCTTTGTTGCAGCAAATTCATTGCATATAGAGACTCAAAGCGACTGGTTTAATAGTGAGCTGGTAAATACTTCACTCATTTACGCTTTGCTGGCCTTGCTTATTGGTTTGTCACATAACTTAAGGCGCTTCCGCTATACCTACGAACAAGGTATTGATTTATGTAACGATAAAGCAGAAGTGTCCGCGGGAGCTTCAAGCTTAGAGCACTCCTCGAACGATACTGATGAGTTAACGGGCTATGCTAATTTTGTACGGTTTAGGCAGTTTTCTGAAATAGAAATTGAACGTAGCTCCCGTTATCAAAATGCCTATTCGATACTTTTGATTAACGTCAACCATTTCAGCGTGTATCGTGATAAGTTAGGCAGTGATGACGCTAATCAGTTGCTGGTGAAACTTGCCAATTTTTTGCAATCTAAAATTCGTAAAGTTGACCTGCTAGCTCGTTGCGACAATGACCAATTTGTTATTGGTTTACCTGAGTCGAGCCTCTATCAAGCGCTAGATACCGCCGAGCGGATCCACGATGCGCTGAATAGTGAGTTTTGGGAAATATTCCCTGATGATTTAGATTTAGGATCGCGCTTAGGTGTTGCTTGTATAGACGGCACAACAAACACCATTGACCAGTTAATGGCCAAAGCTGAAAATGCAATGAACAATCATCGAAGTGCAAGTGCGCTAAGCTACGGGCGTTAGCACTAATTTCAAAAAACAATCGTTAAACAAAATCAGCATTCGCCTAAGGAGTGGGAATTGATGCGTATATTGTTGTCCTTACTATTGTTGTTATTCTCTTCCGCCAGTTATGCCTCTGAAGGACTCAACTTAGTGAACTCTTGGGTGGGTTATACCGCCTTGGTCATTTTTGCTTTTGCCTATCTACTGGTTATGAGCGAAGAAGTGATTCATTTAAGAAAATCTAAACCAGTACTAGTGGCCGCTGGCTTAATTTGGTTTTTGATTGCCATTTATTACCGGGGATCTGGCCAAGAAGAGCTGGTCACCGCGGCCTTCAGGCATAATCTTCTCGAATTTTCTGAGTTAATGCTGTTCTTGCTGGTGGCGATGACCTACATCAATGCCATGGAAGAGCGCCGTTTGTTTGATGCCTTACGGGCTTGGCTAGTGAGCAAAAAGCTCAGCTATAGAAAATTGTTCTGGCTTACTGGTTGCCTCGCGTTTGTGATTTCTCCAGTCGCCGATAACCTTACTACAGCCTTGTTAATGTGCGCAGTTGTCACCAAGGTGGCTCATGGTAACAGCCGCTTTATTAACTTGGCTTGTATTAACATTGTGGTAGGCGCTAATGCCGGCGGCGCCTTTAGTCCGTTTGGTGATATCACTACCTTAATGGTTTGGCAAAAAGGTTTAGTCACTTTTGGTCAGTTCTTCGATTTACTGGTTCCGTCTTTTGTTAACTTTGTCGTGCCCGCTTTCATTATGTCGTTTTTTGTATCTGCTGAAAGAGTCGAGGCTGAAAACGAAACGGTTGAGTTAAAACGCGGTGCTCGCCGTATTGTGGGTTTATTCCTAGTTACTATTGCTACCGCTGTTATGGGGCACAGTTTGTTCCATATGCCGCCAGTGATGGGCATGATGATGGGCTTAGGTTATTTGCAGTTCTTTGGTTATTTCCTACGTACAACATTGGCTAGCAGCTTACACAAAAAAGCAGTAAACGCGATTTCTCACCGCGATGATGCTCGTTTAAAAGCCCTGGGTAGTGTGGTGCCTTTTGATATCTTTAACCGGGTTGCGCGTGCTGAATGGGACACGTTGCTGTTCTTTTATGGTGTTGTTATTTGTGTGGGAGGCTTAGGTTTTATTGGTTATTTAGAAATGGCTTCTAATATGATGTACCTGAACTGGGACCCTACCTACGCCAATATTGCGGTAGGGGTATTAAGTGCCATTGTTGATAACATTCCAGTGATGTTTGCAGTGTTGACTATGGAGCCTAGCATGTCTTTAGGCCAGTGGTTGCTAGTGACCTTAACGGCTGGTGTTGGCGGCAGTATGCTATCTATTGGTTCTGCAGCGGGTGTGGCATTAATGGGGCAAGCTCGTGGTCACTATACCTTTATTAGCCACTTACGTTGGGCACCGGTAATTGCAATTGGTTATGCAGCTTCTATTGTGTGTCATTTAGCCATTAACAAAGCCTTGTTTTAATCGTGGCGTATAATGACCATGTTTAGTTGAAGTAAAAGCCACCCTAGGGTGGCTTTTTTATTGGCTGAATCACAATGCAACTATTCGGGCTTAGGGCAACGAGCTAGCTCTTGTATGCTGCCGTTATCATCCACTTGTTCTAGTATCACATCAAAGCCCCATAAGCGGTGGAGGTGTTTTATTACTTCTTCTTTGCTTTTACCTAGGGGAATGTTTTGGTGGGGAACATAACGAAGTGTTAATGAACGGTCACCTCGCAAATTAACATTGTGTACCTGAATATTGGGCTCAATGTTACTTAGGTTGTATTGCGCGCTTAATGCCTCTCTTACTTGTTGATAGCCATGGTCATCATGAATCGCCTTCACTTTAAGGTAAGGTTTACTTTCGTTGTCATCAAGCGTAAATAGCTTTAAATCGCGAATGACTTTAGGGGATAGAAACTGACTAATAAAGCTTTCATCCTTAAAGTTTTGCATGGCGAAATGTAAGGTTTTTAACCAATCACTACCGGCAATATCAGGAAACCATTGTCGGTCTTCATCGGTCGGGTTTTCACAAATACGACGAATATCAGTCATCATGGCAAACCCTAGTGCGTAAGGGTTGATGCCATTAAAGTATGGGCTGTTGTAAGCAGGCTGCATCACCACGCTGGTATGGCTATGCAAAATCTCCAGAATAAAACGCTCGCTGACTTGTCCATGGTCGAACATATGGTTAGTAATGGTGTAATGCCAAAAGGTGGCCCAGCCTTCATTCATGACTTGAGTTTGTTTCTGCGGATAAAAGTATTGGCTAATTTTACGCACAATACGTACCACTTCGCGTTGCCATGTCTCAAGCAAAGGAGCGTGTTTTTCGATGAAATAAAGAATGTTTTCCTCTGGCGATGCAGGAAAGCGTTCGCGCTGTTCTACATCTGGGTTTTCTTTAGTGGGAATGGTTTTCCATAGCTCGTTAATTTGGCTTTGTAGGTACTCAGCTCGCGAATCTTGTCGGGATTTTTCTTCTTCCATAGAAATAGGGGAAGGGCGCTTGTAGCGATCTACACCGTAATTCATTAAGGCATGGCAAGAATCGAGCAGATCTTCAACCGCTTGCACACCGTGGCGAGCCTCGCACTTGCTGATGTAGTTTTTAGCAAATACTAGGTAATCAATAATTGAACTGGCATCAGTCCATGTTTTAAATAAGTAGTTATTTTTAAAGAAACTGTTGTGGCCGAAACAAGCGTGGGCAATCACCAATGCCTGCATCGGCATGGTGTTCTCTTCCATTAAATAGGCTATACATGGGTCTGAGTTAATCACGATTTCGTAGGCTAGCCCCATTTGACCGCGTTTATAGGTTTGCTCAGTTTGAATAAACTTTTTGCCGTATGACCAGTGATGATAACCAATTGGCATACCTACACTGGAGTAAGCGTCCATCATTTGCTCTGCAGTTATCACCTCAATTTGGTTGGGGTAGGTATCTAACTGGTAATGCTGAGCTACCTTTTCAATTTCTTGATGGTATAGCTCTAACATTTCAAAGGTCCAGTCTGGTCCATCGGGCAACATTTTGGTTTTGCTCATGTGGGCCTCACGCAGTGGTTTTTTTGAAGAGGTCTCTAAAGGTCGGCAGAATTTCTTCAGCATTTTTAACATGACGAATAGAGAAGTTGGGGAAAATTTCACTGAGTTGTTCGTATTCGTGCCATAAGCTTTGGTGGGCTCGGCTGGTGATTTCTATATAGGCGTAGTGACGACTTAGTGGAAGTAAGGTTTTTTCTAACAAGGCACGACATTTTGGGGAGTCGTCAGCCCAATTATCGCCGTCTGACGCTTGCGCGGCATAAATATTCCATTGGTTTTTGGGGTAACGCTCTTCAATGATTTTATCCATTAAGTTGAGCGCACTGGATACAATGGTTCCGCCCGTTTCTTGGGAATAGAAGAATTCGTGTTCGTCTACTTCTTTAGCTTGAGTGTGGTGGCGAATGAATACAACGTCAATTTTTTCGTAGCTGCGGGTTAAGAACAAATACAGTAATAAATAGAAACGTTTAGCGATATCTTTAGTCGCTTGATCCATAGAGCCTGATACATCCATTAAGCAAAACATGACCGCTTGGCTGCTAGGCACAGGATGTTTGGCAAAGTTATTAAACTTCAAATCAAAGGTATCTATAAATGGGATATTCTTGAGTTTTCTTTTTAGCTCAGTTATTTCGGCTTTTATCGCTTCAATTTCGCTATGAGGAACCTGTGAGTCCTGCTTATTCTCTTCAAGCTGAGTCTCTAATACCCGTAATCGCTTGCGTTTATCGCCACCCATGGCCATACGCCGGGCTAAAGAATTTTGCAAAGAACGCACAATATTAATGTTTGCTGGCACACCATCGTTAGTAAAACCAGCACGCGCAGTACGGTATTCAACAATACTGTCTACGTCGGTTTCCTGCAGGTTAGGTAGTTCTAAATCGTCAAACAGAATGTCTAGATATTCATCTTTTGAAATGTTGAATTGAAATTCTTCAGACCCTTCGCCTTGGTCACTAGCATCGCCATCACTAGGGCCTCCGCCGCCTTCTCCTTGAGGCGGCCGTTCTATTTTGTCGCCGGTGCCAAATTGGTCGTTACCGGATAGGGTACGTTGGCGATGGCCGCCTTCGCCCTGATGAAAAAATGGCTCGGTAATATCTTTATGCGGAATGCTAATGCTTTCGCTGTTTTCCAAATCTTGAATACTACGCTGATTAACCGCGTCGTTTACGGCGCGTTTGATTTGGCTTTTATAGCGGCGAATAAAGCGCTGGCGGTTAACCGCGCTTTTATTCTTACCGTTTAAACGTCGATCGATAAAATGAGCCATAGGCGCCCTCCAACAAATCTATGAAGATTTACGAACGCGTAAATACCATTCCGATAACAAACGAACTTGTTTGCGGGTGTAGCCTTTTTCCATCATGCGAGACACAAAATCGTCGTGTTTTTGTTGGTCGTCGGCAGAGGTTTTGGTATTGAATGAAATAACCGGTAATAGGTCTTCAGTATTTGAGAACATCTTTTTCTCAATCACTGTGCGAAGTTTTTCGTAACTGCTCCAGTTTGGATTTTCTCCATCGTTTCCGGCGCGAGCGCGGAGCACAAAGTTTACAATCTCGTTACGGAAGTCTTTGGGGTTACTGATACCTGCCGGCTTCTCTATTTTCTCTAGCTCAGCATTTAATGCTGCACGGTCAAATAGTTGGCCAGTATCTGGGTCTCGGTACTCTTGATCTTGAATCCAAAAATCAGCATAGATTACGTAACGATCGAAGATGTTCTGCCCATATTCGGAGTAAGATTCTAAATATGCGGTTTGAATTTCTTTGCCTATAAAGTCTACATACTTAGGAATTAAGTAGCCTTTTAGGTGCTCTAAGTAGCGGTCTGATACTTCTTGGCTGTACTGCTCGCGTTCAATTTGTTGCTCTAATACGTAGAAGAGATGCACCGCATTGGCGGCGACTTCGGTGGTATCAAAGTTAAACACCCGAGATAAAATCTTGAAAGCAAAGCGAGTAGACAAGCCTTCCATGCCCTCGTTTACTCCGGCAAAGTCTCGGTATTCCTGATAAGACTTCGCTTTAGGATCAGTATCTTTTAAGGTTTCACCGTCGTAAACCCGCATCTTAGAGTAGATACTTGAGTTTTCAGGGTCTTTGAGTCGAGATAACACTGAGAATTGAGCGAGAAGTTCTAAAGTGCTAGGCGCACATTTTGCTGTGTTTAGTTCGCTATTATCTAGCAGTTTCTGATAGATGTTTATTTCTTCGCTTACTCGTAAACAGTAGGGCACTTTTACAATGTAAACACGGTCTAAAAAGGCTTCGTTATTTTTGTTATTTCTAAAGGTTTGCCACTCAGATTCATTAGAGTGGGCCAAAATAATACCTTCAAATGGAATGGCTGATAAACCTTCGGTGCCGTTGAAGTTACCCTCTTGAGTGGCGGTAAGTAGTGGATGTAGCACCTTAATTGGGGCTTTAAACATCTCCACGAACTCCATCAAACCTTGGTTGGCCCTACATAACGCGCCAGAGTAGCTGTAGGCATCGGGGTCATTTTGAGCGAAATGCTCTAACTGGCGAATATCAACTTTACCCACTAAGGATGAGATATCTTGGTTATTTTCATCACCAGGTTCAGTTTTCGCGACAGCTATTTGATTCAATATTGATGGGTAACACTTAACCACTTTAAACTTGGTAATGTCCCCACCATACTCTTGCAAGCGTTTAGCGGCCCAAGGCGACATAATAGTCCTGAGGTGGCGCTTACTAATACCATATTCTTTTTCGAGGATGTGGCCATCTTCATTGGCGTCAAATAGGCAAAATGGGTGGTCATTAACAGGTGAGCCTTTAATGCGGTATATAGGTACTAGCTGCATTAACGCTTTAAGTTTTTCGGCTAAAGATGATTTACCCCCACCCACAGGCCCAAGTAAATACAATATCTGCTTACGTTCTTCTAGGCCTTGAGAGGAGTGTTTTAAGTAAGACACAATCTGCTCGATACTGTCTTCCATGCCATAAAACTCTTTAAAGGCTGGGTAGCGGGCAATAACACGGTTGGAAAATAGTCGGCTTAAGCGGGGGTCTTTAGAAGTATCGACCATTTCTGGCTCACCAATGGCCAACAACAAGCGTTCGGCGGCACTGGCATAAGTGCTAGGATGTTCTTTACAAAGTGTTAAAAATTGATCGAGAGATAACTCTTCTTCTTGAGCTTGCTCATAACGCTGTTGATAGTGGTCAAAAATACTCATGGCCTAGGCCTCCTAAAACAAGCTATCTCTATAAAAGATAGAATTTGGAAACAAAAGATTTCATGAAGCGCTAAAATAAGCTTATACCATGGTCAAAATAAATTTATAAAAAATAAGCATTTTTTTGCAAAGTTAAAGTCATCAATTGTTGCCACGCGGTCAGATAAAATCAGATTGTTCAAAATTCGGTATATTAAAAAATTTTTTCTAAAAACATGAGTTGTTGTTAAGTAAAGTACGTTTGAAACCTTAAAAGAGATCGAAAAATGGTTCGTTTCTTCAGCATGTTAGTTTGTTCACATAAAGTTAATGAATTGTAAAATTTAAGGTTGACCTTCCAAATTAACATGCTAATTTAGATTGGTAGCTTGAACCTTCTAGCTTTGGTCGGCGAGCACTACATCGAGGGGAGTAGTGTTGAAGGTTTCCAAAAAGCACGTTTCCATTGGCTCTTGCTTTGCAAGAGCTCTTTTTTTGTCTTTTCCTATGTGTCCTACGTTTGTATCCGCTTGAATTATCCTCGTTAGACTAAAGGATAGCTTTTTAACCCTTGGTCTTTACTCTTTGTATTTCATGTTGTTACAGCTTCAATTAGATTGAGAGCTGCGTTTATCACTATTGAGTCACTCATCTATACCAAAGTCTAAGTTTCAAGCACTTAATAAACACCTAAGTTGATATGTAACAATTATTTAACCTTTGGGTTTTTGTGACAGATTTGTTCAGTGAGCAACTAGCACTATCTTTTAAAAAAGTAGCGCTGCATTAGATGGATATTCAAACTTGGACATCGATATTTATCGCTTCTAGCTTTACTCTGTATATGATTATTGCGGTATGGGCTAAGGCTAAGACTACCCACGATTTTTATCTCGCCAATGCACAAATTCATCCTCTTACAAATGGCCTCGCTAGTGCTGCTAATTGGATGTCGGCTGCTTCTTTTATTTCCTTGGCTGGACTGATTTCTTTTTTAGGCTACGACGCTGCGGTTTATCTCATGGGCTGGACCGGCGGATATGTGTTGCTAGCTTTATGCTTAGCCCCGTATTTAAAGCGTTTTGGTCAGGTAACCGTGGCAGACTTTATTGGCGAGCGCTATTACTCCCAATCGGCGCGTTTATTGGCCGTAATCTGTACGGTGTTTATTAGCTTTATCTATGTTGCAGGCCAAATGCGCGGCGTAGGTGTAGTGTTTGCTCGATTTCTTGATGTAAATGTAAACCTTGGTGTCATGTTAGGCATGGCTATAGTGTTTGTTTACGCAGTATGGGGAGGAATGAAAGGCATCACCTATACGCAAGTGGCACAATATTGCGTATTAATTTTTGCCTTTTTAGTGCCCGCTATTTTTACCTCGTTCGCGCTTACCGGGCAAGTATTCCCACAAATAGGCCTCGGAGCCAGTTTAAGTGGCAGTTCTGAGGTGTATTTATTAGACCGCTTAGATGGTTTGTCGCAACAGCTAGGTTTTAACTCTTTCACCAATGGCGCACGAAGTTTAGCCGATAGGTTCTTTATTACCGCTGCATTGATGATGGGAACAGCGGGCTTGCCGCATATTATTATTCGCTTTCAAACCGTTGCGAAAGTAAAAGATACCCGTTTATCGGTGGCTTACGCTTTGGTGTTTATCGCTATTTTGTATACTGCCGCACCTGCTGTTGCCGCTTTTGCCAAAGTGAATATTATAGAATCAATTAATGGCGCAAATATGCAGGGTGTTGCTGAAGAGCAAAGCCCTGCCTGGTTGCGTAATTGGCAGCAAGCCGGCTTAGTAGAGTGGAGCGACAACAACGGTGATGGACGGTTGTTTTATTCAGGCGACCAGCGAAATGAGATTGGCATTAATCCCGATATTATTGTGTTAGCTTCCCCCGAATTAGCCCAGTTACCCAATTGGGTGGTCGCCCTAGTGGCGGCCGGTGGCTTAGCAGCCGCGTTGTCTACCGCTGCAGGTTTATTGCTGGTGATTTCTAGCTCAATTTCTCACGACATACTTAAGCAAACGCTGAACAAAAATTTGAGTGACCAACAAGAGCTAAAGTGGGCGCGAATAAGTGCGGTTTTAGCGATTATTGCTGCCGGCTATTTTGGTGCTAATCCCCCTGCGCTTGTAGCTGAAGTGGTTGCTATTGCTTTTGGTTTGGCGGCGAGTTCGTTGTTTCCGGGAATCATCTTAGGCATTTTTGTACGTAAAATGAGTCGACAAGCCGCTATCGCAGGCATGCTTAGCGGAATGTTATTTACGCTTGGTTACATTGTATATTTTAAGTACCTGAATCCTCCCGCTAACAACGCCGATGGCTGGCTTTGGGGAATATCACCAGAGGGTATCGGCGCTTTAGGGATGGTGATTAACTTTTCCAGCGCATTTGTGATTCAATATTTTGTTAAACCTGCCCCTAAAGCTATCCAACAACTGGTTATCAGCTTGCGCAAACCTTAGTCTATTGGCTATGTTTTTGTGGTTTAGCCTGCTCGTTACTGTTCATTATCTGCTACAGCCAAATCGGCAAATATTGGCTTTACTGCCAAGCTAATATCGCGAAACGTCAGGTTTCTTCTTAAGCTCATTATTAACGATAACAAAAACTATCGTTGCTATTTGTTAACTATTGTTTAACATCTTGCCTTTTGTTGTAAAGTACTGAAATAAATCTACTAATTACATGGAAGTAATAAAATGAAGCTGATTTTTGTACATGGTTGGAGCGTAACCAATACTTCTACCTACGGGGAGTTGCCGCAGTCCTTAGTGGCTAAGGCTGGCTCGGTAGGCCTTAGCATCAATATAGACCACATCTATTTGGGTAAATACATCAGCTTTCATGATGAAGTGTCGATGGATGATATTGCTCGCGCTATGGAGCAAGCCTTAAAAGATCTTCCTGGCAATCAAGACCAGATTCAACCTTTCTCATGCATTACTCATTCTACCGGGGGACCCGTTGTGCGTGCCTGGGTTGATAAGTATTACGGCTCTGCGGGACTCGCCACATTGCCCTTGCAACATTTAGTGATGTTGGCGCCGGCAAATCATGGATCTACTCTGGCGGCTTTAGGTAAGCAGCGAGTAGGGCGAATTAAATCTTGGTTTGCCGGCGTTGAACCTGGTCAGCGAATACTTGATTGGCTTTGTTTGGGTAGCCAAGGGCAATGGCAACTTAATGAAAACGGTATGGCTTATGATTATGCCAATAACAACTTCTATCCTTTTGTGTTATCTGGCCAAGGAATTGATAGCAAATTCTATGATTTTTTAAATGGCTATCTGGTTGAATCAGGATCTGATGGTGTTGTAAGGGTAGCTGGCGCTAATATGAATTACCGATATTTAGCCTTGGAGCAATCAGAAGAGCTGATTAATGGGGTGGCGGGCAAAGCTTACCGCTTAAAACCCAGTGACATTGAACCAATTCGTCGACCCGCTGCCGTGCCTATTGGCGTGTTAAGTGAGTTTAGCCATTCGGGTACCAAAATGGGTATTTTGGCAAACAAAGCCAACACCGCAAACCACCATATTGTGGTAGACCAAGTACTTGCCTGTTTAACAGTAAACTCAGCTGCGGATTATTCTCAGCGAAGCCAAGAGATGAAGCTACTGACTCAATCTGAACAGGCCAAAGTGCCTATCGGTAAAAAGCAACTTATTGGTAAGTACTGCATGTTGGTGGTGAGAGTACGTGACCAAAATGGCGAGCATATTCAAAATGAAGATTATGATATTTTGCTTCTGGCAGGCAAAGGTTATAAGCCTCACCAACTGCCCGAGGGCTTTTTTGTTGATAAGCAAATGAACACCGCAACTCATAGCTTGGTGTATTACATTGATGCCGACAAAATGTCGCAAATCAAAGATAACTGCTTTGGTTTGCAAGTGATGGCAAGGCCAAACAAAGGCTTCTCTTTTTACTGCAATACACAGTTTCGCTCAGAAGGTTTAGCCATAGACGAAGTGTGTGGTGCCAACCAAACCACTTACATTGATATCACTATCCACCGAGAGGTAGATAAGAATGTGTTTAGGTTTGATAAGGCCAGTAATCCTAGCGGTAGCTTTAAAAATGTAAAACCTTCAGGTGATGTTATCTCTTAAATGAACTTCGTTGCGGCGTAATGGTGAATCGCTTACTGTTACGCCCGCCTAATATCAGGTTACCGTAAGTTACTGCCTGTTGATTCAAATTCCGGCTAAGTTGGCTCTTTATTTACGGGAGTCCTTATGCAGTTATCTCAAGAGTTTCTTAAAACTATCAGTTTTGCCATTTTACATTTTAGTGTAGCGTTCTCGGTGACCTATACCTTAACCGGAAGCGCTTTAATTGGTGGTGTGATTGCCCTTATTGAACCAGCGATAAACACAGTGGCTTTCTATTTTCATGAGAAGTTGTGGCAGCAATTTGACAAGAAGAAACTGGCGCAAATAAATTAATAAAAGTGGTGTTGGTAAACGGCTCTTATTACACCCTGTTACCCGTTTGCAGAGTTGAGTCGCTTAGCTTGCAATTGTATAGGTGAGTGGGTATCGTCGCGTAGATTCAATCAATAACGTGGTGCTATGTTTACGCGCAGTATTCAAACTTGGTTAAGTTACTTTAGTTTGCTGGCATTTTTGCTAAGCGGCTTAAGTGCGAACGCGACAATGCTTGAAATGTCCTTTATGCCTGCGCATAGCTCTCAGCAACAACTTGAATCCTCGACCCTTTCTCATCATTCAATGGCAGACTGCCACTCTAGTCTTTTCAAAGGCTTTGACAATCGGCTGGGTGATAGTTCGACATCGCACACTATGCCTAACAGCCCCCAATGCTGCGGTGCTGCATGTGTTGTCCCGCCTTTAACTATCACTACCGCTTTACATGTTACTGAGTTAGCCAGTACTCGCTCGGTGCTACATTTGGAGCAACAACATGCTCCCTCAATCATCACCGACTCGCTCTACCGCCCTCCGATTCTATAAGTTTTGTTGTTTTTAAACACATCACCAACGCGGTGTTGTGACTATCCCTATTGGGATCTTTTAAATAATAAATCGGAATAGATATGACAATTTTTGTGATTAGCTCAAGGCTAATTCAGGTATTGGCTAGAGGGTATAAACCCATCAACACAAAACACCTACTTGTGCTACTTGTATCGTTTAGTCTAACGGCGATAGCTGACGAACATCTATACCAAACGGTAGGAGGCTATGGTTGCTCTGCTTGCCATGGTAAGTACGCAAATGGTGCTGGCAATGTGGGAGGCAATATTCGCGGGGCTAGTTTGAAACAACTCAATCAAGCTTTAGAGAATGAGCCCACTATGCAGTTGTTAGCCCCTGCGTTGAACGCGCAACAGCGCGTTTCGTTGAGCGATTATCTGCAGGCTCTAAATGAAATGACGCTGATCGAGTGGAATCTTGCCGAAGGGGCTAAGCCTAGCCAAGTTCATTTGTTGCCTAATACGTCCCATCAATTGGTGATTAAAAACGACACCTTTAGTGAACTATTGCTTGATGTGAGTCTGTTAGGTGAACCGCAAGCTTTAAAAATTGCTCCCCTCGATACCCAAGCCGTTAGCTTTGTAACGCCTAAGCAAGTCGTAACCCTAAATGCTTTAAACAATCAGCTAACCTTAACCAATAAAGAATATGAGAACTAATGATGAGATTAACTAGAAACTTCAGCCTCATGCTGGCATTGCTTTTTAGCAATGCACTATTTGCTGCAACCACTATCGAACTCTATAAATCGCCTACTTGTGGATGCTGTAAGGAATGGGCAGCGATTATGGAACAGAAAGGGTATACCGTAAACGTTCACCATCAAGGTGATTGGACACCTATTAAGAAACAGTACGCAATGCCAGCGCAGTTACAATCTTGCCACAGCGCAGTAATAGACGGGTATTTGATTGAAGGGCATGTACCAGAAGCGGATATTGCCCGTTTACTAAAAGAGCGCCCAGCTAACATAAAAGGCTTGGCTGCTCCGGGGATGCCACAACATTCACCGGGTATGGCTAAACCAGGGCAAGCATACAAAGATTTTAAGGTGATTAGTTTTTCAGAAGAGGGACTTGGCTTGTATCAACAATATTAACTTTTGGTCTCAGTGATTAGTGGTCGCTGCTAAGCGAAAAACGCTTTGCTTAGGCAAAGCGTTTTTTATCGACAGTTAAACTGCTACCACGCGAAGGTTTGAATGATGTTTTGCTTAGTCACAGGGTTGTGTGCAATGTTGTCATTCACTTTATCTAAGAAAGGCTGGCGTACTCCGGGAAACATCCCCCGCATTGGCGAAATGTTATTGCCATGGTCGCCCCAGTAATAGCAATTGAAGTCAGCTAAGTTTTCTAAGAGGTATTTTTCTTCTTCTAAAATTTGCAAGGGTGTCGGTAATATAAACTCACCGTGCGCTACTTCACGCTCTAGTTCAGAGCCTGGTTGAACCGCCAAAGCCATTGGCGCGATGGCATCCGGCTGAATGATGTTAAGTAAACTCGTGGTATTGATGGCGTGCTCTTTTGAGCGCTCTTTACCGCCCAAGCCAAAAATAAACGAGGCTAATACTTTAATGTTGGCTTCTCGCGCCAGTTCCATACCTTCTATTGCATGTTCGCGAGTCATCCGTTTTTGGATACGCTGCAATACAATTGGGTCGCCAGACTCTAAACCGGTATATGCCATATCCAAACCAGCAGATTTGATTTCTTTAAGCTCGACAATGCTCTTACGGCGAAAATCATTAAAACCTGAGTAAAGCGAAATATTTTCAATTTCGGGAAAGGTCGTTTTGATTTTGTCCAATATGCTAACCAGCATTTCAGTGCGAATCGCCATCACGTTACCGTCAATCAAAAAGATTGATTTTACTCGTGGGTAAATAACTCTGGCTTCTTCAATATCAAGAAAAATGTCGGCTAGTTCGCGCACTTTAAACCGCTTATCATCAAACATGGTGCAAAAAGTACATTGATTGTTGCTGCAACCTAAGGTTGTTTGAATCAATACGCTCTCGGCCTCCATCCACGGGCGATAAATTTTACCTTGGTAATGCATAATAGCTCCTCAGCCATGCGTCTTTTGTTAGTGGTGAGCAGTGTAACAAGCAGCATTAGTGTTGATAATGAGCGCTGCAAGGGAATCAGTTTTAAGAAAAGTTTAATAATCAATTTGCCTTGAGTGAAACCATGTTCATGAGCGTTTAGTTACGCTATTGAAGCCCAAAACGCCAAAAGAAAAGGATCGCCATCGCGATCCTTTTAAGCCAATTATCTATCTTAATTAGTTGATGTCTTGAACATTCATTACCAGTTGATTCCAGTTTCGTTGGTTTTCTATGTCGTGCTCAAGGCCTTGCTCGTCAGCCACTGTGAAGCGTTTAATCGCTGCAGTTTTGCTGGCGGCTTGGTATAGCCAATACGCTTCTGCTTTAAGCGCTTCGTCGATTGGTTTATCAATTGATTCATAGACGGCTTGTTTGCAGGCGTTAATTGATTCAGCCGGGAAGCTGGCAATACGTTGCGCTAGATTATCTACGTATTCTCCAATTTCATCAGGTCCTAAGGCTTTGTTGATGGTGCCATAAGCTTCGGCTTCATCTGCGGTAAAGTCACGGGCACTAAGAATGATTTCCAAGGCGCGACCTAAACCTACTTGGCGCGCCATGCGAGAAGCGCCGCCGCCACAAGGCAAAATGCCCATCCCCACTTCCATTTGCATCAGTTTGTATTTGCCACGCGCGGCGAAACGCATATCACACGCTAAGGCAAACTCATGACCACCGCCTCGGGCAAAACCTTCTAATTTAGCAATGGTTGCTTGTGGTAGTTTGCTGATCCGCTCTAATACTACTTGCAGGTCGAGAAGGGTGACTTCATCTCGCGATACTGCTTCGGTAGACATATCCTTCAACAAATTTGTGTCGTAGTGACAGACCCAAATCTCTGGATTTGCCGATTGAAATACCACCACCTTTACTGTTCGGTCTCGTTCTAAGCGTAAGGCTAAGCCGTTTAAGTCGGCCAGCATTTCCTGGCCTTGTACATTCACGGTTCCAAAATCAAAGGTGACATACAAAATGCCACCTTGCTGCTCTGCGTTAAATGTTGTGTAGCCCTGATAAGCCATAGTGTTCTTCCTTTTATCCATTTGCCTTGTGTGCCCACAACCTGCTGCGAGCACCTAGTCCAAATTCAAGGTATCAGTTGACACACTGCTCAACAATTAAGCAGATATAGAAACAGTGTTAAGCAAAATTTAAAGGTTATTTGAGTGTTTTGGTGTAGCTCTCTCAACGCATTGATTGCTTGCCTATCTACTCAGTAAGGCTCTTCAAAGGATTATTAACGAAATCTTAAAACTCATTCTTTATTAAGCTGAATTATCATTTGTGACAAAGCTGAATACACTGCCTTCATTCCAACAATATTTAGGGTAAAGTTTATGAAAGCAATGGTTGTTCGAGAGTTTGGTGGCGCTGAAGTATTTGAAGCAGCAGAATTAGATAAGCCACAAGTTACAGCAGGCAATGTTGTGGTTCATATTGCCGCTTCCAGTGTTAACACTATTGATATGATGATTCGAGAAATGGGCGAAGGCCTGCCGTTTTCACCACCCGCGCCAGCGGTGTTGGGAATGGACTTTGCCGGCGTTATTGAAGAAGTCGGTGAAGGCGTAAGCGACTTTAATGTTGGTGATGAAGTCTATGGTTGTGCCGGTGGTTTAGGTGATTTACCTGGCAGCTTAGCCCAGTACATATTGGCCGATGCTAAGTTAATCGCTCGCAAACCAAGCAACTTAAGCATGCGCGAAGCAGCTGCTATTCCGCTTGTGGGCATTACCGCATTTGAAGGTTTGACTCGCGCAGGCATTAGTCGAGGCCAGAAGGTGTTAGTACACGGTGGCGCAGGCGGTGTAGGGCATTTAGCCGTGCAGTTAGCCCGTTTCTACGGCGCTGAAGTATATGCAACTGGCGCTGCGGGCGAACAAGCTAAGCTGATAGAGAAGTTAGGCGCTACCGCGATTGATTTTGCCGCTGAGCCTGTGGCCGACTACGTTTCTTGCTATACCCAAGGTGCGGGTTTTGATGTGGTGTATGACTCAGTAGGTGGTTCTAACTTAGTAAACTCGGTGGAAGCGGCTAAGTTGAATGGTCAAATCGCCACAACCCTAACCTTTTTAGAGCTAGACCTGTCGATGATTCACATGAAGGGCTTGTCGCTACACGTGGTGTTTATGCTCATTCCAATGATTCATAACCAAGGTCGTGAAGCTCACGGTAAAATTTTAGCTGAGCTCGCTAAAATCATTGAACAAGGCGCGTTAACGCCAGTGTTAGACGAAAAACGTTTTGCGCTAGATGACGTCAGTGATGCTCACGCTTACTTAGCCAGTGGTAAAGCCATTGGTAAAGTGGTTGTAGACCTAGAGTAAGCTGTACCAACGTTAATGGCTTACCCAGCGGTAAGCCATTTATTTCCTCGCTAGGAAGGCTTGTTTAGACCCCTTTCGGAACACTGCCATGTTAGCTGTATCACCAACATTAACACTTATCATCAAAAAGACTCTGCCACTCAGCTTAGGCTTGTTTGCGGTTATGCTGGTGCAACTGGTGGACTCGGTATTCATTAGTCGCTTGGGCTTAAATGAATTAAGCGTTCACGGTATTACTCTGCCATTTCAAGCTGGCTTAATAGGTTTGCAAGTAGGCATTGGGGTCGCAGCAACATCGATTATTTCTTGTGCGGCAGGTGCTAAGCAACATGCTCAAGCTGGAGTTACCGCCAGTTTGGCTTTTATATTTGGTTTGTTGTTTATTGCCCTTATTTGTTTGTTATTGATTGTGTTTACGAACAGCATCTTTGCTTCGTTTGTCGAGCGCGGGCCGGACGAGGCGCAATTTGAGTTGCTGTTAGGCATTTTCGCGGCTTATTGGCCGGTGTGGTTGTTAAGCGCTAGCGCGGGAGCGGCGCTTTATTTGGTTACTTGTGTCTATCGGGCCAATGGCGATACCAAAACAACCGGAGCCATGTTTGTTCTGGCGAGTGTGATTAACTTGATTTTAGATCCATTGTTGATGTTCAGCTTGGATATGGGCATTCAGGGAGCGGCGATTGCCTCTACCTTAGGTTATGGCTTAAGTACCCTTGTTATGCTGCTGAAAGCCAAAAACAAAAATTGGTTTTACGCTATCCGTTTTAAGCCTGAAACGCTCAAGTGTTTTACTGCTCTTATCAATATGGCTATACCGACTACTGCTAATCAGCTTTTGCCTTCAGCGGGTGCTTTTGTAGGAATGATGCTGATAGCGCGGTTGGGCACAGAGGAGATCGCTTTTTGGAGTTTGCTTGCTCGCATTGAAAGCTTTTTGTTGGTATTTACCCTTGCGTTAACCATGTCGGTTCCGCCAATGATAGGACGTTATTTAGGAAAGGCGCAGCCAGAGAAAATAGCGCAAGTGGTCAGTGCGACAGCAAAGTTTGTATTGGTATATCACCTGCTGGTGGCGGTGATTTTGGCATTGGCCTCCCAACAACTGATTCCTACCTTGAGTCAAGATACGGGGATTCAGCTTTGGCTAAGCAGCGCTTTATGGATCATCCCTTTTAGTTATGGAGCCTTAGGTTTGTGCATGGTGGTAGCATCGATTTTTAACGCACTAGGTTTAGCTAAAATTGCGTTATTAGTATCATTCGCACGCTTGTTCGTACTGTATATTCCGGCCTTGCTGATAGGCACCTTAAGCGGTAGCGTATTGCACGTAGTTATCGCTGCAACAGCCGCTAACTTTTTGGCGGGTGGGTTCGCGTGGTATAAGCTAAACACCTATATTAAAAGCAATCTTTCTGGCAATACCATTGTCAATCAACGCCAAGTAAGGCTACTACCGAGCTAATGTAATGAATATAGAACACCTCAAATTGTTTGTGAGGCTAGCCTCCACCCATAATATTAGCCAAGCGGGCCAAGAATTAGGTTTGTCTCCACCGGTTGCTAGTATGCATATTAGCCGTCTTGAAGAGAGCTTAGGTGCGCGATTAGTGCATAGAACGACTCGTAAGGTATCGCTTACCGAAGAAGGTGTTGCCTTTCTACCTCATGCTAAAGAGATACTGTTAAGTGTAGATGCGGGCAAAGCCTCTGTTGGGTCTGGCAGTGCGTTGCCTCAAGGCGTGCTTCGAATCGCCGCGCCGTCTTCTTTTGGGCGAATGCATATTATTCCTGCCTTAAAAGAGTTTTTGGCGTTGTACCCAGATTTGTCGGTGGATATTTCCTTAAGCGACAGTATGTTTGATTTAGTTGAAGGAGGTTTCGATGTATCTATTCGTAACGCCACATTGCATGACTCAAGCCTGATTGCGCGAAAACTGGCGGCGGATAAACGTATTATTTGTGCATCTCCTGAGTATTTAGCTAAACACGGCAAACCGGAAAATCCTGAGCAGCTAGTAAATCATCATTGTATAAAGCAAGCGGGTTTAGCCCATTGGAATTTTGCTACCTCTAATGGTCCTTTTAACTTTAAAGTAAAGGGGCATATCCGCGTTGATAATGGAGAGGCCGTTCGCGATCTTTGTGCTGATGGAATGGGCTTGGCGAAGTGCGCAACTTGGATTGCTTATGAGCAGCTTAAGTCGGGTCAACTGGTGCAAGTATTGGACGATTATCCGTTACTCGATAACGCCGCTATTTGGGCTGTTTACCCCAGCGCGACCTTACTTGCACCTAAAGTTAGAGTGTTTATTGATTACTTTTTGCAATGCTTTGGCAGTCCGCCTTATTGGTGCGAAGATACTCAAACAATCGATACCCAGCCAGCAGACGCATAACTAATAAGTCGCCATTCTCATTTCGTGGACTCTATGTTCTCAGTAAAGGGCTGGGTAAGCGCCTTTTTTCACACCTTAACAAGTGGCTTTAGATAAAAATAAACACCCTAAAGGTGCCTATGCTATAAATAAACAACTTACCCTTACGAGCAATAAGATGAACTATTCACTGAGCCAACTTCAAGCCTTTGTTAGTACGGTGGAGTCAGGCAGCTTTAAGCATGCTGGTATGCTGCTAAATAAGCGCCCGCAAGTTATCGCTAAACTGGTGGGCGCTTTAGAAGATAGCTGTAACTTGAGCTTGTTTGAACGCAAAGTGCGCCAGCTAGTGATTACCGATGAAGGCAAAATATTGTTTCGGCTTGCTAAAAGAATTATGCAAGACGCCCAACAATTTGATAGCCAGCTAACGGCATTTGACCAAGCCTTGCCGAATGAGTTTAAGGTTGCCATTGATAATAGCTTAGTTTGCCAGCAAGTGACCGAATGTTACTTGGAAGTATTGAATCAAATTCCTACCATTGAATTAGAAGTGTTAAGCGGCGAAACCCTGCAAGTATTGGATTGGGTGAACGCAGGCGATGCAGAGCTTGGTTTAGTATTTTCACCATTAGCAGAGCAAAGTGAGCTAGCCCAAATTAATGTCTTTCATTTTAGTATGGTAGAGGTGGCGGCTAAGCAAATAGTTACTCAAGGCAGTGTTCTCAGCGAACAAGAGGTGGCAAAACTTAGCCAAATAGTGCCTAAGTTTATTTATCAACTGGGTCACCAAGAGGTGTATGTATCCAGTGACCGAAATATCATCTCTAACAATGCGCAGGAAAGCATTGCTATGATGCTTGCTGGCACTGGTTGGTGTCGATTACCTTGTTATATTGTGCAGCCTTACTTAGATTCTGGAGACTTAAATGAGTTTTCTTTAGAGGGTGCCAATCGAATCATTTGGCATGGGTCGGTGATTCATAATAAGAACAAAGAACTGAGCATGGCTGGCGATATATTTTTGGAAAAAGCCATGGCACTGCAAGACCGGATTAGTCAGTAATGTACTTTAACACCTGCTAAAATTGGCCTGGCAGTATAAGTTGTTGTCTTTAGTTGGTTGCGGGGAATGACTGATGAGAGTGCATGTTTAACCAGTGACCATTGACCTTTTTTAGAACCACTGTAATGACATAAGGGCCAGACTCTAGGGGCTGTTCACTAACATCAAATTGGCTGTAATGCATGTCTGCTACATAGAGAGCAACAGTGTCAGATAACAGCGTTACTTGCTCTTTATGGGTTTCTAAGTGCTGTTTTACTACGCCATCAAAGGCTAAACCATACAAACCCAGCGTCTCTTGCTTTGACCAAAGAGGGTGGCCAGCCATTACGTAAGTGTGGTTATCAGGCGCTTTGCTAAACATTGCATCTACATCGGCCTTGCTCGCGTGATCCCACATTTCATGCACTGCGGTTAATACTTCTGATTTGCTATCGTTAGCAAAAGCGGCACCCGGTGACGCCATAGTCAGAACTAACAGCGCAAGACCAATTATAAAGTTGATGATATTCATAGCTTGTTCTCTTGAGGTCATAGCCTGATAAAGGGCTTTGAGGATTGAATGTAATCGACGACTTTTTGCGCGTGTAATTACTGCCATCGGTATTGTTGGTAATCTGCAGAGCCATAGATAGATTCATACTTGTACTTGGATGAGGCTTCCATAGAACCTGCAACAAAGGCGTTTCCATTAGCTTCGAAAGTATTGTGAGAGTATGCGTTGGCAGCAGAGGCAATTAACGCTGCAGTTGCAGTTGTTACAACAAATAGCTTTTTCATAACTGTTTCTCTTAGGGTGGAAAGCAACAAGTTTTTGTTTGGTCGCTGCATTTCAATGACACCATTATCAACACCCTTTTGAGTACTTGATAATCGTATTAGACACCTTTAGGGTGTTTATGATTAAGAGAAAGAATTAACCAGTATTGCGGCAAGTTGGCGAGAGGATAAAGCCGCCTAAGCCAAAGGCTTTGTGAAACAGCGGTGAAAATCGGATGGCGCTAAATAGTAAAGGCCGCATTCGCGGCCTTTGTAAGGATGTTTGTTGGTCGTCGCTTAGCTAAGTATTACTGTGTTTGGAAAAAACTGTGTCCAAATACCGTAGTGAACACCGTTATGGGTAGCCACTTGTTCACCTTGTTCATTGAGCAACTTAACAATCTCGCCATCACTAAATATCTGCAGAGTTTCACCCCCTAACTCAAAAGTGAAGCCATTATTTTCATGGGCAAAGTTTGGGTCAATCGCAATTTGCTCTTGGCCGTTGTCGTATCCAAATATTTCTTGTTTCGGGTTGATTCTAGTATCAGCCAAGTTCAAGGTATCAAAGATAAAGTCTGGATTATCAATGTTACGTTGGTCTTTCAGTGGTTGTTCAAATAAGCCAAGTAATACCTGGTCGATTAAACGCTCCATACCATAAACGTATACTTGTGCATCTGGGTATAAGGTTTTAGCCGTTTCCCATTCCATTTGGGTATTTGGGTGTACCGTAGTTTGATGTTCGGTAAATTCAGACTGCATAGTAATTTGCTGAATTGCCGTGCCATTATTGGTGTCTTTGAACACTAGGTTGTTATGTACTTGCCCTAATACTTGTAAGTTAGATTTACCCAAACCGTAGTCTGTTTCTACTACCATTGGTAAGTTAGATAATCCACAATAGGTAACTGCGTACTCAACACCGTCTTGTTCAAAACCAGCAACATGCGGTACTTGTAGGTGGTAGCGAGGGAAGATAAAGGTTTCGCCTTTTAGCTCAACCATATAAACCCGAGAGTCTTCTTCTGGAATGAACATATCCGCATCTTCGGTTGAGAAGTACTGCGCGTTAAACTGCTCAGTAGGGAAAGCGGTAGGCATTGCATAAGACTGCGCCCAGAAAGTAAGCGCTACACCTGCAGTGGATAAGCCCATCCATACAGGTTTCCAAAACTTCCCTTTACTATTTATCAACCAAAGTAGGGCTAAAGCCAATGCTTGGGCTGCCCAGAAATAAGGCATGTAGCGGAAATAGTGCAGCACTAAGTCTCTTGGTACACCAATGGTTTGACCTGGCTCTGTCATTAATACCGCACAAAAAATAGCGAAGCTAGCCAGCAGCAGTGCATATATATTAAAAAATATCTTCATCGTTATCTCCTCAGAGCACCTGGTAAATTTGGTGCTATTGACGCTAGTGATCAACACAATCTAAAAGTTGTTAGGGCTAACCACGTTGTCGCTGTTCTCACTGTGTTGGTGAGCGATGGCGCTAACTAAGTGGCTATGAGTTGAGTGAATTTTGTCATGAGGATGATGAAAGAGTAAGCCGAGTGGCTGGAAAGCATTGTTCCACTAAATGGTTCAATAATGCAGACTCGTTATTTAATTTTGTTAGCCGTTCAGGCTTGGTTGGCGGAGTTTAGGTAAGTTCTTTGGGTTATAAAAGCACGGCAAACGCCGTGCTTTTTACTTTTAAACTGCAGCTTTTGCTGTCGGCTGAATAAGCACTTCTGGGGTCGATAGTCCCCAATCTACAATGGCTTCTTGCTGGTTTATTTCGTAAAGGTTTTTGCCGCTGGCATGGTTAATAATTTTTGCAGCTCGCCAGGTGGCTAAACTGAGTTGCGGCTCGGCAATACCGTGGCTATGAATGCCGGCATTCACCATGTAAATACGGTTGTTGTTAGCTGCTGGCCATTTTACGCTAAAGTCAGGACAAAGCTCTGGCAAGCCTTGGGAATTTAGAGGGATTTGCGAAGCTAGTTTGGTTAAACAACTCGGCAGTGCACGGCGGTAACCGGTACATAATATCACTACGTCGGCGTTGATTTGAGTATTGTCGTGGGTGAGACCATGCTCCAAGTGTAATTTGTAGCCATTTTCGTTATGCGCCAGCGAAATCAGTGTTCGATTGGGCTGAATAGACCACCAGCTTGGATTATTAAGCACATATCGGTCGTGATAAAGGCGCTGGTAAATGCCTTGTAAGCAGTCGTTTGTAATTCCGTCACTGGTGAGTTTTTGGCGGGACACTTCACTGTTTTTGGTAGTTTGCGCTAGGTGATAAAATCCATCCACATAATCAGGCATAAAATACTGATCGGTAAAGCAGCTTTCATCTAGTGCTTCAATGTTTGAGCGGCGCGATATCCAGTTTATATCTGCTACTTCGCCGAAGGTTTTGTCGAACAAGTGCTGGAATACATCGGCACCGGTTTGTCCTCCGCCAATAATAGCCACACGTTTGCCCGTTAAATTGGGTTTTCTCAAGCCTAATTCGCTGGCATGAAAACAGGTATTGCTAATGTGGGGCTCACAAAATGTAGGCACTTGTGGCTGCATGCCTGTGCCAACGACCAAGTGTTTACTTTGGTAACTGTGTTCACTGGTTTCAACGGTAAATACGTCGCCATTAAACTCAACCGACTGAACGTCTTGATTAAAGCGTGTGTTGTTTAGGCTATTTGCCGCCCAGCTTAGGTAATGAGAAAATTCGATGCGTGAAATTACCGACTGGCCTGAGGCAATAAAGGGATAGAGTTTTTGTTGTTCTACCAAGTAATTTAAGAAACTATAGGGATTGGTGGGGTCAATGCCTGTCACCAAATCCTTCAAGTAGGAGGTTTGCATTTTTGCATCATTTAGTAACAGCCCAGGATGCCAAGCAAAAGCCTTTTTACGTTCTAAAAAAAGCGTTGAAAGATCAGGCTTTGTGCTGGCTAAGGCGGCAATACTCAAGTTAAAAGGGCCAATACCAACGCCGAGTAAATCTACTGTTTGTGTGTTCATATTTAGTCCCTAAATGGCAAATTGATTAAAGAATCGCTGGCGGCTGCATTGCAGTAATGCCGCCCGTTTGTGTGGAAAATCGAACTCAAATTGTTTTTCTAAACCCAGTCGTTCGGTAATGCTGACCACCCGGTGATTGTCGGCCCTTGGTTCGCCCATTACGTTGTTGGTTTTAGCTTCATCTAAAAAGCAGTACTGCAATATTGCGCAGCCCCAAGTGTCAAAATACACGCCGCCCCTAAAGTTGAAGTTGCCCACTAAAATATGCACGCCACGGTCGTATTCTTGATAGCTATAATGAGGACCTAAGCGATCTTCTGCTGTCCAATACACTTCAAAATAGCCAAACGGTACCCCATCAAATTCGCCAATGACGGCATATTGATGTGGGTCTTTTTCCATTTTGCTTAAATACTCGTTATGGCTTTGTTTATCGCCTTCTAGCTCCCAAACCGGAAATATTTTGGGGTGGTTATGCCAACGATTAAAGCAGGCTAAATCTCGCTCTTTATCAATGACCCGAAAGGTGAGTTGGCGTTTTAAGTGGTAAAAGTAGCGGCTATATACCTGGCCACGAGGCCTTGCTGGACGAACCGGGTGCTTATTACCATTGTCGGCGCGTATTAGCTCAGCACTTTTTGCGGTAGTTTGTTGTTCTCGCCATAGTGGCGCTAGCTGCAAAAATTGCTGCAACGTTAAGGCATTCAATTCGGATTGATTCACCGCGTGTTTGGCAGAGGCTGGGTAGTAGTCACACTTTAGGGCGTCGAGCTTAAGCTTGAATAGGCCATGCTCCGCAATACTCCACCATAACAAGTCGTCTGTTTTGTATAGTGCGTTTAATGTGGAAACATCGCCATCAAAGCGCAGCTGGCAGCAGTTTTGATGGTTTTCTATGGAGCCTCTCGCCAGCGTTTCGCCATTTTCTCTTACCGCAAACTTTATTGCGTAGTCTGAGGATTGTTCATCTTCAAAACATAGCGTTCTGCCGCCTGCCAGCTTTTTAAAGGTGAGCAACGTTGCCTTAGTTTGTTTTAAAGGGTTGTCGATAGAGCAGTAAATTTGGCTAGGATCTTCTAGCGTGGCTTCGTTGTGATTCGCCAAGAAGCAATAAAAATTACGTTTCCAATGTAAGTTTGGAGAGCTAAGTAAATACGTATAGAAAGAACCATCTTGAGGATGGCTTGCTTGCAACTCACTTATTTTATCCCGGCACAAATCCCATAACTTAGTTTCGCTGATCAAACCTGCGGCACCAATAGCGGTAAGGGTATTTAGTAGGCTGTTGCCGATTAAATAGTAGGCATGGTAGGGGTTTACCTGCTCAGCCTCCATAAAGTACTCGGGCGTTTCGTCGCCAAACTGTTGTTTAAACAAACTCATTGCTTGGCTGGTTAAACCAATACCTTGGCAATCTCTATACGCTGCGCCGCTAGGTAGGTTTTTTTCAATCTTAACAAGAATATTTTGTTGGTGGGCTAACAGCACAAATCCGTAGTCGGTGCGCGCAATACATAGCGGCTTAATCACCTTGTCCCAAAACGCTGACACCCATTTAAGCGAAGCGTGCTGGTAACATAATTGGTGTTGTTGTGCGTAGCTCTTAATCCAGTGAACAACTTTGGCATCTTTTTGCGCGCTGTTAACTTGGTTTACACTTGCCAAGCAAAACATGTTTTCAGTATTTAATTTACTGTTAGCAGCATGTGATTGATGGAATGGGTTTTCTCTAAAGCTAATCAGTGGTAGGTCTAATACTTCGCCGTTTATGCCAGTTACACTTGCCCATAAGGGTTCTTCTATAAAGTAGCTATCAGGCAAGCGCTGACGCAGCTCTTCACCCGCGGGGGTATTAAGTAAGTGACTGAACTGAATTCCTCGTTTGGCTTCTTTACTGGTGAGTAAGCGTAAGGAGTTGGTGAGTTTGACTGGCAGCGAGACCTTTAGCATCCAAGCTTGCTGGGGATGGTAAATAGCCCGACTAGAAGATGTGGCTGTCCAGCCTGCAGATTCTATTCCTAGGTCTTTTACCACTTCGGCAAGGCTTAGCGCCTGTTCACTCTCACGCCAGGCTTTGGCTTGTAAAGGGTGCATAGGGAAGGGCACCCATTGTTTATCTTCTAGCTGATCTGCAGTGAATGTAGCGCCATTAGCTTGATTGGCCTGTTTTTCACTATTGCTGTAAAGCTGTTTTAGTTTGTCTGCTAAGTCTCCAACAAGGCTTTCGCCGACCAAGTGAGAGGAGTGTACTGCAAACCATTCAATGGCAAAATCGCTGGCAAACTCCGGCAAATACTGGGCCTGCTCTTGTTCACTTAAGGGTTCACAACTTTTTCCTGCAGGGTGCATGCTATGGCCGCCTGTCAAACTTTGCTCAGACAAAATAAACTGGTCTAATGCAACGTTAGAGCGGTGGCTAAGGGCTTGTTCGGCTCGAGTAATATAATGATTAGAATCTTCGACACGCTGACGAAATAGCGCTTTTTCTTCTTTGCTTAGCTGAGGGTACAAACCCTCGACGATTAATTTTAATGCCACTTCAAATAAGATTCTTGTTTGTTGTTGAGCTTGATGTAACACCAGTTCACCGCTGTAGCGGTGCCGCCAACTGGGCGATACATAACTCAACTTAATCTCTAGGCTAGAGCTTGCTGATAAGGGCAAAAATACTGAGTTGCCTTCTAAATGCTTGTTAGCGGTTTCGGCCAGCAAACTGTTGAAAAATGACTGATGGCAAAGTGCGTGAGTCTTCATTACTGCTGTTCCTGTTTAATTGATTGAGTTGATCCCCAAGGGCTTACAGTAGCCGCGCCTTGCCACTCAACACTGAGCTCGGCCACGTTACTACGCGATTTAGTTCGTTTGGTGATTGGGCTGCCGATGACTAAAAATCCCACCGGGTGGTGCCTGTCTTGTAAACCTAACAAGTGCCTAACGTTAGGGAGTTCAACGGCGTCGGTGCTATACCATACGCCGCCGAACCCCTGCGCATCGGCCGACAGCAAAATCATTTGGCAGGCTGCTGCAGCCGAAAATATTTGGTCTTGTTTAGAAATGTGACTGTCTTCGGCAAGCTCGGCTGAAACCAGCACTATGCTGGGGGCTTGCTTTAAATAACTGGCTAAGCGTTTGGCGCGTTGTGGCTCTAAGCTCGCGTTGGCAGTTTGCCAAGCGGTTTGCAACAGTGAGATAAGCGCCTCAATATTTTGTTGATTAACCACTAAAAAATGCCAAGGCTTTAGTTTTCCATGATCGGGTGTGCTCATAGCCGCTTGCAGTATCTCTGTCATTTGTTGTGGCTTGGGCGCTGGTTGTTGCAGCTCATGAACGTGGTAAGACACTCGTTCATTTAAAAATTGGCTAATGGCATTCATGTCCGTTTCCTGTAGCTAATCAGAAGTAGCAAAATAAAGTAGATAGACCCGATTACCGACACCATAAGGCCGGCAGGGATTTCGTTGGGCGCCATGAGTCCTCGGCCTAAGCTGTCGGCCCATATCAGCAATATTGCTCCAGTAATGCCCGAAGCAGGGATAAGGTGTTTATGGCGGTATAAACCTAAAAGGCGCGCGCAGTGCGGGGCAAGCAAACCTACAAAGCTAATGGAGCCAATGCTTGAAACACAAATGGCAGTGAGAAGGGCAGAAATAGCCAATAACAGTAGCCGTTGCTTTTGCAGCGCTACGCCTAAGGTTTTTGGCAATATTTCGCCCAATGGCATTAAGTCTAACTGTCGCAAAAGGGGCACAATGGCCAATAAACTAAGGGTAGTAATGCTGGCGATGGGGATGATGCGTTCAAACGTTGCCCCATAGGTGGTACCCGCTAACCACATCATAGTGACCGACGCGGTGGAGCTGCCAAAGGTGAGTAATATTTGGGTCGCAGTGCCAGCAAAGGCGGTAATCACTATGCCAAACAAAGCTAATTGAGATACGCTGAGTTGTTGTTTTAGTCCCCATGACAGCAAGGCCATTACCGCACTACCGCCTACTAACGCTGCTAGAGTAAGCTGCAATTGATTGGCGGCGGGGAAATACACCAATACGCAAGCAATCAGCAATACTGCCACAGCACTTACCCCAGATATATCGGGGCTCGCCATGGGATTTTTAAACAAGGTTTGCAGCAAAGTGCCAGCACACGCTAGGCCAAAACCGCCAAAACCTGCCAACAATACCCGTTGGTTAATCCATACCGCGCCTATGTCTTGTGGCTTGGCTAAGCAAAAGTACAAACTAACAACTAACAAGCCACTGAGGGCGCCAATAACAAGGGTGGGGCTGGCGTGAATAAAGGGCTTTAAACCTAAGTGTTGAGTTTCTACTGCGGCTAAGGCTTTGCCAGAGCGTTGAAACAATAAAAACACAAAGTAAGGTGCACCTAACAGCGCTGTAAATGCGCCTGTGGGTAAGCGATAGCCCAAGAACAACAAGCTTCGTGAGCACCACTCAGCGGCTAAAACTAGCGCTGCACCAATAACAATGGTGATAAACCACTGCAGGGCGATATTGTTGGCCCCTTTGCTAAGCCTTAATACTAAACGTGTTAGATGTGGAGCCATTAAACCCACAAAACCTATCATGCCAACAATAGACGTGGCCAAAGCTGCTTGGCTAATGGCTAACAGCAATATTGTCCAACGCCAAGGTTTTATGGCGAGGCCTAAAGCGGCTGCATGAGTATCACCCAATAAGAATAATGCTAGCTTAGGCAGTACCATCACACTCAGTAATAAACACACCAACATCGGTAGGGCAGTTTGTTCTAACACCAGAGTATTGGTTTGCAATACCTGGCCACTTCCCCAAAGAAATAATCCGTCGGTTTGGTTTTCAAAGTAGAGCATAAACAACGACGATAGCGCTCCGGCACTTAAGCCTAAGGCCATGCCAATTAACACCACCGGTAGCTTACCGCCGCCAATCAGTTGGCTAACTGCTAGCACTGCTAACGAGAGTACAAATCCACCTATTAATGCGCCAAGCCAAACTAAATTAAGACTTGCCTCGGGCAATAATACGCGGGTTAGCACCGCGCCGAGCAACGCGCCAGCGGCGATGCCCAAGGTAGAGGGAGAGGCAAAATCATTATCTAAGCTGGTTTGAATGAGAAAGCCTGAGCTGGCGAGCAGGGCGCCGGTAAATAAAGACATAATGGCGGTAGGTAGCCAAATATTGTTTAGCATGGCTTGCGCCAATTCTTGGTTGGCTATTTCTGGCCTACTTAAGTAATAAGCAGCCATCAGCAACAGTAATACCATTAGGCTAGAAGAGATGGATTTAACCACGGTTACTCTCCTGCCAGTTGAGTAAAGACTGGGCGAATGCTTCGGCCATTTTTAGTGAAGAAAGTGGGCCGCCAAAACTAAACAAAGGCTCAACGTCAGAGAATTGCTTCTGCGCAACAAATGGCAATAGAGGCCATACCGGAGATAACATCATTCGTTCACCGTCGACTTGATTGCCGGCCAACAATAAATGGCTGTTGCTAAGCTTTGGCAGTTGCTCTAGTTGTAAGTGAATAAAATCTTTACCGGGTAAGCCTTGTTGCCATGCGTAACGTAGCCCTAGCTCTTGGCTAATCGCGCCAGCTAAGCTCTTATCGGTAAATACGCGCAAGCCATATCCCATGCCCACAAACTTGGCATAGGCCACTGCTTTATTGCTTAAACCCTGGGCGGCAATGCGCTGTTTTAACTCGGCTAATCGCGTGTTTAAGCGCGCCAATACAGCACTTGATTGATTCGTTTTATTTACTGCTTTAGCAATGCCACTGAATACCCGCTGGGATTGTTTAAAGTAACTAAAGGTTTGTTGGTCAGCGCTAGGGAATTGCTGATACAACAAAGTGGGGGCAATTTGCTCTAAGGCGTCTAATATTCGGCGGTGACGAAACTCGTAACCAATAATTAGATCTGGCTTTAAGCGAGCAATCGTTGCGAGGTCAGGTTCTTGGCGACGACCAATTTCAGTGACCGATTCGGGCAACCTTGGGTGGTTAGTTTGCCACTTTTGGTAGCCCTTGGTGAGGGTTAAACCAACCGGCACAACGTCAAGCGTTAGCAGCATTTCTGCGGCAGACCAGTTCAGTGCGATAACCCGCTTAGCAGGCTGCTGTAAACTTACGCAGTTGCTTAAACACACCTCAGTAACTTGGGCAAAGCTTGGTGGAGAAAGAATCAGCATGAGCATAGCCGCTAAGACTTTTGGAAAACGTCTCATTGCTGTTGCTCCGGCCACAAAACCTGTTGTGAACCAATTTGGTGGCAAGTTACCGGGGTCTGATACACTTCGCTAACGTCTTTGGCATTGATCACTGAGCGGGCGTCTCCACTGCTTACAATTTGTCCGTGATTAATCAACATAGCTTGGTCACTAAATTGGGCGGCCTGGTTTAAGTCATGCAATACCCACACTATGGTTTTGTTGTATTGTTGATTTAAGCGCTGAACAATCTTCAGCAAACCTAGCTGATGAGAAATGTCTAGCCACGAAGTGGGTTCATCGAGCATTAACACCTCGGTATCTTGGGCAAGAACCATCGCCAGCCAAGTGCGTTGTAACTCTCCTCCAGACAAGTCAGTAAGCAACTGCGATGCATACTGTTTTACGCCTGTTTCCTGCATCGCCCAGTCGATAATCTGCTTATCGTCATTTGAAATGTTTTTATACCAAGGTCGATGAGGGTGGCGGCCAAAACAAACCAAGTCAGCCACATTTAAAGTGGCGGGCACTGGGTTTCGTTGCGGTAGCAAAGCGAGCTGTTTGGCCAGCTGTGCGCGACTAATACTTGAGAGCGGCTGTTGCGCAAAACTTACGTCTCCAGCGCTGGGCTTTACCAAGCCAGCCAATACCGACAACAAGCTGCTTTTGCCTGAACCGTTAGGGCCAATCAGCGCGGTAACCGCGCCTTTGGCAATCTTTCCGCTCATATCATTGAGGATGGTATTTCCCCCCAATTGGAGGGAAATATGATTAAAAGTAAACAAAGACTATCCTCTAGAATTCAGCGTTGTAGCTAAGTGCGTAGGTTCGGCCTTGGCCTTTAAAGCTAAACAATTCAGGGGCTGAAATGCTGCTATAAAGGATCTGCGCACGTTGCGACCAAAGGGTTTCATAATCTTTGTTGAACAGGTTTTGAATACCAAAGTTAACTCGGCCAATTGGCAGCGCGTAGTAGGCGCTGAGGTTAGCCAGTGAATAGCCCTTAAGCTCGCCGCCATTGTCGTCACTGTAGTCAGCCAATGTTTGCCATTGCAGTTCGGCGCCGTAGTTCAAATTGTCGTAGCCACCCCGTAGCACCGCATTTGAGGGGCTAGTTTCTTCTGCCGCTAACGCAGACCAAGAACCATCGGATTTAGTTTGGCTTTTAATTAAATGGGCTTGAACGCCACCATACCAGTCTTCGGTAAACGAATAATTGGCTTGTCCTTCTAGGCCATAAATTCGGCGTTCATCGTCATTCACCACTACTGCTAAATTGCTTCGGTCGTAGGAGGTGGTTTTATCTGACAGCGAGTAATAGGCGGCTAATTGAACGTCGTAATCGGCTTGTGCAATTCGCCAACCAAATTCTAGCGAGTTAGTTTTTACTCCTTCCAGGCGATTGTCGGCAACGTTAATGCTGTCTACTAGGGTTGGGCCATCTCCATAAGTGCCATTGTAAGTGCCGTTACCGTAATACTTGGCGGGGTCGGGTAGGTTAAAACCTTGGCTAAAGTTGGCCCATAATTGTTGTTGCTCGGTAATTCGGTAAATAGCACCTAGGTTGAACAACAATTCGCTGTAGTCAGTTTTTCCGCCTTCAATGGCATCTGGCGAAGCGCCTCCATAAGCACCAATGCCGGCAAGGTGCTGCTGCAATACACCAACGTTGTCGCCGACCTCGTGTTCAATGTATTGGTAGCGCAAGCCACCAGATATCGCCCAATCTTGGTTTATCTCCCAGTTTGCTTGACCAAAAGCTGACAGCTTTTGGGTATCAATATCTGGGTAGCGTTGTAGGGTTTGCACTTGTTTAAAGTTCATGCCGCCAGAGGATAGGGCAGTATTGGTGTCGTAGACTTTTTGCTTAGCAGAAAACGATTCTGACTCGGCATCTATACCGTAATTTATTTCTAAACTATCTATGTTCTTAATGAACAGAATTTTTCCGCCAAATACATCGGTTTCTTGTAAAGATGCGCCGTATAGCGGGTAGCTATTGCCGGGAAGCGGAGACCCTGTTACACGATAAATTGATGGGAAAGGGTAAAACTGCATCGACTCACTACGGTAATAGGCCTGTGCTAACATCGTTTGATTTAGCAAGTTATCGTGGCGATATTGACCATTAAGCAAAAAACGCTCGGTGGCTGGTTGTTCCTCTAACTGCAAACCTTTTTGAATGCTAATGAGTTCAGGCGCGCCAAAAATACCCGCTAAGTTAGGCCCTAGATAAGTACCGTATTCGGTATCTTGCTCGCTGTTGTAATATTGCCCCGTTAGCGATAAAAGCTGCTCATTGGTAGGTTCAAATTCAACATTACCCATAATGTCGATACTTTGATTAAACTGTAAATCGGTTTGGGTGATATCAGGCAAAATCATTTGCCCATCGGCATCATAAGCTGCACCGCGACCTTCATAGGCGGCAGATAAGCGGCCACGTAGTTTGTCACTGCCACCAGATACCGCTAACGCGACATTCTTATTAAGAACTTCACTGCTGTTAAAACCCGATGAGGCACCTACTTTTAACTCAACTTTAGTCTCGTTTGCGGTGGCCTTTTTAGTGATGATGTTAATGATGCCACCTGCTGCGCCAGCACCATAAATAGAGGTAGCACCAGATAACACTTCAACATGGGCAATGTTGAAAGGATTAATACTGTCTAGCTGGCGGCTAATAGCCCGAGTAGAGTTTAGCGATACGCCATCAATCATTACTAGGGCAGAACGTCCACGTAGGTTTTGGCCAAAGTTAGTCCGACCTTCATTACCAAAATCAAAACTAGGGATTAAACGGCCTAGTGCGGTTTTTAAATCAGCGCCAGTATTAATTTCGCGTTCGATTTGTTCTGGGTCAATTACCCACATAGTGGCGGCAATATCTGAAATAGTGGTATCTACCCGGTTTGCTGTAACCACTACCGTATCTAAAGTGGTGTTGGCGTAGCTAAAGCCCGCAAATAACACCAAAGCAATGGGCGTTAGTGTTGTATTTAAAGTGCTAAGTTTGTTCATTATCTTCCTTGAACCGTAGTGATTATTATTAATTTGGGGCTGGCTGTAATCGCGCATGCTGGTTGACGACCAACACCAGAGCGACCATCGCCAAACTAAAGACCCAAATAGGAGTGAGCAGGGGAATACCCAGCATTAAGCTAGCGCTAGCTACCGCGGTACCTATTAAGTAACCGGCGGTATGAGCTCTTGCTAAAAAGGCACTTCGTTTTGCTCTAAACGAAATCGAAGGATTGTTTGCGTAGGCCTGTTGGCTGTACCAGCTGGGTAAGCCTGAAATAGCAAATGCCATTACCGCTAAAGCCAACAATACCAATGACCAGTTTGAGAGAGGCGCACTGAGTAGCAGGACTCCGACGAGTAGCGACCCGATTAATGTTGCGGGTAAGCGTGCTTGGCTGCGAGCAAACAAAGGAAGCAACACAAACTGATACACGATGATGATTACACTTAAATAGAGCAGTAATGAGGCGTAAATTTGGGTTGCTTGGGCGCCTTGATAACCAAAACCAATCAGAAGTGGCAGTATCAAATATTGCACCGTACTAACCAGTGAAGTGGTGAATACAGCCAGCAGTAAGATGTATTTGAATGGCAGAGACTCAGGAAGAGAGGACGGTGTAGCTAAAGGTTTGTTTTGCTCTATCTCAGCTGGCCAACTTGACTTCGCTACCAGGCAGTAAATCAGCGCTATTAAGGCAAACAACACTGGAGCGCTCAAGACCCAAATGCCTACCAAAGGCAGCAGGGCGAAGCAGGGGCCTAGTAGTCTGCCAATAGTAATTGAGCCGCTGGTTTTAGCCAGTTGTCCAACGTTGCTGTTGTTAATTATTGCTAGGTAGCTGTGCGCTAGAATGATAAATGCACTGCTAAATAGGCCTAGCAGTAAGCGACTGGCAGACACTAATAAAAGCGATGGTGATTCACTAACAAACAGGGTGAGGGAAAACACCAAGTTTGCGAGTAAAAAACCGCTAATCGCTAAAACAGTGCTACGCCACAAACCAAGTTTACTGAGCTTACTTCCCCAAAATGTAACGCCAAACCAATAGCTAATTAGGTTTACGTTTAGCACTAAGGCAACGAAGCCTAGGTCTTTTTCGGAATGGCTAAAACCTAGCAACAGCGAAAGCTCCGGCAAAAACGCCAGCACCAGTGTTTGGTTAAGACCTAGAAGAACTAACAAGCCGCGATACAGCAAAATACAATTCAAATACAAATGATAATAATTTGCATTATCATTGTGTATTTTTGTGGCCTATGTCAATATCTTCATAACAAAAATAGCAATAAAAAATAAACCTGCTTTTACAAAGGATTAGGAGAAGTGATGTTTAACGAAGCGCATTGGCATGCCGCAAACGTAAATTTAGTAGCAAAAATTTTAAGTGAGCTGCATTTCGAAGAACGGCTTCAGTTTGAGACCGACCATGAACATGAGCATGACGGCGAACCTCACCTGTTGCGCTCTTATTTGCTTGTGGGTGCCCAACAACGCTGGGCTTTTAAAGCGAAGAAAACTATTTGGGGCATGTTGCTTATAGACCCAAGAAGCATTGAAGTGAATGACCAATGTGTACCTTTAGCGGCTGAATTACTGCTCGACATTCAAGTATTAATAGATATTAACGATATTAATTTGGCAGGCCTGCTGGAGGAGATTCAACAGACCTTGTATAGCGATACGGTTCGCTGGAAACAGCAACAAAATGTCAACGCAACAGATTTGGTATTGTTAGACGAAGCGTCTCGCCAAGCGTATTTAGATGCCCATCCTAAAGCCATCGCCAATAAAGGACGCTTGGGGTGGGGAAGCGATGAGCTAGCTAAATATGCGCCAGAATCAGCCAAAGGCATTCAACTTAGCTATCTAGCGATTAAAAAAGAACTGTGTAAGGTAGGGTTTAAGCAAGGCTTAGATCAATCCACTTTACTCCGCGACACCTTGGGCGAGGCAGCATTAGCGGCCTTAGTGAAACCATTGCCTAGTAACTGGCAGGATGGTTTTTATATTTTTGCCGTTCACCCCTGGCAATATGAGCGTTTTATTCAAATTCAGTACGCCCAATATTTAGCGCAGGGAGAAGCGATTTATTTAGGTAGCATCAAGGGTGATTGGTTGGCACAGCAATCAATTAGAACCTTAAGCTCTGCTGACCAAGCGCAGCCTTATGATCTGAAAACAGCATTAACCATTCTCAATACATCTTGTTTTCGTGGGATCCCGGGACAGTTTATTGCGCAAGGGCCGCGGTTATCCAGCTGGTTGGCGAACTTAGCAGCGCAAGATCCCTTATTTAAGGAACGAGGGCTACATGTTCAACAAGAGGTAGCAGGCGTGTTTTGCGACCACCCCCAGCAACAAAAAATAGCCGCAGGTGCTTATCGTTATAACGAAATGCTAGGGTGCATTTGGCGAGAACGGGCTGAATCCTTAATCCCCAAACATCAGCGAGTCATGTCGATGGCAACCCTCATGCAAGAAGATAGCAACGGCGAAGCTGCCATTGTGGCTTTAATTAGTCTGTCTGAAATTAGCGCTGAAGCTTGGTTAAGAAAACTGTTTAAACATGTAGTGGTGCCGCTGTATCACTTAATGTGCCGATATGGTGTAGCTTTAGTGGCGCATGGGCAAAACATTACCCTAGTATTGGAAAATCATCAGCCTGCTGGCTGTACCATTAAGGACTTTCATGGTGATTTACGCTTGATTGATCAAGCATTCCCTGAGCTAGAAAGTTTAGATAAAGAGGTGGCAGATACCTTAACGCGCTTACCAGCCCACTATTTAATTCATGACTTAGTGACAGGGCACTTTGTTACGGTGTTACGTTTTGTTTCTCCCAAACTACAACGAATTGCGGTGTCTGAGCAGCAGTTTTATCGCTGGCTAGCTGAAGAAATCTACGATTATCAAGCCAGCCACCCTGAGTTAAAGCCTCGTTTCGAGCTATTTGATTTGTTTAAACCAGAAATTGAAAAGATTTGTGTTAATAGAGTGCGGTTTAAAATTGGGTACGGAGATAGCGAAGAGCGTCCTTTGCCGGAGATTGGCAAGCCAATCTCTAACCCATTATGTTGTTAAATAGATGATTGGAGCAGGCTGTTTGTAACATCAAAGATGAGAAGCCAAACAGATAGGCTTATAAACTCAAATTTGCTAAATCTTCACCAACGCTAACGTAAACAATAAGGGCAAGCTCAGCTTACCCTTATTGTTTCTCTATTTACGCGTTTAACTTAGTTAAAGGCATTTTTTCTTCACCTCAGAAAGGTAAGGGTACAGAAACACAAAGCGGCCTACATAGAACATGATAAAAGCAAACCATAAGCCGCTATTCCCCCATGGTTTTAATGCAAAGTGCACCACTAGCAAAAAGACAATTAAAGTAATTACACTCGAATTTCTCACCGGTTTTGTGGTACCAGTGCCGGTAAAGATGCCGTAAATAGTTAGTCCGAAGCCGGCAACTAGAGGAAACACTAATAGCCAAGCCGACATGTCCTGATACAGCGTGACTAACTCGGGTATTTGCGTGAAGATTAACACTAAGTCATGCTGGGTTAAGGCGATTAGCACGGTTAACAGTGCAACAAAAATGCTGGTCCATTGCCAGTTTAAACTTAAGGTGCGTTTAAGCAGGGCGGGGTTCTTTTGGCCAACAGCTTTACCGGCAAATACACTAGACGCATTGGCGATACCATCGAACATATAACTGACTAAAAATGTTACCTGCATCATAATTGCGTTGGTGGCGAGCACCTCTGCGCCTAGCTTAGAGCCGCTTCTTGCCATTACGTTGAAGAACACCAAAATACATATTGTTCTTAGCATTAAATCGGTATTAGAGGAGATAATGGTGGCGAGGTCTTGCTTACTCATTCGCATATAGCCAATGTATTGGAGAAGTGAGAAATTACTGCTCTTGATCACCAATATAAAACCTATCGCAAAGGTTGCGGCTTGGGCGATTAAACTGGCGTAGGCGACACCTGCCACCCCAAGATCAAAATCTAATACAAACACCGCATCAAGGATGATGTTAAGTACGTTGCCAAATACTTGAGTAAACAGGGTTTCTTTTACTTTGGCTTGACCCATCAACCAGCCAATAATGGTGTAATTGAGAAGCACGAGTGGTGCGCCCCAAATGAGTATGTCGAAGTAACTTTTAGCGTGAACAGCAACATCATGTTGGGGTTCTATTACCGCCAGTGCACCTTGCCAAATGAAACTTTGAGTGACAACAAATAAGAGCCCTACACACCCTGAAAGCATCAGGGGCCTAATCAAACTACTTGCGCGGTCTTGATTGCTATTTTTCCCCATAGCAATGGCACTTTGGCCGGTAGTACTCACCCTAAAAAAGCCAAATAGCCAATATAGGGTATTCATAATTACTGTACCAATGGCTACGCCGCCAATTAACTCGGTTACTCCTAGTTGGCCAATTACTGCTGTGTCAACAGCCCCTAAAAGGGGTTGACTTAAGGTGGCAATAATAAAAGGTATGGCGATTTTGTAATAATCGTTATGGCTTAAGGTCATTTATCTACATCATTAATATCAAAGGGGATTTCTAGGTAACTGGCGGCATTTAATAAGTTTTTTGTATACTCGTTAGTCACCAATGGCAGGGCTGCAATATCGTTTACTTGCTCTACAATTTTACCGTCTTTAAAAAACATCAAGCGATCACACAGGTAACTCGCCACCGCGATATCATGCGTGATGAACAAGTAAGCAATGTTGCGTGATTGCTTCAGTTCAAGCAGTAAGTCCAAGATTTGCACTTGAATAGAGACATCCAGTGAGCTGACAGCTTCGTCGAGCAAAATAAATCTAGGATTGGCTGCGATGGCGCGAGCAATGCAAACTCGCTGTAACTGCCCACCACTTAATTGGTGCGGATACCTTGCTCGCATATTGTCTTCAAGGCCAACTTCAATCAGCAGTTTACTGATTTGCGCTTTTAATTGAGATTTCTCAAGGCCTTCATTGATCAGTGGTTCGGCAATAATCTGGGCAATGTTAAGTCGTGGATTGACCGAGGTATTGTAGTCTTGAAATACTACGCTAACGGCTTTGTGCCGAGGCAACTGAGAGATTTCATTGTTGAATGTAACCGAACCACTATCTTGTGTTTCTAAGCCCAAAATAACTTTGCCTAAGGTACTTTTACCGCTACCAGATTCCCCTACAATGCCTATGCATTCACCTTCATTTAAATTAAGAGAGACACCTTTTAAAACATCTTGGTAGCGTTTAAAAAACCAGCTGTCGTCTTTAGCAAAAGACTTAGTAATGTCTTTAAGTTCAAGCAGCATTTATACGCCTCCCATAACGTGTTTAAAGCGATTGATTAACTTCAGTCTGGTATCTATCAGGTAACGGGTATGCTGGCTGGAAGGCGCGTTAAACACTTGCTGAGTGCTACCGTAATCAACCATTTTTCCTTGATGCATGACTAACACTGAATCGGCGATGTGCGATACCAAACTGAGATCGTGACTAACAAAAATAATGCTTGTACCAAAGCGTTCTCTCACCATTTGTAGCTCATTGATGACTTCGCGCTGGCTAATATAGTCAATGGCAGTGGTGGGTTCATCTGCAATAATTAGCTTTGGTTTTAGTACTAAGGCTAAGGCCACCATGATGCGCTGCAGCATGCCTCCGCTTAATTCATGAGGGTATTTGCTTAACAGGTATTGCGGGTTTTTAAGGTTTACTTTGCTGAGTACCTCGCAAAAAAGCTTTTTAGCATCACGTGTTGAATGAGGCTGATGTTGCTTGATGGTTTCAACTGCTTGGTTGCCAATGGTAAACAGCGGGTTAAACGCTGTCATTGGGCTTTGCATTATCATGGCTATTTGTTGTCCACGCATGTCTTGGCGCTGTTTGCTCGGCATTGTTAACAAGTTATCACCGTCAAATATGGCTTGACCACTCACGGTAAATTGCTCGCCAAGTAAGCCGTTAATTGCAGAGCAGCTTACGCTTTTACCACTGCCTGATTCTCCTAATATGCCTAAGCATTGGTCTTCTTTAAGAGTAAAGCTCACGTCACTAACTAAATGAGATTGGGTGTTTCCTGTTGCTACCGATATATTTAGGTCTCTAATCTCTAGCATTGTTTGTGCTCCGTTCTTGGGTCAAGCACATCGCGTAAGGCATCGCCTAACAAATTGCAGCAAGCCACCACAACCATAATGGCTAATCCCGGCACTATCATTTGTTCTGGGTTGGAAAACAGGACTTCTTTGGCATCGTTTAGCATGGCTCCCCATTCCGCCGTTGGCGGCTGTACCCCAAGGCCAAGAAACGACAGGGTAGAGATACTTAAGATAATCCAACCTAAATCAAGTGTGGCTAAAATGATCACTTCAGCGGTGATATTGGGCGCCAGGTGTTTAGCGAAGATAAAGCGCTGCGGAGACTTCACTGTTTTCGAGTACAACATGTAGTTTTTGTGATTAAACGAAATCACTGAGCCACGCACAATACGCACGTACCAGGCTATTTTTGCGATGAAATTGGCCAAAATAATGTTGCCGATCCCCGGCCCTAGAATGCCAACAATACTTAGAACTATGATTTCATAAGGAAACGACAACATGACTTCGCAGCCACGCATAATTAAGGCATCCACCTTGCCTCGTAAATAGCCCGACATAATGCCAATTAACGCGCCCACCACCGCGGTAATCACCATCGTGATGAGCGAATAGTAGAGGGTAGTGCGGATACCAAACAGCAGTCGAGAGTAGATACACCTTCCCAGATAGTCAGTGCCTAAAGGATACTCTCCAGACATGGGTAATAAGGTGTTAATCACGTCGGCTAAGTTTGGATTGTGAGGCGCTAAAAACGGTGCAAAAGCCCCCATTAAGCAAATAATGGACAATAGAATTAAACATATTAGTGCGGTTTTATTATTGAGTAGGCGCTGGGTCATTGGTATTCGCCTTCTGATTTAAGGCGCGGATCGATCACCGTTTGCAGGATATCAATAATCAAATTCGACAGAACAAACAAGCAACCCATCACCAGTATGTAGGCTTGAATTACCGGGTAATCGCGATTAAAGATTGCCGATAGCGCTAGCCGGCCAAGCCCAGGAATGGCAAAAATACTTTCAATAACCACTGTGCCGGCAATTAAGCGAACCACACCAATACCCAATGCTGTCATTGAAGTTTGTAATGAGTTTTTGAGTAAGTGCTTCCAGATAACTTGGTATTCAGACAAGCCTCTAGCCCTAGCATAACTTACGTAATTATCTTGCATGGTGTCGAGCATTGAGTTGCGAATTAAACGTATATACGTGGCAATGTATGCCATACAAAGTGTAATTGAGGGCAGTACGTAGTGGCTCCAACTGGTCGCGCCGCTGCTTGGTAGCCAATACAATTTGATAGAGAAAAACCAAATCAGAATAAAGGCTAACCAGAAATTGGGCATGGCGGTACTAGCAAAAATAAAGGTTCGAACGATTTTGTCTAGCCAATGGTCTTTGTACACCGCGCTCAATACGCCTAGAGGAATACTCACTGCAATGAGCAGAACTAATGAGATGCCAGCCAAGGTTAAAGTGTAAGGAAAGCTCCTCGCTAGTTCGTCAAATACAGAGCGATTAGCGTTAGTAAACGAGGTGCCAAAATCGCCTTGTAGCGAAGCACTTAGCCAGTGGGTATAACGCACCAAAAAAGGTTGGTCTAAGCCCAGCTTTATACGGATCTCTTCAATGGCTTCTTCGCTGGGTGTTGTGTCGTTTACCCTTAAGGCGACTTCGGCTGGATCTGCCGGGATTAAGTTAACCATGGTAAAGGCGATGAAAGACACCAGCAGTAAGGTGATGCAGGCGCCAAGCATTCGCTTAAAGATGTATTTTGCCATTATTAATTTTTACCAAAAATAGAAAAACTGACGCTCATCTCTGAGCGCCAGTTTAATACAGCAACAGTAGCGTGTTATTTAATAGACATACGCTGCAGCGGAATTTCGAATTGAGAAGGGTTAAAACCTACGCCTTCGAGTTTATTACTGAAAATTGCACGGTTTTGCTCATAGGTTAGCGGTATATAGATGGCTTGATTGTGCAGCGTTTCTAATACATAGCTGTAGTGAGCTTGGCGTTCTTGTTCGTTGGTGGCTTCCAAAGCGTCCAATATATGCTGGTCTAATTGGGCTTTTTCAGGAATGCCTTGCTGCGCAGCGTAATCGCCATAAACGGGTTTACGCATGCCACCCAAAAATGATTGAGGATCATAAGGTGTCCCCCAAGAAATATTGAATGAAAGGTCAAATTCGCCGTGCTTTAAGCGGTCGCGGTGGGCTTGTTCTTCTTCACCTACAAGCTTTAAGGTTAACCCCAGCTTCGACCATTCACTTTGTAAGTACTGGGCAATGGTGCGCTCAACTACCTTGTCACTGTCGTAAGACAAGGTGATCTCAAAAGGCTTTCCGTTTTTCTTGCGCACCTTTCCATCTAATGTCCAACCAGCAGCGTTAAGCAATTGCTCAGCCGTTTCAACATTGTATTGGTAAGGTGTTAGATCAATGTCGGCGTAAGGTACATTGCGAGCCAGCAAGGTGTCTGCTGGTTTCTCTAGGCCCAACAAAATGCGCTCGGCAATAACCGCTTTATTGGTGAGGTGGCTTAAAGCCTGACGTACTCTGGTGTCATTTAGGTTGTCGCTTTTTGAATTCAAGATCAGCATTCGAGTAGATACTGGCTCAGACAAAATTGTATTAAAGCGAGGGTCAGTTTCAAACTGTTTAAATGCGCGTGCGGTTATCAGTTGTAAACCGTACACCATATCTACATCACCACTGCGCAGAGCTAACAGTCTCGCTTGGTTATCAGGGATAACCTTAGCAACAATCTTTTCTATTTGTGGCTTTTTACCCCAGTAACTGGCGTATTGTTCAAAGGTAGCTTGTTGGTCAACAGTGTTGCTGCTTAATTGATAACTTCCAGTTCCTATATAACAAAGAGTGCCGTCTTTGGTGGTTCCCTCTTTAAAACATTTAGGTGATAAAAAGCGAAACGGCCTGGTTACACCTAACTCTACCAAGAATGGGTAGTATGAATTAGCAAACTCCACCTCAACGGTGTAGTTATCTACAACTCGAATGCTCTGCTTGCCAGTTTCTTCTACTTCTAACATCAAGCGAATCGACTCAAGCCAAGTATGGCGATTACCATTGTCTAGCAGGGCATCAAAGTTTTGCTTTACGACTTCGGCATTAAATGGTGAACCATCAGAGAAAGTTACACCTTCACGTAGTGTGAATGTATATAGCTTACCGTCTTCAGAAACCGACCAATTAGTTGCTAGCCATGGCTCAAGCTTGCCGTTTTCACCTAAATGAATCAGACCTTCAAATAATAGGTTTTGAGCAAAAATTTCCCCCCCATAAAGATGAGGATTCAAATCGCGAATATCACGGTAATTAGCAAAGGTTAATGTTGAGTCGTTAGCCAATGTAGCTGGGCTGGTTATTAAGGCACTCGCAAAGCATGTAGCAAGAGTAAGCAGTTTCTTTAGCGTCATAGATTTCTCTCATATGAAAATGGGAATCATTATCATTTGGTGGTGTAAGGATGATAATAATTATTATTTAGCTTGGCAACCATGATTTGAATCAACTTGTTATTGCAAGGCTGGGGAAAAAATGAATTTGTTGTCTACATACTGTAAACACAGACATTAAACGGCCTTTATCGCTGAAATTTAAGATGAAGTAGAAGCGGGTTTTTTAACCAACAGTGATCGGTGTTATGTGTTCACCATCGTTCCTTTTAGCGCTTTATCTAAAAAGATGTTCTTGAGTACACCTGAAATCTACAAGTGACAATGGTTAATTCGACAAATGAAAGTGTGGGGTTTAAACAGTGATTTGATTACTAGCACTGGTAAGTGCCTTGTTGTAACTCTGCTTCACATTAAGATAGATGATAAGTCATATTAATGAAGATTTAAGCTTAATGAGTGGCAAATAAAGACGCAGTACCTAGCAGATAAACTAGCTAGAACTATAGCTTGCTAGCCACTATCGGTACTTTTCTTGAGTAATAATTTAGTTTTTTATAGCCTAGTTATCACTTTTAACAGAAAAGCTTGTTAATGATTGCCTAAATTGATAGGCAGGTATATCATGGTCTTATTGTAATACAATTGATTATTTTAGGAGTTTGAAATGACAAAACCTGTCATCGGTTTCATCGGTCTTGGCCTTATGGGCGGCAACATGGTTGAGAACCTACAAAAACGTGGTTATCAAGTAAACGTTATGGATCTTAGCGCTGACGCCGTTGCTCGCGTTATTGATCGTGGTAATGCTACTGCATTTACGTCGGCTAAAGAATTAGCTGCTGCAAGTGACATCGTTCAGTTTTGTCTTACAACTTCAGCTGTTGTTGAAAAAATTGTTTACGGCGAAGATGGCGTATTAGCTGGTATTAAAGAAGGTGCAGTATTAGTTGACTTCGGTACGTCTATCCCTGCTTCTACTATCAAAATTGGTGCTGCTCTTGCTGAGAAAGGCGCTGGTATGATCGATGCGCCTTTAGGCCGTACTCCTGCTCACGCTAAAGATGGTTTGTTAAACATCATGGCTGCTGGTGACCAAGCGACTTTTGATAAAGTGAAGCCTGTTTTAGAAGAGCAAGGTGAGAATGTATTCCACCTAGGTAAACTTGGTGCGGGTCATACTACTAAGCTAATCAATAACTTCATGGGCATGACTACCGTTACTGCTATGTCTCAAGCATTTGCTGTAGCAAAACTTGCGGGTGTTGATGGCCAACAGTTGTTCGACATTATGTCGGCTGGTCCTTCTAACTCGCCGTTTATGGCTTTTTGTAAAAACTACGCTGTAGACAGCAACCCTAACCTAGGTTTCTCAATTGCTAACGCAAATAAAGATCTTGGTTACTTTAATGAGATGGTTAAAGACTTAGGTAGCGAGTCTCTTATTGCTCAAGGTACTTCTACTAACTTGCAAGCCGCTGTTGATGCTGGCCTTGGTCAAAGTGACGTACCTGTAATCTTCGACTACTTCACTAAACTAGAGAAGTAATTCGAAGACCACCTTACTACTGCATATTGGCTACTTGCTTAGCTAGGCAGTAGTAGGGTTCAATCTTCACCTCATCGTTACTAAAACTGCTTTCCAAGCCTAAATTCAAACTACTTTTTAGCGGGGAAAATTGTTTTCCAATCCTGCTTCATGTCTACCACTGTCCAGCCTTTTTCTTTGGCTTCATCAAGTCCCTTATCAAAACGCCCAATACTAGACTCTCTATCATAGGCCCATTCACGCTTGTCATCGGTATGGTGGACGTATAACGCAAACCTTGCACCATCGCCGGCCGTTGTCCATTGCAGCATTTGTAAGTCGCCATCAGAATTGCCAAAGGCTGCGATAGGTCGGCGGCCTATTTGCTGATGAATAGCCACCACTTTTCCTTCTTTATCATCGTAAAAATCCAGCTCAGGCTGACGAATTAGAGTAGGGGAGCCATCCAGCATTTCAAATTCCACTTTAATGCTGCTACCGATTACTTGTTCAGGTGGAATGCCATAAACTTGCTCGGTCCAAGGGCGCATAAATTCGATACCGCCGCCGGAAACAATAAAGGTTTTAAAGTTGTTTTCTCTAAGATAATGCAGCAGTTCTAACATCGGTTGATAGACCATTTCGGTGTAGGGTCTACCAGAGTCTGGATGAATGGCCTTAGCTAGCCATGCGTTAACGATAACTTCAAACTCAGTGGTGCTCATCCCGGCATGGCTGGTCATAACTAACTCCAAAATAGCATGTTCGCCACCGGCCAAAACACCTTCCATATCGCCTTTTAACACAGAGGCGAAGGGTTCTTTGGTTCTCCACTCTGGGTGCTCAGGTGCTAAAGCTTTGATACGATCGACGGCAAAAAACAACTGGAAATACATAGGTTGTTCGGCCCACAAGGTTCCATCGTTATCGAACACTGCTATGCGTTCTGAGGGCGGGACAAAATCAGCTGAATCAGTGCTTACTACATTTTCTACAAAGGCCATAACCGATTGTTTAGCCTTACCCTCATTCCAGGAGGCTAGCGGAGTGTTTGTCTCGGCTGTTACTTTACCTACAAAGCACAAGATAAATAATAGCGGCAGCATGGTTAACCTAATGTTGTTCATCGTATTCCTTCCCTGAATCGTCAAAATATGCAGAAAAAATCAAACAACAGGACTATGGAAGTAAATCTTTAAATGCGCCAATAAATATCCTAAATAGTCTCAAAGTAAGGCAGCTTGTCGGCTCCTTCAATAGGATTAACTGTTTGCTCTGCGCTATTGGGCGCTAATGGTTCAGGGAACAGATTGCTTATATTGATTAAAATGATTTTGACGCTTCAAAGTTTCCAGACTGCTGCTACGCTTTTAGTGACTTTTCTAACAGGGAGCGTTTAGCAGATGCTTAAACTTTTAAAAGATAGTATGACTTTATTGTCTGCTGGGGCACTAGGTTTGGCGTCGGCCAGCTTAATGGCTGCAGAAAAACCCAATATCTTGGTGATTTGGGGAGACGACATTGGCCAATCTAACGTAAGTGCTTATACCTTTGGCTTGATGGGTTACAAAACCGCCAATATCGACAGCATTGCCAAAGAAGGCATGATGTTTACTGACTATTATGCCGAGCAATCTTGTACTGCGGGGCGCTCTACCTTTATTACCGGTCAGAGTGTGTTGCGCACCGGCCTAAGCAAAGTAGGGTTTCCAGGGGCTGATTTAGGTTTACGAGCCGAAGACATCACGATTGCTGAAGTACTAAAACCAATGGGTTATGCGACCGGACAATTTGGTAAAAATCACTTAGGTGATAAAGATGAATTTTTACCAACGGCTCACGGCTTTGATGAATTCCTAGGTAATTTGTACCACTTAAATGCGGAAGAAGAACCTGAGAATGTCGATTATCCAAAGGATCCTGAATTCCGTAAAAAATTTGGTCCTCGTGGTGTGATTAAGTCGTCTGCCGACGGAAAAATTGAAGACACCGGGCCATTAACCAGAAAGCGCATGGAAACTATCGACGACGAAACGGTAGAAGCTGCTATGGCATTTATGGAGAAAACCGTAAAAGCGGATAAGCCATTTTTTGTATGGTGGAATGGTACTCGAATGCATTTTCGTACTCACATAAAGCCTGATTTACAAGGCAGCTCTGGGGTGAGTAATTACGCAGATGGTATGCTAGAGCATGACCGACACGTAGGTTTGTTGCTTAAAAAAGTGGATGATTTAGGCATAAAAGACAACACCATTGTGTTTTACTCTACCGATAATGGCCCACATATGAATAGCTGGCCTGACGCCGGTTTAACGCCGTTCCGCGGTGAGAAAAATACCAACTGGGAAGGGGCTTACCGCGTGCCTGCTATGGTACGTTGGCCGGGTAAAATTAAGGCGGGTGAGGTATCAAATGAAATCATGCACCACATGGATTGGTTGCCAACCTTTGCTGCAATTGCCGGAGATGACAAAGTAAAAGACAAACTGCTCAAAGGCCACAGTGCCAATGGTAAAGATTTCAAAAATCACTTAGATGGTTATAACTTCCTCCCATATTTAATGGGGAAAGAGGAAGTAGGGCCGCGGGATGAAATGTTCTATTTCTCTGACGATGGTGATCTCACAGGACTTCGTTATAAAAATTGGAAGATAGTCTTTATGGAGCAGCGAGCTCAAGGCACTTTGCAGATTTGGGCTGAACCTTTTGTTGAGCTGAGGGTGCCTAAAATCTTTAATTTAAGAATGGACCCTTATGAAACCGCAGATCGGACATCTAATACTTACTGGGATTGGGTGATTGATCGAGTGTATTTGCTGGTACCGGCGCAAACTTATGTTGCAAAGTATCTAGCCAGTTTTGAAGAGTTTCCACCTCGTCAAAAAGCGGCAAGTTTTAATGTCTCCCAAGTGATGGAGAAATTACAACAGCCTGCGTCTAAATAATTTACATTAATATCAAAAAAGGGCGCAACTCGCCCTTTTTTAACGTTTTTTTGTTGTTAGACTAACCGTATTAAGCCCCGATTGATTGTATTGCCCATCGAGATTCCCATGTGTTTTCTAAAGCAATGTTTTAAACTTTTCTTCATTCTTATCAGTCCTATTGTGCTAGCTCAGGAATACGTAGGTAATCAAAGTTGTGCTGCTTGCCATAAAACAGAAGTCGAAAACTGGTTGCCTTCTCATCACGCAAAAGCGATGCAGCTTGCTACCGAAGAAACAGTATTAGGCAATTTTGATAATGTGCGATTTGAGACAAATGATGGCTGGACAAAGTTTTTTCGGGACGAGCAAGGTTTCTATATAGAGACAGGAAAAACCGACGAAGTAGGCAAGCGTTACTCAGTGCCTTATGTGTTTGGCTACACGCCTCTGCAACAGATTTTGGTTGATATCGGTAGTGGCCGTTTACAAGCTTATACTGTGGCCTGGGATTCAAGAACTAAAGCACAGGGCGGGCAACGTTGGTATAGCCTTTATCAGCAAACCCATACTCCTGATACCCCGTTTTATTGGAAGAGCCAATTTAATAACTGGAACGCACGCTGTGCCGAATGCCACTCTACAGATCTAAAACGTGGCTACGATGCCGCAAAAGACGAATATGACACTACTTGGAGCGAAATCAATGTTAGTTGTGAAGCTTGCCATGGTGCAGCAGCTAAACATGTAGCCTTAAAAAGTGCTGATAACGCTGAGAATACCGATGAACCAAGCGCTAACTCAGGTTTTGACAAAACCTTGCTCAAACGCAGCAATTGGATATTCAGGCCAGAGCAAGCTAGCGCCGAGCGTTTAGGCAATGGACTTGTATCTTTAGACCATGGCCAAGTAGATCAATGTGCTGCATGCCATAGTCGGCGAACGGCGCTTACTGACGGGGCTGGACCGCACGATTTCTCACAACACTATATTCCTAGGCTGGCAGTACCTGATTTGTACCATGCTGATGGCCAAATACTTGATGAAGTCTATGTTTATGGCTCTTACAGCCAAAGTAAAATGGCCGCGGCAGGGGTGGTATGTAGTAACTGCCATGAGCCACATAGTGGCAAAGTGCTGAGCGCGGATAATAGTTTGTGTGTCCAGTGCCATTTATCTAACCAGTTCGATACTCCTGAGCATACTTTGCATGAAACGGGTTCTGAGGGGGCCCTGTGTATCGATTGTCACATGCCTTCGCAGCGTTACATGGGGGTGGATGATAGAAGAGACCATAGTTACCGGATTCCCAACCCATGGGTAAGCGAAGCCTTAGCTTCGCCAGATGTGTGCTTAAATTGTCATCAAGATAAAAATACCGAGTGGTCTCAACAGCAATTGGAACATAAAAAAGCTAAAGTGTTCGGTGATTATGATGATATAGGCACTGCTTTGTACCTAAACTTGCAAGACCCAACACGGGGTCAACAGCAGATTGCCGCATTGATATTAGATGAAGAACAACCTGCAATGCGCCGAGCAGTATTGCTTAATCATCTAGATGTAAATATTAGCAGTAACCTTGAAGTGCTAAACACCGCAGCAAATAGCCCACAAAGCTTAGTAAAGTTAGGCGTACTAAATGCCCTTGAATCAGCGCCTTATGCCATGCAGCTACAAATAGGCTTTGGTTTACTTTATGACGAGCATAAAAATGTTCGACTACAAGCTATTCGACTATTAGCTCCTGCATTTAGGCAAGCATTGCCTGAAAAGGCTCAGCAGCCCATGCAAGATGCTTTAATGGAAGCTGTGCTGACTTATCAAGGGCAACAAGACTTACTTTCAGCGCAACTCGCTTTAGCTGATTTAGCCTACAAAGTTGGGGATCTTGAACAAGCAAGCATTCAGTACTCAAATGCGATTAATCTTCAACCTAGCTTTTTGCCAGCCAAGTTAAATTTGGCGAGTGTGTATCGGGAGAGTAGTCAGCTAGAAAAAGCCCAAGTGTTACTACAAGAAATTTTGAAGGTAGAGTCCAATCATCCAATGGCTTTACATAACCTTGGCTTAATTTATGTGGTTAAAAGGCAGTGGGCTAAGGCGCTACAAGCCTTACAAAAAGCAGCAGACTTAGAGCCCGATAATCACCGTTTCGCCTATGTGTACTTACTAGCCTTGGAAGCCAGTGGTAACTTAGAGCAAGCAAAAAAACAGCTGGCCAAGCTAGAGGCGATGACGCCTGGTGACCCAGCATTATCTGAAATTCGCCAGCGCTTAAAGTAGTGGTAGGGCACTACCGTGATGTTGGCTGTAGTCGGCGTATTCCTCGCCGAAAAAACACCTAAACTGGCTTGGAAGTTTTAGCGTTTAGCTTAGGTGTTTAGCTCAGCTAGCAATTTGAAAGTGTCTAACCCTTCAGAACACCCCTCTTTGGGAATTATGACTTCACTAAATTGTTGTTATCTTTACTGCCGTTTTAACGGCGCGTTTCAAGTATTGCATCATCACTGGGCCTAGTAAGGGCAGAGCTGCAGCTACTTTGGCTGCAATTGATTCATTTAGGTCAATGCCGGTTCCATACATCCGCCAAAAACTTAGTTACGTTTGTTCTCTATGGTTTTGGAGAAAGCTTCTCAACCCCCTTTAGTGATTATGATCATGCTAATACTAATACCTCCAAAACCTATTAATATGGTTGTATTTGCAGCCACTTTGCATGGCTGATTGCCTTTGCCAATTATGATGATGAGAGCTGATAGTCAAGAGTGTTCAGCTTCATTGTTTGAAAGCGGAATGTGTTTACAAAAGTACTGAGTGTATTGATGGTATTAAGGGTGTAGCTATTCGATATCGCTGGAATATACAAGAGAACAAATGTTGGAACTCATCAACAAAAAAGCCCGTAGCTCATCGAGCTACGGGCTTATATATGGTCGGAACGAGAGGATTTGAACCTCCGACCCCCGACACCCCATGACGGTGCGCTACCAAGCTGCGCTACGTTCCGAATTGAATCTGAATTTACTTATCAAACCGCTTAGTGTCAATACACGGCTAGTGTTTATACGCTTAAGTGCTCAGCGATTGTACAAATTACTGTTCTGGCTGATAAAAACGTTTTAAGTCGTTTAAGACTTGCACCAGCATTGGCACCGAGACTCGGGCATTACTAGGTTTTAAGTCACGATCAAGTACCTGGTAGCTGCCAGATTGGTTAAATAAGGTAATTTGATTACCCTGTAATACGGCTTGCTGTTCTTGGTTACCGATTAATAACCAATCTCGCTTACGTTTGGAATAGATATTTTGTCCATTGCTATAGTCGGCACTGTTTGATGTAACACCTAACATCCCTTCCAAAATAGTAGGAATAATATCGTTATGGCTTGTCTCATCGTGCATTAGCGTGGGCAGGCGATCTGGCCAAGAGATAAACAAAGGAACCTGAGTTTGGTAGCGACTAAAGTTACTGGCATTACCCCAATAGTTGCTGTTGTTATCGTTTAGCTCGTTTCCGTAGTCGGACGTTACCACTAAGATAGTATTTTCTATCTGACCCGTATTAGCGAGCTCTTGGTAGACTTTTTTAAGTTGTTTATCTACGTTCTGAGCAGCTTCGAAATAATGCTGCTTGATTAACTCCGGCGTCACTTTTTCCATACTTTCGCCACTAGCGTTATCGTATGCTGCTACGCCATTTAGATATAAAAAGTTGAACCAAGGCAGCTGAGAATATTGACTGTGTTGCCACATTAACCACTTTTGCAGCGCTTGCTCATCGCCTGCCGCACCACCGGGCCACTTGGTCATATCAAGATTTTTAAGAGAACTAAAGCTGGAGCCTGCGATTTCTGGGGTGTTTAATCCTTTGCTGCTAAACAACTCTATTTGGTAGTTATTGTCTTGCAGAGCAGAGACTAAAACTGGGCTTTGTCGGCCTGCTTTAATACTTGGCCAATAGCTAGTGGGTAAGCCATAAAGCAGGCTTAGCATACCTTCTGGTGATTTATTACTACCACTAAAATGACTGAAGAATTGGCTAGAATTTTTAGCTTGTCGCCAGCTGTGGGGCATTGCTTCTTTTGTCAGCATGTCCCAGCGTAAGCCTTCTACAACCACTAGCATTAAATTATAGCGTTGTTCTACATGGCCATATTTGATGGGCGATATCGGGTATCGCATATTGCCTTGTTGCTTTTTCTCTTGAGCTTTAATGCCTTGATAATAAGCATCTACATCAAATATACCTTGCTCTTGTAAGAAGCTACGGGCAGTTAACGGATAGAATAACGGGTAGTTATTCTTTTGCTGGGTAATTGTTCGGTAGTTGGTTGCATCGGCCCAAGCATGCACAAAGTGGGTTAATACAAAACAAACAAATAGAATCGCCGCTAACGGCACACCCAAGCGTTTGTGTTCTAATCGGCGTAAATACTTCCAACACAAACGGGCTAGCCACAATTCCAGCAAGAAGATAAAAGGGACTGAAACAAACAGTAAGTTAAGTGTATTTGCTTGGCTATTTTGGTCTTCATCTAAGAGCAGCTTTAACAACTCAGGATTAAGGTGAAGGTTAAACGTAGCAAATACTTCGGTATCTACAATAAGTAAGCTGATCCCCACGGTAGCAAATAAAGCACCCACAAATCGCATTGACCGATTGCTAGGGATAACAAAGCTAAGAGGGAATAAGGTGAGTAGGAAAATAACAAAGGCGATAAATGAAAATTGCCCTAACCAGCTTACTAATAAATAGCTTTGCCCCAAAAATGTTTCTGGCGGCGCAGCTAACACTAAATAGCGTAAGCCAACAATTAAGGCCAAAATAATGTTAGATAAACAAAACCAATGTCCCCAGCTAATTAACTGAGACACTTTATCGCGGTACTGTTTTGAGCTATTTACCATTGCGGGCTTTACGGTCCTTTGCTTTATTCTTATTTTTCGTCAATTGAGCTTTGAAGGGCTTTTGCAAATCCTTCGCTTAGCTTTTTACGTTGCTCTGGCGCAACCCGTTGATTGATCAAACAGGTGGTAGCATTACCGAGTACCATAAGGGCTAAATCGGTAGCTACGTTATGATTATCGACTACTTTGAGTACGTCATTAAGTAATTGTTCCACTTGCTCTGTGGAATATTTTGAAACTATTGCCATTACTTCTCTGCAAATTTGCTGGTAAAGACGCGTATAATAACCCACCTCGTCAGCAAACACTAACAGTAAGAGACTATGAGCATTTCCCTAAAACACCTTATTTTACATTCACTAGAATTGACTGAAGACGGCACTATCGCTCTGCAAGCTAGGAGCGAAGAGATGGCTCATAGCGAAGAAGCGCTTAGTCTTATAGAAGGCCTACATCTCAACTATAGTGGGCGAGCTGCCAAAGGTTTTGGTTTCTATAATGAAGAGAACAATAGTCCTTTTAAGCTTCAGCTAGATGCTTTACTAAATGAAGAAATCGATTTTCACCGCTACAGTGTAGATAGCGGCACAGTATTAGTAGAGGAGCTCAAAAAGTATGAGTTTATCGAGCAAGGTGTATTGCTACTGGCCAACTACGAGCATGTAGCGGGTGAATACCTGTTAATCATGTTGTTGGAGAATAAGATCTCTCCAGCCGTTGATGACAGCTTAGAGCTAACCGCTAGTCGCTATTTAGAAACAAGTTCTGTGCAGTTAGCGGCGCGCATTGATATTACCGATATGCAGCGTAATCCTGAGTCTCAACGTTATGTTTCATATGTAAAGGGAAGGGCTGGACGAAAAATTTCTGATTTCTTTGTGGAATTCTTAGGTTGCGATGATGGTTTAGACGTAAAGGTGCAAAATGCGGTCTTAATGCAAGCCGTTGACGACTATTGCCAAGCGACCCAATTAGATAAAGAAGAAAAGCTTGCTTATAAAGGTGAAGTAAAATCTTATTGCGAACAGCAACTTAAAGATGGTGAAGAAATCGTAGTAGGGGAGTTAGCTAAAGCCCTGCCCACCGCCGAAGACACCGTAGACTTTTACCAGTTTGCCGCCGAAAACTACCCTTTGGAGGATCAATTCCCTGCCGATCGTACTGCGCTTAAGAAATTAGCCAAATGCTTTGGCCAAGGTAAAGGTGTGTCTGTAAGTTTCGAACAAAAATTGTTAGGTGATCGCGTTTTTTACGATGAATCAACCGATACATTGACGATTGTAGGTGTGCCGCCTAACTTAAGAGAGCAGTTAAAAAATAACAAATAACTTAATTAACAAGCATGAAAAGGTTATCAGTTTCAAATGTGTTGTAAAATTACCACATGGAAAGGTTTTCACAGGCTTGGTAGGTTATTTTTGTTGTTTTATTACCACTGTTAGGTGATAAAACAACCGCTCAGGGCACGCGGGGCCTTGCTCTAGTGCTTTGTAGTATAATTTCAAAAGTGCGAGCTAAGTCATGTGCTCGCGTAGGCAATTGGGCTAGAATCAAGCGCAGCAAGTAACATTGCGACCCAAAATTATAATCATAACGACAGTTAAGGAAAGGCTAATGAAAAAGACAATTCTTGCATCTGCTATAGCGGTTGCTTCTTTAGGCATGGCATCTAATGCTTTTGCTGCGATTGAAGAAGGCCAGTTAACCATTTGGGTAAATGGTGATAAAGGCTACAACGGTTTAGCTGAAGTAGGTAAACGCTTTGAAGCTGATACTGGTGTTAAAGTAAGTGTTGCTCACCCTGATGATGCCCCTGGTAAATTCCAGCAAGCTGCTTCTACAGGCTCTGGTCCAGACATCTTTTTATGGGCTCACGACCGTTTCGGCGACTGGGTTGACGCTGGTTTATTAACAGAGCTTAAGCCAAGTGCTGAAAAGAAAGCAGCAGTTGAAGACTTCGCTTGGAACGCTGTTACTATCGACGGTAAAGTTTACGGTTACCCTATTGCTATCGAAGCTGTAGGTCTTATCTACAACAAAGACCTAGTACCTACCCCTCCTAAAACGTGGGAAGAGATTCCAGCACTAGACGCTAAACTTCAAGAGTCTGGTAAGCACGCAATCCTTTGGGATTACAACAACACTTACTTCTCTTGGCCTCTATTGGCTGCGAACGGTGGTTACATCTTCAAATATGAAAACGGTACTTACGATGTTAAAGATACCGGTGTAGCTACAGATGGCGCGAAAATGGGCGCTAAAGTAATTAAAGACCTAATCGAAAATGGTCACATGCCTAAAGGCGCTGACTACGGTGTAATGGACTCTGCCTTTAACAAAGGCGAAGTAGCCATGGTTATCAACGGCCCATGGGCTTGGGATAACATGGAAAAAAGTGGCATCAACTACGGTGTAACTTACATTCCAACTATCAACGGTAACAAAGCTAAGCCAATGGTTGGTGTTTTAGCAGGTGCAGTTAACTCTGCGTCACCAAACGCTGATTTAGCGGTAGAGTTCTTAGAAAACTACCTTGTTACTAATGAAGGCTTGAAGTCTGTAAATGACGATGTACCACTAGGTGCTGTTGCACTTAAATCGTACATGGAAGAACTTTCAAGTGACCCTCGCATCGCTGCAACATTCGCAAACGCTCAAGATGGTGAGCCAATGCCTAACGTAGCTGCTATGGGTAAATTCTGGTCTGCGATGGCAACATCACTAACCAACATCACTAGTGGTCGTCAACCTCTAGAGAAAGCTCTAGACGCCGCTGCGCGTCGCATAGCGAAATAATACGGTCATATTATTTCGGTCAGGAGGAGGATATTGGTCTATCCTCCTCTTTATTAATTTCGGTCAAATACAAAGGTTGTACATAAGATGGGTCTTTCTGCGTCTCCAGGTTTTATGCAGGGCAAGTATGCCTGGCTAAAACTGCTGCTGATCACAGCGATTGTGTTGCTTAACGGCTATGCAATTGTTTTGATGTATGCAGGTGGTGAATATGCATTTGCATTGCTCACCCTTGTTGTTGTTTCTACCGGTGTGTATGTTTTTACTACTAAAAAAATGTATGCCCACCGATATATCTTCCCTGGTATTGCTGGGATGGTGGTCTTCATCATTTTCCCTCTGGCTTATACGATAGGCATTGCGTTTACTAACTACAGCGGAACAAACTTGTTATCGCTAGAGCGTGTAGAGCAGTTGCATACCCAGAAGACTTACATGGCTAAAGGCGGTTCATTTGGCTTCCAGTTGCATCAAGCAGCAGAAGGTAAATACGTAATAGCTCTTTCTCAAGACGATAAGTTGTTTGTAACTCGTCCTGTTGAAGTTGTTTCTAACGCCGATGTTCGCGCTAGAAAGCTTACTCTTGAAACTAAACGGATTAAGTTGCAAGTAGTAGACGCTTTACCTACTAGTGAAAAAGCCCCGATTAAAGAAATCATTTCTCATCGCCAATTCTTCAACAACATCGTGCTGGTCACGCCTGAAGCTGATGAATTAGTCATGAATGGTCTACGCAAGTTCTCAGCAATGAAACCACTATATTCTCGCTTAGCCGATGGTGTAGTACTTAAAGAAAGTGGTGCCATTTTACCTGGTCCTTCTATTCTTCGTAACAACCAAACTGGCGAGCTGATGCTGCCGAATATGGAAACAGGTTACTTCCAATACATCGATGGTGATGGTGAATTTGTTGGTAGTCGTTTAGCACCTGGTTTCACCGTAGGTGTTGGTTGGAAAAACTTTGAACGTGTCGCTACCGATAAAGGTATTAAAGAACCGTTTATTGAAATCTTCATTTGGACGGTTATTTTTGCCGGTGTTTCAGTAGCCCTAACATTGGCTATTGGCATGGTGTTAGCCTGTCTAATTCAATGGGAAGAGCTTAAAGGTCGCGCTTTTTATCGCGTGGTGCTTATTCTCCCCTATGCAATTCCCGCGTTTATCTCAATCTTGGTATTTAAAGGTTTGTTCAACCAAAACTTTGGTGAGATTAACGGTATTTTAGAGTCACTATTTGGCGTTAAGCCGGATTGGTTCACCGATCCTATCATGGCTAAGTCAATGATTTTGATTGTGAACACGTGGTTGGGTTACCCATACATGATGATCTTGTGTTTAGGTATGCTTAAATCTATTCCTGAAGATTTATATGAAGCGTCTTCAATGGATGGTGCAGGCCCAATCAGTAACTTCTTCAACATTACTGTTCCACTATTGATGAAACCACTAACGCCATTGTTGGTTGCATCGTTCGCCTTTAACTTTAACAACTTTGTATTGATTCAGTTGTTAACAAATGGTGGCCCAGACATTATCGGTGCTTCAACACCAGCTGGTACAACCGACTTGCTCGTAAGCTACACCTACCGAATTGCCTTCCAAGGTGATGGTGGTCAGGATTACGGTCTAGCCAGTGCGATTGCGACATTGATCTTTATTGTGGTTGGTGCACTAGCATTGATTAACTTGAAACTAACTAAAGCTGATAAGACGGCGTAAGGAGAAGCTACTATGGCAATGGTTCAACCTAAATCATTGAAATATAGAAAACTAGCTACTCACGTAGTGTTATGTTTGTTTCTATGTTTAATTATTTTCCCATTATTAATGGTAATCACTATTTCTTTCCGTACGGGTAACTTTGCGGTAGGTGAATTGATTCCTTCAAACCCAACTTTGGATCACTGGCGTTTGGCCTTGGGGATTACTGTTGTAAACCCAGATGGCTCATTAACTCCGCCTCCATTCCCAGTACTTACTTGGTTATGGAACTCGATTAAAGTTGCGGGTATTTCAGCCTTATTAATTGTTGCCCTTTCTACCACAAGTGCTTACGCGTTTGCTCGTATGCGTTTTAGAGGTAAGGCAACCATTCTTAACGGTATGTTGATTTTCCAAATGTTCCCATCTGTTTTGGCCTTGGTGGCAATTTACGCCTTGTTCAATAAGATTGGTGAGTATATTCCTTGGTTGGGTCTAAACACTCACGGTGGTTTAATCTTCGCTTACCTTGGTGGTATTGCACTTCACGTGTGGACCATTAAAGGCTACTTCGAAACGATTGACCCAGCGCTAGAAGAGTCTGCAGCGATTGACGGTGCAACTCCATGGCAAGCGTTTAGATTGGTATTGTTACCGCTTTCTGTGCCTATTTTGGCGGTTGTGTTTATTCTTGCATTTATCGGTGTTATTACCGAGGTTCCAATGGCCTCAGTATTGATGCAAGACGTTGATAAACTCACACTCGCTGTAGGTGCTCAACAATATCTCTATCCGCAAAACTACTTGTGGGGCGATTTTGCCGCTGCAGCTGTTTTGTCTGGATTCCCTATCACCCTGGTGTTCCTCATGGCTCAACGTTGGTTGGTCGGCGGGTTAACAGCTGGCGGTGTTAAAGGTTAAATTATTTGGGCGTAGCTGCGAATGCAGCTACGCAAAACAAGATTGATTGCGAGTAAAGCAACGCTTTATTCAGTTTGGAGCTAATAATGGCTGATGTAATTCTAAAAAATGTACGTAAAAACTACGACCCGGCAATTCACCAAGATACCTTGCGTGATATTAACTTAGACATTCAAGATGGCGAGTTTGTAGTATTCGTTGGTCCATCAGGTTGTGGTAAATCGACGCTGTTACGTATGATTGCTGGCTTAGAAGATATTACTAGCGGTGAGCTTAATATCGGCGGCAACTTCATGAACGACGTGCCACCAGTAGAGCGTAACGTAGGTATGGTATTCCAATCTTACGCTTTGTACCCACACATGGACCTACGCGAGAATATGTCGTTTGGTCTTAAGCTGAAAAAAGTAGAAAAAAGTATCATTGAAAAGCGTGTTAATAACGCTTCAGATATTTTAGGCCTAGATCCTCTACTTGATCGTAAGCCAAAAGAGTTAAGTGGTGGTCAGCGCCAACGTGTTGCAATTGGTCGTTGTATCGTACAACAACCAGGTGTTTTCTTGTTCGATGAGCCGTTATCAAACTTAGATGCTGCACTTCGTGTGAAAATGCGTATTGAGATCGCCAAGCTTCATAAAGAACTACAATCAACCATCATCTACGTTACTCACGACCAAGTGGAAGCGATGACCTTGGCGGATAAAATTGTAGTACTAAGCCCATTAGATCCAAATGCTGCTACAAACTTAGAGCAATATGGTTCACCGCTTGACCTATACCATAACCCAGCAAACAAATTTGTTGCTGGCTTTATTGGCTCACCAAAAATGAACTTCATTGAAGGTGAAATAGTAGAAGTAGGCGAGCAAGAAAGTAAAATTAAACTGGTAACTGGCGATATTGTTAGCGCTGCGGTAGATACAAGCCGTGCAAGCGTTGGTGATGCTGTTGAGTTTGGTTGCCGCCCTGAGCATTTGGTTGAAGATACCCATGCTCATGCAGAGAACTTTATTACAGGTACTGTAGTAGTTGCCGAGCACCTAGGTGCAGAGTCTTACGTTTACATGGACGTTAAAGGCTTTGATTTCACCTTTAAAGCGCGTAGCGAATTCCCAACGAACAATGGTGATGAGTTGCGTGTTGGCTTACCAACTAAAGCTAGCTACTTGTTTGACAGTAATGGCATTGCGTTCCCACGTACTGCCAAGTACAACAAAGACTAGAAGTTGACCGTTAATTCAAAGCGACCCTCGGGTCGCTTTTTTTTGCTTAAAATAAACTTAGCTCTGGGGAAAAGAATAAGATTTAATTTGGGGTTTTGTTTTCGCGTTGAACAATCTCTAGCAGGGCCGTTTGGATAAATTTTTGTTTTACCGACTCATCTGCATCAAAGCTCAGCCCGTAATGAACCCGTTCTGGAGATCGTTGTTCTAAGTGTTGGTTACAAATACTTGCCTTAATGCTTAATGTTTCATATTCATCTATTGGAAGGTGTAAATTAAAGCTTCGTTTTGTTAAGGGTAATGGTATTGGAGCGCTTATAAAGCCACCACCATTTAGCGATAAGTCTTTGAGTAAGCCTTTAAAAGATTCATTGCTGTCGCTTTCACTTTGCATTTTACAGGGTAACGACACCGGTAAACGGCTATGTTGCCGCAAACTAATTTTTTGGATATTACGTGGATAATCTAATACCACCCAGCGTCCTACACTGCTCATTAACTTTGAAATTGAGCCGCGGTAAGCAAAAATAGTAGCGTTTGGATCGCCTTCATTAACGATTCTCACCACAATAGATTGACCTTCGCGAATTAAGTCTCTGGCCGCTTCCCATTGTTGGTCCATGCCTCTAGATAGAATCACGCACATACCTGGTTCAATACCAATCAAGCGACTACGTAAGCGCAAAGGGTTAGTTGGGGTAGGGATCTGCAAGTGCACTTCGGTTTGGCAGGGAAGGGCATTAAACTCATTGAGTAACTCAGGCGCTATCGGGTCCACGGCGTTATCTAGTGATTATTCAACATGGTTAAACCTTATCACAGTTAGTTGAATTTTGGTTTTTCCGCTTGTTGAGATTGAGAAGCAACTGCCTAAATGATGCCGTTGTGGCTATAATGTGCCGCATTAGCGATAACGGACTGCAATATGAAACTATTTGTAAAAGACTTAACAGTGATTGACTCAACCTACTTATGTCCAGACCGAGGGTTAGTGGGGGAAAGTTGGTTAGTGGATATTGAATTGGGCGGATCGCTAAATGATATGGATATGCTGCTTGATTTTGGCCAGGTTAAAAAACTGATTAAACGGTTAATCGACGATAAAGTCGACCATAAACTATTGGTTCCTCGTCGCTCTCCATTGTGTAAGGTAAGTAACAGCGAAGGCTACACGCAATTAGACTTCCAACGTCCAGGTGGTAAAAGTATTCACTTACGCTGCCCCGATGAAGCCTACACATTTATTGACGCGGTTGAAGTGAGCAACGAAGCCTTAACGGCATACGTTAAAGCAGTGGTGCTCGAACAATTACCCAGCAATATACAAGATATAAGCATTAACTTGCGTCATGAAGCGATCGACGGACCGTATTACCACTACAGTCACGGATTGAAGAAACACGATGGTAATTGTCAGCGAATTGCTCATGGTCACCGCTCGACGATAGAAATTTTAGTGGATGCAGAGGGTGATGTAGACCTAGCCACTAGCTGGGCAATGAAATGGCGTAACATCTATCTCGGTAGCGCCAATGATGAGATATCAGTAAATGATATTAGTTTTTATCAGCGACAGGAATGGCAGCAGCATTACGCCTTTGCCTACCAATCCCCACAGGGCTTTTTTGAGTTAGTGGTGCCTAAGCAAGAAACCGATATTTTGCCCTGTGAGACAACGGTAGAGAATTTAGCCGCTTATATTGCGCAAACCTTATCTAAAGCGATGGATGGTCATACACTAAAAGTGATTGCTTACGAAGGGGTAGGTAAAGGCGCAATTTCAGAAGTATATCGATAAAAAAAAGGCTCCTAGTTAGGAGCCTTTTTAGTGTTAGCTCATTGTTTACAAGGTAAAACGTTTTACCAATGAGTCTTGTTGTTGCGCCAGGCCACCCAGTTCTTCACTGGTACTGGTGACAATTTCAATGCTTTGGTAGTTTTCGTCACTAATATCGGAAATGCGATTTAAGTTATTCGATATTTCCGCGCCAGTGGCTTGCTGCTGTTCTGCGGCTGCGGCAATTTGGCTACTCATATCCGAAATTTGGGTAATAATTCCCTGAATTTCTTCCATTGCGCCATTGGCATCTGATGATTGTGAGATGCTCGCCTGCATTTCTGATGAACATTCTGACATTACCGATACTGCACGTTGGGCACTTTTCTGCAGGTTTTCAATCATTGATTGAATCTCTGTTGTTGAGTTAGTGGTTTTTTGTGCCAGCACTCTTACTTCGTCGGCAACAACCGCAAATCCTCTACCTTGCTCACCCGCACGTGCGGCTTCAATGGCAGCGTTTAATGCAAGTAGGTTGGTTTGGTCTGCGATACCACGAATCACATCCAAGATAGAACCAATGCTGTTGCTCATGCTATCTACTTCGCCGATTACTGAGCTACTATGCCCCAGTTTTTCAGACAGTTGATGGGTAGTCGTGATGTTATTGCTCATGATCTGACGACCAGAGTTAGAGGCCTCTTCCACTTCCATTACTTTTTCCAAAGTAATGTTCGCGCTCTTGGCTACTTCTCTTACCGATTGTTCCATCTCGGTCATGGCGGCGGCAACAGAGGCCGTTTCTTGACGTTGATTATTTAGCTCTTCTTTAGCGGTATTTAGGGTCGTGGAGTTACCCTGAGATACATTCGACAGGCTTTCTGCCGCTTGGCTTATGTCATTTAGCACCGAGCGCATCTGCTCCATCATACTGTTGGCTGAGTCCGCAAGTTGTCCAAATTCATTAGTACTTTGGTAGTTTACCGTTTCCGTCATGTCTCCCGCTGCAGCTGCCTTAAGCGTTTTAAGTAACTGATTTAGCGGTTGTTTGATTGAGCCCGCCACGTTCCAAGCAACGAGTAACGCTAAAGGAATGGCAATAATCATCGCGGTTATTAGCTGAATACGGCTTGATTCAAGCATCTTATTTGCATTAGACGCCGCCATATCGACCTGAGCATTTGCAATATCATTGATCGCTGAAAGCTGGCTAATGGCATCGGTAATTTGAACTGCAGTATCGGCTACTCGTAGTGAGATAGCTTCTTTAACTTTGGCGACTTCTAAATGGTTGGCAAGTACGCCATCATCTTTGGTTGAGTCTTTTACAAACTGGTCAATTTGGTGACCCATGTCGTTGCGCAACTCTGGAATTTCGTCTTCTAAATCAGAGGTGGCGCTCATGAAGTTTTTAATAAGCTTGTTATTTCGCTTCAAAATCACTGCAATTTTTTTAGACTCTACAGTGTTTAAACCTTCCAAAGTGTTTAGCTCAATTACGGCCATTGCATTCAGAAAGCTTTCGGCTGCCCAACGAATGTAGTCATCGTTTAGCTCTACCACTTTGTCTGAGAGGTTCTTTTTAAGCTGTGGCAACATTACCGTGAGTTGGTTGGAGCTACGCTTTACTGATTTCAGTTCTGATAAGTAATTTAAGTTGTCGTCCATCACTTGTTTAGCAACCTGAAAGTAGTTCTGATCGAGGCTGTTTAGCGTGTCTAAACGAGCTTCTAGTTCAGCGTTGCCTTCGGCCATCGAACGCAAGGTGCCTAAAGATGAAATGAACACTAATTCACTTTGCTCAAACGACTCGCTGCTTGCTTTGATAACTTTAGTATCAGCAGAGGTTAATGCATCTTTAAAGTATTTGTCTGCGGTCAGCAAATCTACGGCAAACTCACTACTTTGAATAACCAAAGGTGTGGCTTCTTCGGTCACCACGTCAAGCTGTTGGTTAAACTGACTGCCCGTTTGGAGTGACAATACATTAGTTAACACCATCATTAGAACCAAAAAACCAAATCCGATGTTTACTCGATGAACAATAGAAATGTTTTTAAAAAATTGGAGCGATGAGGCTACGTTTAGTGACTTTTTTTTCATAATTCCTCGACCAACCGATCTGTTAGCTATTTATAGTTTTTATATTATTTTATTTAGTAAAAAGTATGCCTTTAGTTGGCTATTCTTACTATGCAAGAGATCACAACTCTAGACGCTGGAAGCCCTTTTATACTGATAATAGCGGCCAACTTAACAAAGAGTTTACCTTTTAAAATATAAAGCAAAATAAATTGTACAAATATAGAACAATCACAAGCAATTTGTAGAAATACTTCGCGCTAGATTAGGTCTAGCTCGTAAAATAGTTTATAAATAGACTTCTCCCGAACATCTGGTTTTTGGAACGCATTAATGGCTGATTCATCGCCCATCAAGTGGCGCGTTTTACATACTCGTAACACTGCGTTTTTTAGCAAGATGAACAAACAAGCTATCGCTTTCGCTTTATTTACCAGCTTATTGCTAGTTGGTTGTAGTAGCGCAGTTTTTAGTGATCTTTTTGTGAGTTACGACGAGCAACTTAATGCTAGTCGTTATCAAATGGGGTCTGGGCAGTTCGAGTTAGCCTCGGACCTTATTTCTGAAGGCAGTAAAAGCGATAATAACTACTATCTTAAGCAGTTGGAAAAAGGCCGCTTATCTTATCTAGCGGGTGACTTTTCTGGCAGTCAGGCTCATTTTACCCACGTTGATGAGCAGCTCACTTGGTTGTCTCGCCAAGCTGAGTATCGTTTATCTACCGGCTTACAAAATGTTTCAGCCTTAGCAACCAACGACAATTTTATTGAGTATCACGTGCCGGTTTACGAGCAAGTGATGTTACATCATTATCAAGCCATCAATTACTTGCACAGCGACGGTTTGGAGTCTGCTCTGATTGAAATCCGCCGCGCCGGATTGATTCAACAGCAAGCTATGCAAGAAGTGCCGGTGACTTTAGAAGAGCAACTTCGTGATTATAAGTCGCAGTATGACGACCTAATGACGGATTACCCGCAGCTAAAAACTCAAGACAAAGCCTTAGCGAACGCCTTTCAAAACGGCTTGAGTTTTACGCTATCAGCCGCTTTATATTTGGCCGCAGGGCAAGAAGATGATGCTTACATTGATTACCGCAAAGCGCTAGCGCTAGCGCCAAACAATGGTTATTTGCAGGCAGAGGTCGCTCGTTTGGGTCAAAAGCTAGCCATGAGTGATTACCAAGAATACACACCAGCCAAACCTAAAGCCTTAACTAAGCAGGAAGGGTTATTGGTTGTGTTGCACGAACAATCAATTGTGGCAGCGCGCCAAGAGGCTCGCTTTACTTTACCCCTATATAATCATAATCGTTGGGAAACCTACACAGTCGCGCTACCCGTTATTTCAGGGAATGCGCAAATAGCTATACCGCAATGGATGAAAGTGGGTAACGAGCGATTCTCCGGTGAGCGCTTAGTGCAGTTTGATGAGCTAGCAGCTAAGCAGTTACAACAAGATTTACCCGCAATATTACTGCGGCAAATTTTGCGTGTGATAACCAAAGATCAATTTCGTCGTGAAGTGAATAAAGATAAAGCAGATGACGAAGAAAACTGGGCAAACGCGTTGGTGAATGTTTACAACATTGCGTCGGAGCGGGCAGATACACGCAATTGGCAAACCTTACCAGCCTTGGCGCAAGTGGCGATTAAGCCTCTGCCAGCTGGCGAACATACTCTAGAATTTGAAGGCTTGTTGCAAAACCAAGCAGCAATTAATATAACTGCTGGTAGAGTAACCTTAATACTGACTAATGATTTGGGCTCTCCAGCTCAAATATTTAATTTATAAAGAGGGTAAAGCTATGAAATATTTGCTGTTATTAACTGCACTGCTTGTCGTAGGCTGTACCACCGACACCTCTGGCATTTCGGCAGATTCAGATAAGCCCGATGGGAAGCAATGGCTAATTGTAGACAATATTAGCTTGGGTCGAAAACTCACCGTTCTAGATGCTGCTACTCACCAAGGAATGGACCGCTTGCGCGGTGTGGCAACAATACAATCTTTATTCAAAGGTGACTTAGATTTGCAGTATCGTTTTTACTGGTATGACAGTAACAACATGCAAATTAATAGTGCAACTACCGCATGGACGCCTCTAAGCTTACACGGCAAGCAACAAATTCAAGTGCAATCAGTTGCCTTGGTGAATACCGCGAGCCATTTCAAAATTTATGTTAGAGAAGTTAAATAACAGAGAGATATCCCATGAAAAAACTCGTACTCGCTGCATCTGTACTAGCCCTTACCTTAAGTGGTTGTTCTACCCAGGTAAGCTACGGCGACCCGCAAGAAGTTGAAACAGTAGATGTTGCTTTTGGCTCAACTGACTTACAAAAAATTGCCGGTGAAATGACAGACTCGATGATTTCGTCTCCATTGCTAACCGACATTACCAATAACAATCGCCCGATTGTGTTTGTTGAACGCATTAAAAACAAAACTACCGAGCATATTGATACCGAGTCAGTGACTGATTCAATTAGCACTAAATTACTGCAATCGGGCAAGTTCCGCTTTGTTGATATGACACGCGTAACGGCGGTACGTGAACAGCTTGATTTTCAGAACGACGGCGGGTTAGTTGACCCATCTAAAGCGATTGCTTTTGGTCAGCAAGTGGGTGCTGAGTATATGCTTTATGGCAACCTTTCAAGCATTGTAAAAACTAACAAGAAAACCAAAGATGTTTATTACAAAATGACTATGCGATTAATGGACTTAAAAACTGGCTTAGTTGAATGGGCTGACGAAACTGAAATTCGCAAGGGCGAAACTAAATCTACTTTTGGTTGGTAGTTAGTACATGGGACCTCTGTTTTTAGATTTACTCGGTACGGAGTTGAGCGCTGAGGAGCGCGAGATGCTCCAGCATCCCCTTGTGGCTGGCGTTATTTTGTTTAGCCGCAATTATCAAGATCGGGCTCAGTTGTTAGAGTTAGTTCGTACCATTCGCTCTGCGAGTAAACAGCGATTATTAATTGCTGTTGATCACGAAGGGGGCCGAGTACAGCGCTTTAGAGAGCAATTTTCAGCTATTCCTGCCATGGGCTTGATGGCGAAAGGCGCAGACACTCTTCATATTTCTCACCAAGACTGGGCTAAGCAACTGGGCTGGTTAATGGCAGCAGAGTTACGTGCTTGCGACATTGATATTAGCTTTGCACCCGTTTTAGACATTGATGGTGTTAGTGATGTAATAGGGCAACGCGCTTTTAGCAATAGCCCTAGCGAGATTATACGTAGCGCAAGTGCGTTTATTGATGGAATGAACTTAGCCGGCATGAAAGCTACAGGTAAACACTTTCCTGGCCATGGCAATGTAAAAGCGGATACTCACCATTTAGAGGCTCGTGATCCGCGCCCATACGCAGAAATTAAGCAGCAAGATATGCAAGTATTTGCCGCGCTTATTGCTCAGAATAAACTTGATGCAGTAATGCCTGCCCATGTTATTTACAGTGACGTAGATGACAAGCCAGCGGGGTTCTCGCAAATATGGCTGCAAAAAATACTACGTAAAGAGTTAGCGTTTAACGGGCTTATTTTTAGTGATGACCTCAGCATGAAGGGCGCTGCAGTTGCGGGTAATCATATAGATCGTGCTCAGCAAGCCTTAGCGGCAGGTTGTGATTTATTGCTAGCCTGTAATGATAGAGAAGCTAGCATTAGTTTATTAGATGGCTTAGATCATAGCTTTGTTGTGAATGCCGAAACCTTAGTGGGTAAAGCGTTTGCGCATAGTTGGTCAGAGCTCGAATCGCAAGCTCAGTATCGAGAAATTGCCGCTCGTGCTGCACAAATAATGCAAATGAGTAGTGAATGGTAACAATTATAAATACACTTGGTTTTAGTGTGTGAATGTAAGGAAGGTATTGCAGGATGATTATTTATCTACACGGCTTCGATTCAACAAGTCCGGGTAACCATGAAAAAGTGCTTCAGTTGCAATTTGTAGATCCCGATGTGCGACCGATCAGCTACAGCACCATTCATCCGCGGCATGATATGAGTCACTTACTGAAAGAAGTGCATAAACAGCTCATGTTAAGTGCCGAAGAAGAAGTGGTTATTTGTGGTGTTGGCTTGGGGGGCTATTGGAGCGAGCGCATTGGTTATTTATGCGGGATCCCATCAGTGATTTTCAATCCTAACTTACATCCAGAAAAGAACATGCAAGACCGAATTGAACGCCCAGAAGAGTACATCGATATTGCATCAAAGTGTGTTAATGAGTTTAGAACCAAGAACAAAGGTAATTGTACCGTGGTGCTCTCAGAGAACGATGAAGTGTTAGACAATTCTCATTCTGAGCAAGAGCTTAAAGCCTATTACGATGTTATTTGGGACAAAGAACAAAGTCACAAATTTAAAGACATCAGCCATCACCTGCAGTTGATAAAGTCTTTAAAACGCCTACCAAGTTTATAGAATCTTAAATTTTCATAAAAAGAGGGAATTAATCCCTCTTTTTTATTGGGCGCTTTTTGTGATCTTAATCAAGTTACGTATAATGAGCCCACCTTAGCTAGTTGTTAAAGGCATAACAAAAATAAAAGCCTTTGTAGTAGAGCTAAACACTTCAAGTTGTTACAAGGAAATATTCAAGCATGACTAGAATCGTTGTAGTTGGTGGTGGGGCCGGTGGTTTAGAACTGGCGACGCGCTTAGGCCGTAAACTCGGTAAACACGGAAAAGCTAACGTAGTGCTGGTAGATAAAAACCGCACCCATTTATGGAAGCCGTTATTACATGAAGTGGCTACCGGCTCTTTAGATGCAGGCATTGACGCCTTGAGCTATCGCTCACATGCTGCTAATCATGGCTTTGAATTTCAACTTGGCGAAGTGGCTGATGTAAATCGTGAAGATCAATTGGTGACTTTAAAGGCTATGGTCGAAGAGGGCAAAGAAGTCCTTCCAGCGCGCCAGCTAAATTATGATTACCTAATCATGGCGATTGGCTCTGTTTCAAACGACTTTAATACCAAAGGTGTTAAAGACAATTGTATTTTCCTCGACAACCCAAGCCGCGCAGATTTGTTCCATCGTCGCATGCTGAATCGCTTTTTACAGTATTCGCAAAATGACGAAGCACAAAAGGGCGAGAAAGTACGTGTCGCTATTGTGGGGGCCGGCGCAACTGGCGTAGAGCTCTCTGCTGAGCTGCATAACGCCTTAGATCAACTACGCGCCTATGGCGTGCCAAACCTAAGCCATTCAAGCCTAGCGGTAACCTTAGTAGAAGCGGGTGAGAAAATTCTCCCGGCATTACCTGTGCGTATATCTAGCTCAGCCCATTCAGAGTTACAGAAAATGGGTGTGGACGTACGTACTAAAACGATGGTGACGGAAGCGACTGAAGAAGGCTTAACGACTAAAGACGGTGAACTGATTAAAGCTGACTTAATGGTGTGGGCGGCAGGCATTAAGTGCCCTGATTTTATGAAAGAACTCGGTGGCTTAGAAACCAACCGCATTAACCAGTTAGTGGTTCGCCCAACCTTGCAAACCTCGCGCGATAGTAATATTTATGCGATTGGCGATTGTGCGAGTTGTGCCATGGGAGAAACCAGTTTTGTACCACCACGGGCTCAATCGGCTCATCAAATGGCGACCTTAGTATTTAAAAATATTGTGCGCCAAATTGAAGAAAAACCACTGCAAGAGTTTGAATACAAAGACCATGGTTCACTGGTATCACTCAGCCGTTACTCAACAGTCGGTTCGTTAATGGGCAACCTTATGCAAGGTTCAATGATGATTGAAGGGCGCATTGCACGAGTAATGTATATTTCGCTTTATCGGATGCATCAAATCGCCTTACATGGCTATATGAAAACTGGCTTAATGATGTTAGTAGGGCGAATTAACCAAGTGCTAAGACCTAAGCTTAAGTTGCACTAAGTTTATTAGTTAAAAGCAGCTCAAGGGCTGCTTTTTTGTGCAAGTGTAAGCTGAAAGAATAGGCTACTAGTATCGTCGTATTAAACAATACACTTGCAAATCAGCGCCTCCCCTCCGATGATAGCCAAGATATCATTTACAACGTTCACTTACTCTATGTCTCAGTCTAGTCAGTTTGACCTCAATCTTTTACGCGTTTTTAAGTCAGCTTATGAGCATGAATCAGTCACTCGAGCCGCAGAACAGCTTGACCTGACTCAATCGGCAGTTAGTAATGCACTTTCTCGTTTAAAAGAAACGATTGGCCAAGAGTTGTTTAGCCGTACTGGTCGAGGCATCAAGCCAACGCCATTTGCACGAGACTTCTATTCTAGCCTGCAAGCGCCTTTGCTTAACATTGAAGGGCTTATCGAAAGCGTTCAAGATTTTACGCCGACTACATCCTCACGTCAGTTTAACGTTTATTGCCACGAGGCGATGTTTCATAAGCTACGACAAAAGCTCGATATTGCACTTAAAGATAGCGCGATAGATGTGATGTTGATTGAACTGCCCAGCGATGAGCAAAAAATCTACGAGGATTTGAGTAATGAAAGTGTCGATGTTGTTATTGATGTATGTGCACCTGAGAGTTTAACCTTTAACTCTCTGGTCATTCAGCGAGATAAACTGTGTTGCATTGCTAATCGATCGCACCCTCGCTTACAAAGCGGAGCCCTGACCCAGGCTGCTTATTTAGCCGAGCAGCATGCAATGTTCGATATGCGCCGCTTTGACCTTACCTTTGTAGACTGGATTACTGATGAAGTGCTACCGCGCCGTAAAGCCTATAGTGAGCATAAGTCATTAATGGGAATGATAGCGGCCATATCTTATAGTGATGCCGTGGGAGTGGTACCTTGTTCGCTTGCTCAACAATATAGTGAGGTATTTAATCTTCAGTTAATGGATTTTCCTTTTAAAACTCAGTCTTTTGATTCTTATCTAGTGTCCTTATCTAAAATGCAAACTAACCCAGCTAATCAATGGCTTAGAACCTTGTTGATTGGCCAAGTTTAAGCTCAGTGTAATAGCTGTATCTTGGTTCATTACTGTCATAATATTTGTTTGCTAGTCTTCACTTAAAATAATAAACCTTACTTTTATCCTCAACCTGATATCACTTACGTAAATATCTGCTTTAGCTTGGAAGAGTTGTTTGCTGCCTAAGTGTTCGCCAAAATAGATTCAACAAACGAATTATATTTTATGACTGCAAGGATGCTGCGACAAAAGGTACGACATATGAAAAAATCTATTTTAACGGCATCTATTCTTTCAGTATTCACCACCAGTGTTATTGCACATAGCCATGATCATGATGACCACGCTGGTCACGATCATGAGCATGTAACCACCGAATCCTTAGCAAACGGTAAAGGAAAACCTGCTTCTGTTCATACCATTGAAGCTAATAAGGCATTTGCCAAGACTCTAAACTTTGAAGACACGACGGTATTTTTTGATAACGACAAAGGATTAGTGGTTCCATTAGATGCTAAAACATCAATGTCTCTGCGCGACCGTTTCAAAAATTTGCACACCGGATTGGAAGCACACGACAACTCGCCTGATACCGTTAACCCTTCTTTGTGGCGTCAAGGACAAGCAAACTTTGCCGCAGATGGCTTGTATAAAGTTACCGACGGCATCTACCAAGTTCGTGGTACCGATTTAGCGTCAACGTCGTTTATAAAGTCTGATTCAGGTTGGATTGTTTACGATGTACTGATGCACGATAAAGCCATGGAAGCTTCACTAGAATTTTTTTTAGCCAATGTGCCAGAAGGCGGAGATGAGCCGGTAGTGGCAATGATTTACTCTCACTCTCATGCTGACCACTTTGGTGGCTCGCGCGCTGTTCAAGACCGTTTCCCTGAAGTAAAAGTGTACGCGCCTCACGGGTTTATTAAAGAAACCGTAGATGAAAATGTACTGGCGGGAAATGCTATGTCTCGCCGCGCGGCATACCAATACGGTGCTACGCTGGGTCAAGCTAATACAACAGGTATTGTAGATGCCGCCTTATCGAATGGCTGGTCGCAAGGTGAAGGTTATCAAATTACGCTTGTAGCACCCGACCAAACCTTTCCATCTGGTGATGAACAAAAGTTTTTTGACTATGAGATAGACGGCGTGAAATTTGTATTTATGGACACCGCTGGAACCGAGGCTCCATCTGGTCACGTTGCGTACTTGCCTGAGCACAATACATTGTGGACTGGCGAAATGGTCTATCAAGGTATGCACAACGTGTACACTTTGCGTGGCGCCAAGGTTCGTGATTCGTTGAAATGGTCTAAAGACATCAACGAAATGATCAACGCGTGGGGCGGGGAAGTGGAGATGTTAATGGGCTCTCACTCTGCGCCTATGTGGGGTAACGAGAAGATTAATGACTACATGAGAGCACAACGTGACAACTATGGTTTTGTTCACAACCAAACCTTACGTTTAGCTAATAGCGGCATGGGAATACAGGATATTGGCGCATCAATTAACGATGAACTGCCAACTAGCTTACAACAGTTATGGCACACCAACGGATACCACGGCACCTACAGCCACAATGCGCGGGCTGTATACAACATGTATCTTGGCTATTTTGATATGAACCCAGCCAACCTCGACCGCATGGGCGTTGCAGATGAAGCTGAGCGTTTCACGCAAGCTTATGGTGGTTGTGAAGCAGGTTACGCGACAGCAAAAACTTACTTTGATAAAGGTGAGTATCGCTTTGCAGGCGTAATGCTCGATCATATTGTACGTGCTTGTGATAGTTCTTCAGAAGCTCGTTCATTGCTTGCCGACAACTGGGAGCAACAAGGTTATCAAGCTGAAGGTGCAGGCTGGCGTAATGTGTTTTTAACTGGCGCGCAAGAAATTCGCATAGGCACTATGCCTGGTTTGCCTAAAACCGCTTCTTCCGACCTGTTGTCTGAAATGACGATAGAGAACATTTTAGACTTTATGGCAGTAAAAATTGTTGCCACTAAAGCCGATGGCAAAGATTTTACGCTAAACGTAAATGTTCCTGATATTAAAGAAGTGCATTATGTGGAGTTAAGCAACGGTAACCTAAACAATATTCAGGTGGCTAAACTGGCTCCTGCAGATGCAACGTTGCATATAAATAAAGCTGATGTAACTAAGATTTTGTTAGAGCAAACAACCTTAGCAGCCTTGCTTGAATCAGGCAAAGCAGGTATCGAAGGGGATAGCTCAGTAATGAAAACACTGGCAGAGGTATCAATAGACTTTAATGGTTCTTTTGAAATCGTACCTCGCCCATCAAAAGGCCAAGAAGTAGATGCTCACATCTACAACTAGCTAACACAGAATATGGGTACCTGTTAGCGAGAACAAAATGGCCACATTAATGTGGCCATTTTTACTATTCTGTGGCGTGAATAATCGCGGACACATGGTTTTCAACCACGGTAAAAACCACTTTATCTCCTACTTTGAAATCGTGGCCATGCACTAAGCAGTTATATTCTTTGCCTTGTTCGTCTTTCAGTATTAGGCGGTCAATATACTCGCCAAATTTTTCGTTAGTAATGTCTTGGCCTATGAAAGCGCCTGCGGTACCTATAATGGCGTTAGCGCTTCCACCACCAATTTGTCCGCCGACTAAAGCGCCAATAAACGAGCCGCCAAATTGTTTACCTAATGAGGCATCTTTCTTTACTTCGCGAATATTTGATACCTCACCGACATGCCGAACTATATTGGGAGAGTTATCGAGTTGATCGGTAGGCACTTCTTTTTGAGGTGAAGTACAGCCTTGAATCGTTAAGAGTAGAGTGGCCAATAGGCAAGTCCGTAGCATATTCATGTCATTTCCTTATCGGTGCTTTATGAGCTTGGCTTAGCGGTAGAAAGTGCTCAGAAAAAGTATAATCCAATAAGGTATTTTAGTTGTTGAAACTAAGTAAGCACCAAGAATTTTATTCATGGAAGAAAAGAGAGGGTAATCATTGAGGGCTGAATCCCCAGTTAGAGGCTTAGATATGGAGAGAAATTCAGGGTTATGGCTTGTCTAACGCAGACTTAAACACGATAAAACTCATCATTAAGCTAATCCATAAGGTTACTGCATTCAGCGCCTCAAAACGCCAAAAATTGAGATTTATGGAATGAACTTGAATCGCTATATCGGCAAGGAGTAAAACTAAGATCCCCCATAACTGCCAGCGTATCGAAAGTTTCTGCCACAGCTTAGGGAAGATTAAACGAGTGAGCGGCAGAGCGCCCATAGCAAGCCCAAAATAGAACCAGAAATGGTCGGGGTAAAGCAGCCCCAGTATTTTATCACCAGTTTGGCGAGAGCTGGCGGCAATCGCCAGCAATAACCACGTTCTGCTTAACAGCGCACAGGCAAACAGTACGCTGGGTTGATTCGCTAATAACACCGCTTAATTAAGATGCTGGCGCAGCGCTAGCGCTTTGTTCAGGCGAATTATCGTCGGTTAGCTGTGCTTGTTCATTTACCGCAGGGCTTTCTTCAACAGTATCTGCAACGGGCAACGACTCAGCGCTGTTTGTTAGGTTTGTTTGCTCTTCTGGGCTACGGCGGATCTGAATCAGCATTCCCATTAATGGGTGATCAAAATAGTGAATTTCGCTGGAGCGAACTCGACGCTTTTGGTCAAATTTAAAGCTCTGTAGTTGCTCTTCTGTTTGATACTCGGTGACTAAACTACCAGCTTCAACATTGTTAGCATCGGCGCTTAACAACACCACTTGTTGCTGCTCTTCTTCAACAGAAAGAGGCGCTTCTACTACCACTGTACTGAGTTCAGTTTCGGTAGTTAACGGATCTTCGCTAGCATTAACATCAAGCAACTCTTGCTCGGGTTCGTTGATTAACAGCTCTACATCTTCAGGTCGCTTAAGCAGCAGCTCTGTTTCAATGTATAAGTAGTGTTGAAGGTACACACGAATGCCGCCTTCTAATTCCCAAATCGCAGCAGCGGCTTCAGGCTCTACATCAAATGCTCCCACGGCAGTATCGGGAGCGTCAAACAGCGAAATGTTTTCAGCAGCTAAATCAAAGCCTTGGCTTTCCTCTATTATTGCATCGTCAGAGAAATTTAATGAGCCAAGTAAACGTCCGTCTTCGTTAAAACGGGTCGAGAAATCTTCACCAGCTTGAATTTGGTAGTGTTTAGCGCGATTACGCGGTGCAACTATTTCACGCCAACCAAGGTGAAGTAAAGGCGTAAAAGCAGCATGCTGTTTGAGCTTATTAAACTCATCATTTAGTTCTAGTTGCTGTTTGCTTAGCATTTGGCGTTTTGTTGAACCAGTAATAGGCCAGCCTCTGCCGTCTATGCTCACCGGTAACTTATCAAATCGTGGGGCAATGCAGGGCTCTAATTCATCATTACAACCAAACAGCGGCGCGAGTAATGGTTCGCTGGTATTTACGCCTAGCGTTTGTGGCTGCGGCCAATATTCTTGGCTACTTTCCACACTTACATTTCGCTTAAAAAAGATAACTTCTATGTCAAACCAGCGAGGTTCTTGAGCAACACTCGGTAAGCTGGTTAGTGTTACTGCTGCTAACGTGGTTAGCTGCAGGGCATTTTTAAGAGTTTGTCGCATTGGCAGTAAATTGCTCCAATAATGATTCGATCAAGCTTAATCGTTGTTCTGGGCTGTCGCTAGGTACCGCAAATTTAAGTTTATTTGCGCCTTCTAGGCGATAAATCGCTGGTTGTGATTGTAACAGGCTTACTAGAAAAGCGGCATTAACTTTTGTTGATTCGCCAAACTCTACCACACCACCTTTTGGTCCTGCTTCTACTCGTTTGATACCGAGTTCTTCGGCTTCAATTTTTAGCTTTTGTACTTCAAATAGGTTTTTTGCTTGCTCTGGCAATAAACCAAAACGGTCGATGAGTTCAACTTGCAATTCACGCATTTCTGGTTGGTCAGCACAATTGGCAATGCGTTTGTACATGGTTAGGCGAGTAGTAACATCAAAAATATAGTCGTCAGGCAGCAATGCTGGCACGCGCAATTCAATCTCACATTGGTCTGTTTGGCTTAAGTCCCAATTCAGGTCTTGGCCGTTTTTAAGAGCAGTCACGGCTCTATCAAGCATTTCCATATACAAGGTGAAACCTACCGCTTCAATTTGTCCGCTTTGGTCATCACCTAATAACTCGCCAGCACCACGAATTTCTAAATCGTGAGTGGCAAGTGTAAAGCCTGCGCCTAAGTCTTCTAACTGGGCAATAGCATCCAAACGTTTAATCGCGTCTTTGGTGATAAGCTTTGGCGGTGGCGTGAGTAAATACGCATATGCTTGGTGGTGTGAGCGACCAACTCGCCCACGTAATTGGTGCAACTGGGCTAATCCAAAGTTGTCGGCGCGGTTAATAATAATGGTGTTGGCGCTAGGGATGTCAATACCGGTTTCGATAATGGTGGTACACACTAAAACGTTAAAACGCTGATGGTGGAAGTCACTCATTATTCGTTCTAGCTCACGCTCGCGCATTTGTCCGTGAGCCACGGTTATACGGGCTTGCGGTAACCATTCACGTAGTTCTTGGGCCACGCGGTCAATGGTGTCTACTTTATTATGTAGGAAGTAAACTTGGCCACCACGCATCACTTCACGGCTTATCGCTTCTTTAATTAAAGCTGAGTCGTACTCACGAACAAAGGTTTTTACCGCTAAACGCTTAGCTGGCGGTGTGGCAATAATCGATAAATCTCGCATGCCGCTCATCGCCATATTCAAAGTACGTGGAATTGGCGTAGCGGTTAGCGTGAGAATATCGATATTAGCCCGCATGGCTTTGATTTGTTCTTTTTGCCTTACTCCAAAACGGTGTTCTTCATCTATCACCAACAAACCTAAATCTGAATACTTCACGTCTTTACTAAGTAACTTATGGGTACCAATAATAATGTCGACTTTGCCGGCGGCTAAGTCTTTAAGCACTAGGTTTTGTTCTTTGGTGGTTTTAAAGCGCGATAGTGAGGCGACTTCGATTGGCCAATTAGCAAAGCGGTCGCTAAAGTTATCGAAATGCTGCTGGGCTAATAGGGTGGTCGGCACTAATACAGCGACTTGCTTACCGGCATTCACCGCCACAAAGGCAGCACGCATGGCGACCTCTGTTTTACCAAAACCTACATCGCCACATACTAGGCGATCCATGGCATTTGGCGTTTGCATGTCTTGCAGTGTGGCCCCAATTGCTTGTTGCTGGTCATCGGTTTCTTCAAAGGGGAAGTCTGCCGAAAACTGCTGATAAGCTGCATCGTCTAATTCATAGCCAAAACCAGGCTTGGCGGCACGCTTGGCGTACACTTCCAGCAACTCGGCGGCAACATCGCGAATTTTCTCTGCTGCTTTTTGTTTGGCTTTTTGCCACTGGTCGTTGCCCAGTTTATGTAGCGGAGCGGTTTCGTCGTTTGCACCTGAATAGCGACTAATTAAATGCAATGCATTAACGGGAACGTAAAGCTTGGCTTGGTTAGCATATTCAAGCGTTAAAAATTCAGTTTTGATGCCGCCATTTTCAAAGCTGGTTAAACCGAAATAACGACCCACACCATGCTCAATGTGAACCACTGGCTGACCAATAGTTAGCTCAGCCAAGTTGCGAATAAGTACATCGGGATTTAGCGTTTTGCTAGAGGCCTTGCGTTGTTTAGCGCGAACCTTATCGCCCAGTAAATCTACTTCGCTAATGAGCTGTATATTTGGTTCTTTGAGTTCAAAGCCTTTGTCTAGCGGCGCTACCACCATGGCTAAGCTATCTTTGCTGGCAATAAAATCGGCAATGCTGCTGTAGTCTTTTAACTGCAACTTTAGTGGACTTAGCAGGTTTTTAAGGGCTTCGCGGCGGCCTTCTGTTTCTGCAATAAAGCAGGTCTTTGGCTGCGGGTGATGCTCTAAATAATGACTAAGCGCTTGTAAGGGAAGATTTAAACGATGATTAACACTTAAATCGGGCAGGGTATGCGCGTCTAAATTTAGTTTGCCTTGGCTGCTACGTGCAGGGCCTTTATGTAGTTTTACTCCAGCAAACAGTTTTAATTCTTTAAAGCACTGCTCAGTACTTTGGTAAAGCTCATCAGGCGGCAAGATAGGGCGCGCTTTATCGTAGCGGCGGTTTTCGTAGCGCTCACCTAACTCGCTCCAAAACTGTTTGCCCGCATGATCTAAATCGCCCACCTTTAAAATAACGGTATTTGCTGCAAGTTGGTCAGTTAGGCTTTCGGTGTGCGCATGAAACAGCGGTAAGTAGTATTCGATACCAGCCGGCATGATGCCTTTAGATACTTGCTGGTATATCGAACCTGCATCCCGGCTGGGTTCAAAACGGTCTCGCCATTGCTGGCGGAAGGTTTCAATACCGCTAGCATCCGTTGGAAACTCGTGAGCGGGTAGCAAAGTGATGCTTTTGTGCTGTTCGGCACTGCGCTGGGTGTCGGGGTCAAATTCACGAATACTGTCGAGTTCGTCATCGAAAAAGTCTAAGCGAAAAGGAAAGTTGCTCCCCATGGGGTATAAATCGAGCAAGCTGCCGCGTAGTGCAAATTCGCCATGCTCCATGACTTGATCAACATGCTGATAACCAGCACTCACTAAGCGTTCTTTAAATGCCGCCAAATTTAGCTGCTGGCCTACCTTGAGCTGTAAGCTGTGTTTAGCTAAAAACTCTGCGGGGGCACAGCGTTGCAACCAAGTGGCAATAGGCGCTATAAGCACACTATTTTTATCGTGACTTAACTGATTAAGGCTTAATATTCGCTGCGATACAATGTCTTGGTGAGGTGAGAAGGTATCGTAAGGGAGTGTTTCCCAGTCGGGTAATAAATGCAGGGCACGCTGTGGCTGCAAGCCATTTACTTCTCGCTCGATTTGAAGTGCACTGCGAGTATCTTCAGTGAGAATAACAATTGGGGCGTCAAGTTGAGCAATATATTCTTGAATAACAAACGCTAATGCGCTGCCTGGGAGGTTGCTAACTTGTTTTTGATCGCCTGCAGATTCAGGACACGGTAAATTTAGTAACACAGAAAACTCTTATTTGTCGGCTTGCTGGCGAGCATCAGCTCGGGCTTTTAGTTGTTGGCTTTGCACGTGTAAGCTTGCTCGTACCAAGGCTTCTACGTCTTCATCACGAATAAGTTTGTAGCTTATTTCAATAAGGTGTTCGCTGCGATGGGCAATCGCCTTTGATTGCAATACCTCACCATAACAAAATACTGCGGTAGACTCTTCTGGTAGAAAAATCTTTAACTTGAGTAATTGGCCTTTCGGTAGTGCTTCTTTCCAAAAGCAGTGTATTTCAGAACCACCAAATTGTTGGCTTAATGTGCGCTGTGCTGGGCTGTCTTGTTGGACTAATACATAACTGAGCACGCGGTTCAGCTTTTGTTCTTGCGCATGTAAATAGCTTAATAATTGCTCACCGGCTTCGCCCAATTGTTTAATGGCACGTAAACCTAATAATGATTGATGTTGACCAGGGTTAGCCAAAATAAATGGCTCGGGAATGCTAGCTTCAAATTCTGCAGTTGACTGAGGTAGCGCGCTGTTATCAATAGTTTCTAGATTAACGTTGAGCTGATGGGTAACACTAAAATACTGTTGATCCTGCATATTTCCCTACAAGCGCCGAGCGGCGAGTTATCAAATAGACCATGCTTAAAAGCGTAGTTGAAGGCGAAATTACAACAAGTTGTGTAACGGATTGCAAATAAACTGAATATCTTTGTTTTTTATGTGATTAAGCTAAGGATCTGACTTGTTGGGCTAACTGGCGCGCGGTATGATTAGCGCGATTTTTTACAACGCCTAGGGATGTCTGCCGCTTCGATGAAATTGATTGGCTTTATAGCATGGCGGTTCTCGCGAGGAGCCAAACAACAACGCTTCGCTTCATTTGTAAGTTGGTTCTCTACCTTGGGTATTACCCTTGGCGTGGCAGCACTCATTACGGTGATCTCGGTAATGAATGGTTTTGAACACCAGCTCAAACAACGTATTTTGAACTTAGTTCCTCATCTCACGTTATCTTCTCAACAACTCGCGCCAAGTGCCTTAAACAGCGTAGCAAATGCTCCTTTGGTATTAAGCGAAGTAGTTTTGCAAAGCAGTACTAATTTGCATGCCGCAATGATGCAAGGCATTGATGTGACTCAGCAAGCTGATGCAGCGTTGTTACGTAAAAAAATGCTAATTGGTGACTTGGATAGCTTACAGGCCGGCAGCTATAACGCGGTTATTGGTATTGGTGTAGCAAACGCGTTAGGTGTGCGGCTTGGCGATACTATTCGTTTATTGGCCACCGATCGGCTGGTGTATACACCGTTAGGGGAAATGCCTTCACAACGTAACTTTGTGGTATCGGGGGTGTTTGAGTTTGCCGCAGAGGTCGATAAACAGTTCATCTTGGTGAATATTGAAGACAGCGCTCGCTTGCTTCGCTCACCTGTGGATGCAGTAAGTCAACAGCGCTATTTCTTAGATGATCCTTTTCAAATTGAAACCCTCTCTAAACAGTTAGATGCGGCCTCGATTGAATATGAAGATTGGCGACGTTTTTACGGTGAGCTATTTGCTGCAGTAAAAATGGAAAAAAACATGATGGGTATGCTGTTCTGTCTAATTATTGCTGTAGCTGCCTTTAACATTCTTTCTAGTCTAGTGATGATGGTCGGCGAAAAACGCAGTGATGTTGCCATTTTGCAAACACTGGGTTTATCTCGCGACAAAGTTGTGATGGTGTTTGTTATGCAAGGTGCTTGGAGTGGCTGTATAGGCGCGGGGGTAGGGGCGCTAAGTGGTTGGTGGCTGAGCAATAACATTAACATGGTTATGTCGGGAATCGGTTTGAACTTTGCGGCTAATTTAGGCGGCGCAGGTTTACCTGTATTACAACGTAGCGACCAAATTATCTTTATTACGGTTGCTGCCATGCTGTTAAGCATTGTAGCTACCATTTATCCCGCTTGGCGAGCCAGCAAAATTCACCCTGCAGAGGCACTTCGTTATGAGTGAGCTTAATGCTCAGCCCGTTTTAGTGGCAAAAAATATTTGTAAAACTTACCAAGATGGTAGCCAGTTTACCGAAGTACTGCATGGCGTAGATTTTAGTGTTTACCCAGGAGAAGCGGTTGCTATTGTTGGAAGTTCTGGCTCTGGTAAAAGTACTTTATTGCATATTCTTGGTGGGCTCGATGAGGCCAACGAAGGCGAAGTAAGCATTGATAAACAACGTATCGATGGGCTAACGAGCAAGCAACTTGCAAAACTGCGTAATCAAAAGCTAGGTTTCATCTACCAATTTCACCACCTGTTGGGTGAATTTTCGGCAATAGAGAACGTAGCAATGCCGCTGTTAATTGCTGGTCAGCCTAAAAAAGTAGCTTATGGCAAAGCAAGGAGTTTGTTAGAACGTGTAGGTTTAGGGCATCGCTTAACGCACCGACCTGCCGAGCTATCTGGGGGGGAACGGCAACGTACCGCTATTGCCAGGGCTTTAGTGAATGAGCCGAGTTTAGTGCTAGCCGATGAGCCTACCGGTAATCTAGATAGCCACAGCACAGAGTCTATCTACCAACTAATTTTAGAGCTTAATCGCGATTTAAACACAGCTTTTGTGGTGGTGACTCACGACTTAGCATTAGCTGCTAAGTTTAGCCGCCAAGCGTATATGCAAGATGGCAACTTTGTTGCCAAAGGCGAATAGTATGCGCCTGCCTTTATCTTTTTTTATTGGCTTACGTTACCACCGCGCTAAAAACAGTAATGGCTTTATTTCGTTTATTTCAGCGTCTTCTACCCTAGGTATTGTATTAGGTGTGGCGGTGTTAATTATTGGCTTGTCGGTAATGAATGGTTTTGAAAGAGAGCTGCGTGACCGTTTTTTAGCCATTGTAAGCCATGGGGAGTTAGAGGCTGTAAATCCTCCCCTTAGTGACCACGAGCAACTATTAAGCTCGGCTACCAATAACAGTCAAGTATTAGGTGCCGCCCCTTACATCAGCTTTAGTGCTTTGGTACAGAAAGGCAAAACCATGAAAGCCTTGGCTCTTAAAGGTATTGACCCTGAGCTAGAAAAAAACGTGACTAATCTGCATCAGTACGTGGGTGACGATGCTTGGCACGCTTTGGCCGAGAACCAAGCTCAACTGGTGTTAGGTGCGGGTATCGCTGATTTGCTAGGCGTATTGGTAGGTGAGCAAGTGACCTTGTTGCTACCCAAGGCTAATCAGCAAAATCGGCTCAGTTCGCCACAGCGTATTAGAGTAAAAGTGGTGGGCTTAATGAACGCTGGCGGCCAGTTAGATAACCAGCTAGCATTTATTAATTTGGCTTATGCTCAAAAACTTATGCAGTGGCAAGAGGGCGTATCTGGAATTAATTTAAGAGTTGTCGACCCACTGAAAGCCGATAAAGTGGTGCGTTCGGTGGCTAAAACCTATCCGCAGTTAGTATATATCAAAAGCTGGATCCGCCAACATGGGTACTTGTATCAAGATATTCAATTAGTCCGCACCATTATGTATGCCATCATGTTGTTAATTGTTGCAGTTGCTAGCTTTAACATTGTTTCCACCCTTATTTTAGCTGTGAGTGAAAAGCGCGGAGATATTGCGATCCTCAAAACCATGGGGGCCAGTGATGCTAGTTTGTTGCGCAGCTTTGTGGTTTACGGTTCTTACAACGGTGTATTAGGTTGCGCTTGGGGAGCCGTTTTAGGTATTGCCGGTAGCTTTGGTTTACCCAAATTAGTCGGGTTAATTGAGAGTTTAATGGGACATACTTTGTTATCTGCCGATATCTACTTTATCGATTTCTTACCCGTTAAACTAATTTGGACAGATGTATTAGCGGTAGTTGGGGCGGCATTGTTGCTGAGTATGTTGGCTACTATTTGGCCTGCTTGGCAAGCTACCAGGGTGAAGCCTGCTCAAGAACTGGGTTAAGGTAATGCAGATGCAAAAAAGGAGCGATTAAGCTCCTTTTTTATTAACGACGTTTACGGTAACGGCGCCGCACGGAGTATCGCCACAGTGCGTTTATTGAAAAGTAACCAAGTATTGAAAAGATAATGCCGCAGACCAAACTACCTAACAAGAACGCCGGACCGATGGTCGCTATTAAATGTTCTAAGCCATGCCATGATAATTCTAAATGATAATCAGCAACGGGTTGCCCCAATATGCCAGTGCCTACGATATAACAAAAATAGAAAATAGCGGGAATAGTAAAAGGATTCGAAATCCATACTAATGCTACTGAAAGCGGCAAGTTTACTTTAAACATTATCGCTAAAGCCGCCGCAATAATCATTTGCGACGGTAAGGGGATAAAAGCAACAAATAGCCCAATTGCAAAGGCACCAGCCGCAGAGCGTCGATTAAGATGCCACAGATTAGGGTTGTGCAACCAGTCACCAAAAAACTTAAGGTGTTTGTTAGCTTTTAGCTCTTCTGTTTTAGGAATAAATCGTTGTATCGTCTTTTTTGGCATATAGTTTGTTATTGATAATAAACTTCTTATGACATATGAACGTCTTTTTACTAGCAAGTTTGCTAGCAATGACATCATCGTTAATCTGGCCTAGTTTACTGAGCCTACCTTTACTATATGTTAGCTACGTTGCACTAGCGGCTTTACTTTGGAAAAGAAAGCTCTGGGCTGCTGGCTTCATATTTGGCGTGTGTTGGATAAACAGCCATGCGCTGTATTATCAGTCATGGATTGTTGATATCCAACAAAAAGCGGCCAACTTTAGCATACATGGCGTGGTCTTGGCAGTTGATAATAATCAATACTGGCAAAAAGTTACGCTGCAAGTTGACCAGCTCGATAGTAGATCAAGTTTAGCATGGTGGAAGCCTAAGCTAAGTTTGTACCATTCGCCTCAGAATAATCAAAGCCAAATATTACAACCTGGTCATTCGATTCAAGCTATCGCTAAACTTAAACCCGTATTTGCCAGTATTAATCCTGCGGGATTCAATTACGCTCGTTGGCTCGTTTCAAAGTCAATGGTGGGACGGGGTAGTTTGGTTTCGCACCAAGTCTTAGGTGAACAGCTGTCGTTTCGTGAGCGCTGGGTGGCGAACTTAGCGGGGCAATTAAGTGGTTACAAATATGGTGGAGAGCTACTTGCCTTAATGGTAGGAGATAAACGCTTATTGAATTCTGAGCGGCGAACGCTGTATCAACAATCTGGTTTAGGTCATTTATTTGTTCTATCAGGTTTGCATTTAGGCATCGCAGCAATGTGGTCTTGGTGGCTGTTTCGTTTAATAGGGCTAATTATTCGAATGCCTCACGCTAGTGGTCCGTTGATCGCGAGTTTTGGGTGTTGCCTGATTTATTGCTGGTTGGCAAATTGGCAGCTATCAATGATGCGAGCTTTGTTGATGTATGGCTGTTTATTGGTGTTTGGTTTAACTACCCAAAGGCGTAACTTAGCCTCTGGCATTGTTGTTAGCGCTTTTATCATTCTGTTGCTTTGGCCGTTTAGTTTGTATAGCAACGGCTTTTGGTTGTCATATACAGCAGTATCAGTGGTTTTACTTTGTTTATGGCTAGGGCCTAGTAACAAGCTACTGATGCTTATTCTTATTCAAGCGATGATTGGTATCGCTATGCTACCGATTCAAGTGGCTATGTTTGGTCAGTTACCGAGTGGCGCTTTATTGCTAAACCTCGTCGCTGTTCCGTTATTTAGTATGATTTTGGTGCCGCTTAACTTGTTGTTAATGTTAGGGCTCTCTTTTGATTTTCCTGGTGTGGATAATTTAGCCGAGTTACTCAATAAATTGTTTGCGGTGTCGTTTCGAGGTTTAGACTTTTTGGCTGGTCTTCAAGCAGTGAGCTTTACAACACCCATTGCCTTATTGGGCTTGTGTGTGTTGTTGTTTAGTGTGTTGTTAGCTGTTAGCTCAATAGGCCGGCGCTTTGCCATTGCTTATCTAAGCGTTTTGCTGTTAGTTCCTTTGTTCAACTCATTTTGGCCTAGAAGCCTCAATTGGCAAGTATATGTATTGGATGTTGGGCAAGGCTTGGCTGTTGTTATTGAGCATAACAATCAAGCCCTAATTTTTGATAGTGGCCCGCGCTTTAGAAGTGGTTTTTCCTACGCAGAAAGCGTGATTCTGCCACTATTGGTAGATTTACGTATTGAGCACGTGACAGCTATTGTGACCAGCCACGGTGATAACGACCACGCAGGAGGAAGAAGGGTACTTGAAGAGGCTTTTCCTAAAGCGTTACGGTTTTATGGCCGCGATAAACGATTACCTGCTGAACGATGTAATGAGCAAATCAATTGGGGAGAGTTAGCGCTGACATTTCGCATGGCGAATTTAGGTGAGGGAAACAACGGCTCATGCACTTTGCGGGTTTTCGATGGTGACTACAGTTTGTTACTGACTGGAGACATAGAACAAATGGCTGAACAACAATTGTTAGCGGAAGGCTTGAGTAAAGTGAGTTTTTTACTGAGCCCACATCATGGTAGTAACAGCTCATCTTCTAACGAGTTTATCAATGCATTACAGCCCGAAATAGTGATGCATAGCAGCGGTGCTTATAATCGTTTTGGTTTTCCTCACACATCAGTTACCGAGCGATATTCTGCCAGTGAGCAGTTTGTTACAGGAAAGGGCGGCGCCATTCATCTTGAAATTGGTGACCGTTCATACCAAGTCACTCAGCAGCGCTATCTCACTTCAAGCCCATGGTACCAACAAATCATCAGTTGGTGATTTCTCTATAAACCGCTAAACTAAGGCAATTTTTCCGATGGAATAACTCTGTTCTTATGATTCCAGAAACAGCTACTGATACAAAAGCGAACTATATCCGCTTATTAAGCTACGTAAAAGATCGCAAAATTGGCCTGATTGTCGCGATTATAGGCATGATTGGTTACGGTGCGGTTGATACGCTATTTGTGTATTCAATTAAACCTCTTATCGATGAAGGCTTGTCGGGGAAAAACCCAGACATTATGACTTATATGCCGATCTTCATTTTGGGGATTGTGTTATTGCGCGGTATATGCGGATTTGCCAGTAGTTACGGGATGTCTTGGGTTGGTGGTCACCTTGTGATGAAAATCCAACGGCAAATATTTAACCACCTGATGTTAATGCCAGTGTCGTTTTTTGATAAAAACCCAACCGGCACCTTATTGTCAAAAATCACCTATGACTCTAACCAGGTGAGTACTGCAGCTACCGCTAGTTTAGTGAACTTAGTTCGCGAGAGCGCCACTATCATTGGCTTATTGTGCTTGATGTTCTATAACAGCTGGCAATTGTCATTGATCTTCTTTGTTATTGGCCCTCCGGTTGGTTTTGCTATTAGCTTGGTGAGCCGCCGTTTCCGTAAAATTAGTACTCATTTGCAACATGCGGTAGGGAATGTCACCACCACTAGTGAACAAATGTTGAACGGACATCGTGAAATTCTATCTTTTGGTGGTCAGCCAAAAGAAGAAGAGCGCTTTAACAGTGCCAGTAATATGATTCGACGTCAGCAGATGAAAATGGCAACGGTAAGTGCAATTGCTAACCCTGCGGTGCAATTTATTGCGTCTATTGGCTTATCGGTGGTGTTGTTTGCAGCATCTTCTCCAGAGCTAGTACAAGAGCTTACGCCGGGTACTTTTACCATTATTGTTACGTCAATGATGATGTTACTAAAACCGCTTCGCGTGATTACTCAACTAAATAACGATGTACAACGTGCAATGGCCGCTTGTACAAGCTTGTTCTCAGTGCTAGACATGGATCCTGAAAATGATAAAGGCACCTTCGAAACGCCGAGAGCTAAAGGTAAAGTGGTTCTAAAAGATGTGCAGTTTACCTACCCAACTAAAAATGAATTAGTGCTTAAAGGCATTAATTTAACCATTGAAGAGGGGCAAACGGTGGCGTTAGTGGGGCGCTCAGGTAGTGGTAAAACCACTATTGCCAGCTTGTTACCCAAGTTTTATGAAGTTCAGCAAGGCTCTGTGTTGTTAGACGACAGACCTATTCAAGACTACAAACTCGCCAATTTGCGTGAGCAGTTTGCCCAAGTGTCTCAAACAGTACACTTGTTCAGTGGCACTATCGCCGACAATATTGGCTATGCCAAAGAAGACGCAAGCCGTGAAGACATTGAGCGAGTTGCTGAAATGGCTAACGTGACCAGTTTTGTTGATAAGTTTGAAGACGGCTTTGATACTATTATTGGTGAGAAAGGTGTGATGTTATCGGGTGGTCAGAGACAACGGATCGCCATTGCACGCGCATTGTTAAAAGATTCACCTGTGCTGATTTTAGATGAAGCGACTTCAGCCTTGGATACGGAATCAGAACGTAAAATTCAAGAAGCGATAGATAGAGTATGTTCAGACAGAACCGCAATTGTGATTGCTCATCGCCTTTCAACCATTGAAAGTGCAGACGTTATCGTTGTACTGGATGAAGGTGTGATTGTAGAGCAAGGTAGCCATGCTGAGCTAATGGCTCACAAAGGAACTTATCACCAATTACACCAAATTCAATTTGGCGAAAAATAGTGACCTTTTGGTATCAACACGCGCGGCAGCATAAAGGAAAATTACTTTTATTACTGCCGCTTAGTTATCTGTTTCGTTTAGTAACGATTGTTCGGCGTTTAGCTTATAATCGAGGCTGGGTGGCGAGTTACAGACCACCTGTACCCGTGGCGATAGTGGGTAATATTAGTGTTGGCGGAAATGGTAAAACACCGGTTGTTCTAGCCTTAGTCAAAGCGGCTCAAGAACGTGGGTTTAAGCCCGGTGTAGTGAGCCGCGGATATGGCGGTACTGCCAAAAATTACCCCTACAATGTGACTGAATTTAGCGCAGCGGCAGAATGCGGTGATGAACCTTTACTGATCCACCTACGTACTCAATGCCCTGTTGTGGTGGATCCTAATCGTAGCCAAGCCTGTAAAAGTATTGTTGAACAAGGTGTCGACCTCATCATTTGTGATGATGGTATGCAACATTATGCTTTACAGCGCGATATAGAAATTGCAGTGATCGACTCGCAACGCCGCCTCGGAAATGGCTTTTGTTTACCTGCAGGACCGCTGAGAGAACCCGCATCTCGTTTAGTTGATGTAGATTTAATCGTGAGTAATGGGCAACCTAGTTATTCAACTGAAAGCCATCTATTGCAATTGCAACCTAGTGCGCTGAAAGCCGTTAAGGGCAGTGGCGATATTCAAAGTGATAAACATTTTGATGCAGCCTTTGCAGGGATAGGTAATCCTGAGCGCTTTTTTGATTCTCTTGAATACTTGGGTTTTTCAGTTAAACAACGAATCAACTTAGAAGATCACCGCCCCCTAAGCCAAGAACAACATAAAGAATTGCTTGATAAAAGCGTGATTATGACAGAGAAAGATGCCATAAAATATCGCGATAGTGCCGGCACTAATTGGTATTATTTACCCGTAGATAGCGTGTTGCCAGAGCAGTTTTATCAACAGTTCTTCTCTTTATTACAGGAAAAATCTCATGTCAGTAGAACATAACCTATTAGAAATTGTGGCTTGCCCTCTATGTAAAGGTAAGTTGCATTTCGATAAACCTAACAACGAGCTGGTGTGTAAATTTGACCGCTTAGCTTATCCAGTGAAAGATGCTATTCCTGTTCTATTGGTTAACGAAGCACGAGAAATGTCGGCCAATGAGTTACCGCAATGAAGTTTGTGGTAGTTATACCGGCGCGTTATCAATCTACGCGTTTACCTGCAAAGCCCTTACAAGATATTGCAGGTAAAACCATGATTGAAAGGGTGTACCAACAAGCGTGTAAGTCGGGGGCTGAACGAGTAGTGATTGCTACTGATGATCAACGCATTGTTGAGGTTGCTAACAGCTTTAACGCAGAGGTGATTTTAACCGCTGATACTCATGAGTCCGGCACTGAACGTTTAGCTGAAGTATGTGAGCGGCTAAATTTTGCCGACGATACTATTGTGGTAAACGTACAAGGCGATGAACCGCTTATTCCTCCAGCGGTGATTAGTCAGGTTGCAGGTTTATTAGATAAAGCGCCAGAAGTGAAGATGGCGAGTTTATCGGTGCCTATTACCGATGATACAGATATTCATGATCCTAACGTGGTGAAAGTGGTGTGTGATAAAGATGACCACGCCTTGTATTTTAGTCGCTCGGCCGTGCCACACGAGCGCGATGGTGATTGGCGCAGTGAGCTTTACTCTCGCCATATCGGTATTTACGCATACCGTTGTCATTTTGTCGGCGAATATTTGCAGTTAAGTCCTTCTCCTATTGAAAAAATGGAGAAGCTAGAGCAACTGCGAGTGCTTTGGCATGGACACAAAATAAAAATGGCTCGAGCGATAGAAACACCTGCGCATGGCGTGGATACACCCGAAGATCTAGAGAAAATCAGAGCCCTTTTTAATTAGCCTTTTTATAATGGTAAGTAACCAGAGAACGTATGAATTACATTCCTTTAAGTGAGCATAAAAAAGCATGGATCTTTAAACGTGCTGATTTACCCGTGAGTGAGGCAGACTCCAGCCTGATAAAACCAATGACCGACACTCGCGCTACGTTACTTTGGAAAGAATCCGTCAGCAAACAAGTGGATCACCCAGACTTTTTTAGAAAAGGGGATTGGGCTTTTAATATGGATACTTGGACTGAGCAAGGTAATTGGGAAGATGTTTGGGATAGCGATCAACTTACCTTGCCGGAAGAACTGTTAGAACACCTACAGTGGCAAGATAACACGGTGGTTTATTACTGTAACGACCAACACAATGTGATTGAAACGACCTGGGCGGTGTTTAAGCGATGCTGGAAGAACTTTCTGTTTATGGACGATGGTGCATTGCTGATGGCTAAAAAGCGTAGCGAAGTCGCGCAGTTTCTTGCCAATGGCAGTTATCAATACGGTAACAAGCCTAGTTAACTAAATTGAAAGATAAAAAAATCCGAAACCTAGGTTTCGGATTTTTTGTTTAGCGCTCAGTAAATAAGATTTACTTGAACGGGCGGTGTGGTTCACCAGTGTAAAGCTGACGTGGACGACCAATTCGCTGAGTCGACTCTTCCATCATTTCTTTCCAGTGAGCAATCCAACCTACTGTGCGAGATAGCGCAAAGATTACCGTGAACATACTTACTGGGATACCAATAGCTTTAAGCACGATACCAGAGTAGAAATCTACGTTAGGGAATAATTTCTTCTCTTTAAAGTACGGGTCAGAAAGGGCTATACGTTCTAGTTCCATTGCAACATCCAATAATGGATCGTCAATGTTTAGCTCGTTAAGTACTTCATGACAGCTTTCACGCATTACAGTAGCGCGTGGATCGTAGTTTTTGTAAACGCGATGACCAAAGCCCATTAGGCGGAATGGGTCATCTTTGTCTTTAGCGCGTTCAATAAACTCAGGAATACGGTCTACCGAGCCTATTTCTTCTAACATAGTTAGACATGCTTCGTTGGCACCACCGTGAGCAGGCCCCCACAAACAGGCAATACCAGCAGCGATACAAGCAAATGGGTTAGCACCTGATGAACCAGCTAAACGCACTGTAGAAGTAGAAGCGTTCTGCTCGTGGTCTGCATGCAAAGTAAAGATGCGATCCATAGCGCGTTCTACAACTGGGCTTACCTTATATTCTTCAGTAGGTACTGAGAACATCATATTCAAGAAGTTTGCTGCATAGCTTAAATCGTTACGAGGGTAAACGAACGGTTGGCCAGCAGAATACTTGTAGCTCATGGCTGCAAGCGTTGGCATCTTGGAAATTAAGCGGTAGGCCGCTATTTCGCGGTGACGCTCGTTAGAAATATCCATCGAGTCGTGGTAGAAAGCAGATAAAGCGCCAACTACACCCACCATGATCGCCATAGGGTGCGAATCACGACGGAAACCTTGGAAAAAGTGGATTAACTGTTCGTGCACCATGGTGTGGCGTGTAACAGTTGTTTTAAATTTCTCGTATTGTTCAACGTTTGGTCGCTCGCCGAACAAGAGAATATAACAAACTTCAAGGTAATCAGCATGTTTTGCTAGGTCCTCAATTGAGTAACCTCGGTGTAACAAAATACCTTGCTCACCATCAATATAGGTGATTTTTGATTCACATGAAGCGGTCGCTAAGAAACCTGGATCAAAGGTAAAATACCCTTTTTTACCTAGAGTTCGAACATCAATTACGTCATGTCCCGCTGTACCAGACATTATAGGCAAATCGTATGCCTCTTGGCCTGGCAGCGTTAGGGTGGCTTTATTGTCAGCCATAGCACGTCTCCCTTGCTTGTTCTAATTGTATTGTTATTTTGGATACAAAGCGCAGCACATTCTGACCCAACACTAGACCAAATGTCAATTAGCCTTGGTTGTGATTTATGGTGACTTATAGCGTTAATGTTAATTTTTCGATTTAAGTTGGCTGTTTCGTTGCGCTAAATTAGCTAAATGAAGGAAATGTTAATTGTATTTGTATAATGTGGGCGTTATACTTTGCTCGAAGTATAGCGCTAGTCCGAGCATTTTTTGCGCAATATAAATGGTAGTTTTTAGACTTTAGTCTAGTTTATGGCCTTAAGTTCACAAAATTAACATTATCGCAACTCGATGCCCTGTCCAGAGCTTCACTTTATAATCATAATAATACTCAAGGACCTGAGTGGGCAGAGAATCGTGAAAACAAAACAAAGACCAGTAAACCTCGACCTACAAACCATCAGATTTCCCATTACCGCTATTGCATCCATCTTGCATCGTGTTTCCGGTGTGATTACATTTTTCGCCTTGGCTATTTTGCTTGGCCTACTTGCTGAATCCCTTCAATCAGCAGAAGGTTTTGCAAATGTGCAGTCTATTATGGATAACTTCTTAGTTAAGTTAATCATTTGGGCCAGCCTAACTGCGTTGATGTATCACATAGTTGGCGGAATACGTCACTTGATTCAGGACATGGGCTATTGGGAAGAGCTAGATAGTGCCTCATCTAGCGCTAAAATCTCATTCATTATCACTGCTGTACTGGCAGTACTAATGGGAGTAATCGTATGGTAACTAATGCTGCAACTTTTGGCCGTAGCGGCGTACATGACTATTTGCTCATTCGCGCAACCGCCATCATCTTAACTTTATATACAATCTACTTGTTAGGCTTCTTCGCATTTAACGATGTGACATATCAGTCTTGGAGTGGATTCTTCGCTTGGCTTCCAACCAAAGTATTTACCTTGCTTGCGCTGTTCTCGATGTTGATACACGCATGGATTGGCTTATGGCAGGTACTAACCGACTACGTTAAATGCACGTCATTGCGTTTAGGTTTACAGTTTTCTTTAACAGTTCTAGCGCTTGTCTATGTTGCTAGTGGCTTGTTTATTATTTGGGGGTAAGTCGAGTGGCAATTTCTATTCGAGAATTCGACGCCGTAGTTATCGGCGCAGGCGGTGCGGGTATGCGCGCTGCTCTACAAATTTCTGAAGAGGGCAAGTCTTGCGCCCTTATATCTAAAGTGTTTCCTACTCGCTCTCACACCGTATCTGCTCAGGGTGGTATTACGGTTGCTTTAGGTAATTCTCACAAAGATAACTGGCAATGGCACATGTACGATACCGTTAAAGGGTCTGACTACATTGGTGACCAAGATGCCATTGAATATATGTGTAATGTAGGCCCAGAGGTCATTATTGAGCTAGAGAAAATGGGCTTGCCATTTTCCCGTTTCGAGGACGGTTCAATTTACCAGCGACCATTTGGTGGTCAATCTAAAGAATTTGGCGGCGAGCAGGCAGCGCGCACTGCGGCTGCAGCCGACCGAACCGGTCATGCCTTGTTACATACGCTTTATCAACAAAACGTTAAGAAAAAGACCACCATTTTCTCTGAATGGTATGCCTTAGACTTAGTGAAAAATGCTGAAGGCGAAGTGGTGGGTTGTACCGCCATGGATATCGATAGCGGCGAAGTAGTTTATTTCAAAGCAAAAGCAACGGTTTTAGCAACGGGTGGAGCAGGGCGTATTTTTGCTTCTACTACCAATGCACACATTAATACTGGCGACGGTGTTGGTATGGCGTTACGTGCTGGCGTACCAATCCAAGATATGGAGATGTGGCAATTCCACCCAACGGGTATTGCTGGTGCTGGAGTACTGGTTACTGAAGGTTGTCGTGGTGAAGGTGGTTACCTTCTTAATAAAGATGGTGAACGCTTTATGGAGCGTTACGCGCCAAATGCTAAAGACTTAGCCGGCCGTGATGTTGTTGCTCGCTCGATGATGACAGAAATTCGTGAAGGCCGAGGCTGTGACGGCCCATGGGGTCCACACCTTAAACTAAAACTTGATCACCTTGGTGAAGAAGTATTAGAAAGCCGTTTACCGGGTATTTGTGAATTATCTCGTACCTTTGCTCACGTTGATCCAGTAAAAGAGCCTATTCCGGTGATTCCTACTTGTCACTACCAAATGGGTGGCGTGCCTTGTAACGTAAATGGCCAAGCTATTACTAAAGACGAGAACGGTGAAGATAAAATCATCAATGGCTTGTTTGCGGTGGGTGAAATTGCCTGTGTGTCTGTACACGGAGCAAACCGCTTAGGTGGTAACTCATTGCTTGATTTGGTGGTGTTTGGCCGCGCAGCAGGTAAGTTCTTAGGTGAATACTTAAGCGATGACATCAACATGGCTGACGCTACTGAAGAAGAGCTAGCAGCAGCGATGGCGCGATACAATCGTTGGGAAAATTCAACGTCTGACGGTGAAGACCCAGTGCAAATCCGTAAAGACTTGCAGCAGTGTATGCAGCTTAACTTCTCAGTATTCCGTGAAGGCGAGTCTATGGCTCAAGGTTTAGAAGAGTTACAGGTGATTCGTAAGCGCTTAGAAAATGCTCGTCTTGATGATAAATCAACTGACTTTAATACCCAGCGTGTTGAATGCCTAGAGTTAGATAACTTAATGGCTACCGCTATTGCAACGGCTCACGCTGCAAACTTCAGAACTGAAAGCCGTGGTGCGCATAGCCGCTTCGACTTCCCAGAGCGCGACGATGCACAGTGGTTATGCCACTCGCTATTCGATCCAGCTACTGAAACCATGGGGCGTCGTGAGGTGAACATGTCACCAAACCTGCGTGAAGCTTTTGAACCTAAAGTTCGTACATATTAAGGAGGCGGCAAATGAACGTTAATTTTTCTTTGTACCGCTACAACCCGGATACTGATACCAAGCCAAATATGAAGTCATATCAACTTGAGGTCCCTGAGGGCTCTGATATGATGGTGCTAGACGCATTAATTTTGCTTAAAGAACAAGACCCTAGCATTGCTTTTCGCCGCTCTTGCCGCGAAGGGGTGTGTGGTTCAGACGGTATTAACATGAACGGTAAAAATGGTCTGGCATGTGTTACACCTTTGTCAGACTTATTGGGTAAAGGCGATATAGTTATCCGCCCATTACCTGGCCTTCCTGTGGTTCGCGACTTGGTTGTGGACATGGGACAGTTCTATGATAACTATGCTCGCATTAAGCCATTTTTGATTAATGATGAGCAGATTCCGCCAGCTCGCGAAAACTTGCAGAGCCCAGAAGAGCGTGAAAAGTTAGACGGTATGTACGAATGTATCTTATGTGCATGTTGTTCAACTTCTTGTCCTTCATTCTGGTGGAATCCAGAGAAATTTGTTGGTCCCGCCGGTCTACTTGCAGCCTATCGCTGGCTTGCAGACAGTCGTGATACAGCAACAGACGAACGATTATCAGAATTAGATGATGCTTTCAGCGTTTTTCGTTGCCATGGCATTATGAATTGTGTAAGTGTTTGTCCTAAAGGATTAAACCCGACAAAAGCAATCGGCCATATTAAGTCGATGCTGATAAAACGGGCTGTTTAGCAAAAGTTAATTTTTATAATTAGCTTGGTTCTAAATAGCCATTTTACTTCGGTAGAATGGCTATTTTTTTATCAAACCCTATAAAGTCATACAGTGACGTAGAAAATAAAGGGATAGCGTTTAAATGCAAAATGGCGTAATGAAAGCCTGGCTAGAGTCCTCGCATTTAGCTGGTGCCAATTCGACCTATGTGGAAGACCTCTATGAGGCGTTTTTAGAAGATCCTTCATCTGTATCTGAAGAATGGCAGGAAGTATTCACTGAACTCCCTGCTGTAGAAGGTACATCTGAAGATACCCCGCACGCTCCAATTCGTGATTACTTTCGCCGTTTAGCGAAAGATACCTCTCGTTTTAGTTCACCTGTTGAAGATCCTCAACACGGTGCCAAACAAGTTAAAGTGTTGCAGTTAATTAATGCTTACCGCTTCCGTGGTCATCAGCATGCGCAACTGGATCCTTTAGGTTTATGGCAGCAAGAACGTGTAGCCGACCTCACTCCTGAGTTTCATGCTTTAGACAGCGCAGACTTTGAAGAAACCTTTAATGTAGGTTCTTACGCCATTGGTAAAGACACCATGGCGCTTAAAGATTTGCACAAATCTTTGCTTAAAACCTACTGTGGCTCAATCGGTGCTGAGTATATGCACATCACTGATACTGACGAAAAACGCTGGATTCAAAGCCGTTTAGAGTCTGTAGAAGGCCAAGGTGAGTTTACTCAAGAAGATCGGGTTCGTTTCCTTAAAAGCTTAACCGCAGCCGAAGGCTTAGAAAAATACCTAGGGGCTAAATTCCCTGGTGCTAAGCGTTTCTCGCTAGAAGGCGGTGACAGCTTACTCGTTATGCTAAAAGAGATTGTTCGCTCTGCGGGCATTCAAGGTACTAAAGAAGTTGTAGTGGGCATGGCTCACCGCGGTCGCCTAAACGTATTGGTGAATGTGTTAGGTAAAAATCCATCAGAATTGTTTGATGAGTTTGCTGGTAAACACGACGATACTTGGGGTACTGGTGATGTAAAATACCACCAAGGTTTTAGTTCAGACTTTGCCACTCCGGGTGGTAACGTGCACATGTCATTAGCGTTTAACCCGTCTCACTTAGAGATTGTTAATCCAGTCGTCATGGGTTCGGTACGTGCCAGGCAAGATCGACGTGCAGGTGAGAATTGTCTGCCTATTACTATTCATGGTGATTCGGCGATTGCCGGGCAGGGCGTAGTTCAAGAAACTTTTAATATGTCACAAGCGCGTGGCTTTAAAGTGGGCGGTACGGTGCGTATTGTAGTCAACAACCAGGTTGGTTTTACTACCTCTAATCCTCGCGATACTCGCTCAACACAATATTGTACCGATATTGCGAAAATGGTTCAGGCGCCGATTTTCCATGTTAATGGTGATGACCCAGAGGCTGTCGCTTTCGTTAGCCGCATGGCCTTAGATTACCGCAATACCTTTAAGCGTGATGTCGTGATTGACTTGGTATGTTATCGCCGCCATGGGCATAACGAAGCCGATGAGCCAAATGCTACACAGCCTTTGATGTACCAAAAAATCAAAAAACACCCAACGCCGCGTAAGTTTTACGCCGACGTATTGGTAGAACGTGGCCAGTTAGATAGTGCCGAAGTCACTGCGCTAGTTAATGGTTACCGTGACCAACTCGATAATGGTGATTGTGTTGTCGACGAATGGCGACCAATGACCGAACACAGTGTTGATTGGCGCCCGTACCTTGGTCACGAGTGGGACATGGAGTACAGCTCTTCATTGCCTATCGAAGCCGTTAAAGATTTAGGTGAACGTTTAACCAAACTGCCGGAAGAGCACAAGCTTCACCCTCGAGTTAAGAAAATTAACGATGATCGTATGTTAATGACCCGTGGAGAAAAACCGGTTGATTGGGGCTTTGCAGAGAACTTGGCTTATGCGAGCTTGCTTGATGAAAAGCAAAATATTCGTATCACTGGTCAGGATTCTGGTCGTGGAACATTCTTCCACCGTCATGCTGTATTACACAATCAAACTGATGCCTCTACCTATGTACCGCTTAAGAACTTAGCTGAAGACCAAGGCCATTTAGCCCTATTTGACTCAGTATTGTCAGAAGAAGCTGTGTTAGCGTTTGAATATGGTTACACCACTGCAGAGCCTTCTACTTTAGTGATTTGGGAAGCGCAGTTTGGTGACTTTGCTAACGGCGCTCAAGTGGTTATTGACCAATTCTTATCCTCAGGCGAGCAAAAATGGGGCCGTATGTGTGGCCTGGTTATGTTGCTTCCCCACGGTTACGAAGGACAAGGTCCAGAGCACTCATCAGCGCGTTTGGAACGCTACCTTCAATTATGTGCTGAGCACAACATGCAAGTGTGTGTGCCATCTACGCCAGCTCAGGTTTACCATATGTTGCGTCGTCAACAGGTGCGTCCAATGCGTCGTCCACTGGTGGTTATGTCGCCTAAGTCGCTATTACGTCATCCATTGGCGGTATCTAGTTTAGAAGAGTTGGCCGATGGTCAGTTCCAAAATGCGATACCAGAGATTGATGATTTAGATCCAGCGCAAGTGCGTCAAGTGGTGATGTGTTCAGGTAAAGTGTATTACGACTTACTAGAACAACGCCGTAAGAACGAGCAGACTGACGTAGCGATTATTCGCGTAGAGCAGTTATACCCGTTCCCAGACCAAGACGTGCAACAGATTTTTGAGCAATACAAACACGTAGAAAGATTTGTTTGGTGTCAGGAAGAACCACTAAATCAGGGTGCTTGGTATAGTAGCCAGCATCACTTTAAATCGGTAATCCCTGCCGGAGCAGATTTACGTTATGCTGGCCGACCAGCATCAGCATCACCTGCGGTTGGGTATATGTCTCTTCACTTAAAACAACAACGCGCCCTCGTTACTGATGCGTTGACAGTTGAATAAAAAAGAATAAAGGAAGCCTTAATGAGCATTGAAATTAAAGTGCCAGACCTACCCGAATCAGTAGCTGATGCATCGATTGCAACATGGCATAAACAGCCGGGTGATGCGGTTGAGCGTGATGAAGTCATTGTAGATATTGAAACCGATAAAGTTGTTCTAGAAGTGCCAGCAATGGAAGCCGGTGTTCTGGAAGAGATTATTGAAGCTGAAGGCGCTACCGTTCTTGGTCAGCAGCTTATCGGCCGGATGAAAGCTGGCGCAGTTGCTGGTGAAGAAGTCAGCACCAAAGCCGCTGACGCTGATGGCGAAAAAGCCGACAGCGGTGATGAGTTATCACCTTCTGTACGCCGCCTAGTGGCAGAGAAGGGCATTGATGCTTCTGCAATTAAAGGCACAGGCCCTAATGGCCGAGTGACTAAAGAAGATGTTGAAGCGCATATTGCTAAGCCAGCTTCTAGCGCTGCTGCACCTAAAGCAGAAGCTGCTCCACAAGCACCATTATCTTCACGTAGCGAAAAGCGTGTAGCAATGACTCGTTTACGTAAGCGCGTAGCTGAGCGTTTGCTTGAAGCGAAAAACACCACGGCGATGTTAACGACTTTTAATGAAGTAAACATGAAGCCAATCATGACATTGCGTAAGCAATACCAAGAAGTGTTTGAAAAGCGTCACGACATTCGCCTTGGTTTTATGTCGTTCTACGTGAAAGCGGTAGTAGAAGCATTAAAACGTTTCCCAGAAGTGAATGCTTCTATTGATGGGGACGAAATTGTTTATCACAACTATTTTGATGTGAGCATTGCCGTATCAACCCCGCGTGGTTTGGTAACGCCTGTATTGCGCGACTGTGATTTGCTGAGTGTTGCTGATATCGAAAAAGGTATTCGTGAACTGGCTATTAAAGGTCGTGATGGTAAGTTAACCGTTGAAGAGTTAACCGGTGGTAACTTTACCATTACCAACGGTGGTGTATTTGGCTCGCTAATGTCTACGCCAATTATTAACCCACCGCAAAGTGCTATTTTAGGCATGCACAAAATTCAAGACCGTCCAATGGCTGTAAATGGCCAAGTGGAAATTCTACCAATGATGTACTTAGCATTGTCTTATGACCATCGCTTGGTAGATGGAAAAGAGTCTGTTGGTTTCTTAGTAACCATTAAAGAGTTACTCGAAGATCCAACACGCTTATTGCTCGACGTGTAATAAAAGTTTGTATTGGGCCTGAGTTTCAGGCCCTTATTCGGAAAGGTGTTCAGCACCTCTAATGTATCCCCTAACACTATGGATAGAACATCATGAATTTGCATGAATATCAGGCCAAGCAATTATTTGCCGACTATGGCTTGCCAGTGCCAGAAGGTTACGCCTGTGATACCCCACAAGAAGCAGCTGAAGCTGCGGGTAAAATCCCTGGCTCTACCTGGGTAGTTAAAACTCAAGTTCACGCAGGTGGACGTGGTAAAGCTGGTGGCGTAAAAGTTACCTCTGATAAAGAAGAAATTAAAGCCTTTGCTCAGCAATGGTTAGGTAAGAACTTAGTGACTTACCAAACGGATGCTAACGGCCAACCAGTATCAAAAATCTTGGTTGAAGAAGCATCAGATATTGCTAACGAGCTTTATTTAGGTGCGGTAGTAGACCGTGCTTCTCGTCGCGTTGTATTTATGGCTTCAATTGAAGGCGGAGTGGAGATCGAAAAGGTCGCCGAAGAAACGCCTGAGCTGATTCATCAAATGGAAATTGATCCATTAGTGGGTCCACAACCATATCAAGCGCGTGAGCTAGCGTTTAAATTAGGCCTAGAAGGCACTCAGATCCGTCAATTCACCAAAATCTTTGTTGGTTTGGCTGAAATGTTCACTGACCATGATTTAGCTTTACTAGAAATTAACCCTCTAGTAGTAACCGGTAGCGGCGATTTAGTGTGTCTAGATGGTAAAATCACCATCGACTCAAACGCCATGTACCGTCAGCCTAAGCTACGTGAAATGCATGATCCTTCGCAAGAAGATGAGCGCGAAGCACATGCCGCTCAATGGGAACTAAACTATGTAGCCCTAGATGGCAGCATTGGTTGTATGGTAAACGGTGCTGGTTTAGCAATGGGAACCATGGATATCGTGCAATTGCACGGTGGTTCTCCGGCTAACTTCTTAGATGTTGGCGGCGGCGCAACCAAAGAGCGCGTAACCGAAGCATTTAAAATTATTTTGTCAGACGACAAAGTAAAAGCGGTATTAGTAAACATCTTCGGCGGAATCGTTCGTTGTGACTTAATTGCAGACGGTATTATCGGCGCAGTTGAAGAAGTTGGCGTAAGCGTACCAGTAGTTGTTCGCCTAGAAGGTAACAATGCTGAATTAGGTACCCAACGTTTGGCTGAGTCTGGCCTTAACATTATTGCAGCTACCAGCTTAACAGACGCTGCAGAGCAAGTAGTTAAAGCTGCGGAGGCCAAATAATGAGCATTTTAATCGATAAAAATACCAAAGTGATTTGCCAAGGTTTCACTGGCGGACAAGGTACCTTCCACTCAGAGCAAGCGATTGAGTACGGAACGCAAATGGTAGGTGGTGTATCACCTGGTAAAGGCGGTCAAACTCACCTAGGCCTTCCAGTATTTAATACAGTAAGAGAAGCTGTAGAAGCCACTGGCGCGGACGCAACAGTGATTTACGTTCCTGCTCCTTTCTGTAAAGACGCTATTTTAGAAGCAATCTCTGCGGGCATTAAAATCATCATCACCATTACTGAAGGTATTCCAACATTGGATATGCTAGACGTAAAAGTGAAGTTAGATGAAGCTGGTGCTCGTATGATTGGCCCTAACTGCCCAGGCGTAATTACCCCTGACGAATGTAAAATTGGCATTATGCCTGGTCACATTCACAAAGCTGGTAAAGTAGGTATTGTATCGCGTTCAGGAACTTTAACTTATGAAGCAGTTAAGCAAACTACCGACGAAGGGTTTGGTCAGTCTAGCTGTGTTGGTATTGGTGGTGACCCAATTCCTGGTTCAAACTTCATTGATATTTTGGATATGTTCCAAAATGATCCGCAAACAGAAGCCATTGTAATGATTGGTGAAATTGGCGGTAGTGCTGAAGAAGAAGCTGCTGCTTACATTAAAGCTAATGTGACTAAGCCGGTAGTCTCTTACATTGCTGGTGTTACAGCTCCTCCTGGTAAGCGCATGGGCCATGCTGGCGCTATTATCGCAGGCGGTAAAGGTACCGCAGCAGATAAATTTGCTGCTTTGGAAGACGCTGGTGTTAAAACAGTACGCAGTCTTGCTGATATTGGTAAAGCATTACGCGAAGTAACAGGCTGGTAAGCTTTTTACGTTTAATATTAAGGCGCCGTAGGGCGCCTTTTTTGTGACTATTGTTTTAGCTAGAACAATTGGCTCTTAACATTTTGGTAAACTCAACTAACTACAATCACAATAAACAGCGCGAGAAGCCTGAATTACTTGATTTTGTGAGGGGAATGAACAAGGATGGAGGTATAAAAAATAAAATTAAAACTAGACTAACAACAAGGATGAACTATGAAGGATTCACCTCCTATAGAACACTTGTATTACACCGAACCTAGCCTAGATAAAATTCTAGGTAACCTTGATAAGGTGAGACAAAACATTTTCCCTAACTTATCTGAAGAAAAAGATCTGTTAGAGCAAAGTTTTCCATCGGTTTGTTTAATTGGCCTTGGCCGATGTGGTTCGAATATAGCACTCGATGTAGCCACCTTGGTTTACAACTCCCGCACACATTACCTCAACGAAATTGAATACCAAGATCAAATCGCACAAGAGCGTGAATTTAAGCCAATGCGTTGGATTAAAAATCATTTGCCACTGGATAACGGTAACGGTGACAACCCAGTATTTTTAATCGAGCCTGTGGTGTTGGTGGGGGACTTAGATAAAGACATCGCGGGTCGTATTAAATACTCCTCGCAAGCTGGGCGTCAAAAATTCTTAGAGGAATACAAAAAACTCCAGCTAATGGATTTGTCTGAAGTACATGCCGGTGGTGCGGGTAACGCACCTATCTTAGGCCAGTACTTAGCCAAAATTATTCTTAATAAAGAAACCGGCAGTTTTAGAAATGAAGACTGGCGACATATTCATTCTTACTTGGTTGACTCTTGCGGTATCAAAGCTAACCAATCGCGCTTGTATTTTTATATTTTCAGCGCGGGTGGTGGTACTGGCTCTGGTATGGCATCAGAGTTTGGTTTAGCGCAACAGTTTTCCTACCTTAGCAAAACCTTCGACTACCAAGTATCGCCGTCTAATCAGCCAGATAAACGCGACTCATTTGTTTTCGAGCCTATCTTTACGTCGGGTATTTGTATTCTGCCAAATATTTCTGGTAGCAGTATTGAAGTGTCTGAAGCGCTGCACATCAACGCCGGACGCTTGCTGTGTAAATATCTTTCTGAGGAGTGGGATTTCTCCTACAACGTTGAGCGCGAAAGCAATGACGCACCAGAAGATGTAATGAAACGCATTCGTCCTTGGAACTCAATGATGCTGATCTCTAACGACATCATGCGTTATGTAGAGCAAGAAGAGAGCGAAAACGGCAAAGATATTGATGTAAACACCATGGAGAAATACGCTAACCAGTACATTTCTCAGCAAATATTTAATATTTTAACGGCTCAAGCCGTTACTACCGATTACGACGAGAACTACTTCCGCCGTGCGGGTATCGATATCTCTGAAACCGTGCGTTTAGACGCCAACGATTTGTTCATGAGTATGGCTGGGCCGGTTGCAGTCGCTTACGCAGAAAGCGTAGTGAACAAATCAGTGAACGATGATGTAGACATTGACGAGCTATTCTTCCGTTCTATTGATTTGCCACACTTTAACCGCGATACCCAAGCGATTGAAGGTATCAGTATTCTGCCTATCGAGTCTCAGCGCTATAAGCAGTCTTTGAAGAAGTATCAAGAAAGCAAATATGATGCTGAACAGTTAAACGATTTACACTTCTTTAAGCATTGTTCATCGGTAATTTCGATTATTTCGCTGCCTAAAGATTACAAGTTGTCGTTTATGGACTTGAATAAACTCAAGGTTCATATCAACAAACTGTTCCCAAATACCACGCTTAAACGTTATGCCTTGGTCATTGGCGCATCAGCGAATTTATCTTTAACCACCTTGGTGGCCAAAAGCCCTTGTTTAAGTGACGACTTCTTAACCTTAGTCGTGGCTTACATTAAGCGCTGTTTTGCCAAAGAAGAGTACCGTTATAACGATGATATCGACCAAGCTATTTTGCGCTTTATTACTCAAGAAGAGTTTAAACCAGAAGAGTTACAAGAATTTTTGTGGGACTTTGAAAACCCAGCCAAGATTTTAGATACAAACTGGTACGCCATTAAACCAATGTACGAGAAGAAGTACCGTGAGTTAATTGGCGAGCCAGATAAGTTTGTTTCTATTAACGATATCCGTTTAGACTTTAAAAATGTTGAAAATGCGATTAAATATCTACGCGAAATTTATCGTCATAGAATCAGCAAAACCAATATTTTGTCTTTAGATAATCAAGCTGAGGGGGTGATTCATTTATCACCGGGTTTACATTCTATTGAACCTGTTCCAGACGCTAAATAGTAAACACTAAAAAAGGGGCTTTAGCCCCTTTTTTGTTGAGTAAACGGTAACAACTAATTGTTGCTTAAGTTCTCGCTGTTCAATACTAAGTGCTGTTCTTCAGCGTCTAGGTTTTGCTCTTGTTGACGCAATAAATTGTAGTTTTCTATAGCTCTGCGGTTGGTCGCAACATTTCGTTCGATGGCATATTGAAGATCAGACTTCATGGGATTCCCTTTAAATACATGATCAAACTTATTGACCTCATGGTCGGCACAAGTTTGCAGGCGGTATGTTACATTTATGTGAATGAAAAGTGAAGTCTTAACTTGCGTTTTAAACAGACCTTGCTGCTTAAATGTGCAAATTTAGCAGAAAGCCTAAATCCATCTATAATCCGATGCATGCCTCGTGATTAAACTTGGACAAGGGTGAAAATTTGTTTCAAAATGTGGGTGTTATCTGATTAGGGTCATAAAACTTTTACCCATGGCGTGGCACAATGCGCGCACTTAAAAACAGTTCGATGAAAACGCGGCAACGCAGGCTTCGAAGCTGTTAACAGAAAATATTTATTGCCCCCGACTATTCTCGTTAAGCAAATAAAACCAATAAGCATTAACAGGGTAGTGGGAGGAATCGTTGAATTATTACGTAAGTTTTGGTCAGTTCAGCTTGGTGAGGGAATGATGGTTAAGAAAATTGGTGTTTTAACGAGTGGCGGCGACGCTCCTGGTATGAATGCAGCAGTACGCGCAGTTGTGCGTAGTGCTTTATCTAAAGGTATTGAAGTATACGGCGTATACGACGGTTACATGGGGCTACATGACGATAACATTAAAAAGTTAGACCGTTATAGTGTGTCTGATGTTATCAACCGTGGTGGCACGTTCTTGGGCTCAGCACGTTTTCCTGAGTTTAAAGAACTTGCAGTGCGTGAAGTTGCCGTACAAAACATGAAGAAACATGGCATCGAAGCGCTAGTAGTAGTGGGCGGCGACGGTTCTTACATGGGCGCTAAAAAGCTAACTGAAATGGGCTTCCCATGTATTGGTCTACCAGGCACTATCGATAATGATATTGCAGGTACCGATTACACGATTGGCTTCGACACCGCATTAAATGTAGTGATTGATGCTATCGACCGTATTCGTGATACGTCTTCTTCACATAACCGTATTTCTGTTATCGAAATCATGGGCCGTTACTGTGGTGACTTAGCCATGCAAGCAAGTATTGCTGGCGGCGCAGAATACGTGATTATTCCTGAGAAAGGTTTCGATCGCGAAGGTTTGTTACAAAGCCTTCAAGATGGTCAGAAAAAAGGTAAAAAACACGCCATTGTTGCTATTACCGAACACATTACTAATGTGAACGAGTTAGCTGCCGGTATCGAAATGGCTACAGGCCGTGAAACTCGCGCAACCATTCTTGGTCATATTCAGCGTGGCGGTACACCAACCGGTCGTGACCGCGTAATGGCTAGCCGTATGGGCGCTTACGCCGTAGAGCTGTTGCTTGAAGGCGAAGGTGGCCGTTGTATCGGTATTCAAAACAACACCATGGTTCATCACGACATCATTGATTGTATTGAAAACATGAAACGTCCATTCAACGAAGAGTTGTACGACTTATCTACAAGCTTGTTCTAAGCTTTTAGCGTTGAATAAAAAAGCCCGCTACAGCGGGCTTTTTTGTACCTGTGTTTTAGCTTAATCGCGGTAGCTAGCGGTAATCATTTAGCGACCAATTGTAATCTAAGTAGCTAATTTTTGCCGCTTTCACTTGCTCTGGTGTAATCCTTAAATCAACGGCATAGTCACTAAGGTAGCTATTTAAGCTCTTACCAAAGTCACCTTTGTACCACTTAAAAATAGACGACAGCTTTAAGCGATTGCTCTCTTTGTCATAGTGGTTTTTGTTACTTTGCAAAAATTCTCTAAAAGCCTGTTTAAGCTGTTGTTCAACAGCATCGCCGGTAAAGGCAACGCTTTGCAAAGGCGGGCAACTAATGGCAGCACACACCACCGCCGCATGAATATGCGGGTTGTTGTAGCCTGGGCGAATCAAATCATGTTCGATATGATCTAGGCTGACTTTCTCACCAAACAATAAGAAACGTTTTTTCTTCCAAGGCGATTGAAACAAATTACCTAAATCACGAATTGAGGTGATGTTGGGGTAGGCAGTAAGAATAAACTGAACCGTATAGGCGTTATAGGCATTGATAAGAAACGCCAGTTGTTCATTGTCACTCCACTTATCAAACTGAGCTTGGCTCACTGATGCGATAGACGCTAAATATTGATCTAATTGCTGCTGATTAAAGTCACCGTAATCAACGCGGCTTTCTTGGTTTGCTACTGGCCAATGTACGTATTGTTTAAGCAAACCATCCCATTGCGAGTGATCGAAAGACTCAGCCAATGCCAAGGGCGAAGAAATTAAACTCAGAAGGATTAAAACTTGAGCAAACAAACGTTTTACTGGGCTAAAAAGCGCGTTTAGCGTTTGCAATACTGTAAGGCTTAAGCGAGAATAGCCTCGCTTCTTCGGAAGCTCATCTATGGTGGCCCTATTGGTCCTCCCGCATTGATACTCTGTGAACTCGGCCAGGCCCGGAAGGGAGCAACCGCAGCAGACGACTCGAGTGCCGGGATGTGGCTGGTAGGGTTGCCACCCAATCTTATAAGTTACTAATTCGATAAGATTTCTCACATATCTTCCTTTTTAAAATTCAATGCTCAGTCAGCGCTGTTTATTTGTATAAGCCTATTTGAGCTTAGCTTATCCAACTCTTAAGGTGTTTTATCTAAGCGCAATATTGCTGTTAGTTAAGACAGGGATAGTAGAGGATTACTTTCAATGTCGCGCACAAACTTCGCATCGTGTCGTAATTGATATTCAATTAACCCATTGAGACCTTGTTGAATGAACGCTTTAGTTGTCAAACTGGCTAAACGTCCTCAACAAGTGCTGTAGGTTTGCAAGGCCGGTTAATAGAGTCCACGTAACAAGCAATGAACCTAGAAGAACTCAAGGCGCTTTAACTTTCTCTTCGTGTTCTAGGTCGCGAAAAAGGTTTTGTCGCCAATCAAATTCTAAGCTGCGGTCGTTGGGGGTGGGGTTGTAGTAGTAGGTGAATCTAATAGCGCCTGCGCTTTTTTTCTTTACTTGAGATGAGGTATTAATATAGCCAAGTACTTTTCCATAATTTGCGTTTATTATTTCACCTTCACTATTGATCTCGGTATTTACACGAAAAATATAACCTAAAGCAGATTCATCATAGTTTAGGAGCCGTTTGCTATCCAAACCTTCGCGTGACTTCTTAAGTACTAGGCTGTTTTTATATGACTGACTATAAGCCAGATAAGGGAATTTAAATTCAGAGGTACTAGTGTTTTTACTTACTTCAATTATTCCATCTAGTGAGTTTGGGAAGGTTATATTTAGTGCGCTGTGGTGATTCCACATATCTACATACTCTCCATCAAGGTTAAAGTAGATATGGGCGGTATTTCCCTTACCATAAGGAGCAACCCAATCGGCTTGCTCAAAGTCAAAACCAATCTTCGCTTGTTTCTTTGGAAAACGGAGAATATGTGTTTTGGCATACATAGCCGTTGGGTTTTTCTTTTTGCGCAGCTCTACAGTGAGGTTTTGGTCGCTAGGACCGGTTCTTAATTTAGATTGGTAGTAACCTTCTTTATTTACTCTGACTATTACCCCGAGGTTTTGTCTACGAGTAGCTTTAAGTTGTCCATTTTTATCTGTTAATTCTTTGACATTAGCTCCTTCATTACCAAGGATAAAACCCAAAAAGACTTCAGCATTCTCTACAGGTAGACCATCTTGATCTACCACTTTAAGTTTTACGCTAGTTAATGTGCTTGCGCAGGCGCTCAAGTTAATCAACACTAGGATTAGCGTTAGGCGTTTAACTAATAAAATCATTATCAATTCTTTAGTACTTGGCGGGTTACGGCTCATAGACTTTCTCTTCGTGTTCTAGGTCGCGAAAAAGGTTTTGTCGCCAATCAAACTCGAGGCTGTGGTCGTTGGGGGTAGGGTTGTAGTAGTACGTGAATCTGATGAACCCGAAACTTTTCTTCTTTTTGCTTTCTGCTGCTGAGGCCCAAATATCCCCTGATATTTTTCCATAATTAGCATGTATTACCTCACCTTCACTATTGACCTCGGTATTTACGCGAAAAGTATAACCCAGAGCAAATTGGTCGTAATCGGTCACTTTATCTGAGCCAGAACGAAAACTTTTTAATGTGATACCATTTTGGTAATTGTCTTGTGATGCAAGGTAGGGAAACTGGTATTCGGAAGCTGTGGAGTTTTTTGTTAGCTTAATCAGTCCATCTTCCGGGTTTGAGAAGCTTATTCTCAACTCATCACTGTAGTTAGTGGTGCTTATAAATTGACCATCTAAGTAAAAGAAAACATGGGCAATATTTCCTTTTCCATAAGGTGCAACCCAGTCGGCTTGTTCGAAGTCAAAACCAATTGCGGTTTTTTTCTTGGGGAAGCGAAGAGTCAGCTTTTTGGCATACATAGCGGTGGGAGTTTTCTTTTTACGCAGCTCGATGGTGAGGTTTTGGTCGCTAGGGCCGGTTCTTAATTTAGATTGGTAGTAACCTTCTTTATTTACCCTGACTATTACCCCAAGATTTTGTCTGCGAGTAGCTTTAAGCTCTCCATTTTTATCTGTTAATTCTTTGACATTAGCTCCTTCATTGCCAAGGATAAAGCCCAAAAAAACTTCAGCATTTTCAACAGGTAGGCCATCTTGATCTACCACTTTTAGCTTTACGCTAGTTAAGGTGCTCGCACACGCTGTCATGCTCATTAAAAGCAAGCTGAGTATGAGCCTTTTAGTTAGGGTCATTTACCTGTTCCTTGGTGTTTCTTTTTATTGCTGCTGGTTTGCAAGCTTAAGGCTCCCTAATTGTCTCATTGAGTTTTAGATCTATGAAAAGGTTTTGCCGCCAATCATACTCTAGGCTACGGTCGTTGGGGGTAGGGTTGTAGTAGTAGGTGAATTTTACAAAACCTACATTTTTGCGTTTGGTGGTGCCGGTGTAAGATGAGCCGAGGAATTCACCTGATATTTTTCCATAATTGGCATGTACAACCTCACCTTCACTATTTAGTTTAGTATTAATCCGAAAAATGTAGCCTAAAGCAGAATTGTCGTAGGTGGTAAAGCTCTTGCTGTTGGAGGATGTTTGGTGTTTTAATGTGAGGATATTTGTGTAACCTAATTGAGGTGCCAGATAGGGAAACAGATACTCGGAGTTAGTTGTAGCTTTATTTAATTTAACTAAGCCATCATCTGCATTAGCAAAAGAGATTTGCAGTTCATCGTTGTTGTTGTGTACATCAATATATTCACCGTCTAAGTAAAAGAAAATATGAGCAGTATTCCCTTTACCATAAGGGCTAACCCAATCAGCTTGCTCGAAATCAAATCCGATTGCTTCTCGTTTCTTGGGGAAGGGAAGAAGAAGCTTTTTAGCATACATGGCAGTGGGGTTTTTCTTTTTGCGCAGCTCCATGGTGAGGTTTCTATTGCCACTGCCGCCGGTTCTTGTTTTTGACTGATAGTATCCCTCTTTGTTTATTCTCACTATTACCCCAAATTGACCAACGCGTAATGCTGTTGCCTCTCCCTTTTCATCAGTCGTTCCTTTAAATTTATTACTGCCTTTGCCGAGCAAAAAACTCATACTCACTTCTGCATTCTTAACAGCTTGGCCATCTTGATCAATCACTTTGAGCTTTATTTCGGTTAATGAACCGAAGCAGGCAGTTAGCCCTAAAATTAGCAAACTTAGCGCTAAGTGTTTAATTAAGATGATGTTTGGCCCCTTGGCATAACCCGTTATTCCTTTAACTTTATGGTTAGCTAGTGTGTCTTTTGTTACTAGCCTTGTCAAAGCTATTGATTTAAAAACATTAGCTTTTACATGATCTTATGGCGTTATCTCATCCTCTTGTTACCCTTTGTCACCGGGTTACTCCAGTAACTTACTTCTTTGTGTTCGCTCTAAAATCCACAATGGCTCCGTCAAAACAAAACAGCGTTACGCCAACTGCTTAATCGCTGATTTAAACCGGAGATTTATACTATGACTACATCTACTTTTAAAAAGCATCCGCCAATTCCAGCTGAGCGTTTGGCTAAATATCAAGATTTATGGATGAATTCGCAGAGCATCGATGGTATCGATCAAGACGTGATGGAACACTTAGTGCGCATTAGCGAAATGGGCGGTGTTGGCCTAGAGGTGGTAGGTAACCTAAACAAAGAATACTTAGGTGCATTTATGGCGCCGTTCTCTCGCGATACCAAGAATGCCGATATTGTGGTGGTGGGGCAGCCTTTAGAAAAAGCCGCACCTATGAATAGCTCGCACAAATATGGGCCAAAGGCCTTGCGTGAAATTTCTAAAAACGCCATGGGTACTATTGAGCCAAGCCCAACCGGTGGATGGGATATTCCGTTTGATGATGCGCGTATTATTGATTACGGCAATATTGATACTTACGGCCAGTTTGATATGAAAGATGAGGTGCAAAAAATTGTTGAAGAGTACGAGAAAATTGTACTGGAAGACGATTGCGTTACCTTTACCTGGGGCGGCGACCATACCACCAGCTATGCACCCATTGCGGCTTTAGGTAAAAAGTTTGGCCCATTAAGTTTGATTCATTTTGATGCGCATTATGACTTGGTAACATTCGCTGACTTTGAATACCCGTACCATTCGGGCAACCAGTTTACTCGTAACTTTGCTGAAGGGAATCTAGATCCGGAACGCATGATTACCATGGGCATTCGTGGTCGAATGACAGCTTTAGTCGGCGGCCATGCTAAAAACTTTGGGGTAGAAACTTATACCTCTGACGATGTGTTCGACTTAGGCACCACCGAGATCGCCGAGCGTATTTTGCAGCGAGTAGGTGATGGTCCTTGTTACTTTAGCTTTGATCTTGATTCATTAGATGCCACAGACAATGCCTCTAACTCGGCGATTGAACCCTTTGGCCTTAAGTCACGCCAAGTGTGGGATATTATTCGTTACTTGCGTAAGCACGGTAACATTAATTTAGTAGGGGCCGACGTGGTGGAATACACACCACAACACGATATTTCTAAGCGTGATGGTTACATTGCTGCGGGTATTAGCTGGAAGCTGCTTTGCTGGTTAGCCGACTGCACTGCTAAGCGTAACGGTGAAAAACGTAAAACAGAATGGCCACAAGCCTTTGGCAAAGCCAGTTTGTAATGAATGAGGCGGCAGTAATGTCGCCTTTTTGTTTTTCCCGCTTAGGAGTTATTTATGAAAACACCACGTTTCTGGGGTTTAGAAGGCTGGTACACCGCGCATTTGTGTTACGGGGTTATTCAGCTGGTGTTTATCCCGATCCTCGTCCCTACTTTTATTTATGAGCAAACTGGCAGCGCTACGCAAGTGGGCTTGGCGATGGGAATATTGGGTTTATCGGGTTTATTGGCGCCGTTACTTGGAGGCTTGGCTGACAAGTATTGTGCGCATCGAGCTGCACAGCTAATTGGATTGGCCGCCATTGCCATTGCAGCATTGCTTTTTGCTGCTTCTGGTGCAAGCTTTGCGCTGCATCTTATTGCTTCGGTTTTTCTGGGTTTAGGTTCCGCTTCCCTTCTGATGATTAACCCGGCGTTTATCGTCTCCGGGGGTTATGACGCAGAAGAGGAAGCCTCTAAGCTTACAGTACTTAATCAGGTCGCTATTGTTGGTTCATTACTGGCGGGTGTGGGTTTAGCTGCATTAACCGAGGCAGGCGTATCGTTTGAAATACGCTTTGCAGTAATGTTTGCCGTGCCTTTAGTTGCCTTAATCATTACCGCCGCCACCAATAAACAAGCTGCCTCTCGAATTAGGGTTGATCAAGTCGAACAAGGTGGAAGTGGAACCGGTGGAATTAAACAGATCGTTTTCTCTCGTTTTGGTTTAATTTTGCTGGCTATCTTTTTTGTGTCGATAGGTCAGGGAATTATTACTGGTCAATTTCCCAACTACATGGGCAAAGTGTTCGCAATACACGCTGCATCGTCGGCTATGGCTTTGTCGGTATCGGCGGTGGTGAGCTTGGTATTGTTGTCGTTTGTGGGTAAAGCCATGGCAAAAGTGGGCGGGGAGAAAGTATGGCTACTCGCAGTAGTAGTGAAAGTTTTTGTGATGCTGGGCTTAGTGGTACTAGCATTAAGCAGCAATAATGCGGCGTACTTACCTTTGGCGCTGTATGTGGCGTATTTGCAAGGCGTTACCACTGTAGATATGGTGCAACCGGCGATCGCCGCTAAAGCATCGCGAGCCGGCGCTGGCATGACTCAAGGTTTACTAATGTTTGCGATTGCCGGGGCGTATGCATTAGGCAATTTTGCTAGTGGGATAAGTGCCGATGCCTTTGGCTGGAGCTCGTTGGCCTGGTTAGTTGCTATGGTGAGCGCAATCGCATTGTTATTGGGTTTACAGTGTATGCGTGCTAAACCAATAGTTGAAATGCACCGAGCCAGTTTTAACGGCTAACCACAACTTTGCGACAATATATTTAAGCACTCATGGCGTTACGCTGTGAGTGCTTTTTTATTTTTGGCTGTTTATTAGCGGCGTTTTCTAAAGATATCGTCTTAAGTGAAATCAATTTCTGTGTTTGTCACGTATTAGCTATGTATAAGCAAACTTTTTGTCTGGTTTAAGAATTACTCTTTAACAAGGTATTAACATCAATAGAGGTTGAATTATGTGGTCACATTTAGTTCGAATTTTTAACGAGCATCCCAGTAGTGTTAACGAGAGTTATTTTCAGCACTTAATGACTGCAGGGCGTTTTTCTTTGCGGCTATTTTTTGCAGCAATTGTGTGTTTAGTTCACGCTATATTGCCCTTTGCTTTTGTTAAAACGGGCAGCCAACAGATTCAGGCTTTACACGACAGCATGCTAAAAAACCGCCAAGCGAACGCATCAAGTCACACACCTGATAGTGAAACTCAGGTAAACAGTTTCAATTTTGAAATCTAGCCCGTTGAGTAAACTTTACTTCTCGCTTTCCACCTGTTTAATGCAGGCTACCTCTGCTGAGCTTAGCTCTCGCCAACTGCTAGGCTCAACGTTAAGACAAATATCAGCAATTTGTTGTCGGTGTAAGGCGGTCACGCGATTGCCAACTGCCGCAAGCATTCGTTTCACTTGATGAAACTTGCCTTCACTAATACTCAGTAAGATTTGTTTATCTGATATCAGCTTTACCACCGCAGGGCGAGTGGGTTGTGGTTCACCTTGCAGTTGTAGGCCAGTTTCTAAGGCTTGAATGGCTTGTGGAGTTAGCGGTTTACTTAGGTTCACCCGATAAACCTTAAGGCAGCGCTGCTCTGGCCGAGTGATAGAAAATGACCAGCGGCCATTGTCGGTGGCTAATACTAAACCAGTAGTGTCGACGTCTAATCTTCCTGCTATATGCAGTTGGTCATCTAAGGGGAGGCCTACCGCGGTGAAAACCGAGGGGTAAGCTTCATCAACATTAGAGCATACACATCTGGCCGGCTTGTTAATCATTATATAGCGAGAAGGGCGAGCAAAGAGTTGCTTGCCAGCCAAACTAATATGGTTGTTTTCATGTACCTGTGTATTTATATGCAAAACACATTGCTGGTTTACGTGTACTAGGCCTTTTTCTATCACTTCCCTGGCTTGTAGCAGGCCTAGCGAAGTGCTTTTACAAATAAACTTATCTAGGCGCATAAATAGATAGAGGGTGAGTTGAAGAAAATAGCTCGCGAGTGTAACCAAATACACTGCTTTTGAATACCATTAAGCCCAGCAAAGCTGGGCTTAATGGTATTCAAACAGGCTTTGCTTGGGCTTATAAGCGGTCTAATGAGGCAAGCATTTGCTGCTTAAGTTTAGGGCAAACAATATAGGCGCTAAGATACAGTTCTCTGGCTTGCTTAAAGTCAGGGCAAAGTTCTAGCACCTTTAAGTAAGCCGATTTTGCTTGTGCATATTCGCCTTTTTCTAAGTGCAGAATGGTTCTTAACAATGGTTGCCAGTAAAGTTGGCTTAAAGAGAATTGATCTAAAGCTTTTAGGGCCTGATCAAAATCTTGTTCAGAATAAAAGTAGAGTATGTCGGCTAAAGCAAACCACGGTGGGCGGAACGGATTCAGCGCTTTAGAGCTCGCTAGTAAAGCTCGGCCTTGATTAAATTCACCGGCTAAACACAATGCCCAACCCGCTAAACCCACTTGATAAGCCGCATTAGGGTTAAGCTCTACCACTTTGTTTACCGCGGCAATTAAACCTTGTTGATCACCATTGCTTTGGTAAGCCATGGCTAAGGCCATTTGACACTCAGGGTTATTAGCCTCTAACTCAACCGCTTTACGCGCGCAGTCAAAGCCCAGTTCAACTGCATTAGGAATACTGGCCATTGCTAGTCGGTCGGCATCTATGTACAGCACCGCTAACATTGCCCAAGCAAGGGCAAATTCGGGCTCTTGTTGGGTGGCCTGTTGCAGCGCTGCTAAAGCGGGCTGATAGTGCTCTTTGTTCAGCGTCATTAAATAATGGCGGTAACGCAAGGTGGCTTCGTAAGTGGATAATTGCTCAACTTTTTTATGGTTGCAGCTTTGGTAAATCTCGCGATGAATAATGCCAAAGCTAGAGGCGAGTTCTGCCACTATCTCGGCAATAATTTGGTCCTGTGCGTCAAACAAATCTTGAGTAGACATATCACAGGTGTATTTTTCTGCCCAAATTTGTTGGCCAGTGTCTGCGCGATATAAACGAGCGTGGATGCGCATTTTATCGTTTAGCGCGCGCATGGTGCCGGTGGCAATAAAAGATACGTTTAGCTCTTTCCCTACTTGGCTAATGTCGGCAGCAGTTTTTATGTCGAAGTTGGTATCGCCCATGGCATACATAGACACCACGTTTAAACTGTCGAAACGAGACAGTTCGGTGGCAAGCTCCTCACCAAAGCCGTCGGCAAAAAACTGTTGCTGATCATCGGCTGCTAAAGACAAAAATGGCAACACCGTTAGGCTAGGGCTTAAGCTCTCTGCCTTATTCGTAACTGGCGTTTGTGCAGTAGGTTCAGGTGAAAGGTCTTCTTCACTGCGTAGTTTAAAACTAGGGGCATAACGGCCTTTAGGGATATTGATGTACAGGGCATCATTAACACCTGCGGTAAAATAATAGGTATCTAAAGAGCGACGCACTCGACCCGCTTGAATACGTACAATGGGGTCTGATTGGTGATCAAAATCAACGCCTCGGTCAAAGATCTCAATGGCAATGGTGAACTGCTTAAGGCGGTCGCCATTACCCTGCAAAGTTTGCTCAACCAAAAAGCTGAGCAACTCTTTCATTTTTGGACTTTGCTCAAATACGCTGCTTTCAATAATTCGTTCTAGCTGCTCGCGTATTAGTATCTGATGCTGCTGATTCGCTACATCTAAACTTTTGCCGTTTGCCACTGTTTATCACCTGTTTCTTATTATGCTGAGTTCATTCTGCCATTAATAGGCGCCTAAAAGTAGCACCTTGCTTAGCAAAGCCTTTGCTAACAATAGCTTAGTTACTGTTTAGGGAATCGTTGTCTGCTGTTACTTATTGTTACCTAAAAACACCTTTAAATGATCACCTTTAAGTGTTTGTTTATATGTGATTTTTAATCTATTCCGGCTTGGATCCAGTGTGTAACTTCGAGATTTCTAGCCATTGAGTAAACTGGCTTTCGTCAAACAAATACACATTGTTTTTAGCTAATAGAGAGACAGATTATGAGCACACAAGTTCAAACCAAATCAGTTAATGCGGGTTTCATGGAGTTTTCTTTAAAGCGCGTATGGCAAGCAACGGGTGCCAGTGAGGAACACGCAAACGCAGTGGCTAGCGCATTAATGACCGGCATACGCCAAGGTAAATTGAATCAAGGCCTAGGCGTGTACGAAGCGATTGATTTAACCTTTCAAGCTGGCGAGTTAGACATAAAGGCTGAACCAGAAGTTGTAGAAGAAGGTGACAGCTGGGCAGTGATTGATGGTAAACGCTCTAGTGGTTACTGGACAGTAACCAAAATGGCAGAACTGGCGATTGCTAAAGCTAAAAAACACGGTATTGCCATTGTATTTGGCGGCAACCATAACGACGCCGGTAGTTTTGGCTCGTATGCTTGGATGGCTCATCAACATAATATGTTTGCTCAAACGTCTAACAACAGTGTACCGATGAATTCTCCATATGGCGGAATGGGCAATGTGCTATCTGTTCCACCATTTGATGCCATTGCCCCGTCGGGTAAAGAAGCGCCCGTTTGGACCAGCGTTAAGTTGTGTGAATGGTACGACGGCCACACCGCTCAAGCGGTATTACAAGGCACCAAAGTACCAAGCAATACAGTGATTGACCCAAACACCGGTGAACTAGGTCACGATTTAGCGCCTTATGCGCGACCTGTAGAAGGTTATGGCCGAGTATTTGACCAATCTTGTTACCAAAACTTGACCGACCCTAGAGTGTATTCACTAAACCTGTGGAACGAAGCACTAACGGCAATTATTAACCCATTAGGGGTGATTGCGCCTGAAATGCCAACACTGACTGATTACTTAAATGGCGACGCCGACAAACCATCAGTAGGGGGGAGCTATTACATCGCTATCGACCCAAGCCACTTTGGGCCAATTGGTGAGGTACTGGCTAAGGCCGATCGCTTTACTCAAGCGGTGCAACAAACTCAGCCATTACCAGGAAAAGGCGCTCCACGTATGCCTGGGCAAAAAGGTTATTACAGCCTTAAAGCACAAACCGAAGAAGTGGAAGTACTTGCTAGCCATTGGACACCGTTCTTTGAACAAACGGCAGCGAAATACGGCTTAAATGAAGCGAAATTACGTGAAGAGTACGCATTATTAGTTGCTGAAGACGCAACAGTGTAAACCCATTAATAACAGTCTCGTACGAGAGCTTAAATACAGTCGAGGGATAGATTGAGGAGCGCAGGGAGCGCTTCGTTTTAAGTCCTTAATTGAAGACTATTTGCATTTAGTTTCAATTGATATCAGAGGATTATTATGACGCTTACAGGTAAAGTCTCCATTGTAACGGGCGCAACAAAAATGAAAGGTTTAGGCAGAGCAATTGCGTTAAAACTGGCTAAACAGGGCGCTAAAATAGCCTTAACCGGACGAAGTAGTTCAGCAGAAGGCTTGCAGCTGGTGGTTGATGACCTGACTGCCCAAGGTGCTGAAGTAATCAGTGTGATTGTTGACGTCTCTCAGCAAGCTGAGGTGAATACAGCAGTTCAGCGAGTGATAGATCATTACGGCAGCGTAGATATTTTGGTTAATAACGCCGGTGTTGGTGCTGGCTCTCCAGTGTTTCTAGAGAACCAAAGTAAAGATTGGGATGCCAATTATGCGGTAAATGTAAAAGGCACCATGGCAATGTGTGCAGCCGTACTGCCGCATATGGTGCGTCAAGGCGCTGGGGCTATTGTAAACATTGCTTCATTAGCCGGTTTAGGTGCCTTATCGGGTATGCCTTATCCCTATACGGCAACCAAATTTGCCTTAGTGGGTATTACCAAGGAACTCGCGCTTGAATACGCAAACAAAGGAGTGAGAGTAAACGTAGTGTGCCCCGGCGCTATCGCAACCGACATGTTACAGCAAGCTTATGAGGGTTTAGCGGAAGCAGAAGGCATAAGCATTGAAGAGGCCGCTAAACTTGAGAATGCAGGTATTGCGATGGGGCGCCCAGCTGAGCCGAGTGAAATCGCAGATACCGTAAGTTATTTAGCGAGCCCAGCCGCCAGCTATGTAACGGGGGTAGCGATGCCGGTTGGTGGCGGAATGTTACCGGGTTTGTAGTTAGCCATTTAAGGCCGTAATTAGAAGCGAAGTATCGATTAAGGGCTTCGCTTCTTTGGTTATTTAGTCCAAGCTCTTTTATTGCTTTGCTTGTAAATTTTGCACCAAGGGCTCGCAGGGTAGCGGTTTTACTTTTAACGGCTTTGGTTTTTTAGCGGGCTTAAGAGTAGGGGCATTACTGAGTTGGGTTTTCCACCAATCTAACTCGTCACAGCCATGGCCTTTGGCAATCGGCTTCTGATTTTTACACTGTTTATCGCCAGCAGGACACACTAGTCGCACATGCATATGCGAAGTATGCCCCCACCAAGGGCGAATTTTTTGCAGCCAATCGTCTTGCTCGGTACGCTGATTACAGAGCTGCTCTTTAATCACTGGGCTGACAAAAATACGCGCAACTCGCTCATCTTGAGCGGCAACTTTAAGCATGGTTCTATGCTCACCCTTCCAGTTGCTTTTATTAATGGTTAGCTGTTTTTTGTCTACTACGCTTACCGCATATGGTTTAGCCAGTTGCTTAGTGCTGAGTGTATCGTTTTCAAGTTTGAGCCAAATGTCTACGTCTAAGCCAATTTGATGGCTGCTATGGCCAAAATTAAACTGGCCGCCGCGTGGCATAGACATATCACCCACCAAAATATTGTTGATACCTTGTTGTTTCAGTTGTTTGGCGTAATCACTGATGAAGTTCACCAAATTGGGATGCCCATAGTAGCGCTGGCGTTGGCTACGAATAACTTGATAACCTTCGCCCTCAAGCGGTAACGCTTGTGCACCGGCTAAACAACCATTTGCATAAGAACCAATTGCAGCAGCGGGTGCTTTATAGGTGCTGGTGGCTGCTTCCCACGGGTTGTTTTGCGCAAGTGTTGGTTTGCAAGTTAGCAATATGAGTAGTGAAACAATCACCTTTAACAATTTCATTTAGCACCTTTATTCCTTAACATTGATAGCAACTATCCGCTTAAACAAATCTATCACTTAGTGTAGCGGGCATGGCGTTGGTCGGGTGAGAATATTCAATGAAGGGCTTGTACAAAGAAGCGGTGAAGATAACTAGGAGTATGTTGTGAGCAATGCGCCTATACCAAACTTGAGTATTTACAGTACCAAGCGACTCTATGTGGAAGCTGCTGATACCGCTTACATTGCAACAAACAAACCTTTGCTTATGTTGCGCGCTGTGGAGTTACTCACTCCAGCTGTAACCAGTGAGTTGCCGCCTTATTTTCAGAACGTAACCGACTTAGGTAAGGCTGAGCAGTGGTTAACACAGGTGAGCCAAGGCAGTCGCTTGTTTGTGGTAACGAAAATGAGTGACCAACAGATGATTGGTTTTATGTTTGTTTACCCTGATGACCAAAGCCGCGCGCATTTAGGATACTTACTGGGTGAAAATTATTGGCGGCAAGGTTTTGCGCTAGAACTGCTAGAGGGGTTTATTACTTGGGCGGAGCAGGAGCGAAAATTTACTACTGTTATTGCAGGCGTAAGCCAAGATAATACTCCCTCTCAAAGGTTACTAAATAAGCTAGGATTTTCCACGCAAGGCGGTGCAGATAACACTGCTCAGTTTTATCACTATCATTTAAGAAATAGCGAAAATAGACAATAAAACGGCTCGGGTCACTACGATCTTCGCCAAAATGTACTGAACATGGCTTAAAAGCGCCTGTTTTCTATTCATTCGGTCGTTTTGCTGATATTACTTTGGTTTATAGGTTAGGCTAGCGCTTCGCCCAATAGCAGCTAAGCTGCTGTTTTACATATTTATTTAAGTATTTACTAAACTTTAAAGCCAATGCCTATCTATTCTGTTCGATCTCTTATTCAATCAACCCTCACTGTTTGTTGTTTATCGCTAAGCCTTAGTGCTTTAGTCACTGTTGCTCCGGTTAGCGCAAAAACCTTGCTTAAGCCCAGTGCAGATAGTTACTTCTCTATTACTGGGGGCAGTGGTATTACCCATCTAGATGACGGCGCAACAGAAGAACAAGAGAAGCAACAATTCCGCTCTTTTGATATTCGTTTTGGCCAGCATTTTCATCGTAACTGGCGGGTCGATTTAATTCACGCCAATGAAGGCCACCCATATAACCATCATCGAGATGGGTTTTCTGCTCACGCTACCTATGTGTATGTGCCTTCAGATGCTTTTCGCTTAGAAGTGGGTGCTGGCCCGTATATGTCTTTCGACACAACAGTGGATGAAACAGGCTTAGAGTTAAATGAAAAAAGGGTAGGGGCGATGAGTACATTGGCCTTTATCTACCCCTTAAAGCGCTTTAGCGATAGCGCGCATTTGCGCTTGCAGTTAAACAGTTATCTTATGTCTGCACGACCAAACGGCAACTCCTTATTGATTGGTGTGGGTTGGGATATCGATAATTCAGATTACCAGCCAAGAGAAGCACGCTATCGCTGGGTTGATGATGTTTGGGCCTCAGTGATGAATGTAAAAATTAACCATGGCGGACCTGAAACCAAGGTGGGTTATAGCGTAGATATGGCCAAGCGCTTCCATAACAACCTCGCCTTATCACTGGGTTACATTGATGAGGGTGGCTACAACGGCGCAACAGACCGTAGCGGATTTACCACACAGCTATGGAAAATTATTCCTTTGGGTAACAACTTTGAAGGCCGAATGGGCGGTGGTGGTTACTTTGTCGTGGATAAGGTTGAACACACCAGCGCTTATGATTTGAAAGGCATTGTGAGCTTTGGTGCTAATTACTACCCGCATTGGTCATTTTTCGAAGATGGTTACTTTGGGGTGAGTATTAGTCGGGTGATTGACCGGAAAGGCCACCAAGATGATGCCGACTTATTCCGCTTTAGTGTGGGTAAACGTTTCTAGCGCTCATTATGGCCGAATAGAAAAAAGCGCATTGAAAGTTTAACTTCAACGCGCTTTTTTATTTGGTTGTATAGCTACAATGTTGTGTTTATTTAGCCGCGCCGTGAGTGACGTCTAAGCTGTAAAACGTTGCTTGAACGTAGTCTTCTGGCTCACCAGAGCGGTTTTGATTGTATACACCCGCTTTGAAATACATCCATTGGTCTTCTAAGCCGTAGCCAGAATTTTGCATATCTACTTTTTGCACTACATCGGCTTTGCCTTCACGGCTAATCGTTACCGTCATATCAGCGCCGTTAATGTCAATTTCGTAAGAGAATTTCTCGCCTAAAGCGATACCGTCATCATATGACTTAGCGATGTCTTTATCTTTTTGTTTCCAGTAATTTGGTTTAGTTGGGCCAATCATTGGGAAGGTAATATCATCGCCACCATTTGGCTCGTGGCTTATCCATACTGAACCCGTTTCATGGTTAGGCAGTTTACGGTAGTAAATTTTAACTGGCTCATCATCGGGTGCGTGAATTTGACCAATAATAACCCGGCCTTGTTGCCAAATTTCACCGGTAGAGGTTACGTGGTCAACAGACAGAGTCGCTTTTAAGTTACCATCCACACCTGCTGCATTTTTCAATGAATCTACTGACTCGTTGTGACCAAATACCCAGTTGTTACCGTTAACGCCCTTTGTTTTGTGGCTGGTGTTGCCGCAACGCATCATTTCACGAAGCTCTGAGCGAACATACTTCGTGTTTTTAGAGGTTTTTATCCCTTGAACAGGAGAACGGAAAACAACGCCATCTTTTGCTTCATTTACGTAAAAGTAATCAGCGTGCATCGCGCCTTTAGCGATCTCTTTTTCACTGAATTCAGTAGGGCGATCGCCATTGTCTAAAGACACTGGCAACGTTACTTTCCAACAAGATAGGTCTAGCACCTCTGCTGGCGTGGTATTGGCAGCGGCTACACTAGTGCTTAAAGCTCCTAGCATCATAACAGCAAGAGTTTTTACTTTCATAAGCTCACCTTCAACTACTTAGATTGATATTTTGTACTACAATAACACCAAGATACCTCTGGTTAAAAACCGAGGTCAATGAGAGCTTGTGCTAAATGAGACATCAAACTGTCTTGATTCAAATTATCAGCGTTTAATTGAGTTGATGTATCAAACTCAAAGCTACGCTCTAGGCTTGAAATAACGTTGTTAAGCCCAGTACCGAAACACTATTAGCAGCATTTGTTAGCGCCATAGCGTCGTTCGGCTAAGGTATTTAAAGTTTTTGGGGAGAAGCATATAGCCACTGCTGCCTCAGTAATACTCGCTACACTTAGCGTAGTTCAGTAGGCAAGGAAACCAAGGGGGATGTATGCAAGAAACCGATATAGAGGGGAGCTGTTTATGTGGAGAGGTGAGCTACCAAATAAACGACAATTTAGGCATTTTTCAATACTGTCATTGCTCTCGATGTCGCAAATTTACTGGTAGTGCCCATGCTGCTAATTTGTTTGTATTGCCCAGCCAATTTCGGTGGTTGGCCGGTGAAGACAAGGTTCAGCGCTATCAACCTGAGCACACTAAGTACTTTGCTACTGCCTTTTGTCGCACTTGTGGTTCGTCTTTGCCTTGGCTCGCGAAAACTGGAAAAACTATGGTGATCCCAGCCGGTACCTTAGATCAGCACCCCAACATAGAACCGATTCAGAATATTTTTTGTGCCCACAAGGCACCTTGGTTTGTCGACAGCCAGCAGCTTCCGCAATTTGCTGCATTACCACCGCGTAAACCCAAAGCATAAATGGATATTGGGTCACTTAACTTAGGTGATCGAAGTGATAGTTTGTAAAGTAATACTAAGTACTTTTAATTGAGCTAAAGTAATACATTAAACCAAAGGGTAGGAGCAAGTAATGGAAACACCAATGACAGGACAGCAACACAGCAAACCACAGTATGCCATTCCTCAAGAGGCCTTTGATTGGTACGACGAGTATGCTCATGGCCTTATTGACCGCCGTACTTTTTTAGCGCGCTTATCTAAATTGGCGGCTGTGGGGTTTTCTATGGCGGTGTTGTCGTCAGCCTTGTTACCTAATTACGCCTTGGCAGAACAAGTATCGTTTAACGACCCAGAAATAAAAGCACAGTTTGCGACTTTTGATTCCCCCAAAGGGTATGGAGAAGGGCGTGGCTATTTAGTGATGCCTACCAATTTGGAAGGAAGCGCACCGGTGGTCTTGGTTATTCATGAAAACCGAGGGCTTAATCCTTATGTTAAAGATGTCGCGCGACGTTTAGCGAAAGATGGTTTTATCGCCTTTGCACCAGACGCGTTACATAGTTTAGGCGGCTACCCTGGCAATGATGATGAAGGGCGCAGTATGCAAAAATCTTTAGACCGCGCCAAAATTGAACAAGACTTTTTAGCTGCCGCCAGTTTTCTAAAAAGTCATTCTGCCAGCAACGGCAAGCTGGGTGCAGTTGGTTTTTGTTTTGGTGGTTATGTGGTGAACATGCTGGCTGCGCGCATGGGCACCGAGCTTAATGCAGGTGTACCGTTCTACGGCACCCCTGCAGCAAAAGAGTTAAGAGCCAACATTAAAGCGCCGCTGCAGATTCAGTTAGCTGAGTTAGATAAACGGGTAAACGCTACTTGGCCTGAGTACGAGCAAGACTTAAGGGCCAATAACGTCGACTTTGACATGCATATGTACGCGCAAGCCAATCATGGATTTCATAATGACTCCACAGGCCGTTATGACAAAGACAATGCTGAGCTAGCGTGGAACAGAACCATCGCTTTCTTTAAACAGCATTTAGCTTAATTAGTCCCATCTAGGGCTTTGCTTATTGATGCCAGCAAAGCCCTTTTTATTCTAGAATTGCTTGACACGGTAGCTGCCCACTTCATTTTCCCGTTTAATCAATAGATTACTGATGAATAAGTTATTTGTTAGTGGTTTAATTGATCTCTATTTTTAGCGTTAGCTACCACTCGTGAGTTTACCCAATATGACCAAACGCTTTGACATCATCGGTGCTCCCTTTAATCATTTAGGTTGCGTGATCACTAAGCAAAATACCGTAAATGGCCTTAGGCAAGCTGGCCAAAATACTTGGGTAGGGCTATCGAATTGGATCGATGTTAGAAATAGCCGCTGGGATGCGGACATTAAAGATTGCGGTGATGTGAGCCCTTCTAGTGAGGTAATGGGTTTGCTTGAGGCAGAACAAAAGGTAAGCGCCTTAGCGGATTACGGAGACGCGCTTTGCGCTGCCGTACTCAATAGCTTTTATCAGGGGCGCATTCCTATAACTATTGGTGGGGACCATTCTATCGCAGTGGGTACGTTGCAGGCGGTAATGACCTTTTATCAGAAACAACGGGACAAAAAGGTAGCGGTTATCTGGGTGGACGCACATGCAGATTGTAACGATAAGCTAGATGGCAATTTGCATGGTAAACCTTTAGCGATGCTTATGGACAAATACCCCGATAAAGTGTGGGATATTGATCCAGAACGAGTGCTTAAGCCTCAAGATATTTATTACATTGGGGTACGAGATGTAATGCCTAACGAGCAACGGTTGATTAGCGAACTTGGTATTCGCCATTACGGTATGCCAAGCATAGATAGCTTAGGAATAAACGGCGTTATTTCTAGTTTGATGACTGAGCTAAATGATAACTACGATCATATTTATTTATCTTTCGATTACGACGCGCTAGACGGCAGTATTTATAGAGCGTGCGCTACGCCTAATGTAGGTGGCTTAAGTGCTAGAGAGGCAATTCACTTAGTCTATTCGGTTGCATCTAGCCCTAAATTTATCGGCGCTGACTTTGTAGAATATATGCCAGAACTGGATGACAATGGAGTATCCAAAGAACTGATGATTAAGCTGATAGATGCAGTGTGGGGGTTTAGAACCTAATGGTTACGCTACGGGCAATTACCGCTAAGGAGTTTGCAGACTACTGTGAGTATTTTGTTGATGATTACAGCCGCGATATCGCAGCGAATCAAGGGCACTCTAAAGAAAGGGCGTTAGAGTTAGCCCAACAAACACTAGAACAAAGCTTTCCGCAAGGGGCAGAAAGCCAAGGCCACCAACTGTTTTGTATCGAGCAGCAATCAGAGTTGATTGGTTATTTATGGCACTCTATTCAAGCGAGTGACCAATCCACTTACATTTATGATTTTTATATTTTCCCCAAGCAGCGCAACAAAGGGTTTGGGAAACTGGCGATGAAGGCGCTTGAACAGCAGTTGACGGGGTTTGGTATTAACCAAATCAAGCTTAGAGTCGCATTTAGTAATCAGCGCGCGTTAGCATTGTACCAAGAGCTTGGCTTTGTGTTACCGGCTACAACATGTCTAAAACCATTACCCAGTAGCGTAAACCTAGTTGGCTTTTGGCGCCGTCATTTAGCGGATTGCCTGGCAACCGTATCGATTTCTTAATCGACCGCTTTGTTAGGCATTACTTAAAAAATACTTGTTCATTTTTCGGTAGCCGATAAATCTACACTGAGTTATTTTGGTTTTATCTACTCTCATTAAGCAGTAAAGGTTTATGGAACCACTAAGCTTTCAGCAAAAGTATGACGCAATGAGCCGCAAGGATGCCCAGTACGAAGGGGTGTTCTACACCGCAGTAAAAACCACCGGTATTTTTTGTCGACCAAGCTGTCGAGCGCGCAAACCTAAAATCGAGAACGTTACATTTTACAACAGCGCGCAAGAAGCCCTGCAACACGGCTATAGAGCTTGTAAAGTATGCAAACCGATGCAAGCTTTAGACGAAGCCCCAGATTACATAAAAGCGCTGTTAGATGATATTCAGCAAGACAACTTTACGCGAATTAAAGACGTTGATTTACGCGCGCGTCACCTAGATCCTGCTCAAGTGCGCCGCTGGTTTAAGAAGCACCATGGAATTACTTTTCATGCCTATCAACGCATGGTGCGAATTAACTCGGCCTTTAGCCAAATTCAACAAGGCGATAGCATTAGTAATTCAGCCTTTGATTCGGGTTACGAATCGCTAAGTGGGTTTAATGAAGGGTTTAAGAAAGTGTTTGGTGGCGCGCCAACTGGCAAAACCAGCAATGTGATTAATATTGTGCGTTTTACCACGCCAATTGGGCCCATGTATGGCTGCGCCACTCAGCAGGGTATCTGTTTGCTAGAGTTTACCGACCGCCGAATGTTGGAGACTGAATTTAACGATCTTACTAAACGTTTAAAAGCCGTTATTCTGCCGGGAGAAAACCCACACCTGGATCAAGTTCAGACTGAGATTGCTGAATACTTTGCTGGAACCCGCAAACAGTTTGACGTAGCACTAGACACTCCAAGCACCGAATTTAGGCAATTGGTATGGCGTGGGCTAATGGATATTCCCTATGGTGAAACACGCAGTTACGGCCAACAAGCAGAGTACTTAGAGGTACCTAATGCCGTGCGGGCGGTAGCCTCGGCCAACGGCCAAAATCGTATTAGCATTATTATTCCCTGTCACAGAGTGATTGGCGCTAACGGCCAGCTAACAGGCTACGGTGGTGGTATTCATCGTAAAGACTGGTTGCTGAAACATGAAGCGGGTTTGCCCAATGGCTAAACAAGAAAGCTCTGAGCAAATGGCCGCTTTACAGCAGCAGGTAAAGCATTCTTACTCGCCACTAAAACAGCAACTGCATACTTGGCTGTTAGCGAAAGCGGGTATTAGCGAGACGTTTTGGCCAAACGACAGCGGAGGCTTTTACGGCTTTGTTTATAAAGGCAAAGAGTTTGCTCACTTTCATCAAGGCGATGAGTTAGATTTAAAACTAGGGCGAACAAGCATTGCTGAGCAAGGCTTACGGCATCCTGTGCTCTCTATATCCCACCCTAAACGCAGCCCACGTTCGGCCTGGATAGAGCTTGGTTTTTCAGACCAAGGCTCTTTGCAACAGATACAAGCGTTGGTCCTATTAGCTATTTCGCCTCTATAGTTGTCACTGTTCTATTGTTGATAAGTGGCTAAATGGGCAGCAAATTCGAGTTAGCTCATAGTAATTACATGTAATAACAATATAATAATACTATTGCTGAAGATAGGTTATTACCATGCCGCAAACACTGTTGCCGAACATTATCGAATTTTTGTCGCAGATTTATCCATTTAATTTATTGCCGCCAGCCTTGCAGCGGCAAATTGGAGAGTCGGTAACCATTAGCTATTTGGCGCGAGGCGAGCAAATTCGCTTCGGTTCCGATAAATCAGAGTGTTTCCTATACATTATTCGCACTGGGGTAATGGAGCAGCGTAAACCTGATGGGGTGTTACGCTCAAAACTCGGCGAAGAAGACTTATTTGGTTTTACTTTTTTAGAGCCACTAAAAGACGCGCTTGATGGCTATAGTGCAACAGCAATTGAAAACACCTTGCTGTACATGGTGCCGCATACCGAGTTAACCCAACTGCTTGAGCAGCATCCAGAATACGCCGACAGCTTTGCTTCTAAAGCGCGAGTACGCCTGCAGTCGGCGCTAAACGTGGTGTGGTCTGACAACGAGAAAGGCTTATTCTTTAAAAAGGTGTCGGAAGTTGCTAGCGGAACGGTAGCTGTGGTCACTGCCGATATGTCGATACAAGCGGTGGCGAACGAAATGCGAGTGCAGTGCCGCTCGTCTACTGCGGTGATTAAAAAAGACGGTGTTATATGCGGCTTAATCTCAGACCGTGATATGACCAAACGGGTGATTGCCGAAGGCTACGACATCACTCGCCCGATTAGTGACGTAATGACCTCGCCAGCGGTCACCACTAAACCGAACGATCTTATTCTTACCGCCGCCTCACTGATGATGGAACACAACATTCGCAGCTTGCCAGTGGTGGAGAACAATCAGGTATTGGGCTTGCTCACCACTTCACATTTAGTGCAAAAGCACCGCGTGCAGGCGATCTTCCTGATTGAAAAAATTAAGTACACCGAAACTGTAGAAGGGCTAGCAAAACTGACTTCAGAGCGCCAAGCGATATTTGAAGCGCTGGTCGAAGGTAAGGTGAGGGTAGAGGTAATAGGCCGAGTTATGGCCATGATAATGGATGCCTATAATCGCCGACTGATTCAAATGGCCGAAGCCAAACTAGGCGATCCACCTTGTGCATATACTTGGGTAGTAGCGGGCTCTCACGCTCGTAACGAAGTACACATGTTGTCTGATCAAGACAGTGCTATTATTTTGCCAGAGAACGTTAGTAAGTCTGACCGCATGTACTTTACCCATTTAGCCATGTACGTGTGTAACGCCATGGACGCCTGTGGTTACCCCTTATGTACCGGCAAGTTTATGGCGGCGACACCAAAGTGGTGTCAGCCGATTAATGTATGGAAAGAGTATTACCGTAAATGGGTGTCTAACCCTGAATACAGCATGTTGTTAAATGCCACGGTGTTTATGGAAGTTCGCAGTATTTATGGCGACGCCAGTTTGTCGGAGCAGCTTCAACAGCATTTGTACGCATTACTTAATAACAATAAAACCTTCTTAAACTCACTGGTCACAGACTCTGTATCGGTACAACCACCCCTAGGTATTTTTAACAACCTAGTGTTGGAGAAGGGCGGCGAACACAGTGAAATGCTCGATATTAAAAAGTATGCTTTACTGCTTATTGTCGACTTAGGCCGCATTTACGGTTTAGCGGTTAATAGTGACGATACCGGCACCGAGCAACGCTTCACCAGTGCTGCAAAGAAAAAAATACTCAGTGAAGATGCTCTAAAAGACGTACTAGGCGCTTATCGGTTTATTACACAACTTAGATTCCGCCATCAACTTAAAGCATTAAAAGAAGGTTCTGCGCCAGATAACTATATTGCCCCTAAAAGTTTTGGTAACTTTGAACGAGAGCACTTAAAAGACGCATTTCGTATCATTAATAACCTACAAGATGCTGCTAAGCTGCGTTTTAGCGAAAAATAGGGTAAGCAATGTTCACACGTTTTAAACCACTGGCGAAGCTAGGCCGCGCCCGCGCAAAGGTGATAGCTAGTGGTGGTTTACCTAAAAAGTTTAATCGGCTGTTAGAAGCCACGCTTCCCAGTGAAAGCTCCAATATTAAAGACCTCGAGTTTCTCGCCTTCGATCTTGAAACCACCGGCTTGCACCCAGAAAACGATCATATTCTTAGCATTGGCTACACAGTGATGAAGAATTTGAGCATAGACCTAAACAGCGCCTCGCATTGTTACATCAACAGTGGCAACAAAGTTAAAGCAGAAACCGCGGTTATTAACCAAATTGTGCCAGAAATGCTCGCGCAGGGGATCAGCCTAGACCAAGCTATGGATCAGCTTTTTGAAGCGATGCAGGGCCGAGTATTATTGGTGCATGGTTGTTGTGTAGAGCAGCAATTTATTGATTATTATCTAAAGCAGCGATACCAGTTGAATACCTTACCTTTAGTTTGGGTAGATACCTTAAGTTTAGAAAAATCGTTAATTGCCAACGCTAATCATCAAAAAACTGGGGATTTTCGTTTATCGGCTATTCGCCAACGTTATGGCTTACCCGAGTACAATGGGCACAATGCACTGATGGATGCCGTAGCCACTGGCGAGTTATTTCTCGCCCAAACTAAGCGCATTTTTGCAAAATCTCCGCAAGTGATTGGATCACTGATTAAAAAGTAAAAGCAGCTATTCAAGTTGCTTTAACTGCGCCTTCTTACACAGCTGGTATCCACCAAAGCTCGCATTCCTTTATTGTGAGAATTTTGTCATTTTCTTTTTAGGCTACTGAAACTTAAAGGTTTAGGTGGTAGAGTAAACTGTATAAAATGTGCCATAACTGGGAAAAGGCATTCTTAAAATAAGATGCCTTTCTCTTTATAACGCTCTTATATCGGTTGCATATAGGGGAGCTAAAGTTGTTCGATGAACTGTTAAAGAACGCTGAAGAAAGTTCCGCGAAAATGGTCATGAAGTTGACTATGAGTCTGTCATTGAACTTGCAGCATCAGTCTTGAACGAAAGTAACAATGAGCTAGAAGAGGCGAATGTTAAACTAGTTATCTCTGAACATGATGCTTTCTTAAAGAGGAATCGAGAGCGCTGTGTAGTGGTCAACTAAATTTGCTATGGTGTGTTCCTATTAAAAGAATAAAATTATGAAGTGTTTTTGTTGTGAAAGGAAGTTTTTCTGCGATGGTCTACTTGTTATTAAAGCCCAAAACTATTGTCGAAACTGTGCTGAAGGACTTTTTGGTAAAACCTCGTTAAATAACTCAAGCCCTAAAAACACTAGGTTTTTTACTAAACTCGCCTCCCATTTTATAGTGTTTATTTTTCTCGTCACAGGCTTATGGCTATTTGTGCTTCTATATGAACTTTTGGAAGCAGGATACAAATTTTTTAAATTCAGATTTAAATGAAACATGGAATCAGTTAAGTGCTTTATGATTTAGACGTTTTCGGGCAAAAAAGACAGAATACGTTTCTCCCACCACGATTGACAACGCCCTCTCCATCGTTAAGGATAAGACTATGAATACTTATCTTACGCAACAGGCGCTACGAATTATCATCATTCCTTAGGAATGGTGGGATTGTTAATGCGCTGTTGATGTGTAAAACCCACCCAAAGAGGTGGGTTTTTTGTATCTGCCTCAGGGGATTATTACTACAAGGAGTTCACATGAAGAAAATAGCTGTTTTTGGTAAGCCGGGCAGTGGTAAATCTACCTTAAGCAAGGCGTTGTCCTCAGCGGTAGACATTCCCTTATATCAACTCGATTCGCTGGTGTTTAAGGCAAATGGCGAAAGGGTAGCGCGTGAGATATATGATCAAGCACATCAGGATCTCTTGTCTCGCGAGCAGTGGATCATCGACGGTTTTGGTCCGCTAGCTTCCTTCAATCAGCGTTTAGCAGCGGCAGACACCTTAATTTACATCGACCTGCCTTATTCAACCAGTTATTGGCTTGCGACTAAACGAATGCTTAAAGGCTTGTTGGTAAAGCCTGAGGGTTGGCCAGATGGTAGTTCGGTGCTAAAAGGCACGCTACAGAGCTATAAAATGCTCAAGCTAAGCCCAACATTCTGGAATGATGATTTTGTAAAAGGCTTAACAGAGCGGTCGCAAGATAAAGAGTTGCATCATATTAAAAGTGTTGCTGAGCTAAATGGTTTTGTTAGGTGTGTGACTAAGTAGTGGTGTATACACTGGCAAATGGCGGCTTACTTTAAGCGAGAGCCTAGCAAACTCGTGTTGTTCCGCTCTTTAGAAAAAGCAAAAAGAAAAGCTAAGCGGGTTACGCTTAGCTTTTTATCTACTAGAAGAGACCCAGCTTTGGCGTTTTACCAAGGCCTAGAACCAAAAAGGCAGTGTTTAGGCCAACACCCTAAACACTGCAAAAGAAGGAATGGTCAGTTCCTATATACTACAGGTCTTACTATGATTCTGATTCTACTGCTGGTTGGCTAGTAGGGGGTGTTTTGTTACTGGTGTTCGCTTTAATCAGTAGCACACCAACACAAAGGATAATGGCTCCACATAAGATAAACACTAAACGGTCACCCATGCTGTTTGGCAACACTACTAATAACATTACAAAGGCACCCGCTGCGGCGATTAATTTACCTAACATGCTACGTTGTTTGTTATCTAGCACTTCTTGTTCTGCAGACTCGTTCACTAATGGTGTATGCAAGTTGTTAAAGAACTTGTCTACATCTTTAGAGCGCTCTTCGCTCAAGCCTTTGTAGAACAACTGAGACATTACAAAGAAACCACCGGTTAGAGCAATGTGACCAATTAGAGCAATGGCTACTTTAAGGTCTTTCCACTCACGGTTAGTTAAGTCTTGGTCTAGGTTGAAGATATCTTGGATATGCTCTGGACCAATCACAAAACCTACTACGTAAGATACACAAGCACCTACTAGTAGTGTTCCCCAGCCAGCCCAATCTGGTGTCTTCTTAATGAAGAAGCCAAGGAAGGCAGGAATTGTCATTGGGAAGCCAAGCATGGCACCGGCAAACATCATTGCGTCGAACAGGCTTAAGCCTTTGAGCGAGTTAATGAATAGGGCGAATAAGATAATTAGTACACCAAACACTGTAGAGGTGATTTTTGAAACGGCGACTAACTCTTTTTCTGATGCGTCAGGGCGTAGTACTGGTTCGTAGAAGTTTTTAACAAAAATACCAGAGTTACGGTTAAGGCCTGAATCCATTGAGCTCATTGTTGCGGCAAACATTGCAGCGATAAGCAAACCTACCATACCTGCAGGCATGTATAGCTCAACAAAGGCTAGGTATGCTGCGTCGGCTGCTTTGCTGCCCATTTCTGGGTGCATGGCGGCTAGATCTACGCCTTGGCCTGCTAAGAACCATGGTGGAATAAACCAAATCACCGGGCCTAAGGTCATTAAACAACAGGCTAACAAAGCCGCTTTTTTAGCATTTTTTGAATCTTTAGCCGCTAGGTAACGGTAAGAGTTAAGCATGTTATTGGTAATGCTGAACTGTTTAACAAAGATGAAGAATGCCCAAATGGTTAAGATGCTTACGTAGTTAAGGTTGTCACCAATAACGAAGTCACGTGGGAAGTCATCTAGAATGTTACCTACGCCGCCAGAGTGGATAATGGCAACAATACAACAGGTTACTGTTACGGCCATAATCACCACCATCTGCATAAAGTCAGATGCGATTACCGCCCAAGAGCCACCCGTTACAGACATAATAAGTACGACTAAACCGGTTAGTACAATGGTCCAGGTCATGTCGAAGCCAAAAATACCAGAGGCAATAATAGCCAAACCATTTAGCCAAATACCGGCAGATACCACACTGTTTGGCATACCAGACCAAGTAAATACTTGCTCGTTATATTTACCAAAACGCATGCGGATTGCTTGAATTACCGTTACAACACGAAGTTGACGGAATTTAGGCGCGAAGTAGGCGTAGTTCATAAAGTAACCAAAGGCATTGGCTACGAAGATAATGGCAACGGCTAGGCCGTCGGTGTAGGCTTTACCTGCGGCACCGGTAAATGTCCAAGCACTAAACTGTGTCATGAAGGCGGTTGCACCTACCATCCACCACAACATCTTGCCGCCCCCGCGGAAATAGTCACTGGTATTATTGGTAAATGTACGGAACATCCAACCGATTGCGATTAGAAAACAAAAATAAATGAGTACGATAAGGACGTTTAAATCCATGTCTGTAATTCCTCTTCCATAGTAGATAACCTTACCTTAACAAGCACTATGGCATTATTGTATGACATAAGGGGCTAAGTGAGATTATGATCTCACTTTTATATCTTGTCAGATTGAAAACGTTATCTAGATCCCATCAAAATAGTCTCAAGCTTCTTATTTGATTTTTAGTTATCGGTGACTCTCTCGCACAAACAGCATTTAGCTATTACGTTTAGGGGGAAGTGAAAACAACATTAATTGTAATACATATGTGATGGTTTTTTAAGCGATACTGTCGGGAATAGGCAACACATTTAGTCATTTTTGACAGTGACTGTATTGAAAAAAGTACAGTAATATCAAAATCCTATGTGCAGTTAGCTAGTGTAAATGTTGAAATCTGTTAACGTAGACACACTTTAGTTGAGCGGTATTGAATATGCTGCACTAAATTAATATGTATGGTTGATTTCATAGGATAGCAAAAGGACACCTATGGCTAACGAATTTGCAATGATTGAAGGCGCATCGCGCAGCTTACACTTACAGGTAGCAAGGGAAATAGCTAAAAGCATTTTGTCTGGCGCGCTTCCTCAAGACAGTATTATTCCTTCAGAGATGGAATTGTGTGAGCAGTTTGGCGTAAGCAGAACCGCGTTGCGTGAAGCAATTAAACACCTCAGCTCTAAAGGCTTGTTAGAATCGCGCCCCAAAATTGGCACCCGAGTGAAAACAAGGGACCATTGGAATATGCTGGATTCTCAGTTGTTAAGTTGGATGGCAGGGATAGGCGAAACCCAAGACCTGCTAACCGAGTTTTTAGCACTGCGACGTGCCATTGAGCCAGAAGCCGCAGCACTAGCGGCAAAGAACGCTTCGGCTGAACAACGGGTATTGTTGTCTGAATGCTTTCAGCACATGGTAGCCATTGCTAATGGTGATGAAGATGCCTCTGGTTGGGTACAGGCTGATTTACAGTTCCACCGTTTGGTTTACTTAGCAACCGCGAATAATTTCTATATTCCATTTGCTAACGTGCTGCAGGTAATGTTTGTGGGTTTCTTCAAACACTCTTCAAAAGAAGGGGGCACATGTATGGCCGAGCACACTGCTATTTATCAAGCCATTATGGCAGGTGACTCTGAAAAAGCCCGAGCAGCTAATTTAGAGCTCTTAAATAACAGTAAGCACCGCCTTCCAGAGGAAGATGTGGCTTAAAACGGCGAGTAATGAAAAAAAGCCTCGCGTCGCGAGGCTTTTTTATTTCATTTAGTTAGCTTACACCTTATATGCCATACAATTGGTAGCGTATTACCTCATTATATTTTGTCTTAAAAAATCACCAAATCCTCATTCATTACCGCTTTTGCACAAAAACAGCCTGCCAACTTATTTCGTCCATTGGTTAAATTGACGGCTTACTCTGTAAATTCAGTGATACTTACATTAAATCACTATTTCTCGTTCAATTTACTGATTTTATTGCATTTATGTAATTGAAGTTAATTAACCAGGCTTAGTGAGCTACCTCAAGTTTTTGGCAGAGAATTAGCTCGGTGGTCAGAAATGTGATCATTACAAAGGTGGTATTGTATGATTTATTGTTAAGGTTTATTTAACATTTCTAAGCAGTAGTGAATAGGAAATTACCGCAATGTGGTATAGCGGCTAGCCTGTTAGCGCATGGATGTGTAAGCGATGCCAACGACGAGAGCGAGGGCACGGAATGGACAGCCTTTATTGGGCGCATATACATAGGACATATAATAATGAAACTGACGCGAAATCGCATCACTGCTGGGCTAGGTGCCTTAGTATTGTTGCAATCTCCTGTATTGCTAGCAGAAACAATTTCTCTTACTAACCCCGGATTTGAAAGTAGCAGCCAATTTGATGGCTGGACAGATACCGATCCTTCTTCTTTGTCTGGTGTTGCTCAAACCGGCAGTAAATCAGTAAAAATTAACGGCAGCGGTGGAAGTGTAGAGCAAACGCTTAACATTGCGGCTAATACTTCCTATACGCTAACGGCTTTTGTTAAAGGCTCTGGCACTATTGGTTTGCGTTTTGGTTCGCAAGAATATACTAAAAAAATTAGCGCTAGCAGCGATTGGACGGAAGTGAGCGTAACCGCCAGTGCTGGCTCTGCTAACCAAGTGACGGTATTCGCAGAATACAACGGTGCTGAAGGCCGTTTTGATGATTTCTCTTTGAGCAGCAGTTCTGAACCTAGCTCTGTTACTCCGCCTGTCAGTGTTGGTTCATGTTCTTCGCCAGCTAACCTTACTATTGCGTCTGCCAGTGATAATGGCAGTAATGATGGTCATGGCCCAGAAAACGCTATAGACGGCAACCTAAGCACTGAGTCTCGTTGGTCATCTCAAGGTATTGGCAAACAGATAGTGTTTGATTTACAAGCTAACGCCAATGTGACGAGTTTAGATGTGGTGTTTTTAAAAGGCGACCAGCGTTCGAGTTACTTCGATGTGGCTACCTCTAGTGATAACAGTAATTGGACATCGGTATTAACTGGTGCGATGTCGAGTGGTATTGAAAGCGGTTATGAAAGTTTTGATATTAGCGACAGTGACGCTCGTTATGTAAGAGTTACCGGGCAAGGGAATTCTGCCAATAACTGGAATAGCATTATTGAAGCGAAAGTATTTGGCTGTGTTGATGGAAGTGCTCCCGTTGACCCTGTCGATCCGGTTGACCCTGATCCCGTAGACCCAGTAGATCCTGCACCGGTTGATCCTAACCTTAATCCGTCTTTACCTCCATCGGGTAACTTTGATTTGTTAGATTGGACCTTAAGTGTGCCAGTAGATGATAACGGTGACGGTAAAGCTGATACGATTAAGGAGCAAGCCTTATCAAGCGGTTACCAAAGCAGCGAATTTTTCTATACAGCGACAGATGGAGGCATGGTATTTAAAGCGCCGATTAGTGGTGCTAAAACATCCTCGAGCACCTCTTACACACGCTCTGAATTACGCGAAATGTTGCGTCGTGGCGATACCAGCCATAGCACGAAAGGGGTTGGCAAAAACAATTGGGTATTCTCAAGCGCTCCTTCGTCGGCTCAAAATGCAGCGGGTGGGGTAAACGGCGTTTTAGACGCAACCTTGGCAGTAAACCATGTAACAACCAGCGGTGATAGCGGTCAAGTAGGCCGAGTAATTATTGGTCAGATCCATGCAAATGATGACGAACCAGTGCGTATTTACTACCGTAAGCTAAAAGACAATGCACGTGGTTCAATCTACATTGCTCACGAGCCACGTAGTGGCAGTGAACAATACTACGAGATGATTGGTAGCCGAGATAATAGTGCCAATGATCCTGCTGACGGCATTAAATTGAATGAGCGTTTTTCATATCAGATTAAAGTGGTTGCTAATACCTTAACAGTAACTATTAGTCGTCCTGGTAAGAGTGATGTTGTTCAAGTGGTTGATATGAGTAATAGCGGTTACGATATCTCTAGCCAATATATGTATTTTAAAGCTGGGGTTTATAATCAAAATAAAAGTGGCAACGATTCAGACTATGTTCAAGCAACTTTTTATTCTTTGAGTAATACCCACAATGGTTACTCTTACTAAGTTAACCGTTGAATAAATAAAAGCGGCAGCCTATGGCTGTCGCTTTCTATTTTAATGCGATGCATATATACGACGACTGTATGATACATTCTTTGGTCGAGTTAATTCGTTTACCTTGATGTAGCTATCTACCGAAGAGTACTGCTTGATAGACGGCGCTGTGTACATGTTGCGCTGCATGTCCTCAGTTTTTTCCCACATGCTAATGGTAGAGTAATGCTTATTACAGCAAGGGCCGCTGGCCATACTGAGGCTAGAATAAAACATTCCCATAAATAAACTTAATGCGATTAGTATTTTATTCATTGTTCTTTCCTCTTATTGATTACACTTAAATAGAACGTTTGTTTTTGTGTTTATGTTCACGTTTATTTTAATTATTTTTTTTTACTGCTTCTGAATCTTCGATGTTCTATTTAAATCATTTACTTAGCGCCTTTACCTGTTTAATTCGTTTTTAGTCTTTTAGATGCATTGAGTAAGTCACTGCTTGGTGATTTGCTAGGTAACTTACCTTGTCCCTCCGGTTTGTAACTCTGTTACTCGCGCCGTAAGCGTTAACTTAGCGTCATTCCAGAGCAGCAAGTGGCTGCACAAACAGAGTAGGGGTAAGCAATGAATCACTTTTTTAATTTAGATGGAAAGGTAGCGGTAATTACTGGCGGTACGTCTGGCATTGGTGCTGCCACTGCTGAGCGCTTAGCTAATGCAGGCGCTACTGTTGTAGTTGCGGGTCGTAAAAATGCTCAAGAGTTTGCCGAGCGCTTAGGTGGAAGTTTTGTTAAAACCGACGTCTCTGATGAAACGTCAGTTAAAAACCTAATGGCAGTCGCCCATGACCTCTATGGAAAAATCGATATTTTGGTTAACTGTGCTGGTGTAAATCGTGGTTACAACACGCTATTGGAGTCTGAGCAAGAAGATTTCGACTTCAACTTTAAGGTTAATACCATGGGAGTGGTGTTTGGAATTAAACATGCGACTCCTTATATGCCAACAGGCGGTAGCATTGTGAATGTCGCCTCAGCCGCAGGTATGCAAGGGGTGCCATATTTAGCTCCCTATGTTAGCTCTAAGTGGGCAGTGTTGGGTATAACTAGAACTGCCGCCTTAGAGCTTGGTGAGCAAAACATTCGGGTTAATGCCATTTGTCCTACCTCCGTTGATACGCCAATGGCGCGCGCCGAAGGCGGAGAGCCGCAACTGCGTATGGAGCAAAAAGCTGTGCCGCTTGGCCGAATAGCAGAACCAGAAGAAGTTGCCGCTATCATTCATTTTTTATCCGCACCTGATTGCGCCTTTGTTAATGGCCAAACTATTGGTGTAGACGGTGGCTTTACTGCAGGTATGAGCATTAATGCTTATAACTGTTTAGCCGAGAGTTAAGTTACATAAACCGATAAGTATCTGGTGAGTGGTAATCACTGCCTGTTGCCACTTTGGTGCTTATTCATGGCTTTATTAGCCACCGGTAATACGCGGTATTACCGGTTTTTTTAGGTTCTAAAAACGCTTTGTTAGTCGCATTCTTTGGGGCTGACGTCGATAAAAGTGGCTTTGGCCGCCAATATGCGAGTGACTGTGGTAATGCTGCACAATGCTGCAAAGGTAAACGCCAAAACGGTAAAGTACTGCGGAAATAAACAAAACAATACAAAGGTGGCAATAGTTTCGGTTCCCTCAGTTAACCCGCCCAGATAGTACAACGACTTATGCGGGTACACTGTATTATCTATGTCGCGTTTAGCGGCCATAATGGCAAAGGTTAAAAAGCTAGACCCGGTGCCCATAAATGTCCAAATAAGCACATTGGCGGCGATGGCATTTTGCTCTGGCGCAGCGAGGGCGAATCCCAATACAATGCCGGAGTAGAAAATAAAGTCACAGACAATATCTAAATATCCGCCAAAATCGCTACAGCCTTGTCGTCTTGCCAATGCGCCGTCTAAGCCATCAAAGATCCGATTGAGGATTATCAGCAACAGAGCCATTTGATATTGTTGAAAGGCTAAAAATGGAATGGCACTTAAGCCAATAAAAAAGCCGATAATGGTGACTTGATTAGCACTAAGGCCTGCTTTGTCGAGGATTTGTGCGCTTAAATCTAACGGCGTCTTTATGATTTTTATGGCGTAGCGGTCTAACATTGTTGTCCTATTTACTTGCTGCTTAACTGTACATTGCCGTTGATTAGTTCAGTGAAAATCGCGTGAACGCACTGAAAGATCGGCTAATAACCACGAACAGTCTTCTAGCTTCCCTGCAATAATGTGTATTACCTCATCGCAGCGCTCTAAACGACCATGAACCTTAAGTAAACGAGATGAGATAAGGGCTTGGCGCTGCGCTTTAGCGGTTGCTGACCAGACTATCACATTGCTGTTGCCTGTTTCATCTTCTAAGGTAACGAAGGTGACATCGGCCGAAGAACCGGGTCGTTGTCGACCCACGACTAAACCTGCCACCTTAACCAACTGACCGTGCTTGCACTGATGTAATTGCGTTTGCGAGTAACAATTTTTTAGTGCTTGATGTTCGCGCAATAAATGCATGGGGTGGCGCCGTAAGCTTAAGCGTGTAGCGAGGTAATCTTGTTTAATATCTTCAATTTCGCTAGGGGCAGTGAGGTTTACCTCGGCTTCCTTGGGCATATCAAATAATGGCAGTGGTGCTTCTGTGCCACTCATTTGCCAGCGAGTTTGATGGCGATGACCCGCTAGGCAAGCAAAAGCATCGGCGGTAGCTAAAGACTCTAGGCTGGTTTTATCTAACTGTTGGGTGAGTTGATTTAAGTGGCTAAACCCTTGGCTAGGGCGGTTTGCTAATAGATGAGCAAATTTGCCTTTATTTAAGCCCTTAATTTGCTTTAAACCCAGCCTAATTGCCCCTTTAGCATGTTGACTGTAATCAAGACTATGCTCCCAATCACTTTGGTTTATATCGATAGGCAGAATGCTTACGCCATGGCGTTGAATATCTTGAATGAGCTGGCTAGGGCTATAAAAACCCATGGGTTGGCTATTGAGTAAGGCACAGCAAAAAGCGGCGGGCTCATGGCATTTTAACCAAGACGATATATACACCAATAATGCAAAGCTGGCGGAATGTGATTCTGGAAAACCATATTCGCCAAAGCCCTGAATTTGTGAAAACACCCGCTCGGCAAAATCTGTAGGGTAGCCACGCGCTTGCATACCGTTAATCAGTTTGTCTTTAAAGTAAGCCAGTTTGCCGTTACGTTTCCAGCTGGCCATTGCGCGGCGTAACTGGTCGGCTTCGCCGCCACTAAACCCTGCGGCCACCATCGCGAGTTTAATTACTTGTTCTTGAAAAATAGGTACGCCTAGGGTTCTGGCTAATACCGACTCTACTTGGGGGCTAGGGTAGTCTACAGTTTCTTCACCATTACGCCTGCGTAGGTAGGGATGCACCATGTCTCCTTGAATAGGACCTGGACGAACAATGGCCACTTCAATGACTAGGTCATAATAGTTACGCGGTTTTAGCCGCGGTAGCATGCTCATTTGCGCCCGCGATTCCACCTGAAAAATGCCTACACTGTCACCTTGGCACAGCATGTCGTAGGTGGCCTTATCATCTTGAGGAATATCGCTAAGGCTAATGGTGCGTTGTTCTCGCTGGCTTAAACTGGCTAAGCAGCGGCGAATAGCACTTAACATGCCAAGGGCGAGCACATCTACTTTCATTAAATGCAGCGCTTCTAAGTCGTCTTTATCCCATTGAATAATGGTTCGGTCTGGCATGGCGGCATTTTCTATCGGTACTAAATCGCAGAGCTTATCTTGTGCAATCACAAAGCCGCCAACATGCTGCGATAAGTGCCGAGGAAAACCACGTAATTGCGATACTAACTCTGCAAAGCTGCGGGCATTATTTTCGGGTAACAAACCCGCCTGCACAATTTTACTCACCGTATTGCTGTTGCCATCGCGCCAATCAATATTGTGGTTTAGCCCATGTAAAATATGCGCGGGGATCGCCAAAGCTTTACCTATTTCGTTAATTGCACTGCGAGTGCGATAGGTAACAATACTGGCAGCCAACGCTGCACGGTCACGGCCATATTTGTTGTAAATATATTGAATGACTTCTTCGCGGCGTTGATGCTCAAAATCTACATCAATATCAGGTGGCTCATCGCGTTCTTTTGAAATAAAACGCTCAAACAATAAACCCACTTGCTGGGGGTTAACTTCGGTTATGTTTAAGCAATAACAGACCACCGAGTTAGCCGCTGAACCGCGGCCTTGGCATAAAATTTCTTGGCGCCTTGCATACGCCACAATGTCGTAGATAGTGAGAAAGTAGTGCTCGTAATGCAGTTCACTAATTAACGCCAGCTCATGTTCTATTTGTGTGCGTAACTCTGTCGATAGGCTATCTCCAAAGCGTTGCTTAATGCCTGCTTCTACAAGTTGACGCAAATATTGCTGGGCGCTGTAGCCTTTAGGGACATTGTCTTTGGGGTATTGGTAGCGTATTTCCTTTAAGTTAAAAGTACATTGCTTTGCTAGTGCGGTGCTACGCGTCAGCTCTTCAGGTAAATAGCGCTGTTGTAAATGCGACCACTGTAATAAACGCCGCTCGGCATTACTGCTAAGTAAAAAACCAGCCTGTTGTACGGTACTGTGTTGACGAATGGCATCGAGTATATCGGCTAACTTTTTTCTATTAGCAAGGTGCATGCGGGGGTTGATAGACGCTACGCAATCAATTTGTTGTTGTTTGGCGAGTTGACGATAGCTATCGAGCAGGCCAACAGGTTGCGATAAATCGTTATGCAGCAGTAAATAAATAGGCTGCTTTAGCTGCTGTTTAAGTTGACTAAGTTGAGCGGCTTGCAGATTTTTATTGGCTTTTACCAACACCAAACACTGATCTAAGCTTTGATCAAATTGCGCCAAACTTAGTTGATAGCTGCCTTTTTTACTGTATTTTCTGGCCTGAGTAATAAATCGGCAAAGTTGCTGATAAGCATTAAGGTTTTTAGCCAATACCACTAACTGGCATTGCTCATCGGTGGTGAATTGGCTGCCAATGATCAAGTTAATATTGCGTTGCGCGGCCGCTTGGTGCGCTCGAACGACACCACTTAACGAGCAATCATCGGTAATTGCAATGGCTTGGTAGCCATAGTGTTCAGCTTGTTCCACCATTTCTTCTGGGTGAGACGCGCCATACAAAAAACTAAAGTTACTTTGTGCGTTAAGCTCGGCAAAAGGGAGAGTACTCATTAGGCAAACCAGCCATGTAAAAACCATTGTTTATTTTCATGGCAAATCCACGCAATGCCTTGCTGCGGGCATTGCGCCATATAGTAATCTCGATTAATGCTTTGTTCATCCCACCAACCACTGGCGATACGCTCTGGTGGCGAAAGCAACGTGAAGTGCTGAATATTAATAGGTTTTAACTGGGGCAATAGCCAGCAGGGCCGAGGAAACAGACTCGGGTAGTTAAGCATATCTTGCTGTTGCAGGGGTAAATACTGGCTGGCACGCTCGGGGCGATAATCGGCTTGGCAACTTAAGCGGCTGATGGAGTGCTCGCCTAAACGTACGCTGAGCTGATCAAACAATAAGTTGTCATCGCTGGATTGCTGCTGTTCAAATAGGCTACTCACCTCACTACCTAGGGGATAAAGCGCCTGGCAATAAAGGGAAAATTCGAGCACCGCCGCAGGCAGGCGTAGCGTTTCTAGTTTTAGCCTAAATAGGGCTAACCAATCTTGGCTGGTTTGTAATAAGCGAGCGCTTTTAAGGCTTACTTGCTCACTGGGTTTATCGCGAAAAGATAAAGTAAGCAGTAAGGTGTTACTGCATAGCTGACGCTGCCTTAACCACTGCTGTAAATGCTGGCAGGCTTGCTTGAGGGGAAAGCTTAAACCTTGGATAGTGTGAGTTTCACTTAATAAGGGGAAGCGCTGTTGATAGCAGGCCTTTGCTTGAATAAAAGTAAGCGGCGTATTTTGCAAACCCAGGGCTTGGTCTAGAGCACCTAAGCTCTCTTCACCAAGGCGTTTACGCAATTCGGGACGGGGCAGGTTGCTAAGCTGTTTGATGGTATATAAACCCATTGCCTGCAAGCTAGTGACTTGGGCACTAGGAAGATCGCTATAACTTAAAGCTAGGTCGGGCAAATGTTTGGTACCTGTTTCAGGGTGCTTTATATCTTGCGAGCGCACTAACCAACGCGCGGCTATGGCTGTTTCTGCGTAAGCGATCCGAAAACTAACTTGCTGGCGCTGATAATGCTCTGCTAGTTGTTTTAGGTGCTTTTCTGGTTGCTGGTAAATACTCAGCATGCCAGCCCCGCTGATGTATAAACCTTGCTCTTCATGTAAAGCAACTTGAGCGCAATACTGTAAAGCTTGTTGAGCCAAGCTGTCGAAATAGGCCTCGCACGATAAATCGGCTTGTTCGTACAAATGTAATTGTGGCGCTAGTTGGTAGGCTGTGTTCAGAGAGCTACCTAAATATACACCTAGCTGATAAGCGACTTGGTTAAGTTGGATGATCTGCTTGTTGTGATGAATCGCCAAGGCGTGCTCAGCGGGGTGCTCGCGCTGTAGTAAGTCCAGCGCGAGCTGAGGAAAATCAAGGTAAATCCAGTACATGTGTTGCTTGCATCATTAGCACTGGCTTAATTAAGTCGTGGCATGCTTTGCTCGTAGAGCGGCGCGCCACCACGGCGTTTTAGCAAGTGGTAGTTAATTTGGTTAGGCGCCTTACTAGGGTGTAGGGCTATTCGTACACTGGCGCTAGAGCTTTGCTGTTGTTGCTGTAGCGGTCTAAATAAATAACTTAGGCTGTCGCCTTGTTCTGCAGCCAGTTGTAAACGGCGACTGGCTTTTAAATCTAAGCCATCTACCCAACCTAATACCGCACTGCATGAGCCACTTTTTAGGGCTTGCTCAATGGTCCACGTTATATCGCTACATTGCTCTGGGCGAATAACAATCACTTTGCTTATGTCTACGCCATGTTGTTGTAGGGCAGGCGCGTTAGGCATAAATGGCGGTGCTACCCAAATGATCCAGCGAGATTGTTGACTCAATTTTGCCAGAGCAGGAAGCAGCAACTGTAATTCGCCAATACCGTGTTGCTGATAAAGCACCTCGGTAATACCGCCTTGTGGCCAGCCATGGTTAGGTAGCTGTTGGTCAAGCTGTTCAAAGCCACTTGAATGAACGTCAAGATGACTGTGTTGCCATTGGCTGCCTTGCCATACCTTGTTGCTTTGTAGCAGTTGTTCAATTTGTTGTGCCATTGTTCGCTCCATGCTCTAAGTCAATGTCGAAGTTTAACTGTGTTTTTATACAGTGTATGGATATACAGTATTACCTGTTCAAAGAATTTGCAAATATTTTTTTCAATTATATGTATGACAATTATCCCTCGGCGCTAGTAATTTTTCGTAAATACTTGCAAAATAACATTGAGGACTGAAAAGGTTTTCATTAGGAAGCGTGCTAATAAATAGGGATAAAAATGATAACTCTTGGTGAATACATAATAGAAAAACAACACCAGTTTCCCGATGCAACAGGGGAGCTAACCCAGCTGTTGGGGGCTATTCGTTTAGCTTCTAAAGTCGTTAACCGTGAAATCAACAAAGCCGGCCTGGTTGATATTATTGGTGCGACGGGCATTGAAAACGTTCAAGGAGAGGTACAACAAAAGCTAGATTTGTATGCGAACGAGAAATTTAAAGCGGCCTTAGAAGCCCGTGGTGAGGTATGTGGTGTAGCCTCTGAAGAAGAAGATGAGTTTGTGAGTTTTGATAGCTCGCGCTCCATAGACAGTAAATACGTCGTATTGATGGATCCTTTAGATGGTTCGTCGAATATTGATGTAAATGTATCAGTAGGCACCATTTTTTCTATCTATAAGCGTATCAGTCCCTGTGGTACGCCTGCAGTATTAGAAGATTTTTTACAGCCGGGTAACCAGCAAGTGGCAGCAGGTTATGTGGTATACGGCTCCTCAACCATGTTGGTATATACCACGGGTCATGGGGTTCACGGTTTTACTTGCGACCCATCGCTAGGGGTGTTTTATTTATCTCACGAGAATATGTCCATTCCAGAAGATGGTGTGATTTATTCAATTAACGAAGGTAACTATCTTAAGTTTCCTACGGGCGTGAAAAAATACCTTAAGTACTGCCAAGAAATAGAACCGGACACTAAGCGCCCATATACCTCGCGTTACATTGGCTCGTTGGTCTCTGATTTTCACCGTAATTTATTAAAAGGCGGGATTTATATATATCCTTCTACGGCTTCGGCACCAGAGGGTAAGTTACGCTTATTATATGAATGTAACCCAATGGCCTTTTTGATTGAGCAGGCAGGTGGTAAAGCGAGCGATGGCTTTGATCGGATTATGGACATTGTTCCTAGCGAGCTTCATCAGCGTATTCCGTTTTTCTGCGGCAGTACCCAGATGGTAGAAACCGTAGAAGGCATGATGCGCGAATATTCCTCTGAAGAGCGAAAGCGCTAAATTTACCGGCTATGTAGCTTAGCATTTGCCCTAACGAGCCAATCGTTAGGGCAAATGAATACTCGTTTGGCGGGTTGTTGGCCATTTTTAGGTAGGTACAACTGTATTGGTCCTTTACTGAGGTCTAAGGCTTTTTCACAATCGCTGAGATGATAAGCCGCTGGATTTAACCATTGCTGCTTAGTTAAACGCTTCCACTGGCTTTGCTGCATGTGTTGCCAGTGCTGAAGGTCATACCAATGAAGATCTTGTGGTTGAGTGTGCTTAGGATCAGCAAGTTTAAATAAATAACCCGGTAATAAAATTCGCTGTTTAAATGTGTAATTGGGGTAGGGGCTGCGCAGTTTTTGAATCTGCGGATGACGGCCAAGCGGTAGCTGCTTTAGTAATAGTTTACTGAGCTTATTGTTGAGTCGATCTTGCTGGTTGGGCCCTAAATAATGTTCACTCTGCGGAGATAATTGAGCGGCTAGGTAAAACTTTACCGCCAGTTCCCAATGTTCTATCTGTTGCTGCGAATGATTAAGCAATAGAAAATCGATAGCTCCTTGAGTGCGACCATCTTGTTGCACCGCTACATTGTCGGCCAATAACTGCCAATCGGGATGAAGCGCAATTAAACTGCGCCACAGCTGCTCAAAGTACAAACCTAAACGAGGATTAGCATCAACTTGCTTGGCTAATGCTAAATGCTGCTCTAGTGCTTGTTGCCAGCCTTTCTGCCAACCCTTATCTACGGTAAAAGGAAGTGGCTGAATACCTAGCAGAGCAGGGGCGTGTAAACACCAACGTAAATCCTCAATGAAACTCTGCCTATCCAAAAATGTTATTCCTTTGTTATTTTTTTACATCTTTTTAAACCAATAGCTTTTTATTTCGACATTTTTCATGGTTTTTGTAGTTTTATTACTAAATGTTGGCTACTATTTAGTGGTCAAACCAGTCGAGGTGTTCGAAATGAGTAAGCAATTTTCTACCAGCATTATCATCGTTCGTCGTATCGCGTTATTTCTAGTTGGCCTAGTGTCTTTCCCTTTTGTAGCAATGGCTGGTGTTAGAGCGCCATTTTACAGCGCATTACATCGCCAATGGATCAAACGTAACGATCGTCCAAGCTGGATGCAACAAGCAGAGCAAAACAGCCAGTTTGTATTGTTTTAAGTAAAGCCTACCAGCTAAAGCTTGTTTCTGATCGGGTCTGCTACTTACAATGTGCCAAACCATTGTGAGTTAATGTAATGAAAAATACCCGATTAGAAAACATATTAAACCAGCATTTAGAAAGCGTTAAGTTTAAAGACTATTGCCCTAATGGTCTGCAAGTTGAAGGCCGTGAGCAGGTTAAGCGAGTGGTTACAGGGGTTACTGCCTGCCAAGCCTTAATTGACCAAGCTATTGAAGTAAACGCCGATGCTATATTGGTTCATCATGGTTTTTTCTGGAAAAACGAAGCCGCAGTCGTTACCGGTATGAAACGCCGTCGTCTACAAGCGTTGTTAAATCACGATATCAACCTTTATGCTTATCACCTCCCATTAGATGTTCATCCCGAACTAGGCAATAACGCACAGTTAGCCAAGCGTTTGGGGATTACTTTAAAACGCGGTTTAGAGCCGTGGGATCCACGCAGTGTGGCAATGGTAGGCAAGCTCGCCGAACCTGTCTCAGGTGAAGCTTTTGCCGAGCGTATTGAACAAGTATTACAGCGTAAGCCTTTACACATCTCCAATCAGAAAAGTATTCAAAAAGTCGGTATTTGTACTGGTGGTGGTCAATCATATTTAACACTGGCCGCAGAGCAGGGCTTAGATGCCTTTATTAGCGGTGAGATATCCGAAAATACCGTACATACCGCCAGAGAGATGGGCATTGACTACTTTGCGGCGGGTCACCATGCTACCGAGCGCTATGGCGCACAAGCATTAGGTGAGTGGTTGGCTGTAGAGCATGGTCTCGATGTCAGCTTTATTGATATAGATAATCCAGTATAAACTGAAAAAGATATTGCGAATGATAATGGTTCGCAATATAATTGCTGTATTGTTATTAGTGAGGTGCAGCAATGTTTGTATGTTTATGCCACGGAGTTACCGACAAGCAAATTAAAGAAGCGGTGCAGCAAGGCTGCGAAAGCTTAGCCGATGTACGAGAAAAGCACGGTGTTGCGTCGCAATGTGGTAAATGTGCCAGAATGGCTAAAACCATCATTGATAAAGAATTAGAAATAACCCCAAAATACTACGAAGTAGCCTAACGTATTGGGCTACTTACTCCGCATCATCGCGGTGGATCAGCAAGTCAAAGCCTTTATCCCGCCAATATTGAATCAATTCAGATTGTACTCCTAGGATCGCCAGCGACACTTGCTGATCTTGGCAGCGTTGTTTTACGCTTTGCCAAAAAGCGCGGTTATCATTATTCACATTTAGCAAAATCCACATATCCAGTGAAATCACTAATACATCTACTAAATCTAATACCGTAGGGTGGTTTTTGAGTTGAGCTACTAAGTTAGGCTGCCAAGCTAATTTTACTTGTTGTTGCTTAATTCTTATCAGGCTCGACAAATTATCCATGGGAAATTCAGGGCTAAAGGCCAGCATGATATTGCTATAGTGCTTGGCAATACGCGTTAGCTCTATGTTGTTTTTTAACAGCTCATATTTGAAGTGATGCCAATACACCGCGTTAACCGGTTCACTAAATTCGCGTGTTTCGTCGCTTCGTCGCTGCGTTTCTGGCCAGTCCCAATATCCTATTAGTTCATTTTCATAGGTACAGTGAATTAAGTAGTGGCTATGTTTAGTGGTATCGCTGAGCTGATTAAGTTTATGTCGATAGAGCCGGAAAAATTGTCGGCTAAGGTAGGCAACTTGATGCGTAAACTGGTTATAAAGCAAAGACGTATAAAGATTTAAACCATAGTGTTTAGTGAGCAAAGTAATGCTGTTTTTAAGGGTAGATTGTTCTTGAAACAATAAAAACAAGCCAGGGCGGTGTAACACTGAGGCGAGACTTTCTATCACGTCGATGATTTCTGGGTCATCATCAAATACCGATACCACGACCAAATTAGCCTGCTGCAATAGCATTTGCACATTGTCTTGTTTAGCTTGCCAGGTATGGGTTTCGCCAAACCCTAGGTTTTTCATCTGCTGTTGCAAATCTTGGTCTGCCACTGGGCTATAAATGTAGACCGATTTGTTTGCTGCCCACTCACGATATTGCGCATTAATTGAATTACACCAATGGGTAAAGTGCTCGTTCAACTCTTGTTGGCTTTCGCAGTAAGTAAAGTCGGGTAAATTAAAGGCCATATTGGGCATTTTCCCTACCAAAAATACCGAAATCTGCGATTGTTCTTCTAACAAACCCGCTAATAGCGTGAGTTGGTTGCTATCAAGCTGAGCGCAGTTAAACACAATGGCATCAAATTCATTAGACTGCTGCAGTTGTAACTGCAATTCGTCTATTTGCGTGACTTCTACATTTTCTAAGGGGTAGTGGGATGGGATCGCGGTTTGCTGAAACCACAATATTCTAAGTAATTTTGAGGAGACAGGAGTGGTACTTGGCGCCAGTAATAGCGCCAATTCATCGTCATTTATGGAAAATGACCCCGAGGTCATGCTTAGTAAGTGACCTTAACCTTAGCGGCTACGTGCTTAGCGTTAGTTACCGCTTGCTCGATGCTGTCGCTAAGATTTAGCGCTACGCCTAAACGGCGCTGACCATTAATATCTGGCTTGGAGAATAAACGCAATTGGCTGTCGGGGAAATCTAAAGCCTCGGCTAAACCACTATAGCGAATATTCTCTGAGTTACCGTCGCCCATAATAACTGCAGAGGCGCTGGCGCCAAACTGGCGAACTTGTTTAATCGGTAAACCCAATATGGCTTTTGCATGTAAGGCAAACTCAGATAAGTCCTGAGAAATTAGGGTAACCATACCGGTATCATGGGGCCGCGGTGATACTTCACTAAAGTACACTTCGTCACCTTTAATGAATAGCTCTACACCAAATAAACCATAACCACCAAGTTCGGTGACTATTTTACGCGCTACATCTTGAGATTTAGCTAATGCTTGCTCAGACATGGCTTGAGGTTGCCATGATTCACGGTAGTCGCCGTCTTCTTGGCGATGACCAATGGGCGCACAAAAATGAATACCGTCTACTGCCCTAACCGTAAGTAAGGTAATTTCGTAATCAAAATCAACAAAGCCTTCTACGATAATTCGACCCGCGCCAGTGCGACCGCCTTCCTGTGAGTAATCCCAAGCGGCGTTGATTTGGCTGTTATCACGTAGCGTCGATTGGCCTTTACCCGATGAACTCATTACCGGTTTAAGTACGCAGGGCAAACCTACATTGGCAACGGCCTGTTGGCATTCTTCTAAGCTATCGGCAAATTGATAAGCAGAAGTCGGCAGGCCTAGTGTTTCTGCTGCTAAACGGCGAATACCTTCGCGGTTCATGGTGAGTTGCGTAGCACGAGCGCTAGGAGTAACAGCAAAGCCTTGCTGCTCCAACTCAACTAAAGTTTGGGTTGCTATGGCTTCAATTTCAGGAACAATGTGCTGCGGTTGTTCTTTTAATATCAGCGCCTTAAGCGCTTCGCTATCAAGCATATCAATCACATAACTGCGGTGAGCTACGTGCATTGCAGGAGCATTGGGGTAGCGATCTACCGCGATAATCTCAACGCCGTAACGTTGTAATTCAATGGCAACTTCCTTGCCGAGTTCGCCAGCTCCGAGCAATAACACTTTCGTTCCAGAAACGCTTAGCGCAGTTCCTAACATTTAAATACTCCTACGTTGAAGGGTAGCTATGGTGGACCATAGGTTTTTGAGAATGTTCCGCAAAATTCTGTAATTCTTGCTTAAAGCTGAATTGATTGTCCTTATGTTCCCATAATTCGAAACGTTCTACTTTGTCTAAGCTCAGATGATTTAGCGTTAGCTGTGATAATAAAGTGAGAAGCGGCGAGAGAGAAGGGTTAAACGCAACGTTTTCTAGGTAACAGCTCCAAGCGAGCACTTTGTCGCCAGCGTAAGCAAACATCGCACTTTGTACTTGGGTATAGGGCGCGTAGCTGGCTTTTGCAAAATCGGGGGATTGTGAGGCAGTGCTTAACGCTAAACGGGCTAGCGGAGTAGTAACGCCTAAATCTTCAGGACCAAAGGATTGTGGTAACAATTCTGGAAAATCATAGCTCTGCTGATTAAAGCGAACACTTAGCTGATTGGCATTGGCTAACTCATTAATGAACTGGCGGCAATAACCACAGGGCGCTGCGTTAATCACTAAGTGAGTGAGTTCGCTGGCTTGGTGGCTTAAGGCATTAAAAATCGCGCTTTGTTCGGCGTGCAAGCTGCCTGTGAGCGGGCCATAGGCTAACTCGTAATTAGCGCCTAAAAACAGTTGTTGCTGTTTATCTACTGCCACAGCACCAACATTAAAATTAGACTTGGGTGCAAAAGAGAAACTCGCGGCTAGTGGTAATAGTCGCTCGGCTAATTCAATTGTCGTGCAGTTTAACCTTTGGCAAAGCGCAGCGGTTTGTTTGCTATTTAAGCGACTTGGTATTAGTTCACTATTAACAACCGTTTTTAGCCCATTGAGCAGAGATAGATCTTGTGGGGTGGTTTCAGACATATTATCGTTCCCTTTATTTTGTCGAAGCTAGCAAGAAATCATGATTTAGTCATGATTAGTTTGCTAAGGCTTCGATTATAATCTGCCGCAATCGTGTTTACTGAAGATAGATCACTAATATCTAAGGTAGAGACTAGCGTGTAATTTATTGTAACTAAAGGTGTTGATAAGTGTTTTCTAACTTAGACTCTGTTCTTCAATTGGTTCGCCAGTGGCAACTGCCTTCGCCACAACATCAAATCTTATACACCCCGCAGTGGGACAAGCAACAATGTGTGGTACGAATCGACAACTTGTCTGCGAATAGTTTGCAATTGGGTCCAATTGATTTGTTTTCAGGGCAATTACCTGAGAACGCCCAATTTCATGGTGAAGGGTTTCAAATGTTGGCGCAAAATTATGGTAGCGCCCAGCACATTACAGCCATTGGTCGTTGCCCTGATGCTGGTGAGTATCGCTTAAGTGAAGACCGCGATCATTTCACCGCTTACAATCAGTTACTTATTGAGTGTGACGGGCAATATACCCTTTTAGGTTTTAGTTCCTGCGAGCGTTTTAGTGGCTACTTTAAAGTGTACCCTGATGGTCGATTGATCATTGGTATTGATACCGATACCTTAGCTGTAGCCGCTCGTCACCATATAACGAGTGAAAGCTTGTTTGTGGGCCACAATGCTAGCCGCGAAGCACTGCTTGAAGAATTTGCAGAGGCTATTGAACAGCAGCACCCACGCTTACAGTGGCCGAGTAAACCAAACGGTTGGTGTTCTTGGTATCACTATTATGCCGATATTAGCGCCGCTGATATTGAAGAGAATCTACAGCAATTAATTAGCCCTCATGATCAACTTGAATACTTGTTAATTGACGACGGTTACCAAGAGTTTATGGGGGATTGGTTATATCCTTCGGAGCGTTTCAGTGGCGGGGTAGAAAACCTATGCAAGCGGATCCGTGAGCAAGGTAAAGAGCCTGCTATTTGGGTGGCACCGTTTATTGCCCAAGCTGAATCTCGTTTGTTCCAACAACACCCAGAGTGGTTTGTAAAAAATCAATTTGGCCAACCCTTAGCGGCTGAAGAAGTTACTTATGGCGGCTGGCGCTGTACACCTTGGTATGTGTTAGATACCACTCAGCCAGACGTGAACCGTTACCTACATGATGTATTTAGCCATATGTACCACCATTGGGGCGTGCGTTACTTTAAATTGGATGCCATTTACTGGGGTACTCTGGCTAAAGGTTATCGAGCCGATCCCAATAAAACACGTATTGAAGCCTATCGTATGGGCATGGAAACGATCAATAAAGCGTGCAATGGTGATGCATACATCTTGGGCTGTAATGCGCCAATGTGGCCATCGTTAGGTTTAGTTCACGGTATGCGTATCGCCGATGATGTTGATCGAAACATTGGCCGCTTTAAGCAAATTGCTAAAGAAACGTTTTTCCGCAATTGGCAAGACCAACGTTTATGGCATAACGACCCAGATTGCGTGACTTTAAATAACATTCCACATCAGCAAACTACCGCCGCCGCTTACAATTGGCACCGTATAAGTGTGTTGGCCAGCAGTGGATTGGTATTTTCTGGTGACCGCCTAAATCAGTTAAATGCTCAACAGCGCGACGTACTAACAGTACTAGAGCAAAATAGTGCAGACGCCGCACGTTTTGACGATTTTTCTTTGCAACACGCAAAGCAATATCAACAACAGCAGTTAGTGCGCCAATATTGGTTTAACTGGAGCGAGCAACAAAGCTTACATATAGAGATTGAGCTTGATAGTGAGCAGTGGCAAGTTCTATGGGCAGATGCTGACTTTACTGTGCAAGGCAAGGGTGATAAACAAACTATTGTTTTAGCGCCAAACAGTGCAGTGGTATTTGAAAGAAAAGCGTAGCGGCAACTGAAAGTGGGTTTAGTACTTAAATTCTAAGCCCACAGAGAAGTTACTGTCGCCGTAACCTGGTATGTCGTGACTTGAAACAATGGTTTTCATTGACACCTTGTCATTGAGTGGCGCAACAAAACCTAAACCTACGGCAATATCAGTTTTGTCTACCAAGTAAGACATTTGGCGTTGTCCTAGGCTGTGGTAAATCGAGTCTTCATGAAGTTGGTTATATACCGAATACTTAGGGTCGTAAATGTGACTAAATAACTCTACGCGAAAAGAATTAAAAGGAGTTTGAATTACTGGCACTGCCACCATGTCGTAAAGCTCTGATTTAGAGAAATAACTATTAGTGAGAGTGGGGGAGAAATCGGTATCTTCGTAGGTCTTTTCGAAAATTTCGCCTAATAGAGCAAATTGCTCAGCACTTAAACGAAGTAAAGAAGACGGGCGTAAGGATAAATGTTCGTCGGAAGAGAAGCACGGGGAGGAAAAACATAAAGTCATAGCGACAGCAATACTTGCTGTTGATGCTATCGACAATTTTACCTTCTGAACCATTTCCATTGAATTTTCTTGTTCATCCCTAATGCGCCGACAATTATAACCTAGTCGGCGGAATAAAGTAGCATTTTGCTCACGTTTTAAAGGTTTTCTATATAGTTATACAGGCTTTTTAACACATTTATCTTATTAGTATCATTTTGATACTCGTTCATTAGCATTTCCAACTCTGGATAAACCACCGCAATTTGCTCGGCCAATGTGGCTTGGCGATGGGCTTGCCATTGCTGCAATTCCTTTTCGCTTAAGTATTCGGGGTAGTTACGCCCTTTAAAACGTAAAATCAAACGGTTCAAACGAGGGTCACTAAACTGAAACTGCTGTTTAGTAATCAGCTGCGGATCACTCGATCTTAACACCTGCATCAGGTTTTTATCTGCATTGCCCACAAAGCCTTTATATAAAGAGGTATCTGGGTTGTCGTCTTCTGCAAACTCGCGCTCAATGGCGAATACTTGATTAAGTTTTGCTTCTATTTGCGGCTTGTTTCGTACCATTAAGTCTAAGCTTTGACGGCACTGGCTGCGATTAAGGCCAAGCTCTTCGGCGCGTTCAGGTGTTAGTGTACTGGCGGGGGCTAACACTGGGCACTTGTTGGTATGAATTAGCTTCACCGGAATGGGAAGCTCACCATCGGCCAAATTAGCGTGTGAAGTATAAAGGCGTTGGTGAATTTGCTCCGCGCTTAACTCAAGCAATACACTGGCATTTTTATTTAAATCGACCACTATCATGGCGTTTTTATTTACTGGATGCCAGGCAACTGGCAATACCCATGAAGCACAGCCTTGAGCGGCGCCAAACATACCTGATATATGCACCAGTGGTTTGTTATTAAGTAAATCAAACTGCTGAGCCACCGCTTTTTTGTTACGAAGGTTAAGCAAATAGCTAAAGAGTTTAGGTTGTTTGTCTTTAATCAGCTTAGCCATAGCGATGGTGGCGTACACGTCTGATACCGCATCGTGTGCATTGGCATGGCTTAGGCCGTTGGCTGCCGTTAGCAACTCTAAACGAAAGCTTACTAGGCCATCGTCGTTAGTTGGCCATTCAATGCCTTCTGGTCGAAGCGCGTAACATGCCCGCACCATGTCTATTAAATCCCAGCGCGAATTTCCATTTTTCCATTCACGCTCATAAGGATCTAAAAAGTTACGAAATAGAGTGTAACGCGTAACTTCATCATCAAAGCGAATACTGTTATAGCCAACACCACAGGTACCAGGAACACTGAACTCTTGATTTATACGCGCAATAAAATCACTTTCAACTAGGCCTTTTTTTTGCGCCAACTGTGGTGTGATACCTGTTACTAAACACGCTTGAGGGTGAGGAACATAGTCATTTGGCGGCTGACAAAACCACTCGATAGGTTTACCGATAGGATTAAGATCCCAATCTGTTCGAATTGCAGCAAACTGACAAGGGCGATCTTTGCCCGGATGAATACCAAAGGTTTCGTAATCGTGGAACAGAAAAGTGTTGTCGCTCATGAACTGTTTTTAATCTTGTCGCTGTAAGTAAAAGCTATATCGCTAACCATAACACAAATCTGTTTGAGGTCGCTTGAACAGTGCAATAAACGCTTAGTTTGCTTAGCTTTTCGCCAAAAGTTTTTGATTTATCCGCCACAGAAAACTTTTCTACTACACTGTGCGTATTGTTAGAGCAAACTACACAACATAGGGACATGCAATGAAAACGCTCACTCTACTCGGCGGCATCATGCTCGCTTCAAGTGCTAACGCAACCATGGTTAGCCAAACGGTAACCCATACCATTGGTGATAAAAGTTTCGAATCTACCTTAGTATTTGATGATGCGAAGAAGGGGCTACCGGCTATTCTGATGGTTCCAAATTGGATGGGCCCCACCGAAGGCTCGTTAACTAAGGCAAAAAAAATAGCAGAAATGGGCTATGCGGTAATGATGGCCGATGTCTATGGTACTGACGTTAGACCCACTAATGCAGATGAAGCAAAAGTGGCGGCAACAGCGCTTCGCAGCGACAGACCCTTACTACGTGCTAGAACTAAGGCAGCGCTAGATGCGATGAAAGCCAATTTGCCCAGTGCAAATACAGACGCCGATAGCGTCGGTGCAATAGGTTTTTGCTTTGGTGGTGGCGCGGTGCTTGAATTAGCGCGTGCGGGCGAAGCCATCAATGGAGTGGTGTCTTTTCACGGTAACTTAGATACCCCAAATCCTACAGACGCTAACAACATCACTTCGCCAGTATTAGTACTGCATGGCGCCATAGACCCTTTTGTTCCGGCAAAACAAGTGGCCGATTTTGAGCAAGAAATGAGCGCAGCAAAAGTTGATTGGCAGTTTGTGGCCTACGGCGGTGCAGTTCACTCTTTTACTAATCCAGCGGCTGCAATGACCGGGAAAGCGGAATATCACCCTAAAGCAGCAGCGCGCTCATTTATTGCCATGGATAACTTTTTTGCTGAATCTTTCAATTAGAGCTGAGAGAGTTTTTGTTAAACGCCCTTAATTAATAAGGGCGTTTTTATTTAGCTAAAGTAGTAAGCTTATCTTTTGAATTTAATTGATTTTTAGCTTTTTGGCCTAAGCATTGTATTTAGTTTTGATTGGGGATTATAGTTAAGTGATTGGCCCTAAAAGATGGGGTGACTAAATGCGAGTGACAAGGAAAGTATATGCAAGTTGAGCAATTGTTATGGGTACTGTTTGCCTTACTCATTTTAATCGTGATGCTTTTGAACAGGTTGCGTAAATCAACCATTGAAAATGTCAGCTTATTACTTAGCTCGCGTAAAAGTATTTTAGTGATTGTTGCCATATGTACGGCAGCGATTGCTTTTATTGCTGCGGTAACCAGTATTGGCCTGCAACAACTAAAACATCATCAATTCTCCCAGTTAGAAGATGTTATTGAATCAGTACTTGATACTTCTGATGCTGGCTTGGACGAATGGAAGCAAGGCTGGCAATCTAAAGTTGATGCGATTGCCTTAGATCCCACCTTTAAGCATTTCTCTACTGTGTTAATTGAGGCAGAACATTCAAAAGACAGTTTAATTGATGACCCCGCATTAGAAGGCTTGCGTCAATCTGTTGACAATTATCGTGCGATTTTTGATGATTTAGGTTTTTTCATCATTTCTAGAGATCGCATAAACATTGCCTCAATGCGAGATGAAAACCTTGGCGAAATCAACGTTATTACTCGTTACTACCCACATTTGCTGAATCGCGCGTTTAACGGTGATACGGTAATTATTCCGCCGATTCGCCCCGAGATTAATTTAGACGACATGTTGCAAGGTAAAGTGCAAAATGTGCATTCCACCATGTTTATTGCTGCACCGATAAAAAATCGAGATGGTAAAGTTGTGGCATTGCTGACGCTGCGCATGGATCCAGAGACAGAGTTCTCGCAACTATTAAAAGGCGCTCGTATTGGCAAAACCGGTGAAACCTATTTGGTTAGCCGTTCAGGTTATATGATTTCACCTAGCAAATTTGAAGATGAGTTGACCGCTTTAGGTTTACTTGATGGCAAGCAATCTTCTGTACTTAACATTAAGCTTCAAGTCCCCAATCATAAAGGCGAAAACCCGGTTTGGACCAAGAGTGGTTATTCAATTATCGCCAAGCAAGACGGCGCTAATTTTATTGGTTATAAAGATTATCGAGGGGTAGCCGTTGTTGGCGCATGGCGCTGGGATCCGGAGCTGGAGATTGGCTTAGTATCTGAGATTGATCATGAAGAAGTGATGCAGGGTTACTTACGCTTTCGTAATATTGTGTTGTTGGTACTGGGTTCAGCCCTCGCATTTTGCATTTTGTTGTTTGTTTTGGTGTTTGCCTTAGTTCGTAAAATAAACCTGCGTTTAGAGCGCTCTAAAGCAGAATTAGAGCAAGAAGTTGAAGACCGCACTGCAGAGTTACGGGTACGCGAAAAAACCTTGTGGGATCTCTACGAAAATGCCCCTATTGCTTATGCTTCGTTAAATGAAGATGGTAAGTTTCTAAAACATAATCTTAGTCTTGCGGAGTTAATCGATCAGCAGCGAGATCAATTTAAACATCTATATTGGCACCAATTAGGCACTGATGAAGCAAACCAGCAGCGGGCTAAACAGTTACTTCAAAGCGCCCTACAAGGTCAAAGCTTTAACGATGAAACATTGAGCATTATTTGTGCTGATGGCCAGCAAAAAAATGTCAGTGTTAATATTGCGTCTGGTGTTGTGGAAAACGACAAAATCGTTGAAGTAAAAGTATCGCTTATTGATATGACCGAGCGCTACCAAGCGCGTTTAGCCTTGGCCGACAATGAAGAAAGGATCCGCACCATTGTGGATACCATCGCCGACGGTATTGTGCTGATAGAGCAATCTGGCATTGTGCGTAGTTTTAGCCCTGCTGCCCAGCAAATATTTGGCTACACCGAGCAAGAAGTTGTAGGTAATAACGTTAGAATGTTAATGCCAAAGTCTATTGCCGACAATCACGATCAAACCTTAGCTGATTATCTACCAAAGCCAAACTCGGTCGTTATTGGCAGCGAGCGTGCAGTATTTGGTTTGCGTAAAAATGGCGAAGAATTCCCTATGGAACTGGCGGTTAAAGAAGTGTTCCTAAAAGGAAAACGCCACTTCACCGGTATCATTCGCGATATTACTGAACGTAAAAAAGCCCAGCAAAAATTGGCCGATAGTGAGCGTCAATTTAGAACCCTGACCAACAACTTACAATGCGTTATCTATCGGGTAAAATTGGTAGAAGGTGAAGCACCAGAGTGGTTGTATGTTAGTGAGCAAGTGTTTGAGCAAACGGGTTACCCAGTAGAAGACTTTGTAGGGCCTAATGCGCCCCGGCGTTATAAAGATCTAGTTCACCCTGATGATTATCAAGAAAGCATTGACCGCTCGAAAGATCTCAATCAAAAAGGTGGTGCTATTTCTCAAGAGTTTAGAATCATTGATGCCCATGGCCGCGAAAAACACGTGCTGCAAAAAGCTTTTGTTTCCCTAGGTGAAGAGGGGGAAGCAACGTTCTCTGATGGCGCTATCTTCGATATTTCTGAAATCAAACAGGTAGAAGCGCAATTACGTGAAAGTGAAGAGCGATTAGATTCTGCTGCGTCTGGTGCAGGCTTGGGTATGTGGGATTACTATCCGCAAGAAGATCGGATAGAGGTGAATGCTATTTACGAGAGTATGCTTGGCTACGCCGCTGGCGAATTACGTGCGGGTGATGGATTGTGGGCACGTTTAAAAGGGGATACCGAAGCGTGGCTTAAGTTAATTCATCCTACAGATGCAATTCGTAACAATGACAAGCTAGAAGAGCACTTAGCCGGGGAAACGGATTTATTACGTAACGAAATACGTTTGCGCTGTAAAAACGGCCAGTACCGTTGGATATTAAGCATTGGCCGCGTGTCTGAGCTCGATGATGAGGGACGACCAATACGCATTAACGGTATTCATGTTGATATTAACGAGATTAAAAAACTGGAAGACCAGTTAAATGACGCTCGCGCTCAAGCAGACAGTGCTAACCAAGCTAAGAGTGACTTTTTAGCCAATATGTCGCATGAAATAAGAACACCAATGAACGCGATTATTGGTATGTCTTACTTAGCGTTAGAAACTGAACTAGACAATAAACAGCGAAATTACATTGATAAGGTACACCGCTCGGCAGAGGCTTTGTTAGGCATCATTAACGATATTCTCGACTTCTCCAAAATAGAAGCTGGCAAGCTAGACATTGAAGCAATTGAGTTTCGTTTAGAAGATATTCTGGACAATTTAGCTAATTTAGTGGGCTTACGTGCCGAACAAAAAAATCTAGAATTACTATTTGATATAGACCCTAACATGCCAACAGCGCTGTTAGGGGATCCACTTAGGTTGACACAAATACTCGTGAACTTGTGTAACAACGCAGTGAAGTTTACCGAGCAAGGCGTTGTAGTGGTAAAAATTGAGGCTAAAGAAATTACCGACGCTCAAGTACAAATGTATTTCTCGGTAAGTGACACCGGTATAGGCATGACACCCGAGCAGCAAGCTAAGTTATTTAAACCTTTTTCACAAGCCGATAGTTCGACCACGCGTAAACATGGCGGTACAGGATTAGGGTTAGCGATTTGTTTAAAACTAACTGAAATAATGGGTGGAAAAATTGCGTTAAGCAGTGAGCCAGGTAAGGGCAGCTGTTTCTATTTCGACTTACCGATGGTGATTCAGAAAAACGCTAAACCCTTACGCGATACAAACGAGTCGCAGCTGTCTAACTTAAAAGCGCTAGTGGTTGACGACAACCCAAGTGCTAAAGAAATCAATGTTCAGGTACTAGAGGGATTTGGACTCTCGGTAGAGTCTGCTGCTAGTGGTAAAGAGGCGTTGGCCTTGCTACAAGCGCCTGATGTAGAGCCTTTTGATATAGTGCTTATGGATTGGAAAATGCCAGACATGGATGGCGTCGAAACGGTTCGTAAAATTGAAGCCTTGGGTATCGATTTAGATGTAGTGATGATCACTGCATTTGGTCGTGATGAATTAAGTAAAGAAGCTAAAGACATTAAAATAGACGCCATTCTTACCAAGCCAGTGACCCCTTCTCATTTATTCGATACGGTTATCGACGTAAGACAAATTGAGGTGTTTGAGCAAACTAGACGAGAAGCTCAACAGCACGGAGCAGACCAAGATATAACTCATTTACGTGGCGCAAATATATTGGTGGCCGAAGACAATGAAATTAACCAAGAGTTGATTACTGAGCTGCTTAAAACCAATGGTATTTCCTGCGTGGTTTGTGGAGATGGAATGCAAGCGGCCGAGTATCTAAAAACGCATCAAGTAGACGGTGTATTAATGGATTGCCAAATGCCAGTAATGGATGGGTACACCGCCACCAAAGTGATACGTCATCAGTTGGCCTTAAAAGACCTGCCGATCATTGCGCTTACGGCAAATGCATTAGCGGGCGACAGAGAAAAAGCCATAGAAGCGGGCATGAATGATCACATACCCAAACCGATTAATGTAAATAGCTTGTTTAGCGTGATGGCTAAATGGATTACGCCTAGTGCGCCAGCACTTGTAACTGACCCGGCGTTTACCGCTAGTGACAACGGATACCAAGCACTGCCAGTTGTTAAAGGCTTGGATACTGCGGTTGGTCTAGCCAATGCAGCTGAAAACAAAACCCTATATTTGAAATTGATAGCTAAATTTGCCAGTGTAAATAATACGTCTTTGGTTGATTTACAGCAGGCATTTCAGCAACACCAAACAGCCGATGTTCAACGTATTGCACACACTATTAAAGGCGTGGCAGCAACTTTAGGTGCGCAAGTCATTTCAGATTTAGCCGCAGTGATAGAGCTGGCAGCAGAGCAGGGCGAAGTATTAAGTGAACAGTTAGACCAACTGGCGAGTCACTTGCAACCACTACAAATAGCCTTACAACAATTTGTGCTTAGCAGTGAGCAGCAAGCTCAGCCTGAATCGGCTGTTCAATCGAATGTTAGCGATGAAGAAATACTCTCTGATTTACAAACTTTGTCCCAATTGCTGGATGACTTTGATAGCGAAAGTAATGATTTTCTTGATCAACATGAGGCTATTTTGCAGCGGTTCCCGTCTCAGGCAAAACGCTTACAGCAGTTGATAGAAGAATATGATTACGAAGCTGCCGAGACCATTGTTAATGAATTGCAGCAATTAGTTGCAAATAATTCATAGGCATAGCCAAGGCTCACAAGACTTGTTTAGTCACTTGGGGTAGACTTCCCGCGAATTGTTATTATCGACTCAGGGGATTGTTGTGACTCAAACACTTACTATTACTAGACCAGACGATTGGCACTTACATTTACGTGACGGAGCAATGCTTAATGTTGCAGCAAATGCGACCGCTAAGCATTTTTCGCGCGCGATTATTATGCCAAACCTTACTCCGCCGGTTACCCAAGTCAGTGATGCTAAAGCTTATTATCAGCGTATTAAACAAACCCTGCCTGAGCAAAGTCAATTTGAACCGTTAATGACTTTATATTTAACTGACGCCACGAGTCCTGAAATGATTGCCGAGGCAGCAGCCAGCGGCATTGTTAAAGCTTGTAAGCTCTACCCAGCAAACGCCACAACAAATTCTGCCCACGGCGTAACCGACGTCAGTGCTTTACGTCCAGTCTTCGAAGCAATGGCTGAGCACGGTTTATTGCTGTTAGTGCATGGCGAAGTAACGCATTCAGATATCGACATTTTTGATAGAGAAGCTGCGTTTATTGACGCACACATGCGCGACTTAGTCGCTTCTTTGCCAGACCTTAAAATAGTGTTTGAGCACATTACTACTGCAGAGGCCGCTGAGTTTGTGATGAATGCGCCAGATAATGTCGCAGCAACTATTACTCCGCAGCATTTAATGTACAACCGAAATCATTTGTTAGCGGGAGGCTTACGCCCCCACAACTATTGCTTGCCCGTATTAAAGCGTCAAACTCACCAACAGGCGTTACAAAAAGCAGTGGCTACTGGCACTAAGAAGATATTTTTGGGAACTGATTCTGCACCTCACGTGCAAGGAGCCAAAGAAAGTGCTTGTGGTTGTGCGGGTTGTTACAGTGCGCCGGCTGCCATTGAACTATATGCAGAAATTTTTGACCAGCTAGGCATACTGGATAAGTTAGAAGGGTTTGCAAGTTTTAATGGCCCTGACTTTTACGGTTTACCACGTAACAGCGAAACGATTACGTTAAGCAAGCAAGCATGGCAAGTGCCAGAAAGTGTAATGGTTGAAGACGAGACCTTAGTACCGTTTTTTGCTGGCGAAACCCTACAGTGGCAAGTTAAGTAGGCAAAAAAAAGCCCTTTGCTATAGCAGCAAAGGGCTTGCGTAATTGTGTAAAGGTGTACACAGCAATAGGTAACTAAACGCGTGACTGAGTTAGCTACTCAGTCGCGATAAATATTATCCTCAGTGGCTTTAGTTCACCATTCCCCAAATGGGTGAAATTGCTCCTTTAGCTATTTATTTATTGATATTCAATAGCTTGCATTAACTTTTTGCTTGTTAAAAAAACAAAAAAAAGCCCTTTGTTTATAAAAACAAAGGGCCTGCATAATTTGTGTAAAGGTGTACACAGCAATAGGTAACTAAACGCGATGACTGAGTTAGCGACTCAGTCGATATAAATACTACTCCGCTAAGCTGTTCTCTACTATTACCCAAATGGGTGAAATTGCCTAACATTCCTAAAATAGTGGTTCCCAGCAGAGTTGATTGGCTTGCTGGTGTAATTGTCTCAGGACAACTAAGCTCAAAGTAACAGCACTTATTAGGAGTATTGGTTATGCCAGAGAATCTTAAAGTTCGCGACTACATGCTGACTCGTCCGGTGTGCTTTACCTCTAAGCAGCCGATTGCCGAAGTGGTGCATAGTTTATTGGAACACAAGCAGCTAGGCGCGCCAGTGATTGATGAACAAAAACATGTCATTGGTTGGATATCAGAACAAGACTGTTTAAAGAGTCTGTTAGAGGCCACTTACCATTGCGAAACCGTATCATTAGTGGAAGACGTGATGCGTAGCGATGTACTTATTGTAGGCCCAGACACTAGCATATTGGAACTTGCTCAAAGCATGCTTCAGCAAAAGCCCAAAATGTACCCAGTTATCGAGCGAGGCAAACTTTTGGGCATTATCACGCGCGAAGAAGTGCTTGGTGGTATCGATAAACATTTGCATAGTTGCTACAAACAAGTGAGTTAGACTTGTTTTCTCAGTGATTATTGTTAGCATTTGCGCCTCGTATGCAACCCTACGAGGCGTTAATTCTTGCAGTCGGCTTTTTCAGATCTAAAACAACAAATTTCTCTCGCGTTAGCCAAAGACCGTTATCGTCTGCAGCGACAGCTTGCTCAACTAAATTCAGATGATCAGGCCAAGCAAAGTGCCGCTTTTGAAAAATTCAGTTCAAGCTTAGATAAATCTCTAGATTTAGCTAAGCGTCGTCGTAGTGCTATTCCACCTATTGAATACCCACCACAGCTGCCGGTTGCTGAACAAAAGCAAACTATTTATGAGGCGATTCGCGACAATCAAGTGGTGATCATTGCCGGTGAAACAGGCTCTGGTAAAACCACTCAAATTCCTAAGATTTGTTTAGAGCTTGGCTTGGGGAGTCGAGGTTACATTGGCCATACTCAACCTCGTCGATTAGCCGCCAGAACAGTCGCTGCGCGAATAGCCGAAGAAATAGATACACCGATTGGTGAATTAGTGGGTTATAAAATCCGCTTCAACGACAAAATTAAAAACGATAGCTTAATCAAATTAATGACCGACGGTATGCTACTGGCAGAAATGCAGCAAGATCGGTTTTTATCGCAGTACGAAGTACTGATTATTGATGAAGCACACGAACGAAGCCTAAATATTGATTTCATTTTGGGCGTGTTAAGGCAATTGCTGCCTAGACGTCCAGATTTAAAAGTAATTATTACTTCGGCGACTATCGACCCGCAGCGTTTCTCCAAGCATTTTAACAATGCTCCAGTGATTGAAGTCTCTGGGCGAACTTACCCCGTAGAAACTCGTTATCGCCCGTTGAATGAAGGCGAACAGACTAAAGATGTACTAGAAGGTTTAGCGGAAGCGGTTGAAGAACTATATCGCGAGAAGCCGGGTGATATTCTTATCTTTATGAATGGAGAACGAGAAATTCGCGATGCAACTGACTATCTGCAAAAACGAAATTTCCGTGATACCGAAGTACTGCCGCTTTATTCTCGTTTGTCTAATGCAGAGCAAAACAAAATTTTCTCTTCGCATCGGGGAAGGCGCATTGTATTAGCGACCAACGTTGCTGAAACTAGTTTAACGGTTCCAGGTATTCGTTATGTGATTGACCCTGGTACTGCTCGTATTAGCCGTTATAGCTATCGTTCTAAAGTACAGCGATTACCCATTGAAGCCATTTCTCAAGCCAGTGCTAATCAGCGTAAGGGCCGTTGTGGGCGGGTTGCCGAAGGTATTTGTATTCGTTTATATAGCGAAGAAGATTTTGAAGGCCGCGCAGAATTTACTGATCCAGAGATTTTGCGGACCAACTTAGCCTCGGTTATTTTGCAAATGCTTGGTCTAAAACTGGGTAAATTGGAAGATTTCCCATTTATTGATATGCCCGATCAGCGCAATATTAAAGATGGTTTAAATTTACTTGAAGAAATTGGCGCGTTAAAAGATGGCTTAAGTAAACCGAGCTTGAGCCCGCTTGGGCGCGAAGTGATTAAGTTTCCCATTGATCCTCGTTTAGCGCGAATGATGGTGGCAGCTAAGCAGTTTGGCTGTGTTCAGGAAATGATGGTGATTTGTGCTGCGCTATCCATTCAAGACCCACGAGAGAGGCCCAATGATCGCAAACAAGCGGCGGACCAAAAACATGCTCGTTTTGTAGATAAAGATTCAGACTTTTCTAGTTACCTATTGTTGTGGCGCTATCTACAAGAGCAGCAAAAAGCCTTGTCGGGTAATCAATTTCGCAAACAATGTAAGCAAGAGTTTCTAGCCTATATGCGAATTCGCGAATGGCAAGACTTAGTCTTTCAACTGTCCACGGTAGTTAAAGAGCTCGATTATTCAGTTAATCAAGAAGAAGCCAATTACGACGCGATTCACCAAGCCATTACCGCGGGTTTGTTAAGCCATTTAGGCTTTAAAGATAAAGACCGTGAATTTTTAGGTGCACGTAATGCTCGTTTTGTGGTGTTCCCTGGTTCTAGCCAAGCTAAAAAGCCACCTAAATGGGTAGTGGCAGCTGAACTAGTGGAAACCTCTCGCTTGTTTGCTCGGGGGGTCGCTAAAATTCAACCCGCTTGGTTAGAAGAACAAGCTAAGCACCTGATAAAAAAATCATACAGCGAGCCCCATTGGTCAACTAAACAACAGGCTGTAATGGCTTACGAAAGTGTTCGTTTATACGGCGTAAGCTTGGTGAACAAACGTTTGGTTAACTACGGGCGTATCGACCCGGTGGTTGCGCGTGAAGTGTTTATTCGTTCAGCATTGGTAGAAGCCCAATGGCCTGCTAAGCATGATTTCTTTAAACAGAACCAGCAATTGCTTGATGACGCCGAAGCGCTAGAGCAAAAGCAGCGTCGTCGTGATGTGCGAGTTGATGATCAAGTGCTATTCGATTTCTATGCTGAGCGAATTCCCGAAGACGTAGTATCGGCTAGCCATTTTAATCGCTGGTGGAAAAAAGCGAGCGCGCAGCAAGCTGACTTACTGAGTTTTTCTAAGCAAATGCTCTATCAGCACGATGCTAGCCATGTAACAGAACAACAATATCCAGAGCAATGGCAGTTTGAACAAGTATCGGTGGCCTTGAGTTATGTATTTGAGCCGGCCGAGGTCGATGATGGTGTTAGTGCGCATATTCCTTTGGCACTATTAAACCAATTAGACTTCTCGCGTTTTGATTGGCAAATCCCTGCGTTTAGGGAAGAGCTGATTAGCGGTTTAATTAAATCTCTGCCAAAGCCGATTCGCCGCAATTTTGTGCCGGTGCCTAACTACGTAAAAGCGTTTTTGCAAGCAGTGCCAAATGCAGACGGGCAGCTGTTTGAAGTATTAACAAAGCAACTGCTTAGAATGACCGGAACGAAGATCCCCGAAGATGCTTGGAATATGGATTCGGTGGCCGATCACCTAAAAGTTAACTTTAAGGTGATTGATGATAAAGGCAAGGTAGTGGCGCAAGGGCGAAGCTACCAAGCTCTGCAAAACAAGTTACAAGATCAAGTTGAACAAAGTATTGCTGAAATTGCGCCTAGTTCTTTTGCTGAGCAAGCTAAGGTAACAGAATGGAGTTTTGGTGAGCTACCTTCAATGATTGAAGAGCAGCGTCAGGGTTATCAAATCACTGCATTTCCCGCGTTAGAGGATCAAGGTAAAACCGTTGCGTTGAAGTTATTTGATAAACAAGAGGAAGCCAGCTGGAGCCAAACACGTGGTTTAAGTAAGTTATTGCAGCTTAATATTCCTTCACCATTAAGTTACTTACAGCAACATTTGCCAAATAAAGCCAAATTGGGTTTGTATTTTAATCCTTTCGGCCGAGTGGATGTATTGCTTGATGATTGCTGTTTGGCAGTAATAGATAAATACTCCCAGCTGCATCAAGTCGATAACCCTGATGACTTCGCATCTTTATGTGACACCGTGCGTGCAGAATTAGCCACCGAAACCTTAGAAGCAGTGGTACAGGTAGAACAAATATTAAGTTTGCACTACCAAATTAACAAGCAGCTAAAAGGCAAAGTAGGCTTTGACCGTGTATTAGCACATGCCGATATAAAAGCGCAACTGACGGCATTGGTGCACAAAGGTTTTGTTCGAGAGGTTGGCTTACAGCGTTTAGCCGATGTGCAACGTTATCTTAAAGCCATAGAGCGCCGCTTAGAAAAGCTAGCGATAGATTCTCATAAAGATCGCTTAGCGATGCAGCAAATTGATACCGCTATCGAAAGAGAGAAAGAGCTGGCGTTGCCGGTATACAGTAAAGAGGGTGAAGAACTGCGTTGGATGATAGAAGAGTTACGCGTATCTTTGTTTGCTCAGCAGTTAGGGACTAAATATCCTGTTTCTTTAAAGCGGGTACTTAACCACATTACCGATTTACAGAAGAGGAAATAAGCATGTCGGTAGAGCAAGATGTCGCCTTACCTAAAGTAGCAATATACTACTGCAGTTTATGCGGCTGGTTGTTAAGAGCATCGTGGTTGAGCCAAGAGTTGCTGACTACTTTTTCTCAAGAGCTCGGCGAAGTTGCGTTGCGTCCAGCAAGCAAAGGGCGCTTTCAAATATATGTTAACGACCAATTGATTTGGTGTCGCGTTGCAGATGAAGGCTTCCCTGAAGCTAAGGTCCTTAAGCAACGAGTAAGAGATGTGATTGCTCCAGATATGAGCTTGGGTCATAGCGATCGCAAATAAGCGGCAGGTAAAAGTTAGATAACAAAAAGGGCGCTATTAATAGCGCCCTTTTTTATTGCCTTGCTAGGTATTTAGCTTATGCGAAGTTTGCAGCAGCAAATTCCCAGTTAGCTAAAGCCCAAAAAGCGTTCAAGTAATCAGGGCGAACGTTACGGTAATCAATGTAGTATGCGTGTTCCCACAAATCACAAGTGAATAGTGGTATAACGCCTTCATCAGTTAACGGCGTAGCTGCGTTGCTAGTATTAACGATGGCTAAACTACCGTCAGCGTTTTTAACTAACCAAGTCCAGCTAGAACCAAAGTTGTTAATTGCACTATCAGTGAATTTTGCTTTGAACTCATCGAAAGAACCGAAGCTTGCGTCAATTGCTGCTGCCAAAGCACCAGTAGGTTGACCGCCAGCGTTTGGCGCTAAACAGTTCCAGTAGAAGGTGTGGTTCCATATTTGAGCAGCGTTATTGAATACACCACCAGTAGAAGTTTTAATAATCTCTTCTAGGCTTTTTTCTGCTAAATCGGTGCCTTCAACTAAGCCGTTTAACTTTACTACGTAAGTGTTGTGGTGCTTGCCGTAGTGGAAAGACAAAGTCTCTGCTGAGATGTGTGGCTCAAGCGCGTCTTGTGCGTACGGTAAAGCAGGTAATGTAAATGCCATTGTTTTTTCTCTCCTTGTTATAATTGGCTGAATCAGCGCAATCTTTTATATAGTAAAAACTTTACAAACGAGTTTAGCACTAGTGCTTTATGTGGCAAAGCAAAAACACTAAAAAAAATTGATCTAGCGCAAAGTGGTGAAATCGGCGACTATTTTTGCTAGGGTACGCCCAACACCTAGAATAGACTTAGTGTAAAAATTAGAGAAGTTTAAAATGGAAACGATTGACAAAATCAAACAGCAAATTGCTGAAAACCCAATTCTACTTTACATGAAAGGTTCGCCTAAGTTCCCAAGCTGTGGCTTTTCTGCGCAAACAGTAGAAGCCGTTATGCAATGTGGTGAACGTTTCGCGTATGTAGATATTCTACAAAATCCAGACATTCGTGCAGAGCTACCAAATTACGCTGATTGGCCAACCTTCCCACAACTTTGGGTTGAAGGTGAGCTAGTGGGCGGTTGTGACATCATCATGGAAATGTTTCGCACTGGTGAGCTACAACCTCTTATCAAGGAAACTGCTGAAAAGTACCCAGCAGCGGAAGAAGAATAGAAAGATAGCCTATACTAAAAGCTACTAACCGCTCACTAGAGCGGTTTTTTATTGTCGCCTATCAAGACGGCTAATGTTTTTCCATAAAAATGTAAAATCAATGAGACTTTTTGTGATCAAAAGCGTATAGTGCGCATCCTTTAAATAATTGTGGGCCAAATATGACCGAATCCAGCAGTTCAAGTTTTGAGCAATTCGCTCTACCTGAAACCATTTTAAAAGCTATTTCCGAGATTGGATTCGAGACGCCGTCTCCTATTCAGGAAAAAACCATTCCATTGCTGCTGGAAGGACATGATGTACTTGGCTTAGCACAAACAGGTACCGGTAAAACCGCTGCTTTCTCTTTGCCGTTAATTGCAAAGTTAGACCCTAAGCTAAACGCGCCACAAATGCTGGTTCTTGCTCCTACGCGTGAACTAGCTAACCAAGTAGCCGATGCCATTAAAGACTTTAGTCGTCATATTCCTGGTTTACGCGTGCTGCCTATTTATGGTGGTGCAGATTACGGACAACAAATTAAAGAGCTACGTCGTGGTCCTCAAATTGTTGTTGGTACGCCTGGACGTACTATCGATCACCTAGATCGTGGCAAGCTTAAGCTTGACCAACTAAAAGCCTTAGTATTAGACGAAGCAGATGAAATGCTACGTATGGGCTTTATTGATGATGTTGAACGCATTATGCGCGATATGCCTAAAGAGCGCCAAACAGCGTTGTTCTCGGCAACGATGCCGCCGGCAATCAAAAACATCACTAAAAATTACATGTCTGAGCCAAAAGAAGTAAAAATTGCGGCTAAGACTCAAACTGTATCAAATATTGAGCAGTTCTATTGGCACGTTGCTGGTTTAAACAAAATAGAAGCGTTGGCCCGTATTCTAGAAGTTAACAGCGACAGCGCTTCAATTATTTTTGCCCGCACAAAAACCTCAACCACTGATATTGCTGAGCGTTTGGAAGCTAAAGGTTTCAGTGTTGCTGCACTGAACGGCGACATGAACCAAAGCATGCGTGAGCGCACGATTACTCGTTTGAAATCTGGCAAGCTAGACATCGTAGTAGCAACTGATGTTGCAGCACGTGGTTTAGATGTAGAACGCATTGGCTTAGTGGTTAACTTTGACATTCCATATGACGCTGAAGCTTACGTTCACCGTATTGGCCGTACTGGTCGTGCTGGACGTAGCGGTAAAGCGGTAATGTTTGTTGGTTACCGTGAGCAGCGTTTGTTGCGCAACATTGAACGCGTAACACGTCAAAAAATTGAGCAAATGCAGCTACCTACTCGTGAAGAGATTGAGAAGAAACGTGTTTCTAGCTTCCAAGAAAAGCTTGCTGCAGCAGTAGAAAATGCACAATTAGAAGATTACCAAACGATTGCTTCTGAACTTGCGACCAACCTTGGCATGAGCGAACTTGAACTCGCTACCGCTTTGTTGTTCCAAGCTCAAACAGCACGTCCGTTTAAATTGCCTACCGACCCAGAACCTCGTTCTTCACGCTTCAGCAACGAACGCGGACAACGTGGCGAACGCTCGCAACGCGGCGAACGTGGTGAGCGTAATCATCGCGGTCAACGTGGTGGAGAGCGCGGTGAACGCCCAAGTCGTAACGAAGCCGGTGCCGCTAAACGTAAACGCCGCACTGCAGATGTTGAAATGAACACTTACCGCGTAGATGCTGGTAAAGAACATGGTGTTCAAACTAAACACATTGTAGGTGCCATTGCCAACGAAGCGAATATCAGTAGCGATTACATTGGTAGCGTAAAATTGTTTGATAGCTACTCAACGGTAGAGCTACCAAGCGGTATGCCTGAGAAAACATTCAATCATCTAAAACGTAGTTTTGTTCGCCAACGTGCGATGCGTTTAGAGTTGATAGCTCAATAGGCAGTTAAAATAACAAGCAAAAGGTGAACTTCGGTTCACCTTTTTTATATACTCTCGGTACTGATTTTATGAATGCCGATTAACATGCCCCTGTTTATTAAAATTTCCTTTCTCTGGTTTTGTTTTTTCTCACTGGCTAGTCAAGCTGCACTAGTTTCGCCTCCTGGAACCATTGTTAGCTATGTTGGGCCTAATGGTTCTCAAAACAGCCAATTGTTGCTTACCCCGGCTAGTACTTTAAAGGTGATTACCGCCACTGCAGCCATTAAACAACTTGGTGCAGATTATCGCTTTAATACCCAAGTGAGTGTGAAACCTAATCCCGAAGGGCTGCATCTTCGCTTACATATGCGTGGAGACCCCAGTTTTACCTCCCAAGATCTTAAATCTCTATTAGCTCAAGTCACTAAAGGTTTTGGAAAAAAAGTGGCTTCAATAACCATAGATGAGGGAGTTTTTAGTGGTCATACCCGTAGCCAAGGCCAAGTTTGGAATGATATAGGCATTTGTTTTGCCTCACCTGTGAGTGCGCTGAACATCGATAGCAATTGTGTCAACGGCAACTTAAAGCCAGGAGAATTAGGCCAGTTAAGCAAACTTCATGTGAGTGATACTCAGTTACTGAGCATTGATAACCAGATAACCACGGTGAGTAGAGAGCATCAAGATTGTGAACAAAGCTTGATAGTAGGGGATAACAACCAGTATCAACTAAAAGGTTGTATTAACCAAAACGCTAGGATGATGCCGTTACGTTTTTCGATTAATGATGAACAGCAATATTTCACGCTTAAGTTACGTAGAGTATTACGTCAACTTGGGGTGACTTACCAAGGTAAAATAAGTTATCGCACCCAGTTATCTGAATATGATTCAACATTCAGTCACCGCTCGGTTCCGCTCATCGATTTAGTAGAATTCATGCTGGTGGAATCGGACAACCTCACTGCCGATAGTTTGTTTAAGACGATTGCTGTGGAGCAACAACGGGCGGGTAGTTATCAAGCCGCTAGCGAGTTAGTTAAGCAACAATTAACCGAGCTAGGCCTAGATCTCAGCTATACGGCTTTAAGAGATGGCTCAGGTTTATCTCGAGAAAACTTGGTCAGCGCCGAGTTGCTCTACAATCTGCTTGAGCTTTGGTTAATAGATCCTGATTTAACCCCGCTTATTTATAAGTTGCCGGTAGCTGGGGTGAGTGGCACTTTAAAGTATCGACGCAGTGTAACGCGCCCACCGTTGAAAGCACATATTCATGCTAAAAGTGGCTATGTAAACGGCGTAATAAACCTAGTGGGTTTTATTGAAAAACAGGGACAAATGACGCCCTTTGTATTTATGACAAATGGGGTATCGTTGAATGAACAACAAACTAAGGCCCTAAGGCAACGACAAATAATTCATCCAGTACTAGGCTATGAAAGGGACTGGCTTAAACAACAGTTAGCTGCAATAAAATAGCAATTTATGCATTGTTGAAGAATTATTATTCGGCATATTAAACTGACTATTGAGTGTTATATAGATTGCTTGTAATGACGGATCGCATAAATTCAGCATAAAGATTCATTTTATCTGTAATTCTCATTCTGTTTATGCTTAGATCGGCGGCCTAAAACACGGACGCAATTAGCAAACACAATATAAAAAGAGAAAATCATGAGTAATAACACTTCAGTGAGCAATCGCTGGTCGAGTAACTTTGCTTACATTTTAGCGGCTACCGGTGCTGCTGTAGGTTTAGGTAATATTTGGAAATTCCCTTACATTATGGGCGAAAATGGCGGTGGTGCCTTCGTTCTAGTGTATCTATTATGTATTCTTTTCATTGGTATTCCGGTGATGATGGCCGAGGTTTATTTAGGTAAACAAGGCCGTTCGACACCGGCGAACGCTGTCGCAAAAGTCGCCTTAGAAAATGGTCGCTCTAAAAACTGGGCCTTCATTGGTGGCATGGGTGTACTTGCAGGCTTCTTAGTGTTGAGCTTTTACATCGTTATTGCCGGTTGGGCGGTTGCGTATGTATTCAAATCTGCTGGTGGTGACATTTCTGCTGCAGCAGGCGATGCGAAACAAATTGGTGCGCTATTTGGCGATTTAACCTCTGATCCAAAGCAACTTATTCTTTGGGCTACGTTGGTAATAGTTGGCACTGTAGTCGTTTTGGCTAAGGGCGTTACTAAAGGCCTAGAGCGCATCGTTACCTTGTTAATGCCTGCGCTTTTTGTATTGCTTACTATTATCATGATCTATGCAGCTGTAACCGGTGATTTTGCCGCCGCAGTTAGCTTCATGTTTAGTCCTGATTTTTCTAAACTGACCATAAATGGCGTACTTATGGCCCTAGGCCATGCCTTCTTCACGCTAAGTTTGTCTTCGGGCATTATGATGGTTTATGGCGCTTACCTGCCTGAAGGTGCGTCTATTGCTAAAACCTCTATCTACATTGCCATCGCCGATACTGTGGTTGCGCTAATGGCTGGTTTAGCTATTTACCCGATTGTATTTGCCAATGGCATTGAGCCAAGTGCGGGCCCAGGTTTACTGTTTGTATCGTTACCTATTGCCTTTGGTACTATGCCGCTAGGCGGAGTGGTATCAACAATATTCTTCGTAATGGTTACGGTAGCGGCATTTACGTCGGCGTTAGCATTGCTTGAGTCTACTTCAGCATACCTTGTTGAGCGCAAAGGTTTCCGCCGTAATATTGCTGCTATTGTATCTGGTGGTGCGGTTTGGTTATTAAGCTTAGGTACGATTGGCTCATTTGCAGGTTGGGAGATATTCCAATTTGAAGAAAGCCCAATGGGTAAAAACTTTTTTGAAGTTCTAGATTACATTACCGCGAACATTCTTCTACCACTTGGTGGCTTATTCATTGCTGTCTTTGTAGGTTGGATTGTTCAAGCTGACAACGTTAAGAAAGGAATGGGTTTAGAAAGCCAAGCTTTTCAAATGTTCTCTAAAAGCGTGCGCTTCATATCGCCTATCGCTATTGCAGTAGTATTTTTGAATGCGGTGGGCTTACTGTCATTCTAAGTTTATTGCTATTAAAAAGTCGGCTTAGGCCGACTTTTTTGTTTTTAGCCTTAAGCTGAAAAGGTTAGCTGCACTAACTAATATCTTTTACAATAACTTCATCTTAATTCGTGTATTTTCGACATTCTATATAAGGACGTTTCATGGCCGACTCTTCAGCTCAACCAACAGCCAAATTCCGCTCAGACTACCAAGCACCCGCTTACACAATCGATAGTGTGGCCTTAGAGTTTGATTTAGAACCTCAATCTACTCGAGTTACTGCGGTGTCATCCGTCGTGCGTAAAGCTGAACAGGCTTGTGATTTGATATTAGATGGCGAAAAGCTTGAGTTAATTAGTTTACAAGTTAACGGCGAGACACACCAAGACTATCAAATGAGTGATTCTCAACTGGTCATTCGAAACCTTCCAGAGCAGTTTGAACTAGCCATTGTTACTCAAATTAATCCGGCAGAAAATAAAGCCTTTGAAGGCTTATATCAATCGGGTGATGCGTTTTGTACGCAATGTGAAGCAGAAGGTTTTCGCCGCATTACTTATTTCTTAGATCGTCCCGATGTACTGGCGACGTATTCTACCAAGATTATTGCTGACCAAGCTCAATATCCATTTTTGCTATCCAATGGTAATAAGATTGACCAAGGCGAATTAGAAAACGGCAAACACTGGGTAAGCTGGCAAGACCCGTTTCCAAAACCTTGCTATTTGTTTGCTTTAGTCGCAGGTGACTTTGATTTACTCGAAGACAGCTTTGTGACTCAGTCTGGTCGAACGATTGCCTTAGAGTTATTTGTTGATAAGGGCAACCTAAATCGCACCGAGCATGCAATGGCGTCTTTAAAAGCCTCTATGAAATGGGATGAAGAGCGCTTTAATCTTGAATACGACCTAGACATTTACATGATTGTGGCCGTCGACTTTTTCAACATGGGTGCCATGGAGAATAAGGGCTTAAACGTATTTAACTCAAAGTATGTATTGGCCAACAAAGAAAGTGCTACAGATAACGACTTTTTAGGCATTGAAGCCGTGATTGGTCATGAGTACTTTCACAACTGGACGGGGAACCGCATCACTTGTCGTGATTGGTTTCAACTGTCTTTAAAAGAAGGGTTAACCGTATTTCGCGATCAAGAGTTTAGTTCTGATTTAGGCTCACGCGCGGTAAACCGTATTAAGAATGTTCGAGTATTGCGTAGCCACCAGTTTGCTGAAGACGCAGGCCCAATGGCGCATCCAATCCGCCCCGATAAAGTGATTGAGATGAACAACTTTTACACCCTTACAGTGTATGAGAAGGGCGCAGAAGTGATTCGTATGCTGCACACTTTACTGGGCGAAGAGGGCTTTCAGGCTGGTATGCAAACATATGTAGAGCGCCATGATGGCCAAGCAGCTACCTGCGATGACTTTGTTAGCGCAATGCAAGATGTCAGTGGCAAAGATTTAACGGTGTTTAAACGCTGGTATAGCCAGTCGGGTACACCGATACTCAATGTTGAAAGTACCTACGATGAAGTAAACAAGCAATTCAGTTTAAGCATTCGCCAACATACTCCTGCAACGGCCGAGCAAACCAACAAACAAGCGCTGCATATTCCGGTATCTATTGAGCTATTGGCTAACAGCGGGCAGGCTTTTGCGCTAGAAATTGGTGGCTCTGCTGTGTCAGAGGTGCTGGAGCTAACTGAAGATAAGCAAACGTGGTTGTTTGATAACATTAGCGAACAACCTACTTTGGTTATGCTGCAAGAATTCTCTGCGCCGGTTAAGTTAGATCTGCCTTATTCTACCGAGCAGCTATTGCTGATTATTAATCATGCTTCAAATACCTTCGCCCGTTGGGACGGTATGCAAAAATTAGTGACTGGGTGGATGGTTCAAGCAGTTAGCGCTATTCAGCAAGATAAAGCCCTAGAAATTGATCAAGCAATTGTGGCTACGTTCCGCCAGTTACTGGAAGATCAAAATATCGATAAAGGCTTATTGGCAGAGTTGCTAACGATTAGTGGTGAAAACGAAATCGCTGATAGTTTTGAGCGAGTGGATATTGATGCTATCGCTAAGGCGCGTGATTTCTTTATCGAAAAATTAGCAGAGCACTTAGCCGAGCAGTTCTTGGTGCTAGAACAACGCTGCGCTGAACAAGACCAACAAAGTTTAGCCCATTCAGATATTGCCTTGCGCTCATTACGCGCAGCTTGTTTGCAGTATTTGGCCTATAGCAAACCTAGTTTAGTGGCAGACGCGTATTTTGAAAGCCCATTAATGACCAATAAACTTGCTGCCATGTCTGCTGCAAATAATGCTGCTATCGAACAGCGTGCAGCCATGTTTAAGGATTATGAGAAAAACTGGCAGCACGATGGTTTGGTGATGGATAAGTGGTTGGCATTGCAAGCGAGCTTTTCAGAGGATGGCGCATTAGAACGGGTTAAGGGCTTAAGCCAACACCCAAGCTTTACCATGGAAAACCCAAATCGAGTTCGCTCCTTAATGGGTAGCTTTGCTAATAACAATGCTCGTCATTTCCATGCTAAAGATGGTTCTGGTTACCGCTACTTAACAGATATTCTGTGTATTCTTAATACTCAAAACCCACAGGTTGCATCTCGTTTAATCACGCCATTAATTCAAACGGTGAAACTTGACGATGAACGCAAGGGGTTGATAATTAAGCAATTAGAACGTTTAGCTGGCTTGGACGATCTTAGTAAAGATTTATTTGAAAAAGTCACTAATGGTTTACAGCAACTAAAGGCTTAATTAACTAAGTATCCGATGAAGCAGTACATTTTTAATTTACACATTTCTTACTTGGAGTTTGAACGGGTCTACAAAGGTAGCGCCCGTTCAGTTATCGCTACCGACCAAACCGGTAAGCGGATCCAAATTCCTGCACTCCGCTTTTTACCTTTTTTAAACTCTGGTGGAGTGAGCGGTCGTTTTGTCTTATCTACTGATAACGAAAATAAATTCCTATCGCTTCAAAAAATCTAGTCAACAATGTTGTAAAAATGTAAAAGCATGGTCTAATTGTTTGTAAGGTTTAGCGTATATCTTATCGATTATTTTCTAAACCGAACTACACTAAAATAAACAATAAGCCATTGTTTTAAACAATAATAATTTTACTCTACTAGGATAAGGAATGCGTTATGACAAGAGCGCAGCAACACGCCTCCGTACTGCTTAAAAAAGTCTACCAAATTGTTAATCAGAAACTTGATTCAAAGGCTGCGCCATTAGCCGAGGAGTTTCTCTCTCGGCTGTTTTCTGGCATGGGCAGCGACGATCTCGCCAATCGCAGCGACAGCGATTTATATGGAGTTGGGGTGGGCTTGTGGAATGCCCTCAATCTTACTCAAACCTGCGATCGTCATATCAATGTTTATAACCCCGAACTAAGTCGCCACGGCTGGCAGTCTACTCATACTATTATCGAGATTGTGGTCCCAGATTCCCCTTTTTTGGTGGACTCTATGCGGATGGCGTTAGGGCGTAGTGGCATCAATACCCATCTGCTAATGCATCAGCCAATGCGTTTAGATAGAGATGCGAACAATCAAATCACCGCAGTGCATGATGTGCAGCATGCTGAGTTGGGCAATCAAACCGTATTTATGATTGAGATTGATCGCCAAAGTGACGAAAAAGCGCTGCGTCGTTTAAGTAAAGAATTGAATACCGTATTAGACGAAGTCAATGTAGTGGTAAATGACTGGGCTTTGATGTTAGAAAAGCTGAAAACGGTTAGTAATGAATTGGCTAAGAGTAAAGGTTTAGCGGGTGAAGAGTCGTTGAGCCAAAGTACTGCCTTTTTGGCCTGGATGGCAGATAATAATTTCACTTTGATGGGCTACCGTCACTACAGTTTAAAAAAGATCAAAGGTGATTTACAACTGATTCCGGACGAAAGCGGTAGCTTAGGTTTGTACCGAGAATATGTCACCAGCCAAGTGGTGACCCTATCGAGTTACACAAGTGCCGGGCGAGATCTCGCCACTAATCAAACGCCCTTGGTGCTTAATAAAAGCAATCACAAGTCACGAGTACATCGTCCCGCCTATATCGACCACGTTGGCGTGAAGATTTTTGATAGTAAAGGTACCGTGGTTGGTGAACATCGCTTTATTGGTTTATATGCTTCATCCATTTATAACCGCAGCGCCTTAGAGATCCCGTTAATCAATCAAAAGCTTGCCAGAATTATGGTGAACTCCGATTTGCCGGCCGGCTCCCACGCTTACAAGTCTTTGCTGAATATTATGGAGACTTATCCGCGCGATGAGTTAATTCAAGCCACCGAAGATGAGTTGCTCGATATTGGCTTGGGTGTTGAACAGATTCAAGAACGCGATTTAGTGAAGCTGTTTGTTCGCAAAGATATCTACGGTCGTTTCTATTCTTGTTTGGTGTACACCACCAAAGAGCGTTACAACACGGCTTTACGTATTCATAGCCAACAGATTCTAAAGCAACATTTTAAATCTAAAGAAGATGTGGAGTTTTCTACCTATTTCACCGAAGGGTCAATGGCACGAACTCATTACCTTGTGAGAGTAGATAATAATCAGGAGTTCGACTTGAGCGAGTTACAAACCAACCTCATTGAAGCGGCTAGAACTTGGGAAGATAGGTTAGTTGACTCACTGATTTCTAATTTTGGCGAAGAACGCGCGATTCAGTTAAGCAATAAGTACCAAACAGCCTTTCCACGTTCTTATAAAGAAAACGTGCTACCAGGCTCTGCAGTGGCAGACATTATACAGTTTGAAGACTTAGGTGATGAAAACCAACTCGGTATGTTGTTTTATCGCCCACAAGAAGAAAAGCTCAATACCAACCATGTACGCTTAAAGCTATTTCACTTAAATGAGCCTTTACACTTATCCGACATTCTCCCGATGTTAGAAAATATGGGGCTTCGCGTTATTGGTGAAACACCTTATCGGCTAACCACTAGCGACGACAAAGTGTATTGGGTACTAGACTTCGCGATGTTGTTTGTTGGTGCACAAGACTTAGATATTGAACAAAATCGAGATAACTTCCAGCATGCCTTAGCCGAGATTTGGTCTGGCCAACTTGAAGATGATGGCTTTAACCGTTTGGTATTAGCTGCACAAGCCTCGGGGAGGGATGTGGCGTTATTGCGCGCTTACGCTAAATATATGCGCCAAATAGGCAGTAATTTTAGTCAAAGTTATATTGAAGAAACCTTTGCTAATTACCCTGATATCTCAATGCTACTCATGGAGTTGTTCCGTCGCCGTTTTAATCCGGGTTTAAAACGTTCAGATAAAACGGAAGAGAAAATAGAAGCCAAGCTAATTAGCTTGTTAGATGGTGTAGAGAACCTTGATGACGACCGAATCATTCGTCGTTATTTGGAAATGATTAAAGCGACGTTACGAACCAACTTTTATCAGCTTAACCAAGAAAAAGGCATTAAAGATTATATCTCATTTAAGATGAATCCAAGCCTGATCTCCGACATGCCACAACCTGTCCCAATGTTTGAAATCTTTGTCTATTCTCCTCGAGTAGAAGGGGTGCACTTACGCGGCGGTAAAGTAGCTCGTGGCGGATTACGTTGGTCTGATCGCCGAGAAGACTTTAGAACTGAAGTGTTGGGTTTAGTTAAAGCACAACAAGTAAAAAATACGGTGATTGTGCCGGTTGGCGCAAAAGGTGGCTTTGTTTGTAAACGCCTACCAAGTGCCAGTGATAGAGATGCGTGGCTAACGGAAGGTAAAGAGTGCTATCGCATCTTTATTCGTGGTTTGCTAGACATTACTGACAACAATGTAAAAGGTGAAATAGTCCCACCTAAGCAAGTGGTTCGCCGAGATGAAGACGACCCTTATTTGGTAGTAGCCGCCGATAAAGGCACGGCAACCTTTTCAGATATTGCTAACCAATTAAGCCATGAGTATCAATTTTGGATGGGAGACGCATTTGCTTCTGGTGGCAGCAATGGCTACGACCACAAAGGCATGGGCATCACCGCTCGTGGTGCTTGGGAATCGGTAAAACGTCACTTTCGAGAAATTGGTGTTGATTGCCAAACCACAGACTTTAGCTGTGTTGCAGTAGGCGATATGGCTGGAGATGTATTTGGTAATGGTATGTTGTTATCTGAACATACCTGTTTAGTGGCTGCATTTAACCATATGCACATTATTATTGATCCAACGCCTGATGCTGCGAGTTCGTTTGTAGAGCGTAAACGTTTATTTGAGTTACCTCGCTCGTCTTGGCAAGACTACAACACCAGCCTAATTAGCGAAGGCGGTGGCATTTTCTTGCGTAGTGCTAAATCAATTAAGTTGAGCTCACAAATTCAAAAGCTGCTAGCAACCAAAGAAACTAATGTAACGCCTAACGCGTTAATTAAACTTATTTTGTGTTCACCCGTCGATCTGTTCTGGAATGGCGGTATTGGAACTTATATTAAATCTACCAGCGAATCAGACTCCGATGTGGGAGATCGCGCCAACGATAGCCTGCGAATTAATGGTAATCAGTTAGGCGCTAAAATTGTTGGCGAAGGCGGAAACCTTGGAATTACCCAGCTGGGTAGAATTGAGATTGCAGCCAATGGCGGCCGTATAAACACCGATTTTACTGACAACGTAGGTGGGGTAGATTGTTCTGATAACGAAGTAAATATCAAAATTCTGCTAAATGGTTTAGTTACAAACGGGGATCTTACCGAGAAACAACGTAACAAGTTGTTAGTGGATATGACCGAAAATGTTTCAGAAATAGTGCTCGAAAATGCCTATCGCCAAGGGCAGTCGATTAGCATTACTGAGCAATTAGGTGCCAGCACGGTTAAAGAAATCATTCGCTTTATGCACGCCCTAGAGCGGGATGGTTTACTCAACAGAAGCCTGGAGTTTTTACCTACAGACGAAGAATTAATAGAGCGCCAATCCAATGGTTTAGGGTTAACCCGTCCAGAATTATCAGTGTTGGTGGCTTACGGGAAAATGGTACTCAAAGAGTGGTTCAATGTTGAAGAAGTCACTGAAGATCCATATTTGAGTCAAACCCTAGTTAAATCTTTTCCAGTATTGCTACAGGAGCGCTATGTAGAGCAAATGCATAGCCATCCTTTACGTCATGAAATTGTGGCGACTCGATTGGCAAACAAAGTGGTAGACGACGTTGGTTTTAACTTTGTAACGCGCTTAGTTGAAGAAACCGGTGCTCATCCAGCAGAAATTTGTACTTGTTATGTGATTGCCTGCCAAGTATTTGGTGTGTGGGAGTTGTTCGACAAGATTGAGAGCCTCGACAATAAAGTGAACGCACAGTTGCAGCTTAAGATGATGGATAACATGCGTCGAATTATTCGTCGCGCTACACGTCGTTTCTTAACGCTACGCGATCGTTCGTTAAGTATTGCCCAACAGATAGATCGTTACCGACCTAGTTACTTACAGTTACAGCAAAGCTTAATGGAAGTTCTTGCCCCTGAAGAAGTAAAATTAGTAAACGCCGAATCGAAAGAGTTGCAAGACCAACATGTACCTGCGGATATCGCTTGTGCAATGGCTAAAATGAATTCGATTTATTCGGTACTAGATCTTACTGAAGTAGCAGAGCAGGCTGAGCAAGATATTGTAGCGGTAGCCAGGCTTTACTTTAACTTGGGCGCAAACATTGGTTTGCACTGGTTCTTAGCGCAAATCAATCTACAAAGCGTTGATAATCATTGGCAGGCATTGGCAAGATCTTCGTTTAGGGAAGATCTGGATTGGCAACAACGTCAACTTACCGTGAGTGCACTTAAGTGGGCCGCTAAAATGGAAAGTAGCGATGCGCTAGATGATTGGTTAGCTGCTCATGAAGGCCTGTTAGACCGTTGGAACCACATGTTAGCGGACTTTAAGACCGGTAATACCCATGAGTTTGCTAAATTTTCAGTTTTATTGAGGGAATTGAACCTTTTAAATTTAAACTGCTCCGTAAATTAGTATAAAATACTGCCCCCGAAGCCCTGCATCTTCGGGGGTCTTATACTAGGAGTTTAAATGTATTACCCACTTGCTCGAAAACTAATTTTCCAACTTGATCCAGAACGCGCTCACGATCTTACTATCGAGATGTTTAAACGCACTGGTGGAACACTGTTAGATCGTGTTTATCGCCAACATGTACCTTCTAACCCGGTAGAGTTAATGGGGCTTACATTCCCTAACCCGGTGGGTTTAGCCGCTGGTCTAGATAAAAACGGTGAGTGTATTCAAGCGTTTGACGCAATGGGCTTTGGTTTTGTTGAAGTAGGTACGGTTACACCACGTGCACAGTCGGGTAATGACAAACCGCGTATCTTTAGGGTATTAGAAGCCGACGGTTTAATTAATCGTATGGGCTTTAATAATTTAGGGATCGATAACTTAATAAATAATGTAGAACAAAGTCAGTTCAAAGGGATCCTTGGGATCAATATTGGCAAAAACTTTGATACTCCTGTTGAGAAAGGAAAAGATGATTATTTAATAGGCATGAATAAAGCGTTTCCACATGCTTCATACATTGCTGTTAATATATCTAGTCCAAATACTCCTGGTTTACGATCTTTACAATATGGTGAAGCATTAGAAGATCTATTAAAGGATCTGACTGAGCGTAAAGATCAATTAACTCAGCAATATAATAAACACGTTCCTTTATTGATCAAAATTGCACCAGATTTATCTGAAGATGAAATAGAACAGATAAGTGACTCTTTACTCAAATATAAACTTGATGGCGTCATCGCCACCAATACCACCCTTGAGCGCTCTATGATTGAGGGTATGCCGCACGCCGCTGAAGCCGGTGGCTTGAGTGGTCGTCCTTTGCAATTAAAGTCTACCGAAGTGATTCGAAAATTAGATCATTATTTGAAATCTGAGATCCCAATTATCGGGGTAGGTGGAATAGATTCAGCCATGGCTGCAAAAGAAAAAATGGATGCAGGCGCTAAATTAGTTCAGGTTTATAGTGGATTTATTTACAAAGGCCCGGAATTAATTAAACAAATATCGAATGCTGTATAAAAAATAGTAAATATATTTGTTTTTGTTGGGCTCACGTAGTACATTTGTTTATTAAGTGAGCTCAACACGGATAGTTCTGTTTTTAAATAATGTTAATTCAACCTAATAAACAATGGCACTGGGTATTTGATTCTAATAAGGGAGTAATGACTCTTGAGTTAGGGCCGAATATGTTGTTTGTGTCTAAGTTGTGTAAAAAGCGTTGTGTTCAACATGCCCAAGAAGACAGCCCATTTACTGCCGAGCACACTCAGCTTTATTATCAATTTCTAGAGCAATTAGAATCCTTTAATTGGTCAGATCCCATCAAAGTTCAAATTTGCCTGAATGCTGTTGCCTCAGCGCAATTTCTAAAACCTTTAATGCCGCAAAGTTGGTTTTTCAAAAGTATCGCGACTTCTTCGCAAAATCTGCTGGAACTGGGTAGCTTGGCTGTTTTACAAACCGAGCATTCGCAAACGCGTTGTGTAGTGGTTGAGGTTAGCGAGCAAACGTATACGTTAATGACGATAGAAGCGGGCATGGTGTTAGACGAACGTAAAACACTGAATCAGTTTGAGGCCATTAAGGTGATGCAAGATCGCGTAGCGTCTTTGTCACAACTACTACAAGACCAAAATGGCTTTGCTCAAACGGGCTAACTAGTTGTAAAGCAAATCGAGTAATTGCTGCTGCATTTGCTCGCTAATCATTGGCTGTGCCTGTTGATTAGGGTGAATCCCATCGTTTTGCATCAAATGTGTTTGAGTCGCTATGTCTTCAATAAAAAAGGGCAGGTAGCTAACTTGCTGCTGTTCAGCAATTTTTGGGTAAAGTCCTTCAAAGGCTTGGCGGTATCGCTTTCCATAGTTAGGGGGAATACGGATCTGCATTAATGCCACCTGCACATCGTGTTGCTTTGCCAAGTCGATTATTGCGTTTAAGTTGTTTTCAATATTACTGGTTGGGTGACCTTGTAAACCGTCGTTCCCACCTAATTCAATCAGTAACCAATCAATGTTATGTTGTTCCAGTAGGCTAGGAAGGCGTCGTAACCCGCCAGCTGTGGTTTCGCCACTAATACTGGCGTTGATAAGATCTACTGGCTGATTATTCGCGTTATAGTATTGTTGACTGAGCGCAACCCAACCTTGGTCGATTGTCATGCCATAACCAGCGCTTAAACTGTCGCCTAATATCAAAATAGATTTTGAATTAGAGAAAGCTTTCGTATTCAATGTAAAAAAGAGTAAAACAAATAGTGCGAACAGCGAAAAACTTTTACTTTTGTGTCTAACCATCATTCTTGAGCACCTACTTTTATGCCAACAACCGAATCAACTTCAGCGCCTAACATAATCATAAACGCCAACGGACTCAATCATCATGTTGCAACTCATGCCGGAAACCTGAGTTTATTGAACGATATAAACCTGCAAATAAAGCAAGGTGAGTCTTTGGCCATCGTAGGCGCATCTGGTTCGGGTAAAACCACCTTGTTAAGTATTCTGGCAGGCTTAGATAGCGCTAGCCAAGGCAGTGTGAACTTGTGCGGACAAAACTTGGAATCTTTGGATGAAGAGCAAAGAGCCAGTTTAAGACGTGAAAACGTAGGCTTTATTTTCCAACAGTTTTTATTGGTTCCTGCTTTATCGGCACTTGAGAACGTTATGTTACCTGCTGAGCTTAAGGGGGTAGCTAACGCTAGGCAATTGGCAGAACAGTGGTTAGAAAAAGTAGGCTTGGCAGAAAGACACGACCATTATCCCAATCAACTCTCTGGTGGTGAGCAGCAAAGGGTAGCAATTGCTCGCGCATTTATCAGCCAGCCAAAAGTGTTGTTTGCCGATGAACCATCGGCAAATCTCGATAACAGTAATGGTCAAATTATTGAAGATTTGTTGTTTGAACTAAATCAGCAGTCAGGCACAACGCTTGTACTAGTGACTCACGAGCTTAAGCTAGCAGAACGTTGTGCAAGGCAAATTACTTTGCAAGCCGGCAGAATTATCAAGCAATAAGGAACAATCCATGAAAAGTTTGATATGGCGTTTGTTTCGAGCTGAATTACGCCGAGGCGAGTTAACCATTGTTGCCGCAGCCATTGTATTGGCTGTGAGTTCTGTATGGCTGTTTACCAGTATTACCGACCGCATGGAACAGGCTATTTTTAATAAAAGTGGCGACTTTATTGCCGCAGATAGAGTGGTGCGTAGTGCTCATCCGGTAGATTTACCCTTAGCTGAACAAGCGGATGACCTTGAGCTCGATTACGCCGAGCAACTGCTTTTTCCATCAATGGTTTATGGTAACGAAAACCTAGTGCTTGCCAGCGTAAAAGCGGTGTCAGAGCAGTATCCCTTAAAAGGTAGCTTACGCATTAGCTCAGATGTGGCTGGCAGTGATGCCGCACAAAAACAGGGCATTGCGGTTGGAGAGGCTTGGCTGGCTGAACGATTATTTTATCAACTTAAGGTTGATGTAGGTGATGCCATAGAAATCGGTGAGGCTGAGTTTATTATTAGCGGGCGAATCGTTAATGAACCGGATGCGCCGTTTAGTGTGTTTATGACAGCACCGCGAGTCATTATTAATATTAATGATGTAGCCAAAACGGAAGTAGTACAACCTGGTAGCCGTTTAGCGTATCGCTATATGTTTGCTGGAGAAAAGACCAATTTAGCTGAATTTGAAAACTGGGTGAAACCACTGTTAGCCGACAATCAACGTTTAGTTAATGTAAGCAGTGGTGATTCGCCCTTGGCTGGCGCTTTGCAGAAGGCGCAGCAATTTTTATTATTGGCTGGCCTTATTGGCATTTTATTGGCCAGTGCAGCTATTGCTGTTGCTAGCCGTTTATATTGCCAGCGACATTACGACACGGTGGCAATGTTTAAAGTATTAGGCGCTAGCAAGCCGCAAATCAGAGCCATTTATTTAGGGCATTTGTTTGCAGTTATCGTGGCCTCTATTGTGATTGGCGTTGGGGTAGCGTTTATCGTTCAATGGCCAGTGGCAAATTACGTAGAAAGTTTGCTGAATATAACACTTCCTAGTGCCGGCGCCTCGCCTTACTTAATGGCGATAGGCAGCGGACTTATCTGCGGGATTGCCTTTACTCTTCCTACACTTATTCAACTCTTCGATATCGCACCTATGCGAGTGATTCGTCGCGACAGCGATGATGGAGTGGTAAACCCACTGTGGGTTGGGATTTGGATGCTGTTAAGTGTATTTGTATTACTGCTGCTTTATAGCGGTTCACTGATGTTGAGCTTAATACTGCTGGGTGTTGGCATCGCAGCAGTGGCTTTGTTGCTGGTTATCAGCCAGTTACTGTTGTGGTTTGGCAAAAGGCGCGCTGCTAGCCTACGTAATTTAAGCCTTAAAATTGCAGTTTCATCACTGTACAAACGTGCCAAACAAAATCGAGTGCAACTAATAGGCTTTACGGTAGCGATTAAACTGGCCTTGGTGGTTTGGGTTATTCAACAAGATTTGATTAGTGAGTGGCAACAACAGTTGCCTGAGGGGGCGCCCAATCACTTTATGTACAATATTAGTGAGCCTCAGAAACCCTTAATCAACGCCCGCTTTGAAAATGAGAATGTAGAACTTACTGAAATGTTCCCTATGCTACGTGGCCGATTAGTCTCTATTAACGACGAAGCGGTAAGCCAACAGCGCGAGGGTGAATACTCTGAAAAAAATTCATCACGTAGGCGTGGTGCTGGGCGAGAGCTTAACTTGAGTAGCGTGGCTAACTTGCCTTACCGCAACGCGCTATTAGAAGGAGAATGGCTAAACGCGAGTAGTGTAAATGAAGCCTCGGTAGAACAAGATTTTGCTCAGCGCCTCGATATTACTGTTGGCGATAAACTTGGCTTTATGGTGGGTGCGAGCGAGATAGTGGTAAATGTGACCAGTATCCGCAGCGTTGATTGGAATACAATGCAACCCAACTTTTATGTGCTGCTTAGCCAAGACATTTTAAAAGATTTTCCCACTGGCTATTTAACCTCCTTTAATTTACCTGAAAACAAAAGTGCCTGGATGGCTGAAACCATGGCTAGCTTTCCTACCTTGGTTCTTATTAATGTAAAAGCGCTGATTACACAGTTGTCGCAAGTTGTCGATCAAGTGGCATTAGCACTGCGTTTGGTATTAGTGGTGGTGTTGTTAGCGAGTAGCTTAGTGCTGTATGCGCAGGTGCAAAGCTCATTAGAAGAACGCAGGCAACAGACTGTAATACTGCGTACCTTGGGGGCCAGCGCTAAGTTACTGCGCAACGCTGTTATTTATGAATTTGTTATTCTAGGGTTCTTAGCGGGCTTCATTGCCGCGAGCGCAGCACAGACTATCTTACTACTATTGCAAGTGATGGTATTTGATATTGGTGCGTCGATTAACTGGGGATTATGGTTATTAGGCCCAGTGATTGGCACCTTGTTAGTCTCGGTGATGGGAGCAGGGGCCACCTTACGTTTACTAAAACAGAATTCAGCGCAATTAGTGAGAAATTTGAACTAATTAACGACTGACAAATATGTAGTGGAAAGACATTTCATTCTCTGGTTGTTTGATTATATACTTATAAAAAAATGTAATAAGAAACCCACTAACGGACAGTTAGTTGGTGTTTCGCGCCAGAGAATTTAACTACATGAAATTGCAGCAGTTACGTTATATCGTAGAAGTCGTTAACAATAACCTTAATGTGTCGGCGACTGCGGAAAGCTTGTATACCTCCCAGCCGGGCATCAGTAAGCAGATACGCTTATTAGAAGATGAGCTTGGTGTTCAAATTTTTAAACGTAGCGGCAAACATCTCAGCCAAGTGACTCCTGCGGGTAAGGAAATTATCCGCATTAGTAATGAGATCATGGCTAAGGTGGAGAGCATTAAGGCAGTAGCTAACCAGCATACTCACCCTGATCAAGGCTCCTTGAATATATCAACCACTCATACTCAAGCACGTTATGCATTGCCTGAAGTGATTCAAGGCTTTATTCATCGTTACCCTAATGTGTCCTTGAATATGCATCAAGGAACGCCGAATCAAATTAACGAAGCGGTTGCCAAGGGAAGTGCCGACTTTGCTATTGCGACTGAAGCACTGCATATTTTCTCTGATTTAGTGATGTTGCCTTGTTATCACTGGAATCGCAGTATTCTGGTGCCTAAAGAGCACGAGTTAGCTAAAAAGCACCTTAACGGAGAAGTTGTTACCGTTAACGATTTGGCTAAGCACTCGATTGTTACTTACATCTTCGGTTTTACAGGTCGCTCTGATCTCGATGATGCTTTTGGTCGAGCCGGTAAAGTACCTAAAATTGTATTTACTGCTACCGATGCAGACGTAATAAAAACTTATGTGCGTATGGGTATTGGTGTGGGTGTACTAGCTAGTATGGCCATTGATAAGCAGCATGACCAAGATTTAGTGGCGATTGACGCGAGCCATTTATTTAGAGCCAGCACTACTAAAATTTGTTTCAGAAAAGGCACGTTCTTGCGTACTTACATGTACGACTTTATTGAACGATTTGCTCCACACTTAACCAGAGATATTGTAGATAAAGCTGTGCAAGCTAAGTCGCTAGATGAAGTAGAGGCGTTGTTTACTAATATTGATTTACCTGTGATGTAAATCTACCGCTTAAAATAAAAAAGCAGCCTAATGGCTGCTTTTTTATTGGCTTGTCTATACTACGGAAGTAGTCAATAAAATCTAGTTTAGGCATCGTTTCCTAGGCCTTAATTTTCGTGATGACAAATCGCTAATTAGAGCCCGCCCCGTAGACTTCTTTAACGTTTGTCTTTAAGCTTCTTAGATAGTGGTTAATGTTTTGTTACAGGGCTGTACGAACATTGGAAATAGAGCTACTTCACTCAACGCAGGGAAAGCGTATTTACGCAACATCATCATGACAATTAACTCTTTACGCAGCTTAAGTCAGCAGGTGCTGACCGTTTTTGTTCTACTATTCTGCGGGTTAGTTGCAACTAAAACATATGCTGAGTCTTTAACGGCCTTGCATGTCAATGGCTTAGAAGATGGCAGCCGTTTAGGGCAGCATTTCCATGTGTGGCATGATGAAAGTGGTAGCGCTGATTTAGCCGATGCCATTGCCGCTTTTCGTTTACATAAATTCTCCCCGCTAAAAAGCAAAGGTTCTACGGGTTTACAGGCCGGTGCGTTTTGGAGCGTTTTCTACCTACATAATGATAGTGATAAACCTATTACACTCAACCTAGAGTATGTAGACCATCAGCTGATTTACTTAAGTGCTTATCAGCGTAATACAAGCGCACCAAGCTTTCTTGAGATAGCAGATCTCGCCCTGAGCAATCCCTTTTCTGAACGCTTAGTCAGCCATCAACGTTTTGTTGTGCCGGTAGAGCTAGGAGCAGGAGAGACTTATCAATTCTATTTTCGATTTGGCTCAGACGAGAAGGGCTTTGTATTCCCAGATCTAAGGCTCTGGCAGCCAGACAAAATGCACTATGTGCAAAGCATTGAACTGGGAAGTATCGCCTTTTTAGTCGGTGGATTAGCACTGATGGCAATTATTTCTTTAGTTACTGGTGTAGCCACAAACGACAAAACTTATTATGCCTATTTCGTTTATGCTGGGACTAAGTTAGCCACCTGGCCAACCATTCTTGGTTTTAGTCATATGTTCTTTGTGCGAGAAGATTTTCACTGGAGTTACATGTCTCTCACGGGAGCTATGTCTATTATGACTGGGGTTATTTTTGCTCGAATTTTTCTCCAGACTAAAGTTAATACGCCGCGTTTAGACTACGTTCTCAAGTTTATGATTCTAAATGCAGGCTTATTGGCATTAGCCGCGTTAACCAGAGAAACCGTGTTCTCGGTAGTGCTTATTACTATCGCCTTACTGCTTTACCCTGTGTTAGCCATTGCCAGTCTTATTCGTTGGTATCAAGGGTCTAAAGAGTCCGCTGTATACACCCTAGGCTGGACAGTGTTGATTATTGGTCTATTTAGCCAAGCCTTGCGTGACCTAGGCTTAGTTGAACATACTTTTGTTACTTATTATTGGCCTGTAGTGGCGTCTTACAGTGAAATGATGGTGATCATGGTTGCCATGGGGATCCACTTGTTCAGATTACGACGCTTAAAAGAACAAGCGGAGTTACGTTACCGCAGCCAATTAGAGCGCGCTAAGCAAGAATTAGAAATATTGGTGTCTGAGCGCACCCACGCTTTAGAAGTGGCTAAATCCGAAGCCGAGAAAGAAGCGCGTACCGATCCGCTTACAGGAATCAATAACCGACGCAGCTTTATGGCGAAATCAGAAGCCATGTTCGACAGCTGCCGAAATCGCTCGCATCCTATGTCTATGTTGATGTTCGATATCGATCATTTTAAAAAGATTAATGATAATCATGGGCATGCTGTTGGTGACCAAGCGCTTAAGCTGTTTGCGACCACTATTGAAAGTGAAATTCGAGACGGTGACGTGTTAGGCCGCTTGGGCGGGGAAGAGTTTGGACTTGCCTTGTATTCTGATAAAGATACGGCTATTCACACAGCTGAACGTTTACGTAGCGCAGTAGAAAGGATTTACCTAAACACCGGGGTCGTACAGGTACGATTTACTACCAGTATTGGTGTTGCCTTGATGGAAGCCGAAGAAAGCATAGAGCAATTGATGAGTCATGCTGACCAAGCTCTGTATAAAGCAAAAGAAAGTGGCCGAAATAAAGCTGTAGTATCGGCCGCCTAAAGTTGTTTATTCAGGGAAGCCAGAATATTGTTTAATGCTTTCTATGTTTTTGTACCAGCTCGCTTTTTCTTTTACAAAAATATGGTCTTGAGGCGCTAAGCTTGGGCTGCTATCTAATGATCCAGCCGGAACAATTACCCAACGTTGACTCGACGACAGATAGGGCACAGGGCTGCCGCAGTGTTTACAAAAAGCGTTGGAAATATTCCTACCAGGAACATCATATTGGTTTATTTGCTGCTCCCCACTTAACCAGGTAAAGCGGCTCGGTGTTAAAAACAAATTGGATACGTGGGCACCACCGGAGATCTTTTTGCATTGGTCACAATGGCAAAGATGAAATTGCTCGAAGTTATCCTCTGCTTCAAATCTTACTGCTTCACACAAACAAGTGCCTCTTAATACCTTCATTTGGTTTATCTCCGTAAGTATTTCGTGATGAATTGTACTAAATGCTGTTCAATCTCTTATGCCTTGATGGTATATCAAAAATATTAATAAATGATAAAAACATCTAACTGAGGTCTTTTTACATTAAATTCGTCCATATCTTGATACACGCATTTAACATTTAAGTTGCGTTAAAGCAGCAATTTACTAGTCTTTATGGTATTTCTATTAATAACAGTGATTGCAATTAAGTAACTCGCCTTTCGTTACATATTAATAACAAATACAAAATTCCATTTATGGTAACAATTAGCTAGTGCATTTTGGTTATATGCACGCAGTGGCAATGGAATTGCCAAGATAGATTTAGGGACAAATCGTGAAACCTTTAACAACCTCCGCAACGAGCTTGCTTTTAAGCCTCAGTGCGTTAGTTGGCTGTAGCCAACATTTAACGAACTTTGACAGCAACTACCAAGACGCAGTTGTTCAAGCTGCATTTCCAAGTAACCAAGATGTGAATCATAACTTGTTTGCTCTCAACCAACAAAATGAGTTGCTGCAATGGAACGAGCAAGGCGACAAAGTGTTGGTGGTGACTTGGAAAAGCCAACAAGCGATTGACCAGTTCATCTTACCTAACACCCACAGTTCAGAAAATCCAGACTATCCAATTTGGGTAAGCTTGGCGCCGCAGTTACGTCAGTTTTGCCAAATCTACGTTAAACAACATCCTGGTTTAGAGCAGGAACAATTAGCCTTGCGCTTAAAGCAATATCTAGGTCTTGACCCCAATTGGCATTACGACGCTATAGTGAGTCTGTATGTTAAGCCTGACGATCTATTTCGCCCTTGTGTTGACCCAGAAACTAACGATAGCAGTTGCCAATTAGAGGCAAGCACCATTACTGGTTCGGTAAAGGGGATAGATAACTACGCCAATTATTACCAACAATTATATTTCAAAAGCTTTCGAGCTTCGGCAGGCGTTCCTTGGACCGGCTTAGGTTACACCTTCGATTGGGGTAACCCTGCGTCTAGTCAAGGCGCAAGTGAATACATTTTGGTTCCCGGTGCTGAGTATCAAGTAAATGCGGTCACCGCTACGGAGCAATATTGCCATGAGTGATTCAGCGCAGTTACAAGCATTGGGGGATTTTCTCAAGGCAACGCCGGCCTTTGCTGGGTGTGATAAAGAAGATCTGGCACGGTTATTAGCAAATATAAGTATCGAGAAACTAGCTGCTGGCGAGCGTCTTTGTCATACCGGTGATACTGCAGATAAGCTTTATTATTTGTTAGAAGGAGAGCTAGAAACTACCAATAAAGACCAAATTAAAGGGCCTATTAGTGGTTTTTTTGGGGAGGAGTCAGCGCTCGGTATGCGCAGCTACATTTACGATATTGAAGTTGTTGATTGCGCCGAGGTAGTTGTGCTCCCGTTGGAAACAATAAAAACTCTGGTTAGGTATTCAAGCTTCAAGCAAAGTTTGCTAGATAGTTTTCACGCACGTTTAGCTGGGCAAACCCATGTAGAAGTAGATTTATCCAAACAGCCAGAAGTTGAGATTGGATATCGATTACTGATTGGTTGGCTGTTTGCTTTAATTACCCCAGTTATGATTTACATGGGCTTGCAATATAGCGACGAAGGCCTGCATCAAGATGCCATCTATTTTGCTTCCATTCTGGGCATATGCTCAATCATGTGGATATTTCGTTTACTGCCCGATTATGTGCCGGGTTTATTTGCGGTGCTAAGCGCGGTGTTGTTGGGGATTACCAGTAGCGAATCGGCCTTCTCAGGATTTTCAAGCAATAGCTTTTTTATGGCTTTAAGCATTTTGGGCTTAAGTGCGGTGATACGTTCTTCAGGCTTAAGCTATCGCATGTTATTGCATTTACTGTTAATTGGGCCAGCCTCAAAGATTTGGTACAACCTTAGCTTTTTTAGTGTCGGAGCGTTACTTACGCCAGTTGTGCCAACGGTGAATGGCCGAGTAACTATTGTTGCCCCTTTCTTAAAAGACTTGCTCAGTGGCGCTTCAAAAGAAGCTCGCGAACAAGAAGGGCCACGTTTAAAAGCCAGCTTGTTGTTTGGCGCGAGCTTACTGTCGCCTATTTTCGTGAGCAGCAAATCGGTTAACTTTATTGTGCTGGGTATGCTGCCTCAGCAAGTTCAGCAATACTTTCAATGGTTAGACTGGCTAATTGCCGCTGTGGTTTGTGGTTTAGTTTTGCTGTCACTTTATGTCATTGCACTGTGTTGGATTTATCGCAATAACCAAAACTTAACCATCCCTAAATCGATTAGTGATCAACAGCTAAAAACTCTGGGCCCGTTAAACCCCGCAGAATGGTCGTCTATTCTTGGTCTAATTGTGCTTATCGCCAGTTTACTATTTGCCAATATTCACAGAATAGAAGTGGCATGGGTTGCGTTGGCTATTTTGTTTTACTTGATGATGTTTGGCTTTCTAAACCCTAATCAATTTAGGCAAAAGATTGATTGGAGCTTTCTAGTTTTTCTCGGTTCTTTAATCGGTATGGTCGACATTATTCACCAAGTTGAACTAGACGTATGGCTGACCGGAAAAATTTATTGGTTAGCAGCTTATATGCAAGAAAGCTTGGCCTTATTTGTGGTCATGTTAGCGCTAATCGTGAGTTTAGTGAGACTGGTATTACCGATTAACGCCACCGTGGTCATCTTAGCGACCTTGCTTATCCCTGCATCGATTGAAGTTGGCGTTAACCCCTGGGTAATAGGGTTCTTAGTGCTGTTTCTTTCAGAAAGCTTTTTTTGGCCGTTTCAAGCGTCTTATTACATGCAGTTCCTCAGTTTAACCACTGGGGTGGTTAGCGACGACGAAGCCAAACTCATGAAGATGAATGTTGCAATCTACTTATTTAAGTTAATTGCGGTGTACGCCAGTATTCCTTATTGGCAAAGCATGGGGCTTATTTAATGAAAAAAATCTTATTAAGTATTGTGATGTTAAGCTTTTTGGTGGCCACCATTACCATCACATTAGTTGAGGGGGCGTCTCGCCCGCGGATTTTAATTTTACATAGCTACGATACCGACTACTCGTGGACTCGCACGGTTAATCAAGGCATTAAACGGGTGAAAACCGCGCATCTAAATGTGGATATTCGTTACCACTACATGAACACTAAAAATCAATCTAGTGAAGCGGCTAAACGCCGAGCTGCAGTGGTAGCCCATAGAGTTGTAGATTCTTATCTTCCCGATGTATTGATTGTTATTGACGATGACGCCCAGCGTTTAGTGGCGGTGGATTATTTAGACCGCCCTGAGTTACAGATTGTTTTTGCCGGTGTAAATGCCGAACTTGAAACTTACGGTTACCAAAATGCCAATAATGTAACGGGGATTTTGGAACGAAAATCAGTGTCGGCGATTAAAGAAGTATTGCGCTTGTTGGTGGAAGCTCAGCCTACGCCCGGAAAGTTAAATGGAAAGGTTATCTATTTATCTGATAAGTCTTCTTCTGCGAAACATGACGCGGATTACCTTGCCAAACAGCAGTGGGATCCGATTCTTTACCAAGGCCATTTGGCGGTGGGTAGCTTTGAGGAATGGAAGCAAACCGTGCTGTCTTTGGCTGGGCGTTATCAGTTTTTACTGGTTGGTGGCTACCGTAAGTTGTTAGGCGGCGAGGGTGGTGAGTTTGTATCTGCCGAGGATGTCGCACAATGGACCGAACAACATTCGCCTTTACCAATAATTGGCATTAATGCCTTTAATTCAGAAGACGGCATGATGCTGTCTATTGGCGCGTCTCCATTCGAGCAAGGAGAAGTCGCATTTACTCGCGCGATGCAGTTGGTGGATAAACCCTCTAATTTGGCACAAATGCCAGTAACAGTATCTAAGCAATACATTGTCGCGCTGCGCCGCGAGGCATTGCTTAAACGTGAAATCCAAGTGCCTAAAGTATTAGAGGCATTTGCTCGTGCTACTGATAATTATTTTGAATAAAAATAGCAAAGGAAGACTATTTTGACGATGAGATGGACCTTACGCAGACGCATGTTAGTACTGGGCTGCTTAGCGGTGTTAATCAGTGCTGTTGTGACCAGTTACGAAAACTTACAGCATTGGTTGAGCAACAGCAGTACCAACACTCTGGTATTAGCTGTTGTTGGGCCAATGACTGGGCCTGAAGCCGACAAAGGCTTGGCCATGGTGAGAGGCGCTGAACTATTTGTTAAACAATATAATCAGCAACGTTTAGACAGCCAAATAGCGCTGTCTGTTCAGCAGTACGATGATGCAAATAACATCGCCAAAGCTGAGCAAATAGCCAATCAATTTGTTAATAGCTCCAATGTTATAGCGGTTCTTGGCCATCGCGATTCTGATACCTCAGTTGAGGCAGCCAAAATTTATCAACGCATTGGTATGCCGATGATTGGCGCTTCCGCCACCGCACCTGAAATTACTCAAAACAATGATTGGGCGTTTCGCGTTATTCCAGATAACAAGCTACAAGGGCGTTTCGTAGCCGATTACATTGCCAGTTTGGCCAAAGACAAAGTTGTAATGATTTTTAGCAACGATAAATTTGGCGTATCCCTGGCCGATGCATTTTTAGCTCGCACCGACCTGTTTGGTATAGAAACTAAACCCTTTATGGTTGAACCAAGCAGTAACATTGAGAAGCAGGCCCACAAAATAAGCCGGGAAATTAGTCAATTTGGTCACACCGGCGCGGTGTTTTTAGCGGTAGGCGATGTTCAAGGTGAAGTATTAGTTAGCCAACTAAAACATCAACATCCTAACTGGACGTTTATTGGTAGCTCATCAATCGGTAAACAGAGTTTTCCAGAGCGGTTTAAACAGCGTAGCCAAGAGCAAGAAGTGTCTGGTTACTTCACTAATGGCATGTTAGCGGTTAGCCCCATGTTGTTTGATGTGGCCAGTGAATCTACTCAGTTGTTTTATCGCAATTTTCATCAAGATTTTGGGTATGAACCCAGCGGTGTGTCTGCAGCGTATTTTGACGCGACTACTATCGCCTCTGCAGCCTTAAGCGCAGCCATTGTTGATGTTGGCGGAACAGAGCTGTTTAGCCAAAAGAGCATATCAAGCCAACGTGCAGCGGTAAAAAATAAACTGGCAAGTTTTAACTCTCAAAGCGCGTCGGTGAGGGGGCTAACTCATTCCTTGTATTTTGACCATCAAGGAAATGTTCAGCGCCCCATGCAAGTAGGACTATTTAGTGGTGGGGCGTTTGTATCAGCGCCACTGCAGTTGCAAATTTCTCCCGAAAGTCAGCTCAGCACTCGCCGAACCGATGTGGTGTATACCGGAGTAGAGATGCAAAGCATTAATCAGTTCTCTACGCTAGACATGACTTTTCAGGCGAAATTTAAAATCTGGTTTAGAAATACCCCTGGTGTTAAAGCTGAAGACATCGTATTTCTAAATTCTGTGGGTGAGCTGGTGCTGTCTAAACCTATAGAATCTTCGTACACCAGTTTAAGTACTTACCAACTCTATCAAGTTGAAGGAACGTTTATTGCCGATGCAAAACCTGGCAGAGCAGCTTTTGGTGAGTATCAATTGGGAGTGAGCTTTCGCCACAAAACGCTGCCTAGAAGCGAACTCATTTATGTTTCAGATATTGTTGGCTTAGGCCAAACAAGCCTTCACAAAAACGTGAAAAACCAGCACAAGGTTCAATTCGATAATAGCCAATGGCGTCAAAAAGCATCACTGTCATTTCAAGATACCCTGCGTAAGCGAAGCTTGGGAGATCCAAAGTATCTGCACTCAGACAGACAAGCTGTGGAGTTTTCTCGATTTAACTCGGTAACGCCAGTTTATGAAAACGCCCTTAGCCTGCGCGGACGTATTCCTGCCCAATGGCAGCAAATCATCTTTTATACCAGTGTACTAGCATGGTTGTTATACGCTCTAGTACTTGATTTTAAGTTACTTGGTCAGTTGTCGAGAGCCTACGGCTTGGGCAATAAGCTACTTTACGCCTTATTTATCGCCTCGGCAGAACCGCTATTTTTAGATTGGTTGGCACAGGCTTATCCAAATACTAATCAATCATTTGCTAGCAACTGTTTTGATGTGCTGTGGTGGCTATTGTTCGCCTCAACTTTAGCGTTGTTAGTGGATGTATTGTTGTGGGATCCCATCGAGCGACGCAGTGGCCGCCAAGTGCCAAAAATTATGCGCCACTTTACACGAGGCATTACCTATATAGGTGCTGTATTTGCGATTTTGTCCTTCGTATATCAACGAGAGCTCACCAGCTTGTTGGCGACCTCTGGTTTGGTGGCAATGATTCTCGGTTTGGCATTGCAGTCAAACCTGGTGAATATATTTTCTGGGATTGCGATTAGTTTAGAGAAGCCGTTTAAGTTAGGAGATTGGATTAGCCTTGGTAGCTCTGGTGGGCCAATAGTGGGCGAAGTAATTGACATGAATTGGCGAACCACCAAAGTGAAAACAGCCGACAATACTTTGTATTCTATTCCAAATAATACCTTGGCAAATGCGAATTTAAACAATGTGAGTAGTAGTGGCCAAATTGTAACTGGTGGTTTTTCAATGTCGGTGAGTAAAGAGATTGAACCTCTTAACGTAATCCCTAAGATCGAAGCCGCTTTAATCGCCATTGATGCGGTAAAACGTGTCTATACCGATGTATCTAATATTGGCTTTGACACGGTTGATTACCAAATGAAATTGGTACATGGGGTAGACGACACCGCGCAAACGACCGACTTAGTGTGGCAAGCAATTTGGCGATTAGACAGTGAGCTAAAGAAAGAGTTAAGCGGCAACTCACTGCTTATCGATAATCAAACCGCTGAACAAGGCTAAGCTGATTGTACTTGAACAGGCGAGCTTGCTAAGGTAACTCGCCTGTTTAATTAGGAATTTCGTCGTGCAATTACATATTACCAATGGCGACTCTGTTGGCGACATGCTTGCTGAGTCATCACTACTTGATGGCCAAGTGCTTTGCTGGCGAGATGTCCTTCACGATGGTCCTATCATCGCTGCTGAAGGTGAAATTCACCTACAGGCTCGAGCTGATTTCATTTATCAGACTATGTTGTTAGACAGTCCATTTCCTCAAACAGAACTGACTAAAAATCAGATCTTGGAAAGCTTTCAACAGCGTCAGCAAATATTAGATAAGCTCGATAGCTTTAGCGAGATTGTGCTGTGGTTTGAGCATGATCTCTACGATCAATTGCAGTTGGCTGAATGCCTGTATCACCTGGCTAAGTCGCCGTCACTTATAGATAAAACGCAATTGATCTGTATTGGAGCGCACCCTGGTACAAGCTACTTCCATGGTTTGGGTAATCTGAATATTGCCCAGTTGGAAGCGCTATATCCTCAGCGCAGCGCATTAACCAAGGCGCAATTAAATTTGGGTAAACGGGTTTGGTTAACAATCGCCGAGCAATCCCCTCATGGTATTACAAATCTATTGAATGAAGATTTAAGATGTTTGCCGTTTATGGAAGAAGCATTGCTGCGTTTTGGCCAAGAGTATCCTTCTAGCTCAACCGGCTTAACCTTGACTCAACGCTATATTTTGCAATCGTTGGCCTCGCCATTCGCTGAGTTACCAATATTACTGGCTAACTTTGAAAGCAGTGAAAGCAGTGAAAGCATTGAAAGCGAAAAACTAAAAGCTAGGCAGGTAGAAACCACCACGCCGAGCGCAGCTGAGCGATACCAACAAGTAATGGCTAACCCTGATATTGCCTTAGCGCGTTTGTTTGTTAATGTTCAAACCTTAGAAAAGGCTACGTTCTTAGGGGATACTTGGTTGTGCAAAGACATTTTGTATCTCGCTAACTTGCAACCTGCATTCCTTACTATCGTTAACGCTAATTCGTCTCGATGGGATAATCATTCAAGTTATAAAATTACCGATGCAGGTAAACAAGCTTTAGCGGGTAAGCGGACTGTGCCTGCGGAGCAAATAGGCGAGATTTGGCGGGGAGGGGTAGCGATAAACCCGGCTAATAATTGGCGCTGGAATGACCATCAAAATTGTTTTGAGAAGATTCAAATACTCTGAATAAAAAAGCCTGATTAATATCAGGCTTTTTTATGGGTCTAGTAAGCTTGTTGCTTGCAATCGCTAGCGAGAGTTTCGCCATCGATAGATTTAGCGTTTTGGTCAAAACAGCGCGGTAATGGCCAGCTAGGTTTACTAACAATTAAGCCTTGGTTCTCGTCACACGCTTCACCATTTTCGCTTATACACCAAGAGCTAGGTTCTGGTGTAGGCACTTTATTTTGGGAATGACGATACTTAGACACCGCTTGATAAACCACACGCCGAGCCTTGTTTAAACTGCTTAAAGGTTCCCAGCCTTCTACTGCACGCCAAGGGTTCATTGAGATGTTTTCACAAAACTGTTGCTGCTGATCCGAGTATAAATACTGCGGGGGAATATTGATGGTGGCTACAGTGATAAACGGTGAGGCCTTTTCAGACCAAATCGCGGTGGCATCATCTACTGGCATGTAATGGCCAGGTACTTTCTCTTGAAGCATAAATTCAAAGCAAGCTCCGCCGTTGGCCAGTTGGGTCTCTAACTGTTTGCTTAAATAATCAGGATTCGATTTATCTACTTTGTTAGGGAAACTCATGCCAGAGCAGGGTTTAGTCGAGAATTTAATAGTGCTCTTACCGAGCTGGTAGGGCAACATCGAGAAATATTGTGCATTCAGTGGGGTATCAATCACTGATGAAACCGTCTGAATGGCGCGATAAAACTGCTTAGGGTGTAAGCGTGGCGGAAAGAAACTAATAAACCACTTGGTTCTTTCAAACTTAGCTAAATACAACATGTCATCAGCATAATCAAAAATGTTTCGATTAAAGAACGCAGGGGTATTGGTCATGATGAAATCTTGGTTGTGACTTTCGCCTAGTTCAGGAGCAATGGCTTTGCCGGGCACTCCCATCACCTTAACCGCCATGCCTCGCGCATCGCCTTTACTATCGGCTTGCACTAACATGTCTCCGTTAGAAAATCGGATCCATGCTTGGTACTGCTTATCGGCGTCGGCAAACATACCGGCTTTAAAGCGCTCTGGTATATCTGGGTTGATTGAGAAAGTGGCTCGAGCACAACCGGTTGCTTTTGCATGAGCATCTCGACGGTAGGGCAAGCCGTTATATTGCTCTGCACGTTTAGAGATTTCTCTCGCTGAGTTAATCGCCGACATTATTGCTTCTTGCTCGGGCTTGGTAATGCCCATTTCCTGGTACAAATCAGTCGCCGTTGCGCTGTTTAATCCAATAGCCAGCAAGCTCGCTGCAATTGTGCACTGAATGATAGGAGTCTTTTTCATCTTAATGCACCTTCACTGGGTTGTTTTTAGCAGCACTGAAACTGTCTAAACAGGCTTGCTGCTCTGACGCGAAAGTCGGCGCCTGTGTATAAGCTGACCAATCTAAAGGATCGCCGCCTAAGCGTTGAGTAAAGTCTGGATTACCCATCACTTTTAAGTATTCAAGAATGGCTGCTCGTTCTTCTACGCTGAGTAAGCGACCGATGCGACCGGGCATATCTACGTCGGTAAATAGGTGACCGCTATTACTGTTGCCCTTAATGCTGGTGTCGTGTTTAAAACTGCCAGGGCGTTTGTCTGTGACAAAACCTAAACGCTGAGGGTTATATTCTCTATCCCCCACATAAAACTGTTTAGGGCGCTCTCTAAGTGGCGAGAGTAGGTCATACAAAGTCGGCACAGAACCGTTATGTAAGAATGGCGGAGTTGCCCATACGCCATGTAATGGGCGCGGTTTGTAGGCGCGCATATTGGCAATACGGAAAGGCACGTTTAAACCGTCGTAATCAGCCACTAGTTCTTTGCTTATGCCATTATCTTGATACAGTTTAGGCACAAGACGATTGAGCAAAATCTGCAAGCCATCACCCGCATTAACGGGCTCTGAACCAGGAATGATTTTACTGCCATCGTAACGGTGATCCATGTAATTGTCGGCCGCAGTAGGATCGGTGCCGATAACACTGGTTTTCACCCAAGGCATTGCCCAAATTACTTTACGCCAGTCTTCTCGTACAGCCTGTTGACCAACGAAAGTAACATCGCCATCCATATCCCATTGCCAGTTAACGTCTATTTGATTATCTGGGTTCTGTCCCGCCTTACTGGCGACTTTCCACTGGTAAGGTTCAACTTTATGCGGGCCATGGCAGAACTGACATTGATCTAAGAAAAGCTCTTTTCCGTGAGTCGCTTTATCGAGGTCAATATTGCCGAGAATCTCTTCTGGCCAGCGAGGGGGCTCTAGTGAACGCAGCGTACCTTCAATACAATGCATACCAGCTAAATCGATGACCGACTCACCAAATTCCTCTGTTGTGAGCAACTCACCTTCATCATTGACTAACTTAATTGGCGCTAACACACCGAGGCTCTCGCCTACGTTGCGCGCCATCGCTTGATTAGTAAAGCCGGTGTATTGCACCCAATCAAAGCGCCAAATGTCCCAAAGGAAGGGGTAACTTACCGGGGCGTTTGCTACACGGTAGTTACTCGGCTCATCTAAGTCGTAACCAAACACAACGTTTGCAATACGTCCAACCGCATCAGTTCGACCTCGGCCTTCTTCAGTTGGGTAATATTTTGAGGCGCCAGCACCAGTAACAAATTGCTTAATGTTGCCTAAGAAGCCCCAAATCTGTTTGCGTAGTTGTTTTCGCAGTTCTGGGTCTTGGCCAACGACTCTGTCAGCAAAGCGATTCCATTTAACCGGGTTAATATAAGTGGCTACCACCGAGGCTGCTAAGGTTGTAATGAATTCGCCGCGTTTAGCATTTGAGATACTTTGAACCGCCTGTCCGCCATCAACTCGCAAGGCATTGCCTTTATAATGAAGCTCGCCGGTATGGCACATCGCACAGCTAAGATCTAAGCGCTCTTTACCCGATTTAGGGTCAATATGTCGACCTAAACCAACCGGTAAATTACCCGGATTTAGCGTAGTGGCCTGTTGCCCTGGTGATACAATAAAACCCCAGCCACGCATGTTGTCTGGGCTTGTCAGTAAATCTTTAGATAAAGGCAACTCTAAGTTAACGAACCAGTCGTATTCTAAACCTAATAGTTCGGTGCCTTGGGGGGTGTAGTAGTAACGTTCGCGCTGCTCGTTGCTCCAGCCTTTATTGAGGTAATGAACCTGATTTACCGTTTCTAAGGTTAAATTAGGTTTGAGAAAGGCTTTTAATGAGAAATAGCCGGCTAGCACAATAGCAGTGCTTAGAAAAGAATAACGTAACCATCGCGGGCCAAATGCTAACCAAACTTGCCATAGGGCTTTTAGTAAGCCTGATACCCAACGTATTACCGCCATGATCCCTTTAATGATGAGCTTAAAAGGAAAGGCCACAATTTTTAACACGAGCAAAAATAGCCCAGAGAGGAGCTGTAGTAGCATAGTTTCAAATCCATTTGTAATAATGCAAGCGGCCTGCATAGATGCAGGCCGATATGTTGTACAAATGTTATATTCTTTTAGTGCCAATTGCACTTAACTATTACTAAAACAAAGAGATAGCTCGAGTAACTAGATATTTACAGCAAAATTTCCATTAACATTCGATAATGTTTACTGCTAAGCCACCGCGCGCGGTTTCTTTATATTTACTCTTCATATCACATCCTGTTTCCCACATAGTTTTGATGGCTTTATCAAGCGAGACCTTGTGTTCGCCACTGCCGCGCAGAGCAAGACGAGCAGCATTGATAGCTTTTAGCGCTCCCATGGCATTACGTTCGATACAGGGAACTTGTACTAAACCGCCGATTGGATCGCAGGTTAGGCCCAAGTTATGCTCTATGCCAATTTCAGCAGCGTTTTCTATTTGCTCAGGATTACCGCCAAACATGGCAACCAAGCCTGCGGCAGCCATTGAACAAGCAACACCCACCTCACCTTGGCAGCCCACCTCAGCGCCAGAGATAGATGCATTGGTTTTATAAAGAGAGCCAATGGCGGTCGCAGTTAAGAAAAACTGATTAATCGCGTCTTGGTCGAGTTCTTGTACAAAGTTGTGATAGTAGTGCAACACCGCAGGAATGATTCCTGCTGCGCCATTAGTGGGGGCGGTAACCACTCGGCCGCCACCGGCGTTCTCTTCACTCACCGCTAGGGCATACAAGTTTACCCAGTCCATTACGTTTAAAGGGTCTGAACTTAAGTTTTGTTGGGAGGCCAGTTGGCGCTTCAAGCTTGGAGCTCGACGGGCGAGTTTTAAACCGCCAGGTAAAATACCTTCTTCACTTATGCCTCGTGCTACACACGCTTGCATAGTGTTCCAAATTTGCAGGGTATATTGGCTAATGGTGCGAGTAGAGCAGTGAACTTGCTCGTTGGCTGACACTACCGCCGCAATACTTTTGCCGCTTTCTTTGCAGCGAACTAGCAGTGACTCTGCGCTATCAAAGGGGTAGGGATAATTGTGCTGCTCAGCGTTAGTCGATTCGCCTTCTTCAATAATGTAGCCCCCACCAATAGAATAGTAAGTTGCGGTTACGGCTTTTCCGTTATCTAAATGCGCATGAAAACTTAGGGCGTTACTGTGTGCCGGCAAGTGTTTACGGCGGTGAAAAACAATGGCGCCGCTGTTACCAAAATTAACCAGTTTCTTACCAAGCAAATTAAGCTCTTCAGATTGTTCAACTTGCTGAAGCAAAGCATCTACTTTATCAACGTCTATGGTTTCTGGGGACTCACCCATTAAGCCCAAAATTACTGCTTTGCCTGTACCGTGACCTTTGCCAGTTGCGCCTAAGGAGCCATATAGTTCTACTTTAAGATAATCTACGCGGGCAAGCTCTTGTTGAGCTTCTAAACGCTCAGCAAACAGCTTTGCGGCTTTCATTGGGCCAACGGTGTGTGAACTAGAAGGACCAATCCCAATGGAAAAAAGGTCAAATAAACTTACCATTTCTAATCCTACTGCTAAGGCATGAATGTGATTAAGATGTTAATTCTGAGATTATAAGTATATTCAGTTATCTGCAACATTGAATGGCAAAATCACGCAATATTTTAGCGGTAGCTCCCCAAATTACATGTTTATCTACTTTTATAAAATAAACCTGCTCTTTATGGCCATTTCGCGTAAAGCGGTAGCTGTGGTAGTTAGTTAACTGCAGAAATGGGCGTAGCGGTAGTACCATTACTTGGGCTACTTCATCTTGGTTCAGCTTAAACAATAACTGTTCGGATGTGGTGGCTATAAACGGGCGTACTGCAAAATTGCTCACGGTGGTTTGCCGTGGTAACTGACCATGCAAGGTGAACACGTGCGCGGGAATACCAATTTCTTCTTCGGTTTCCCTTAATGCTGTATGAGCGAGGTTTATGTCTTTGGGATCTTGTTTGCCGCCAGGCAAACTTATTTGAGAGGGGTGGTGGCGTAAGTGTGCGCTGCGCTCGGTAAGCACAATCCTATCTTCTTCTCCTTGTTGGGAGATAATTGGTAACAACACGGCGGCAGCATGTTTTGCGCTTCGTTGGCTATCGGTATTGGCAAGTTGAAGTAGAAACCGCTGTAAATAATGTTGCATAACAGGCATTGGTGATAACTTCTCCTATTGGCTTAGAACAGTGTTACTCCAATACTGGTAAGATACGACTGAGTTTGTCAAAGATCTCTTGGTATTCACTGTCTACATTTGAGTCTACCACCACTCCGCCACCAGCCCAGCAGTATATCTTTTGATTTTCGCAAACGAGGGTGCGAATAGTGATGTTAGTATCCATATCGCCGTTGGCTGATATATAACCAATCGCCCCACAGTAGGCATTTCGTCGATTAGCTTCCAGCTCTTCAATGATTTGCATTGCTCGTATTTTGGGCGCGCCAGTGATAGAGCCACCCGGGAAACAAGCTGCTAACAGCTGCTCTGCTGAATATTGCTCCGCTAACTCTGCACGAATAGTACTAACCAAGTGATGAACCGCAGGAAAAGACTCTATGTCGAATAGTTTGGGAACAGATACGCTGCCGGGTTTTGCTACGCGACCTATATCGTTGCGCAACAAATCCACAATCATTAGGTTTTCTGCTTGGTCTTTCTCTGCGGCCTTTAACTCATCGGCAAGTTGCTTATCTAGAATGAGATCGCTACTTCGTGGCCGTGTTCCTTTAATTGGCTTGGTTTCTATTTGACCTTGCTTAAGGCTAATAAATCGCTCCGGGGAAACGCTTAATACACAACTTTGTGGAAGTCGCATAAAAGCTGAGAAAGGGGCTTGATTAGCCGCAATGAGACGTTGATAAGCATCTAATTCGCTACCTTGATAACTCGCTTCAAAACGTTGAGTTAAATTGATTTGATAACAATCGCCACTGAGCAAATAACGCTGCACTTGCGCAAACTTAGCTTGGTACTCAGCTTGGCTTGTATTACAGCGCCATGAACTGCTTAAGTTAAAAGCTGGTGTTTCTTGGCAGGTTTGAATACTTAACCACAAAGCACGTTCTTTTAAGCGCGCTTCTGCTTGTATTTGATCGCCAAGATCATGCCATTGAATGAGTGTAGTCTGTTGTTTTTCGTGGTCAAAAATAAGAGCCCAGTCATAAAAACCAACTGCCATATCTGGGGTGTTAAGATCTTGAGTGATTTGCTCGGGAAGTGTTTCCAAACTGCGGCCTAAATCGTAAGACCACAAGCCCATCGCGCCACCAACAAAAGGAAAGTCTGTGTCGTTTGTTTGCGCATTGGAAAACAGTTGTTCTCGCAGCTCTTCTAATAATTCAAAGGGGGCTTTTGTACTTTGATAGTGTTGCTCGCCGAGGCTTACCTGTGAAACGCCTGCTTGATAAGCAATAGTGGCGATAGGATCGGCCACTAGAATATCGAAATGGTTATTCTCATGAGAATCGGCAGCCGATTGTAAAAAGCAGCACCATTGTTGTTGGGCGAGTTGCTCAAACACGATTTTTGGCTGAATAGGAAAAGTTTTACTAACAATCATATAGGCAGTTTAAGGTGACCGTTCACTAAAGGGTTTATTGATGTAGAGAAAATGTAAAAACTTAGCTTAAGGTTATAGCAGGCTTAATGGCGCAAGGGTATCATAGGCGATGAAGGATAACGACTATAACCCTAACAGCCTTATAAGCAGCCTAAATAAAAGCTGTTGAAAATAAAGGCAATAATAAGGAAACGTGGAGACTTTATGACCATCATCCGTAAACAGGACTTCATTGACAGTGTTGCTGAATCACTGCAATTCATTTCGTACTATCATCCCATCGATTTTGTTACAGCCATGGCCGAAGCTTATGAAAAAGAGCAAAGCGTTGCTGCTAAAGACGCCATTGCTCAAATTCTTATTAACTCTCGTATGTGTGCTCAAGGCTTACGACCGATCTGCCAAGATACCGGTATTATTACCGCGTTTGTAAAGGTAGGCATGAATGTACAGTGGGAAAGCGATTTAACGGTTCAAGAGATGGTGGATGAAGGCGTTCGTCGCGCGTATACCAACCCAGACAATCCTTTACGTGCATCGATTGTTGCCGACCCTAATGGCGCGCGTAAAAACACCAAAGACAATACCCCTGCAGTGGTTCACATTGATTTGGTAGCTGGCGATAAAGTAGAGATTATGGTGGCTGCGAAGGGCGGTGGTAGCGAAAACAAATCGAAGATGGTGATGTTAAATCCTTCTGATTCGGTGGCTGAATGGGTGCTTAAAACACTACCTACTATGGGCGCAGGCTGGTGTCCGCCTGGCATGGTTGGTATCGGTATTGGTGGTACGGCTGAGAAAGCCGCTGTGATGGCGAAAGAATCGCTAATGGACCCGGTAGACATTCAAGATTTAATCGCAAAAGGCGCAGAGAATGCAGACGAAGAACTGCGTTTAGAATTAATGGATGGCATTAATAAACTGGGCATTGGTGCTCAAGGTTTAGGCGGCCTAACCACAGTATTAGACGTTAAAGTTAAATCTTGCCCAACACACGCTGCATCTAAGCCTGTGGTGATGATCCCTAACTGTGCGGCAACTCGCCATGCACATTTCCACTTAGATGGCAGTGGCCCAGCAGTGCTTACCCCACCTAAGTTAGAAGACTGGCCAGAAATTACTTGGGATGTTGGCGACAACGTGCGTCGGGTAGACGTAAACACAGTAACTAAGGAAGATATCGCTAGTTGGAAGATGGGTGAAACGGTATTGCTAAACGGCAAAATCTTAACTGGCCGCGATGCCGCCCATAAACGTATCAAAGAGTATTTGGAGCAGGGTAAACCATTCCCTAACGGGGTTGATTTCAACGGGCGCTTTATTTACTACGTTGGTCCTGTCGATGCGGTGGGAGACGAAGCGGTAGGGCCCGCGGGCCCTACAACTTCCACTCGTATGGATAAGTTTACCGACATGATGCTAGAAGAAGCGGGCTTGTTAGGCATGATTGGTAAAGCTGAACGTGGCCCTGCTACTGTAGACGCGATTGCTAAACATCAATCGGTGTATTTAATGGCGGTAGGTGGCGCAGCTTACTTAGTGTCTAAGGCCATTAAAAAAGCAAAAGTAGTCGCCTTTGAAGACTTAGGTATGGAAGCTATTTACGAGTTTGAAGTTGAAGATATGCCGGTGACTGTGGCAGTTGATTCAGTCGGAAACTCTGCCCACCAACAAGGTCCGGCCATTTGGAAAGCTAAGATTGAAGAGTTAGATGCAAAACTAAGCCAATAAACCCGCTTAGTTTTGCAAGGTAAAGCAGCTTAGGCTGCTTTTTTTTGTGCCATTTTTTTGTTTAATAAGCAATCGGCAGAGAAAGGACCCGCTCCCCAAATTACGTTGATAAGAATCATTAAACCCCAAAGTTGGTGGTCGAAAAAACCGCCTGGCCACAATACTGGGTAAGACACCACCGCAATGATGTTAAAGAAGAATAATTTGAGGGCGAAAATACGAGTAAATAAGCCCAGCACCAAAAATATGGGCAGTATTAATTCTGCCGCAGTGCCCAAATAAGCCGCTAGCTCCCAAGGCAAAATAGGCACTTGGTATTCTTCTTCAAACAAATAGAGGGTGGAATCCCAGCTACTAAATTTTAAGTAGCCTGAGCGAAAGAATACGATAGCGACCCATATTCGAGTAAAAGTGAGTAATAAGGGAATAAGTACCGCTTGCATTAATGCTACGGCTTTTAAATAAAGGTTATAAATTGGCATCATGGGACTCTCCTATCGGCGATGCAAAACTAAAATGGGATATACGCTGATGTTGAATTGCGTCGCCAAGCAAAGGTTCTAACTCTGCTAGGCAATCAGCCGGCAGCTGTCCAAGAGGCAGGCCTTGTTGGCTATGTTTGAGAAACGCAAAAGCAGTTGCTGAAACCTGTTCTATTTGCACTTCAAAATTGGCTTGTTTCGTTAGTAAAATATGATCGTGTTGTTCTAGCTCTACCTGTTCAACTTGGTCATGTTGCACCATTTGGTAGATGGTAAAGAGGGGAAATTCGCTAGCGAGTAAAGATTGGTGAGGCGCTAGGTGTAATACAGCGTTGCCCAGTTGCTCAGCCGTAATGCTTTGCAAATCGGCTATTGAGAATGTTGATGTGGGTATTGCTTGCCCAGCGGTTTGTTCGATATGCCAATCTAACAAGGCAATATCAGGTAAGTAGGGCAATGCGTTTAGTGCTTCTTGAGCTTGCAAAAACGTGTTAAAACCTTCTCCAAACAAGTTTAGATCACCTTGGTTATGGCCGTGTTGCAAAATAAAGGCTTTAGCGCAGTGTTTAAAGTAATCCTCACCTACCAGTTTTTCAACGGTTGGGTAGGTGGCGCGTAAAGCCTCACTCAAACTCAACACATAGTTGTTTTGATAAATTTGAATAGATTCTTCGGCACTTAAGGTATTGGCCGCCAGATCGTTACCTAACAAATTGTTTTCTCGGTTTAATGACTCGGCGAAGCGTGATTGTAATTGTTTAAGCACAACTCACCTCGTTAAGGCTTTGGTCGATACCTTTAGCGGTATTTACTTCATTTACTAATACGCTAAGCTCGGGAAAATCGCTGTCCCATTCAATAAGGGTAGGGATTGTGTTAGCAAAGTGCTGTTGAAAATAACGATAAAGTTGCCATATCTCTTGATGTACTTTTTGGTTATGACTATCAATGAGTACGGTTCTATCACCAATAACTTTTGGCGTAAATCCGGCTAAATGAATTTCTTTTACCGCGTTAATATTTAACTGCTCAAAGTAAGCCTTAGTGTCCCACGCTAGGTTGTGCGCGCTAACATAAACGTTGTTAATGTCTAACAACAAACCGCAACCAGTAGCTTGTACTAATTGGTTTAAAAACTCAGGTTCATGAATATGACTTTCGTGGTAAGCCAAATATGCTGACGGATTCTCAATCAATAGCTGCCTACCCAAAAAGTCTTGAGCTTGATTAACTCGACTAATAAACAACGCTAAGCATTCTTCGGTGTAGGGGAGTGGTAACAGGTCGTTATAATAACGCCCATTAACACTGCTCCAGCTTAAATGTTCAGAAACGATAAAAGGATTAACATCATCGATTAATGCTTTTAGCTTTTCTAAATGGTGTTGGTTCAACGGATCTGTAGAGCCTAATGATAGACCCACGCCATGCACACTAATTGGGCTATGCTCAGCAATACGTTTGAGCAGATGATAATCGTAAGAGTGCGGGTTGAAGTAGTTTTCAGCATGGACTTCTAACCAATCAATATCTTGATTTTTGCTTAAAAGCTGCTCTGCATACGCCGAGCGTAAACCTAGGCCATATTGTTTTTTCATCATAGGGTATCGTTTAAAACAGAAGAGGAGGGAGGTGCTGCCAAACTAACCTAAGTTAGTTTGGCAGGGGAACAAATTAGCTAGACTCTTTGCTGCTTCCAGCTAATTTGTCACATAAACCTTTTGGTAACACTACAAATGCATCTGATTGGTTGTCAGACGTTGCAGTACCGGCACATGAACTGGTTTTAGTGGCACAGTCGTTTTTACCTGCTTTGGCTACTCCGTAGCATTTCTCTTTACCGGCCGCAACGGCAGGTGTAGCGGTAAGAGTACCCAATGCGATTAAACCAGTTACTGCTGTTGCGATTGCGATATTTGAAGTTTTCATAAGATTTCCTTTATCAGTAGTTGTTGCGCTTGTTACAACTTGTTTACTTAGTTGTAGCTAATGAAACCGTATTACTAAAGGAAAAATTTCACGCCATTTATAAAAAACTGACAATTAATATTTATTTAGTTGCTGTATTTATTCGTAAAAAATCGCTTAAGCCCAGTAACAGTATGGGCTTTCACTATATTAATAAGAAGCCAATATTTTTTATAATTTGTCACCCAGCTTTTTGCTAGGGGTGTAGTTGCTGCCAAAAATTATTCAGTTTTTAAGCCGTGCAACGTTACATATTTGTAATTAGTGATGAGACCATAAGAACGCTCACCCGGTGTAAAAGAGGTAGTTCTAAATAAAGATGAATCTTTATAGGTATGACCTGTCTTAACTTGGTGGCAAAAGGCTGAACTACTCATTGATGCTAAGCCGCTGAAAGGAAATGATTAACCACCCGAAAATGTAACAATAATCGTGCTTTTTAGTTTCATTTAGTTAATCATGTCAACATACAAGCTTTATAGGTTTAATTCATGAAAAATGTTCTTTTATTTAGTGCGGTAGCAGTGTTGATCAATGGTTGTGTTCCTGTTCCTGATGATAGCCAAGCGCAGCGCAGTGGGCAGCAATACCGAGACACCATTATTGTTAATTCTGAGCCTGGATTTACCCTAAGCAAAAACCAAACTGTTTGCAGCCACCCTTTATTAGAAGAAGCCTTACGTAACCCTCAGCGATCTGATGTTCAAGCCTATGACAAAATCCACGTGGCGCTAGAACAAAAATTTACCAGCCTAGGCATAAACTACCAAACCACGGCCAATCAAGACTGTGATTATTGGATGGCTTTTGCGTTACCGACTAGCCAAAAATTAAGTGATGAACAATTAATGACCTTGTTTGGTGTATCGCCGGGTTTAGCAGATGACGGCAATGACCAGTTTCAGCGTGCGACGTTAATGATGAGTTTGTATACCGCTCAATCTAATTACCAAATGTGGCAAGTGAGTCTGCAGGCGTTTGCTGAAGTTGAAGAGGATGAGATGGGGCGTCGACAAATTGCCCTTAAGCCTGAAGGCGTGGACTACGCAATCAATCGCGTATTTACCTATTTAGAGATAAAAGACAACGAGTAAACCGCAGACAAAAAAAAGCCCAGCTACAGGGGGCGCTGGGCGTTCAATTTAAGTATTTAATTGCAGTGGCATAGATTAAGACCCTGCGTTTCAAATATAGTTTCAAATTATTTGATTTTTTTCTTAAAAAAATACAAGTCCAGTTCTCGTTTTTAGTTTCACTCTTAAATTATCCACTGTGAATGATTGACATCTGCAGACCTTAAACGTAGATTTTAAACAGGTGTTTTATTTTTAAGGTGTCATAGTGAGACAAGGAACTAAAAGTAAGATCCTCGATGCGGCTGAACGCTTGTTCGCTGAACGGGGTTTTGCCGATACCTCATTGAGGTTAATTACTTCCCATGCTGAGGTGAATCTAGCTTCGGTAAATTATCATTTCGGTTCGAAAAAAGAACTTATTCAAGCAGTGTTGATGCGTTATCTCGAGCAGTTTATGCCTTTAGTAGATAAAGCAATGCAAGAACATATAGAAAGCGCTACGCCCCCCAATCTCGATCAAGTTTTTTCTTCATTCATCGATCCATTACTAGAAATGAACCAAGTGAAGAAACACGGTACTGCCATGTTCCTACTATTATTAGGACGAGGCTATACCGATAGCCAAGGGCACTTGCGTAAGTTTATTACTCATCATTTCGGCGAAGTATTAAGCCGTTTTCAAGATGCAGTTAGGCTAGCTTACCCAGAGCTTTCTGATAGCGACATATTTTGGCGTTTGCACTTTACCCTAGGCACGGTGGTATTCACCATGGCGTCGAGTACAGCATTAAAAGAGATTGCTAGCGCAGATTTTAACGAAGAATTGAACACAGAAGGTTTGATTCGAAAAGTAATCCCCTATCTGGCTGCCGGTGTCGGTGCGCCAACCTAAACAATAAAAACTATAAAAGTACGTGAAATAAGGAAGAGCCATGACTATTTTGTTGATGTTAGTAACTGCCCTGGTAGTGCTTTTGTGCATACCAGATACGCGCAAAAAACTGGTGACTAGACCGGCATTTAAAGTATTTAAGAAAATCTTACCGCCACTTTCTCAAACCGAGAAAGAAGCGATGGAGGCTGGCTCGGTATGGTGGGACGGCGAATTGTTTGGCGGTAAGCCAGACTGGAACAAACTACACAGTTACCCAAAGGCAACGCTTAGCAAAGATGAACAGGCCTTTATGGATGTTCAGGTTGCTACCTTACTAGACATGCTTGATGATTTTGATATCGTGCAAAATCAACGAGACTTACCTAAGCAAGTATGGGACTACCTTAAAACCGAAGGGTTTTTCGCGCTAATTATTCCTAAAAGCTACGGCGGTAGAGAATTCTCTGCTATTGCAAACTCAACCATCGTAAGCACCATTGCTACACGTAGCCTTTCAGCTGCAGTAACCGTTATGGTACCTAACTCTTTAGGCCCCGGTGAGTTATTACTTCACTATGGTACTCAAGAACAAAAAGATCACTGGTTACCAGGTTTAGCCGATGGTACGCATGTACCGTGTTTTGCTCTTACAGGTCCTGAAGCAGGATCTGACGCTGGCGCCATTCCAGATAAAGGCATTATTTGTAAAGGTGAACATAACGGCGAAGAAGTAGTAGGTATTCGCTTAAACTGGAACAAACGCTACATTACTCTAGCGCCCGTTGCTAGTGTGCTTGGTTTAGCCTTTAAGCTATATGATCCAGAAGGATTAATTGGCGATAAAGAAGAACTTGGCATTACTTGTGCGCTAATTCCTACGGATCATCCTGGTGTTCGCACGGGTGACCGTCACTTCCCGTTAGGCCTAGCATTTATGAATGGTCCTACGTTTGGTGAAGAAGTATTTATTCCCCTAGATTGGATTATTGGTGGTGCAGATTACGCAGGTAAAGGCTGGCGTATGCTGGTTGAGTGTTTGTCTGCTGGTCGCGGGATTTCACTTCCTGCACTTGGCACCGCGGTTGGGCACATGAGCTCACGTACTACCAGTGCTTATGCCTATGTGCGTAAACAGTTTGGCTTATCTATTGGTCGCTTTGAAGGGGTAGAGGAAGCTCTCGCTCGTATCGGCGGAATGACCTACCAACTAGAGGCTGCTCGCCGCTTAACTGCCGGCGCCCTAGATCTAGACCAAAGCCCAGCAATTGTTACGGCAATTGCTAAATACCACATGACCGAAATGGCGCGTACTGTCTTAGACGACGCAATGGACATTCATTCTGGCCGTGCCATTCAACTTGGCGCAATGAACTATCTTGGCCATGCGTATAACGGCGTACCGGTGGCAATTACCGTTGAAGGGGCGAATATTCTTACTCGCAACTTGATGATCTTTGGACAAGGTGCCACTCGCTGTCACCCCTATGTGCTTAGAGAGCTACAGGCAGCCGCTAACCCAGATGAAGAAGCAGGTTTAGCCGAATTTGATAGCTTGTTATTGAAGCATATTGCTTTTGGTGCGGGTAACTTCGCGGGTAGCTTATTCCAAGGCTTAACCGGCGCTGCATTTAACTCAAGCCCTGTTTCTGGTGATACCGCTGTTTATTATCGCCAGCTAACTCGCATGAGCCGTGGTTTAGCACTGTGTGCTGACATGTCTATGCTGATTTTAGGTGGAGATCTTAAACGTAAAGAGCGTATTTCTGCGCGCTTAGGCGATGTACTTAGTAACTTGTACTTAGCATCTGCAACCTTGAAACACTATGAAGACCAAGGTCGCCCTGCTGAAGATTTACCTTTTGTAAAATGGGCTGTAGAACGTAACTTGCACGAAATTGGTATTGCCTTTGAAGGTTTCTTCCAAAACTTCTCAAACCGCGTAGTCGCTCGAGTACTTAAAACTGTCGTGTTCCCATTTGGTAACCGTTTTAAACTTGCTGATGACCAAGTAGGTCACCAAATATGCGAAACGATGATGACGCCTGGAGCCGCTCGCGAGCGCTTAAGTCATTTGTGTGTTACCAATGGTGGAGAAGGGGACGCGGTAGCGATTATCGAACAAGCCTTTTTGGCCATGTACAAAGTTCGTCCATTAGAGCGTAAGATTGCTAAGGCGCAAAAAGCCGGTCAATTACCGCGTAAAGTGGCCTTAGATGAAATTGTAGAAAAAGCATTAGCACAAGATGTGCTGACTCAAGAAGAAGCTACAAACCTACTTGAAGCAGATAAGCTACGTTATGCTGCTATTCAAGTGGATCACTTTGAATCTGGCGTATTAGAAGCTAAAAATGCACCGATTGAATCCGAAGTTAACGTAGCTTAGCTTTACAGCAATTTATAGAAAAAGGATGCCTTAAGCGTCCTTTTTTATTGCCTGTGTACCTTGCTAAATATGGTTGCCAAGTATCTAATTTGAAATTGGAGAGTGTTTTGTAAACAACTAGTCTACGTATTTAAAAAGACTATTCTGTGCCTCTAAATTGGCAGTTTCTAATTAAGCCGATAAATGCAAGATGACTTATCGACAAGCTTAAGAGCATTTCAAAGCCGTGATTTGTTGGATGCAATGAAGCAAGGTTCTAGTCTCGTTTTGACGTTTGGTTATGGGTACAATACCACGCAACTGAGTCAGTCGATTCAAATTGGCTAGCCCTATCTTCCCCCAAATGGATTCAGGATTGCGAAAACCGCGTTATGAGCAGTGGAAGCACGTTACACAATGCAATCTTGGTTGAAAAATGTAAATCAAAAAAGTCATTTAGTTATTGATTTTATGGATTTTTATCATAATTGAGTTGTGTGTCAGTAGTTGGTTGCCCCTATCGTGATAGAGTCCCTAGTTTTAATCTCTAAGGATAGGGTATGAAATGTTTTCTGATCGCAGTGACTTCGTTACTGTTAGTAACGGCATGTGGATCTAAAGATTCTTCACAGGTAGAAGCGGGAGAATCTTTGTCACTTAGCGTGAATGTGTCGCAGACGTCAACGCAGGTTGTCTCAGGTTCGGGAGAATTGATAACCGAGTACCGTGTACATGGCGTTGTTGAGATTAGTAACGAATCTCGTCAGAATATAGAAGTGGGGCCAAACGAGTTGTTTTGGGTAAATGGGGATACTAAAGTTGATTTGTTTTCCAGTAAATTCGTCAATGGCGGAGGAATATCCAAGAGCGTCAATTACAGACCGACTATGGTTCTTCCAGAAGGTTTCAATCCGTCTCTATCTGTAGAGTTAGATATTGGGGCCGGCCAATACTCTGCGCAGCTAGAGATTTTGCCTCCACTACAAGTTGAGTTCGATGAAGCAGTTGTTAGGGATTACGATGGTGAAGTTGATGATTTACATTTTCACTGGACCGTTCCTGAACTTGCTAGTTTCTATGCTTCGGACATGAGTGCTTTCGTAGGGTTTCCTAGTGGTAGCTTTTTGACTGAAGATTGTAGGGTTGCCCCTGACGAATCCATCATTGTTACCCCAGAGGCTCCCTCCTCATTGTTTCCATCATCTTCGATTAATGCTGAATGTTACAAGCTTAACGATTTAGATTTGATGTTCAATCTGTCTGGCAGCTTTGATAAAAAGTCAGATGAAAAAACCGTTGTTTATGAAGGTTTCTCTGGCGTTTACGGGAACAGCTACATTGTTAATTATTTTAAAAGGCTGGTTGAAACCAAGCGTTAAACAGTTTGAATTTGAAACCCGTCAACGATGTATGAGCAAACTACTTTACAGCCGGATCAGGAGCTCAGCTCTCCCGGCTCCACTTGAGACTCTTTAGTTAGCATAAGGGCGCCAATTTAAAGGTTAAAGAGTGCTACTACTTAGTAACCTGTGTCCGGCAATTTTAGTTTCATTTTTGTGCTCCATCCTTGAAGTGGTTTTCCGGAGTATTTATTCAACTTCAGCAACAGCTAAATCCTGCCTAGCAGAGCGTTTAGGTCGCTTAAAGGCTAGTATCATTAGCGGTGTTGTACAGGCCAAGCTATTTGGACGGGTCTTTTGCGGTTATGACATGCTGATTCTGGTCTAGTTAAGAAAGTGCCTAAAGCCCTGAGAGTAACCCACAGGCATTTCCACTTTTAGCCGCTTGGGTTATTTTTAGATGACCAACATTTTTACTGTTAGTATTTGTAAGTAACGTCACCATTACTCGAATTGGCGAAGGGGAAAACAGCAGTTGTATAGATTAAAAAAGCCAGCGTAAGCTGGCTTCTAGAATAGCGTTTAAACTTATAAAGACTTATCAGTTCGAGAATCTTTTAAGCTTTGTTTCACTTTACGTAGGTTTTCGCGAAACTTTTCACCGCGGCGTAAAGTAAAGCCTGTTGCAAGTACGTCAATTAAGGCCATTTGCGCAATACGAGATGCCATAGGCATATATACGTCTGTATCTTCTGGCACATCCATCGACAGCACTAAGTTACATTCTTTGGCTAATGGGGAGTCTTTACTGGTAATCCCAATAACTGTTGAATCATTTTGCTGGGCAAGTACAGCAATATCAATCATCGCTTTAGTACGGCCAGTGTGAGAAATCAAAATGATTACATCTTCTTCAGTAGCCACAATGCAACTCATGCGCATCATTACTACATCATCAAAGTAACTAACGGGTACGTTAAAGCGGAAGAATTTATTTAACGCGTCTTGTGCAACCGAAGCAGAAGCACCTAAGCCAAAGAATGAAATCTTCTTAGCTTGGGTAAGTAAATCTACTGCACGGTTAACCGCATTTGGGTCTAAACTGTTTTTTGCTGCTTCTAGGCTAGCCATTGATGATTCAAAGATTTTAGAGGTGTAAGCCTCTGGGCCATCTTCTTCGTCAACATGACGGTTCACGTAAGGAGTACCGTTTGCCAAGCTTTGAGCTAGGTGCAGTTTAAAGTCTGGAAAGCCTTTAGTATCTAAACGACGACAAAAGCGGTTAACGGTAGGTTCGCTTACATCTGCCAACTTGGCCAGTGCTGCAATACTTGAATGGATCGCGGTTTGAGGGGAAGCGATAATAACTTCAGCAACCTTCCGTTCTGATTTACTGAAGTTCTCTAAATTTTTAGTTATTTTTTCAAGAGTATTCATAATATCCGTTATTTTTAGCGCATTTGTTATGTCGGCGTTGTCAAATGTAATAATTTTTCAACAGAATATATGTCATACAATTACATAGACAATTAGCTAAAACAAGCCGAATTATGAGCAATCATAGACCAGAGGGGGATTTTATAGTTTGAGCTATGTCTAAAATCTTTTAAAAGGCTTATACAATTGGTAATTTACTAACGAAATTCTAGTACAAAAGCGGTAAAATTCCACAACACAAATATACTAGAGCCATCTTAATGACTGTTTGTTAGGATGAGTAATGTTATTTTTCTTTTTTTTGAACTTGGTATGAAGGAAAACAAAATGGCCAGTTTTGGTTTAATTGCCGATGTAGGTGGTACAAATATTCGTTTAGCGCTAGTTGAGTTAAAAACAGGCGAAATTGGACGACTACAAAAATATTTGTGTGCAGATTACCCAAGCATTGCAGACGTGATTTCTCTCTACCTAAAAGAGCAGCAAGAAACTGTTACTCAAGCCTGTGTGGCAATTGCTTGTCCAACAGATAAAGATTGGATTGCCATGACTAACCATAGTTGGGCGTTCTCCAAGAAAGAAGTTCAAGAGCAACTAGGCTTTGAAAACTTTCATGTAATCAATGATTACACCGGTATCGCTATGTCTATTCCTACATTGACTGACGAGCAAAAAATTCAAATAGGCGGCGAGCCAGCTAAGAGTGGCAACCCAATTGCCGTTTATGGTCCAGGCACTGGTTTAGGTGTGGCTCACCTTATTCATCACGACAGCGAGTACGTATGTATTCCTGGCGAAGGCGGGCACGTAGAATTTGCGGCTAACGATGATAAAGAAGCCCACGTATTGAGCTTCTTACAAAAACGTTATGGTCACGTATCTGCAGAGCGTTTGTTATCTGGCCCTGGCTTGGTAAACATTTACGAAGGCTTAATGGACATGCATGGTAAAACAGCTGAAAGCTTTCAACCATCAGATGTTACCTCACGCGGTATAGACGGAAGCTGTCCAGTATGTGTTGAAGCGATGGAAGTATTTTGTCGTGCCTTGGGATCGTTTGGCGGTAATTTAGCGCTTAACATGTCTACCTTCGGCGGCGTTTACATTGCCGGTGGCATCATCACTCGTTTTATGGACTTCTTTAATAACAGCGAATTCCGCGCTCGTTTCGAAGATAAAGGCCGTTTTGTAGATTTTGTTTCTAAAGTACCTGTTTATATCATTACTGAAGAACAACCCGGTTTACAAGGTGCTGCTGCTTACTTACGTCAAAGCAACGGATACCGAATCTAAATAACCCTTTAAGATTTAGCCGTTAAAAAAAGAAGCTTCGGCTTCTTTTTTTGTTAGTGCTGTTGAATTTGTTTAAGAACTCGTCAACCACGTAATTTTAGGTAAAAAGTAGTTGACCCTTACTAAGCCTATCCGTAATCTAGCGCCACATTATTGCCAAGCGCAGTAATTCTATTAGGTGACGTGTCCGAGTGGCTGAAGGAGCACGCCTGGAAAGTGTGTAAGGGGCAACCCTTCGAGAGTTCGAATCTCTCCGTCACCGCCATCTTCAAGTTTAAAGACGTCCAAGGACGTCTTTTTACTTTCTTTATGTTTAATAAATTCAATGTCTTAGCGTCCATTGTTGTCCAGTAACGTCCACTGAAATCCACTGCTTTAAGTAATACCCTCTATTTGTTCAGAATATAATGAATTGAGAGTATTTTTGGAGACAAAAACTTAGCGTTAAGAGGCGTTAAAAAAGCCAAAGGAAAAACTGGCTTATAGTTAAAGTGCTATTAGTCATAAGTTTTGTTGATAACTTTTGAGCAGCCAATTTTGAGTTAACTTAAAGAAAATGAATACACCATAATCACTGATTTTAACGTGAACTTGGAGTTTGACTGATAGCCAAGTGAAACTAAGTGATTTAAATCCAAGTTCACTATACCCAATAAAATAGAGGTTATTTTGTAGACGTGCATTGGCTATCTGACATAGAAGTCTCTGAATCACCACATTCTAATTTATGCGTCCCATCATGATAAAATGTGTATTGCTTCCACTGTCCATAACTGTCATGAATCGTCATTACCTGAGCGGGTCTATCGGCGCTTTCACTGAAGTTATTCTTTGTTCTAGACCAATAGTTTGCTCCATGAGAGTCTTCGCTATAAAAATCAGAATTCACCTTCTCTCTTATAGGGGTTAAGTCTTCTTGTGTCACTGTATCCGTCACACCAATAAGGTAGCTAAACCCACTATCATTATTTGTATGGTAAAGGTGCTCTGTAGAGCTAGTTAATTCAGAACTGTTATAGTTTTTGGTAATTAAAGACTGTTCAACCTCACTACCTACGATCATTTGTGATTCACATTCTGTCCAGTCGTTTACGTCATAATAAACTGAGTTTCTAAGGCCTGAAGATTGCTGCAAAGTTGTTTCTAGCCATTCACTTATCGAGCAGCCATAGCCAAAGTCGGCATAGACCAAATTAACTGTTTTCTCTATATTTACACCGTCTCGCTGCACCGTTGTCATGGTGTTTTTATCAAATAAGCTCACTTTGGTATTGAGATCATCAGACATAATAAAAGTTTCGGAGGTAAAGTTACCATTAGATGATTGAATAAACTCATAACGGAACCAGTCGTCATATCGCGAATCATTGCTAGTTCGCCGCCCTAAAAAATACTCAACCCAAGCAAAATCCGCGTTTGGGTGTTCATCTAGTAATTGCTTAGTCTCTTCATAAGACTTTTGCAAACCGGGTACCAATTTTTGAGCAAGCTGATGAAGTGATTCATCGCCGGAGTGGATATAGTCTGCGTACAATTCGCTAACTGTAATGTTGTATCTATTAGCAATTCGCCATTCTTGTTCACGCAAACGATGCGCGATATCTTCTCTTAGTTCTTGTTCTGCAATAATAGACTGACAAGACAGATTTCCTGATTGATAAACGCGAAGCTCTTGCTCAACCTGTTTCCAAACAACTGAAGTTAACGGCGTTAGATTCAACAAGTCATGATTAGTTGTTAGTGCAAATGGGGGAGGGAACACCATTGAATAAGCATATTCTATAGGCGTATCAACAAAATCAGCATCAATTGCACCCACTGGTACGTCTACAACTATAGGTACGTACTGAGCACATTGGCCATAACGCGACGGAATAACTAGCTCAAATTCCCCCTCTTCTTGCGTCACAACACTGGGCTCACCGCTATCATGTAAACTGTTGAAGTTTAGATCTAAGAAAACAGTAGCACCGATGATGTAGCCATCAATCGCTTTTCCTTTAAAGGTTTTAACTGGGTTATCGTTGTCGGTACTACTGCCACCACAACTTACTATTAGGGGCAAAATAGAACAGTGTATTATGAGTTTAAATAGGCTCATTCTTAATCCTTATATACAGTGATCCATTCAGGCATGGTCTCACGCCTGAATGGATGTTTTAGTGATTCTTTTTAGAGGGTTAATTTAAGATTTTTTGTGCTTTCAGTAGCTTTAATTTTGAAGAACATTGCATAAAGTACTGGCACGATAATTAAGGTGAGTAAGGTTGCGAAAGTAAGACCAAATACCAATACAACCGACATTGATTTAAAGAATGCATCAAAGAACAAAGGAATAACCCCCAGCACTGTGGTTAATGCTCCCATCATTACCGGCCTAACTCGGCTGGCTGCGGCATCAACAACGGCATCGTGCCTTGGTTTCCCTTCAATAATTTCCAAATCAATTTGGTCAACTAACACAATGGCATTTTTAATCAGCAAGCCAGACAACGACAGTAGGCCCAAAATAGCCATAAACTCCATTGGTGTACCTGTGGCTAATAAGCCTGTAGATACTCCAATTATTGCCAAAGGTACTACCAGCCAAATAACTACTGGTTGCCTCACCGAGCCAAACAACACAAACACAGTAATCACCATCGCAATGAGACCTAGTGGAATGGTTGATGCTAAATTGTCATTGGATTCTTTAGAATCACCATACTCACCGCCCCATTTCAAGGCATAACCTTCTGGAAGGTCAATCGCTTCAATCTGTGGTTTTATGCGATTGAATAGATCGGTTGTCAGTTCACCAGGAACGGGATCGGATTGCGCCTTAATTTCCCATTGGCGATCAACTCGCCTTACTAAACCATCACGCCATACCGTTCTATATCCGTTAGTGACTTGACCAATAGGTACGCTGGCCCCGGTGACAGAGCTGATAACCTGTAGGTTATTAATATCGCGAACGTTGTTACTCTCCGCTCTGGGGGCTTTAGCAATAATTGGAATTAGCTCATCGTTGTCGCGGTAAGTCCCTATTCTCATTCCTGAGAAGTTAGTTTCTAGTGCAGAGGCTAAGTCTTGTCTAGATACGCCAACTCTTTGGGCCGCTTGTGCTGCATAAACAGGCTCGATTACGCTAATAGCTTGTCGCCAGTCATCTTTAATCGATAAGGCTTTGCCATCTTCGGCCATTATTGCTTTGGCTTGGTCAGCAAGGCGGTGCAATACTTTAGGATCAGGGCCACTAAATTTAGCTTCAATGCGTGAACCTCCGCCAGGCCCTAATACAAACTTCCAGGTTTTACCTTGAGCATCAGGGTATGAGTCATCGATATAGCGTTGAATATCGATCAGCAATTCATCGATAACTTTGTCATTTTTTGTGCGTATAAGTAATTGCCCGTAAGCTGAGTTTTGTGACTCTGGGGCATATACAAGCATGAAACGCGGTACTCCTCCACCAATCGACGCTTGTACCGTTGTGACATTATCTAAAGACTGAATATGTTTTGCTAGGCTTGCGATGTCTTTTTTGGTTTTAGTGATGTCGGTGCCTTGTGGTAGCCAGTAATCGACAACAAACATAGGAGTAGTAGAGGCGGGGAAAAAGCCAGGCTTAACAAACTGAAATCCCCACACGGAAGCACAAAACAGCGCAACAATTCCCGCTACAACAATAAAACGTCGCTGAAGCGTGGCGTAAAGTAGCTTTTTATATAATGCCGAGAAGCGACTATCTGTTTGTTGGCTAACCTTGTCATCTGAAGACTCTTTGAATAGCCAGAAACAGAATAGTGGGGTTAAGGTAATGGCAAATAACCAGCTATACATTAAAGATATAAGGATTACCCAGAAGAGGTGACCGGTGTATTCCGCGGTCGATCCTGGGGCGAAGCCAATGGGAGCAAAAGCTATAATTCCTACTAATGTTCCCCCCAACAAAGGCCAAACCGAGCGTCTAACAATTTGTTTGGCAATGTCTAATTTCTTAATACCATTTAGTACACCTACTAATATTCCTTCGGTGACAACAATCGCGTTGTCTACCATCATTCCTAAGGCGATAATTAGCGCGCCTAATGAAATGCGATGCATAGGAATATCAACAAAATTCATCGTTGCAAGAGTTGCAAATATTGTTAGAAGCAAAATAGCGCCAATAACAATGGCTGACTTAAAGCCCATAAAAATAAGCAGTGTTACAATCACTATCACTAGTGCTGCAATCACATTTATTACAAAGTTTTCAACCGATGAATCGACTATTTTACCTTGGTGGTAAAACTCATGGAGTTCAATTCCTAGGGGTCTTAAGTTCTTGGTTTCAGCTATCTTGGTGTCAATATCTGAACCAATTTTAACGATGTTACTGCCTAGAAAGCCTGAGATACCAATAGCCACTGCAGGTTTACCGTTATACAGGTATTCTTTTTCTTCCGGCTCGCTATAACCACGCCAAACTCGCGCAATGTCTTTGAGATAGATAAGTTTGCCGTCTGCGTCGGTACTTATAAGGAGGTTTTGAATCGACTCAACCGAGTCAACAACATTGCTTGGGTCTATAACCAAGCGCTTATTACCCACTTTAACGTTACCTGATGAGACCACTGCATTCTGTTGAGACAGTAAGCTGACGATGTTAGAAATCGCTAATCCAAGCCTTTTTGCATCTTGATTGGATATTTCGACATAAATAGCTTCTTTTTGTAAGCCATCAAGGCTAACCCGAGCAACGCCGTTTACTTGAAGTAATGAGCTTTGTAAGGTTTTAGCATACTCTTTTAACTCAGTGTTCGAATAACCGTCGCCTGTTACAAAATAGAGCAAGCCAAACACGTCACCAAAGTCATCTGCCACATAGGGTTTACCTGCCCCTGTAGGTAAAGCTGACGATACGTCACTGATTTTATTGCGCAGTTTGTTCCAAACTAGCTGTAAATCACCTCGACTTTTCGATGAGTTATATCTTACCTCTACGTTGATTTCTGACTTACCGTAGGTTGAAACAGATTCAATCGTTTTAATTTCGGCTAATTGTTGAATCGCTTTTTCTAAAGGTTCGGTAATCTCCAGCGCGACTTGATGGGGGCTTGCGCCAGGATAGCTCGTAACAATAATAGCTTGCCTAATCGTAAATTCAGGGTCTTCAAATCTGGCCATGTTTTGATAGGCTTGCCATCCGCCAACAATCGTTAACAATATGACAATCACGCTAAAAACAGTGTTTTTTATTGTAAATTCAGCAATATTCATTAGTACTCGCCTGCTTACTGTTAACTTTTACAAAAGGACTGAATAAGATTATTTCCATTCTCTTACCTTCATCCCTTCGTATAAGTAGGCTGCACCTGCACTGACTATTAGCTCGCCTTTTGCTATTCCTGATGTTGCTGCAAGCATTTCACCCACATTTTCTGCAATGTGTATGGCCCGTTTTGTTACCGTCATATCTTGGCTATTTACAATCCAAACATAGGTACCATTGCCATCACTTGTTATTGCACTTAACGGAATTAAGGGCAGTTTATTCGTATGGTCTGCCAACGTTTCTATTTGGATGGTTGCATTCATTCCTGGCAGAACTAGTACGTCGCTGGGGGCAGTAAACTCAAATGTAATGTTATAAGTTTGTGTGGCGCTATCAGCTAATAGTGTGGCTTCTTGATAAGACGCTTCAATTTTTTTCTCGGGGGCAATATCTAAAACAATAAATGTGCTGGTGTTGTTTTGCTTGTATGTGCTTTTGTATAAGCTTGCTAAGTAGTTTGCTGGCATATCGATAGATGCTTCTTGAGTATCGCCGCCAATAAACTTCACAATAACCTGGGCGCCAGATACGGTTTGCCCGACATCGACCATTTTCTTAGCGATAACCCCATCAAACGGCGCGGTTAAAACAGAATCATTAACGGCTTGCAGAGCGCTGTCTAACTGAGATCTCTTAACGTCACGTTCAGTTAGACGTTCTTGTAAGGCTCTTTGGGAGATGGCATTATTTTTTGATAATTGTAGCGCTCGTTTATACTCAATTTGGGCACTATTATATTGAGCTTTAACTTGGTTTAAGCTGTTTTTCAGTTCGCGTTGATCCAAGCTTGCAATCACGTCTCCCTTTTTAACGAATTGAGCATTTTTAACAGGAAGTGAAATAATTTTACCTCCTGATGTGAAGCTTAAATCAACAAGTCGGTTATCATTAATAACTGCTGGAAAGGTGGATGTTTCCACGTTGTCACCAACTGAAATTTGCATTATCTTTACGGGACGAACACTTTCATTGAGAGGGTGTAACAAGCTCTCACTTTTACAAGCAAACAACCCTAAAACAAATACCGTCAGTGTAATTCGTCGAAAATAAGCACGATCAAACATGTAAATCACCTTTAAATTAAATAATTGTTTTATAGCCACTTGTTTTCGATAATGCCGCACATAATCGCCAGCTCTAATTTATTGGTGTTATCTAAGCGTCTGAACTCCTTCTTTTGTGCTTTTTTCATGTCTTTTTTCCACCAATGGTTACGACTTGCGATTTTGTACCTAGCAATTACTTTAAAGTTTGCTGCATCTTTATCGGATTTATCTATCTCACCAGCTAAATGGCAGGCGGTTATTTGCGCAAAGGTTTTCCCTGCGTCTTTGGGTTCACTGGCGTTAGCCAACATAGGTGTAGCTAATGCCAATAAAACAATAATTTTTTTCATTATTTTTCCATATAGGCCAATCACTGTGGCCACTATTGAGTGAGAAACGTAAGACACCGTTCAGGGGTCTTACCAATGTTGACTTCGGGTTTCGTTATGCAAATAGGGCGATAAATTCCTTAGCCGCAAACAAAAAAAGGAAGCCGTCCTTTTTTGTGGCTGGATAATAGATTGCTGACGAACTTGGGTCAACCAAATTTTTGACTGATTTTTACATATGGATTACTTTAATTTTATTCCGGTCAATTCAAAATGACCGAGTTCGCCAATAACTTAGCTGTTGCAATAAGCCTTAACGCATTCAATCATTTAGCCGCGCTAGCAAAGTAAATATTGCTAGTGCTACTATTGGAAAAACATCATTAAGAAGAGTTACAACAATATGCCGGCCAATTTAATGAACGAAAAATCGGAACGAACCAAGGCTAAGATTATTGATGCAGCCTTAAGAATCACCATGAGCGAAGGGTTTGATAAAGCTACATTTGTGCATATTGCTGAAACAGCGGGTATTTCTAAATCTGGTATCAATGCTCATTTTAAGAGAAAATCTGACATAGCTGCTAAGCTGGCTCCTATTTACATTCAAATGATCAAAGGGCCTCTCAATTTTAACTCTACAGCTGCATTTTATGATTCTTGGGTAAATTCCTTTAATACAAATGCTCAATTTAGAGCTGCCATATTATCGGTAGGACCCATCATTCCAAAACTAGATGGTGTAAAGGGGTTATTCGACGCAATCAATGGACAACCTGAAGATGTTAGGCGCTGTGTGTATATGTGCATTGGTTTTTCGGTGTTAAACAGCTAATTTCATTATATTCACTCAGCTTACTTCTCTATATGTACCCGGGTAGCTTGCTTGCAAGCTGACAAAAGCAAAACCTTCTCAAACATGGTTTCTGTAAGTCACTAGTCTACATATCAGTATTACAAAACGTCTATGAATAAACTCTGATTAGAGCCTTTGTAAACTAAAGCGCGAACGCCTAAAGTATTTAGAAGCCGTACTCTCCCTCGAAATATCTTCTCTATTTATTCTGCCACACCATTTATTAGCATTTTCATATAGTTGATTACCTATTTTCTAAGCTACTGACTATTTGAGCTTATCTTTTCATTCGATAGTTAAGCTATTAACCCTTGTTTGCTAGCAATCCACTTTCGAGCCCGACACCATTTATATTGGCTACTTCGACATTGCTAAGAAAAGTGGTTTGATGGATACCGTCCTCCAACTGCGATTAACTGCTATCTGTAAGCTTACTTAATATACCTCCATCGCAATACTGCGTGTTTATTTAGAGGTAGATATGTTTCATTCATACATTAAATTCGGTTTGCAAGTCAGCGTATCTACGTCGATTTTTGCATCGCAGCATACATGCGGAGGTGCGTTATGAGCATCGCGCAACAGCTTATTCAAAACTCCCCTTATATTGCTTTGTTCGTAACCTTAGCTTTAGGTTATCTAGTCGGTAAAATTACCATTGGACGCTTTGTGCTTGGCGGTGTTGCTGGCACGCTTTTAATGGGCGTATTGGTTGGTCAACTTGGAGTTGATATAGACCCAGGTGTTAAAAGCATCTTCTTTGCCTTGTTTATTTATGCGGTGGGCTTTCAAGGTGGTCCGCAGTTCTTTGGTGCACTAAACCGTAAAACAGTTAATGTGATCCTCTCTGCCGTAGTTATGACTACTGTAGGTCTGTTGGTGGTATTAGGTGCTGCTTGGATGTTTGATCTTGATCGTGGTACTGCCGCGGGTCTAGCTGCTGGTGGTTTAACTCAGTCTGCAATTATTGGTACCGCAGGTGATGCCATTGGTAAGTTGGGCGGAATCAGTGAGCAAGCTAAAAGCTTAATGCAAACCAATGTGGCAGTAGGGTACGCAGTAACTTACATTTTTGGTTCTTTAGGCCCAATCTTAATGGTGACTTGGATTATTCCTACACTCATGAAGTGGGACATTCGTAAAGAAGCAATTGAGTTAGCTGAAAAGAATAATAACGGCAAAGTTGAATTGGGTGCTGGTGAATTTAATGCCATCACTGCTTTAGATTCTCGAGCATATATTGTTAACAATAGTAGTTCTATCTTGAACCTTACCATTGCTCAAGCCAATGACTCGTTAATTGATACAGCGATTGAGTTAGTGCAACGTGAAGGTGAGCAGTTAGACGTTAACTATGCACTTAGGTTCAAAGAACATGACGTAGTGGTAGTTACTGGCCGACGTAAAGCAGTTAAATTGCAAGCTAGTCAGCTAGGCGAAGAAATTGATTTGCCAAGTTCATTGGAATTGGTGGAAGAGAACCGACAACTCATTGCAACTAATTCAACACTAATAGGTAAAACATTAGGTCAAATTAAACAAGCCGCACAAAAATCACTCACTCGTGGAGTCTATGTTACCGATATCGTTCGTGATGGAAATAGCTTAGAGATCACTGCTGACTTAGTTGTTAAAAAACACGATATTGTTCAGATCACGGGTAAAGCAGGCGATTTAAATCGCGTAGCTAATACCATTGGCCAGCGTTTGGGCTCAGCTTACGTTACCGACTTTGTATTGCTTGGTCTTGGTATGGCGGTTGGTTTACTGATTGGCCTTATTCACTTTGAAATTGCCGGTATTCCAGTCACTATAGGCTCCGGTGCGGGTTGCTTAATATCAGGCTTGGCAGTGGGGTGGTTACGCAGTAAAAACCCTAAAGTAGCCGCATTCCCAATGGGCGCGTCTAACTTTATTCGAGACTTTGGTTTAGCAGTATTTGTAGGTATTGTAGGTTTACAAGCGGGTCCTCAAGCGATAGATGCAATTCGTGAACACGGCTTAACACTGCTTATGTTGGGTGTGGGGGTAACTATTATTCCGCAAATTGTTGCCTTCTTCTTTTCTTACTATGTGTTACGTGTAAGAAACCCTATTGAAGCCTTGGCTGCGGTAGCAGGTGGTAGAAGCGCTAATCCAGCATTTGCCGCCTTATTAGAAAAAGCCGGTAACCCAACTCCTGTATTTGCGTTTACCGTTACTTACGCTATTGCCAATGTACTGCTTACCTTATGGGGGCCAATTATCATTGGTATTATTACTACTAACGTAGCGATGTAAATTTGACTCGTGTGAGCACGAGGCTAAACACTCAGCCATCTTCTAGGAACTGAAAATGGCTGAGTTTAACTCTTCTTTATAAGTAAACAGAAAGCGCCTAAAGGCGCTTTTTTAGTATGTAAAAGCAAACAATGAGTGCTGACCCTTTGGTTTAGTCAGAGTACTAGTTTTGTCCTAACCACCTTTGATGTGGCATGCAACGCTGATCTTAAAGTTAGGGGGCTATGCCCTTTGTTCGTCATCCACTTCTATCGCTATTTACTCTTTGTCTGTAAGTTTTTTGTTTTCCTAAAGAACCACAATCCCTCAAGTAATGGTTAGTTTTATAAAACGCCTTTCTTTCTATTTATATTTTGGTTGGATTTATATCTTTTAAAACAATTAGTTATGGTTATTAAGATTGTGTGGTTTGGTTATGTGTCAGCGTTGGTAGCTCCCGATTGAGGCGCTAGCGGTAAAGTGAGGATGCAGTCCTACATAGGTGATTAACTCGATTTTCCTTCCTTATTTAATATACCTCCATCGCAAAGGCAGCAGCCTAGCGGGCAAACTTTAAGCAATATAAAAGGTAAATTATTATGTTAGATATCGACTTCACGCAATTCGCAGACCTAAGCCCATTTGAACTAAAAGATAAACTTATTGATTTAGCTAACACTGTTCCTGATCGTTCTTTACTAGATGCTGGCCGTGGTAACCCTAACTTCTTAGCAACCTTACCTCGTAAAGCATTTTTGCGTTTAGGTGATTTTTCGATTGAAGAAGCAGAGCGTAACTACGCTTACTTAGATGGCGGTTTTGGCGGTATTCCTAACGGTGAAGGGATTGTTGAACGTTTCGATACTTTTGCAAAACAATATGGCGCTAAAGATGGCGTACAGTTTCTTCAAAAGGCACTCAGCTACGCAAAAGACCGTTTAGGTATAGAGAAACACGATTTTCTTAACGAGTTAGTGTTGGCATTTTTAGGTTGTAACTACCCAGTGCCTTCTCGCATGCTTACCAACATTGAAAAAGTAGTGAAGCAATATATTGGCGAAGAGATGTACGGTTCTGTGCCAATGACCACTAATTTTGACTTGTTCGCTACCGAAGGTGGCACCGCGTCTATGACTTATACGTTTGCCACTATGTTCAACAATGGTTTGTTGAAAAAAGGCGACAAAGTGGCCTTAATTACACCTATTTTTACACCTTATTTAGAAATCCCGGAGTTGGCTGAATACGACTTAGAAATTGTTGAGTTGCGTTTGGACGAAACCACATGGCAATTACCACAATCTGAGATTGAAAAACTAGCCGATACTAGCATCAAACTTCTTTGTGTTGTTAACCCTGCTAATCCAGCTTCGGTAAAAATGTCAGACGAAACATTGGCACTATTAACTGACTTTGTTAATACGCAACGTAAAGATCTATTTATTATTACCGATGATGTTTACAGCACGTTTGCTGACGACTTTGTATCGTTGTTCGCTACCTTGCCTTACAACACCTTGTGTGTGTACTCATTCTCTAAATACTTCGGCGCAACTGGCTGGCGTTTAGGTACCATTGGTATTCACGAAACTAATGTGTTTGATGACGCTATGCGTGCCTTGCCAGAAGCCCACCAAGAACGTTTAGACAACCGCTACAAAACGTTAACCCCAACTCCACGCGACATTAAGTTTATTGATCGCATTGTTGCAGATAGCCGAGCAGTCGCACTAAACCATACCGCTGGTTTGGCTTTGCCTCAGCAAGTACAAATGGCGTTGTTTTCGTTAACTTGCCTTATGGACTTAGAAGACAACTACAAAGCGGCTTGTAAACGTATTATCCGTGAGCGCTACAAAACGTTATACGGCGCCATGGGTTTAGAAGTCACCGAAGATAAAGACCGTGTTGACTACTACACCTTACTTGAGCTTGACCAAATTGGCAGCCAACTTTACGGCGAAGACTTTGTTCGTTGGTTTAAAGAAACCGGTAAAGGCCAGTATTTCTTGTTCCGTTTAGCGCAGTCTACCGGCGTGATTCTTTTACCAGGTAAAGGCTTTGATACGGTTCATGCCTCAGTACGTGTTTCATTAGCTAACTTAACTCACCATGAATATGAGTTGATTGGCCGTGAAACACGCAAAGTGTTAGACGAACATTTTGCTGAGTACAACGCTCAGTAACCACCAAAAAAGCAAGCGCTCAAGAGCGCTTGCTGTTGTTTAATCTTTCCAACTTATTTAACCGACGGTAGGCATTATGAAAGGCATTATTTCTATTCAATCACATGTTGTATTTGGTCATGCAGGTAATAGCTCTGCGGTATTTCCGCTGCAGCGTATGGGGTTTGAAGTATGGCCTGTGCATACCGTTCAGTTTTCAAATCATACTCAATATTCGCAGGGGTGGACTGGCCAAAGCCTTAACGCTAATCAAGTCACTGATTTAATCAGTGGTATTGATGCGATTGGCCAATTAACACACTGCCAAGCAGTGTTGTCGGGTTACCTAGGCAGTGCAGAACAAGCGGCATCGTTAGTTGACATAGTGAATAGAGTTAAGAGGGTTAACCCTAAGGCCATTTACATCTGTGACCCGGTAATGGGGGACCCAGAAAAAGGCTGCATGTTAGCTGAGGGCGTGAGCGAATACCTAGTTGCTGAAGTGATGCCAAAAGCAGACGTTATAGTGCCAAATCAGTTCGAGCTTAGTCACTTTGTTAAACAAGAAATACACAATGTAGACGATGCGGTTATAGCTTGCCAGAAAGCCTTAAGCCTTGGTCCAAAAGTGGTACTAGTAAAACACCTGCATAGTGTGTCTGAAATGCAATTTAGCATGATGTTGGCAGATGCTAGTGGGTGTTATTTAGTGACTCGGCCAAAGCTTGATTTTGCAAAGGCTCCAGTGGGCGTAGGTGATCTTATTTCAGCCTTGTTCACCGGTGGGCTACTAAAGGGGTGGCCACCTATTATGGCGCTTGAATATGCTAATAATGCCAGTTACGGCGTATTGCAAGCAACCCAGAAAAGTGGTGAATGGGAACTACAAACCATTTTGGCGCAAGACCAATTCGAGTTACCCAGTTCTCACTATTCTGCGAGTAAAGTGGCTTAGTCGGTCTTCATCTAAAGTTGAGTACTAATAATGAAAAAACTCTCGTTTGTGTTGTTTTGCTGCCTTGTGATCAGCGCGTGTTCAAGCAGCCACGGTTTAGACCAACGTGTACAGCAAAGCAACTATGAGCAGGCAGTATTTGGCGTTGCTGGCGTAAATACCTCTGAAGAGCCATTCAGGTTTTGGGGAGGCGAAGCCCCCGACTTTTTATTTAACAAAGAACGTAATACCTCGCCATTACAGCCCAGCGCGCAAGGTTTGAATATATTGGTGCTATCTGGCGGTGGCTCTAATGGTGCATATGGGGCAGGTGTACTTAATGGCTTGAGGGATGCGGGCGCATTGCCTGAGTTTAGTATTATTACCGGGGTGAGTGCTGGAGCGCTGATTGCTCCATTTGTCTATGTTGGTGGCGACGAACTTACCACCATGAAGACGGTTATGTTGGACTTAAATGATAAGGCTATTTTAGGTAATCGAAATTTTTTAAACACCTTATTCAAAGATGCGTTTAGCAATGGGGAGGGCCTTTACGGTTTTATAGCGGCGACTTTTGATGACGCTATGATTGCTAAAATGGCCTTGGCTCAACAAGGTGGGAAACGTTTATTTATTGGTACCACCCATTTTGATTCTGGGCGGCAGGTCATTTGGAATGTTGGCGCAATAGCTAACAGTGAACTCCCAAATAAACAAGCATTGATACATCAAATTCTAACCGCTAGCTCTTCTATTCCTGGGGTGTTTCCGCCGCAATTTATCAAGGTAGATATGGCAGGTGAAATGAGAGAAGAGCTCCATGTAGACGGAGGCTTAAGTGCTCAAATGTTTATGGATCCATCTGCCTATGATTATAGCCAAATTAGCCAATCCCTTGGAATTGAGCAATCGCCTCAAGTCTTTGTGGTACGCAATGGGGCGTTAAAGATGCCTTATAAGCCATTAAAAGATAAAGGTGTAGAGTTAATCGGTCGCAGTGTGCAAAGTTTAACGGTTGCACAATCTAAGGGAGACCTATATAGAATGTTGTACTTTAGTGAAAAAAACGGCTTCAATTTACGGTTCTCGTTTGTAGATAGCGATTTTAATGCGCCTAAAAACAAAAAACTGATGTTCGATCAAGCTTATATGCAAGCCTTGTTTGACTATGGTTATCAAAAAGCCACACAACAACTCCTATGGCAAAGCGAGTTGCAGTAACTTGTATTAGCGCTATTTGTTTAGGCTTTTAGTTCCCCAACAAACTCGTTTATTACTGCAGCAATATGTTTTTTTACCTCAAGCATCGGTTTTGAATGAGGCAGCCACAATGAGACAGGAAAACGGAAATAGTCTTTCATTTCGTCTATTTCTAGCTCGCTAATTTGCAGTACTTCAGTTAAGTGAATTACGTTAACCCTAGGTAACAGCGCCCAACCAACATCTTGTTGAACCAAGTTCATTAATAGCGAGAGATCGTCTATCACTTCAACATCTGGAGATAGGGTAATTTTATCTCCTAAGTTATCTTCTAAGTAGGCGCTTAATATTAACTGTTTACTGGTTTTTAACTTGTTGTACAAACGGTTTGCTGGATAGGACTGGAGTTCACTGCTAGTGGCGGCGTAAAGTGCAAATGATGCGTGGGCAACTACCGATGTATCAAAGCTGGTCATTGCCGTGCGGGTATCTACATTGACGATTCCTACCTGAATTTCATTGTTAATAAGTCCTTGCTTAACCTCGTCTTTATTCTTTATTACAAAGTTAACTTTCATATTTGGGAACGCGTTGAGTAGCCGGATTCTTATTCTGACCAAGGCTTCATTTGGAATGAAACTGCAATAGCCAATGGTAATTTCTTCTTGCTGACCAAAAGAGAGGCTTAAAGCGATTTTGTCGAATGAACTGGCTTGTTCAATGGTTTGTTTGGCGTACCGGTAGAGCAGTTGCCCATCTTCTGTGGGTTTGGCGCTTCTGCCAATGCGCTCAAACAATTCAATAGCTAATTGATCTTCAAGGTTAGTTACAACTTGGCCAATCGTCGTTCGATGTTTACCGAGTTTTGCTGCCGCTTCACTAAACGACCCTTTCTCGAACACAGCTACAAAGGCTGCCAGTTGCTCAAGGCTAAATTGCATGAGGGTTTGATCCATCAAAAGAGAGTATGTCTTTGAAAAGGATAGCACTATTCTTAGCCGCTACAAATCTATTAGCGGCCTTAAGCCAAGAGTTGTCATGACAGAACTATCAAAACATACACGTAAAGCCGTTTCCGCAAATGCTGCAACCATCGCGGCATCGATGAGTATGGGGAACTCAGCGCTAGCTCGTCAACGTAACCATCAACTTAAACACTTTATGCAGCCTGGTACTGACTCTTTGTTGCCTGTTTCAACGGCGCGACATGGTTTTTCCTTAGCCCAATACCAGCAAGCGCACCGCCTTTTTAGCCCTGCGCATTACCAAATGGGCGGCGACGATGCGCTTATCTATAACTCAAAATTAAATGAGTTTTTGCCTTCATCGATGGTTAAGCCATTAAGTGTAAACAACGCATTACCTCGTGAGATTAATGAACAAATTGCAATGTTGAGCTGCAAAAGTACTGGTGGAATGACACAAAGTTTAAGTGAATATATCGCTAAGCCAGCTAGCCGAATACAGGGAGTCATGATTGTTCAATCGGGAACGATTGTATTTGACGATTATCCGGGCATGGATCCAGATGATAAGCATGTATGGATGGAGTTATCTAGGAACACTGTTGGCATGGTGTTCTCTCAATTTATTAGTGAAGGCATTGTAGCCTTAGACAAATCTATCAGCGTTTATCTCCCTGAGCTCTTAGGAACCGATTGGGACTTGGTCAGTGTGCGTGATGCCTTATGTCATAAAACAGGGCTCAATGTTACCCATAACATACAAACACTGTTTGATCCGAAATCTAATATTGCTCGTTTCTTGGCCGCAGAGTTTGGCCAAGCAGTATCCAATGCAGCACCAAAGGAGCATTGGCTTGATGTGGTTAAGCAAATTGAGAGGGTTCCAGGGACAAAAGCAGGAGAGTGCACTTCCCACAGTGCTATCACGGTTGCGGTGTTAACCTACATGGCAGAACGCATAGATAACGCGCCTTGGACAATATTATTTCAAACGCGAGTGTGGGGGCACATTAAAGCCAAAGCGCCTATGTTGGTTTCTCTCGCGCCCGATGGTAGTGCTATTTCTCATGGTTTAACGCTTTCTACACTGGAAGACGCAGCACGATTTGCCATGTTGTTTACGCCAAGCTGGAAGAGTATTGCCGTTAAACCAGGACTTCCCTTGCAATGGCTCCAAGCATTTTCTAGGCCGTTACAGCCCGCCAAGTTTAAGTCGACTGATGTTTTTCAGGTCAATAAGGTATTTGAAGATGGCGCTCGTTATCTGCGAGGCGCATTTGGGCAGGGGATGTATGTCGATACCAAACGTGATTTTGTCGCTGTATATTTTTCATCTCAAGATAGCGCATATGGGGACGAAGATAACGCCATGATGAGGTATTTCCGTTTGGCGTCAAAACTCTGATTCACCTTAACTAAAAACAAGTGAGGATTTGATCCATCAAAGGTGATTAACGGCTTACAGTGTTTATGTTTAAGCTAGCCCAATGTCTAACAACCTAAAAGATTTAACTATGTTTGAGCACTACTTACCAAAAGAGCTTGTGATTGGAGAGGTGTATTTCCCGCCATTATTAATTGCTTTTGCTTGTGCCTATTTTGCAGCCACGCTGACCATTAGTGGGCTAGGTAAACTGGGGTGGCTTAAATATCTGTACGCCCCCACTCTAGTAGAATTATCGTTAATTGTTATTTATGCGGTATTGCTTAGCACTTACGTTTTCCCCGGTTAATACCTAAGGCCTCTTTATGAAAACCAAATTAATTACCATTGCTTTAATTGTTATTGCCGCTGTACTAGCAGGCATTAAATACCAACACTATATTTCACAACCGTGGACTAGAGATGCGCAGGTACGGGCGAATATTATTGAGATTACTCCTAGGGTGACAGGGCCCGTAACTCAGATTTATGTTAACGACAATCAGCGCGTAAGGGCTGGTGAATTGTTGTTTGAAATTGACGACAGTGTTTATTTAGCTGCCAGTCATCAAGCCAAGGCGTCTTTAGCTCAAGCAAAAGTTGTGTTGTCGCGGGCCAATAATGAACTGAAACGAATGAGCGCATTGGAGAAACGTACGCCAGGGGCGGTACCAGTGATTACGCTAAATAATCTACACAACGATGTAGAGTCGGCTAACGCTAATTTACAGGCTGCAGTTGCTGTTTTAGATAATGCAGAGCTAAATGTAAGGTTTACAAAAATCTACGCCAGTAAAGATGGTTATATCACCAATTTTAACATTGCAGAGGGCGCCCACGTTGTCGCTAATCAACCAGTGGTTGCATTAATAGATGAAGCCAGCTTTTGGGTAGAAGGCTTTTTTAAGGAAACAGACATTCAAGCAATGCAGCAAGGAGATACCGCTAGCATTACCCTTATGAGTTATCCAAACAATCCTTTAACGGGAACTGTAGTTAGCATTGGCTATGGCATTGCCCAAAGCGATGGAAGTACGAGTACTAACCTGTTACCCAACGTAAATCCTAATTTTGAATGGATTAGATTAGCCCAGCGTTTGCCGGTAAAAATCGCTGTAAATGCTTTGCCAAAAAATGTTCAATTGCGAGTAGGCACCACTGCATCGGTAATGATTAATCAACGTTCAGTGAGTGCAGGCTAATGAACGAAGCAAGCAAAATGGCAATCAAAGTTGCCGCGAGCCTTGCCTTAACCATATTTTTGGCATTGAGCTTTGGCTGGGATAAGCCTTACTGGGGAGCTGTAACCGTTATTGTTATGGCAACAACGGAAAGTTATGGCCATGCTATTCAAAAAGTTAGCCATAGATTATTCGGCACTGTGATTGGCGCTGTATTGGGTTTCACCCTAATTTCTTGTTTTGGTCAACAGCGCGAATTGTTCTTTTTAAGTGTTTTGAGTTTAGGCGCTATTTCATCTTATATGTCGGCGCGAAGTGCCAATGGCTATGTTTACAAAATGGCGTTTATAGTTGCCATCATTGTGAGTTTAGCTGGTGGACTAAGCGAGGGTTACAGTTTTCAATTAGCAGTTATAAGGATACAAGAGACCTTATTGGGGGCGGTGTGCTTTTCGCTGGTATTTAGTTTGTTGTGGCCTGAATCTAATGCTGCTCGCGTTAGTCGTAAGCAACTTGCAGTGCAGTCAAAGGAGGCTATAGCCAGTAAACGTGAGGGTGTGTTTAGAGCCATTAAGTTTATTTTTATCACCATTGTTAGCTGGGCGCTATGGATTTACCTGTCGATTCCTGATGGATTCATGTTCCCACTTCTTGCCGCTACCTTGGGGGTGAGTATGGTGGAGTTTAGTTCGAAGTTGATGAACAAGATGTTGGGGCTTATCTATTTATGGTCGGCGATTATTTTACTTGAGTATGTGTTTATTTTACCCATGTTAGAAACTGGTTGGCAGTTAGCAGCATTCTATTTCATCAATTGTTTTGTAATTTGGCGGCTATTCTACCGGCCTGAGCATTTGGTGGTACGTATGCTAGGCGGGCAATTCTTAGTATTGATGACTATGACCGCTCAATATTTAACCCCTGTATACGACATCAACTCGCCGTTACAGATGCTGCTATTTTTGAGCCTAGTATTGATTACTGTAAAAATGGTATCGCAACTGGTTGAGGAATTATTACAACACCGCCTATGCAATAGTGATTAGAGAAGCCTATTACAAACACTTCTCTATAAACTGTCATCAAATAGTAGCTTTTTCACTCAGCTAAAAGCTTACTAGGGCTTCTAATCGAACGCATAGTTAAGTGCTCTAGTGAAGAGTGAAGGTATGCCCCAAATACTATTCACTCTCAATTTATTCGACATTATTGTTTACGTCTCGAATCTCTTTCTAGGGTTAGTGTGGTAACTCGCTAACCACTCCCCATTCTTACCTTTTCTATTCAAGGCATCTTGCACGCTTTCAAGCTTATTGCATATAAGGTACTGAGCTACGCGGCTAATCTTCAAATTACAGTCGGCGTTCACACTCATCAGCAGATAAACATAAAAGCCTTAATGCTTGCTTAGCATTTCAGTTATCCAATGAAGTGAGGATTTGATCCATCAAAGTCGATTAACTCTTATTACGCTTTCCTCTTATTCTACGTCCAACTTACGAGCAGGGCGTAGTTACCTTCTCATCTTCTTGGTCGACCTAACGCAATAGTTAGATATGGACGTTTGCTGATTCGTTTCGTTGATAAGCCTTTAAAGTTTTTCAATTTGGAACTGTAATGACGATATTTAACAAAAAAGCTTCTCTAAGCTGGCTTAAAGCGACACTTGCATCATGTGTATTAATTACTGCTCCTGCTTTAGCGGAGCAGGGAGATACTGCTGATTTAGATAATGCGGCAGAGTTTAAAGAGCTAAGAGATTTGAATATTCCGGAACACCTTCCTGGTCTTGCATTAAGTGATTTAGGCCAGACCGATCACTTTATAGAGCACGTAACTAAAACCTTTAAAGGAAAACATGGCACCGACACTACAGAGTATTTTTTAGTTCATAGTACCGACCTAAAAGGCCGCATGAACTTAAATATACGCTATAAAGAAAAAAGTCTAAAACACCGTAAGAACTTGCTTAAAGACATCGAAAAGTTAGCGATGACAGAATACAAATTACGCCAATACGCGAGCACTTACGATAAAAGCTCGCTACAAGTTGATCAACAAGCGGATGGTAGTGCCACTGTACGTTTCAATTTTTCTAAATTTGCTTTACCACAAGACTTAGCGTTCTTCCGCTTTATGCAGGTAAAAATGACCGTGAGAAATGGCTTAGTGAAAAGCATGGTGATTACTAACAGTGAGCCCTTCAAGCATGACTTAGGCAAAGTTAATCAATATCGACAAACATTGAAGTTGGAAGTACTTAACACTGGCGAATACGTGATTAAACATAAAACGATTAATGCTAAGGGTGTCTGTAAAGGCCATGACTGCGAACTGAATATGGAGATCAAGCCGGTCGCTTTTTTTGACGATGCAGCGGGTGCGATTATTAAAGATCAGCAGTTACTGTCAGAGATGTCAGACCCTCGTGTTCGCGAAGAAAACGTAAAATTAGAGAATGTTCTTCCATTTTTTGGCGATACCTTACGTAGAAAGGGCATCGACTTGCCAAAACCTTATGGGTTTTCTATGGCTTACCGTAGTCAAGAGACTAACTTCGATTTTACCAGCTTTAGTGTTTTTGGTTTAAGCCCAGCACTTTTAGAAGCTTTCTTTGACCCAGAAAAAACCCATGCGGTAGTAAATACCGAGAGCTTTACCCTTCGTGGAGACGCCTACATCTTGCCATTTTGGAATGTATTTGGCTTGGTAGGAAAGCTAAATGTAGATGCCGATGTTGAGGCCCATTTTAAAGGTATCGACCAGTGTATTGGTTTGGTGGTTGGAGAAAAATGTTTAGGTGAACACATTTATGTTCCATCTGGTGACTTTAACGTTCCACTTCACCTTGAGTATGACTTACTTGGCGCAGGCACTACCTTATCTATCGGCTATAAGAACTTGTTTGCCTCACTAACAGGTACTGTAACTAAAACAAAAATGAAAGGAGCAGATGATTGGGGTGGCAGCATTTTTACCGCCCAACCAATGCTCGGTTATCAGTTTCAGCAGCAGCGAGCTCAAGTGTTTATTGGTGCTGAATATCAGGGATACGATGACTACATGACCGGCACCGTGCGTTTCAAAGATATTGAGATGGATTATAACGTAGGTATTCGCAGCCAACGTTGGGCTGGCCTCATTGGCTTTAATAAAGAGCTAGACAAAAACTTCAATATCACTGGCATTGTTAACATAGGTAAAGATCGCACTGCAGCCACACTAAACCTCGGCTACCGTTTCTAAGCTACCCCTCGGGCATGGATGCCCTTAAGAACCACATTCTTTTATCTATTTATTCTAGGTCTTGTTATGTACTATTTTACTAAACCTGTAGCCCTTCTACAGCGCTATGTTTTGCGTATTCAATACTTAACGGTTTTAGGCTTGTTTAGTTTTTTAATGGGCTGTTCTAGTGCTCCTCCGCCTATAGCTGAAGACTTAACCAGCAACTGGCAGCCTGAGACTGTGCCTGCTCAAGTCTATTTAATACCGAATGGGAAAGAGGCTTTAACTCATCGCATAGCTGCAGTTCGAAACGCTAAGTCTTATGTATTGCTGGAGTATTTTACTTGGGACCATGACCTAAGTGGTGCCTACTTATACAGAGAGCTAAGAATGGCCGCAGACAGAGGTGTAAAAGTAAAGTTAGTTCTTGATGATCTACTTGAATTTAATGACATGTGGTTAAGAACATTGGCCGCTCACCAAAACATTGAAATACGCATTTTTAATCCTTTTGGAGCACGTCAACTGGGCTGGTTTAGCCGCATGTTTGATTTTCAGATCCATAAAAACAAACGTAATCATCGCTTACATGAAAAGCTACTGCTAGTGGATGGTGATTTAATGATTACTGGCGGACGCAATATCGGTGATAGCTATTTTGAATACAGTAAAAAAGCAAACTTTTTCGATTTGGACTTGTTGGTAAAAGGCGATGTGTTAGCGGCCTTTGAGAAAAACTTTAATCAGTTGTTTCTGAGTGAGAGTGCGGTTGATGTTCAAACCTTAGTAGGGACACCAAGGGCAGAAGAGCGCGACTATTTTTTAGTGGGTTTTACCAAGCTTGCCAACAAATACCCATTACAGCTAGCTGCGATCGCCAACAGTGTATTGGCTATCGCTGAGCCAGAATACACTTCTGTTGAAGCGACCGCTTTGTTTGATTCACTTAATAAACTTGAAGACAAACAACCTTATCATCGAGAGCGCTTGTCTAAAACTATGCAGCAGAAGCACAAGCAGATTGAACAGCTAGTTATATCTACACCGTATTTATTGCCTAAGGCCGTTGGAGAAAGTGATATACAAAGATTCAAGCAAGCTGGTGCAGAGGTCACGGCTATTACTGCTGGTAAAACGGGCAGTGATTCAGCGTTTGTTGGAGCGTATTATTCACCCTATCGAAAACAGTTATTACAACAAGACGTTAAGCTCTATGAGTTTGCTCCAGACAAAGAGAAAGGGCGCGCTAAGCATTATTACCACGTGAAAGCGTTGGTTGTGAATAAGCAGTGCAGTTATGTTGGGTCATCTAATTTTGATCCGCGTTCTGATCATCTTAATCTCGAGTTTGGTTTGTACCTATGCGGAGAAGGCTTTGCTGAACAGTTAGAAGACTATTTGTTCCAAGATCGCGATACCCATTTGTGGCAACTTGGATTGAACGACAAAGGAGAGACTATTTGGCAGAAAGGAAAACAACAGCGCATTAAGGCTTCAGGGAGCAAAATAAGCGATGCGATATATCGCTCACTGGGTTTAGTTTACGATCTCTAAGTTAACGGGCTTGTTGTTGCAGTTCTTCAAGCCAATGTTGATGATAGCTATTAATTTGCTTGGGAAGAAAAAACTTGGCGAGCCAGCTTATTCCATTACGTTGGGTTGTCTCAGTAATAATTGAACAGCCGTCTGCTTGGCAGTCTAATTTCCAAGCGTGATACATATCTATACCGCCAGATTTGCCTTTCCAAGCAATTTTTTTGTTAGGCACAAATTCGACTACTGTACATTCGAATTGAAGCTTTTTAGTTTTCCAAAGAAACACCGTACCTTTTTCTAACTCTAAGCCGTTACCGTTTAACAGCTGCACAGAGGTCGTTTTATTCTTCCAGGTTGGCCAACACGGCGCCTTTATTAAACATGCCCAAACTCGCTCTGCAGGGACTTTGCTGGGCACGGCATTTTTAACATGAATTTGCGCGTTTCGCGGGTGATAGTAGTCTGGCCAGTTAATCTTTGTTTCCTCGAACATTCGCTTCACCATAATGAGTAAACAAGCAATATCGACATAAAAGAGCTTACATTTATATATTGTAGCGCAGGGTGCAGCTAGCTCTTGTTTGGTTCGCATATATTGCGTTTTAACAATATTGCAGAGTTAGCCAACATTCTCCAACTAAGCAAATAAATACGTCTATCCAATAAGTTATATCGATACTACTTTGACGGATTTAGTCCTACAAACAGGAGTTAGTACTACGCCAAAGTAAGCTTAAAGTAGCGTAATTCCTTCCAAAGCTGAATTTATCAGTTTTAGAGTTAAACAAACAACTAAGTCATTAAACAAAGGTTATCAATGAAGACTACATGGGCGGCGATGGCGCTGTCGGCTTTGTCTATTAGCATTTATTCAACCGTTAGCACTGCGTCATATTTTGACGAAGTTGATGGACAGTTTGATTTGGGGCATCACCTTGCAGAGAATGCCTATGGCTTTTTGCCTATTCCTATTCTAATAACTGAACCTGCTGTTGGCGGCGGTGGTGGTGCTATGGGACTATTTCTTCATGAGACTGAAGAAGAAAAAATAGCCCGTAAGAAGCTGGCGATGTCATCACTAGATGGTGGTGCGCAGTTGATACCCTCGGCAATTACCTTAGTGGGAGCAGCAGGCACCGAGAATGGTACTTGGTTTGCTTTTGCCGGACATCGACATTCATGGATGAAGGATTCAATCCGCTATACCGGCGGAATGGGCTTGGGGAAAGCTAATCTGAATATTTATAAAGATTTGTCTTTAGGCGATTTTACTAAAAGCATGCAGATTGGTACTAAAACCGAAGGCGCTTTAGCTCTGCAAAAGCTTCAATTTCGTATTGCTGATACTCCTGTGATGTTGGGGGCTAAGCAAGTTGTAGGTGTAAGCAAGGTAACGATTGATACTGGTAATTCTAACGCGGATAAGCTGCTAAATGGTTTGTTAGGTCAGGTGTGGGGGGATGAGTCGATCACTTCTGGTCTAGGCTTTATTGCCGAATACGACACCAGAGACAATATTTTTTACCCAACTAGAGGGTATAAACTAAACGCTGATTACATGATTTACGATAAAAAATTGGGTAGCGATTGGGACTACCAAAATTTGAATGTGGATGGAGAGGTGTATCTTCCATTAGGTAGAAAATGGAACCTAGCTTTTGCCGGCAATTATCAGCTCTTCAGCTCTGATGAATTGTTTTTATCACCCACAGCACGACCCTATGTAGGCTTGCGAGGGGTATCCGCCTATCGTTATCAAGGCGACGAAATTCATACTATACAATCACAACTTACTTACTCGATTGATCACCGTTGGACGCTCTCGGCTTTTTATGGTGCTGGACAAGCTATACAGGAAAGTAAGTTAGCTACAAATGAAAGCGTACAGTCTGTGGGCGCAGGCTTTCGTTATCAAATCACCCGAAGATATGGCCTGCGCCTAGGGATGGATTTTGCCTACAGCGGCGAGGAAAGTGCTGTGTATTTCCAAGTAGGAAGTGGTTTTTAAGCACTAGGTGGATACTAACCAAATTCCCACTCCAATCATGAGCGTTCCGGAGATGCGGTTTAACAATCGTACGTTGCCGCTTTTGTTTAAGAATAACCGTAAGGTTTTTCCACCGGTTGCATACAGTGTCATACAAATAAACTCAGAAATTAGAATTATGCCCACCAATACGCTTAGTTGCAGGGGAAGGGCTTTGTCTGTTTGAATGAAAGGCGGTAACAACGAGATCATAAAAGCCCAGCCTTTAGGATTTGCTATTGCTGTTACCAGCCCCTGAGTGGCTAATTGCCAAGGGCTAACTTGTGCTTGCTGTTCAATTTTTTCAGGTATGGCCATCTTTCCGCGAGAGCGCCACATTTGGATTCCTAAGTAACCAAGGTAGCTGCCGCCAACCCATTTTAGCAAGGTAAACACATCCGGGTAACGCAGCATAATTGCAGCAACACCAAGTACTGCAAGCACCGCAACGATGCCTACTCCTATCATTTCACCTAGCATCATCCAAAAGGTGCGGCGCAGCCCAATGGTCATACCCAATGTCATGGCTAAGGTCATACACATTCCAGGGGTAATAGAGACAAAGAAAAAGGTGGGAATGAAAATGAGAAGAATGGAGAAGTCCATAAAGATAAATAACCGTCTTAGAAAAAATGCGATTTTACACCCTAAATAGGCTTACCGCATGATTTAAATCAGTGAGGCTTATTTCGTTAGAACATCTTTAATTAAAAGATAATTCGAGAAACATTTACCCGTAGCAGCACCCGTTTATTTATCCCATTATTGATTAGTTTTATCGAGAGAGTATCAAGGTTGCAGGACAATTTTTTGAAGCGTTGGCAATTTCCATAACGAAGCTTTAGAATTAGCCGTTTCGCGGCATAGCTGCAAATATTAACTAAAGGAATCTTTAATGATTATCGCAAAAGACGATGTTGCCATTTTCGAATACACAGTAACCGCGAACGGTGAACAACTAGATACGTCTGAAGGTAAAGAACCTTTAGCAATTATTGTTGGTCACGGCCAATTGGTACCTGGCTTAGAGCAAGCATTAATTGGTAAGCAAACTGGCGATAAGTTTGACGCTGATATTGCCGCTGCAGATGGCTATGGCGAGCGCAATGACAACCTTGTTCAAGCTGTTCCACAATCAATGTTTGGCGATGTTGAAGTAGAAGTGGGCATGCAGTTTCGTGCAACTACCGATGAAGGTGAGCAATCAGTTATCATCATTGGTATGGAAGAAGACGAAGTGATTGTTGATGGTAATCACCCTCTAGCGGGTATTGATTTAGCCTTTAGCATTGAAGTAACCGAAGTGCGTAAAGCCACTGAAGAAGAATTAGCTCACGGTCACGTTCATGCAGCTGGCGGTTGTGGTCACCAGCACTAATAACGCTTACTTATAGTTGGTCTTCTAAGGGTAGTAGGCCAACTATCCAAGCTTGAAACTTTCTCCAAGCACTTGCCTTAGGTTCCTTGTTGTAGCGTATCTCTTCTTGTTCTCTTCTTTTTTCTATCCATTCTAAATCTTGCTGTTGATCTAAAGCTAACAAATAACTCTTGTAGGGAAGTTCTTCATATACCGAACGATGAATTAATTCGGCTAAGTTAGGGCAGGTGAGTAGTAAGCCCATTTCTGTATTTAAGTTTATAGATCGCGGATCCCAATTGAACGAACCAATAAACAGTTTCTCTTCATCAATAATAAACATTTTGCTATGCAGGCTAGCCCGTGATGCGCCTTTTCCAAAAAATGCGAGGCGTTCTTTTTGTTTGGCGTCGGGTTTTACTTCATAAAGAAAGACGTTTCCTTCTACCAGACGTTTACGGTACTTTTTATAACCCGAATGAACCGCTGCAACATCAGTAGCGGCTAAAGAGTTGGTGATTACACTCACATCTATGCCTTTATTAGCGAGGGCTAATAAACCTTTGGTACCTTCTTCTCCTGGCACAAAGTACGGAGAGCTGAGCATAATGCTTTGTTCTGCCTTGCTTAAGGCTACTCCCAAGTTGCTCGAAACGTCTGAAGGGTATGCTGGGTCTTTACCCGGATGGTCAACCAGTAAGCGTCCATCACACCAATAAAGGTGATCTCTAAAATCTTGGTTAACCAGCAATTGTTGGTAACGCTGATGGGCAACGATGAAAGACTTGACGCTATTTTTAAATATCTGTTGTTCTAGGCGTCGATATTGACTTTGCTGATCTATATCGTGTGGATTTAGTGCCTCAATCGGGTAAGCTCTGAAACCGTTCCAGTATAAATCAAAGGCTTGGCTTACTTCTCTTACCACTGGGCCCAGTGCAATGGCATCTAAATCTGCGAACTCTAATTCCGCTTTAGCACTAAAATATTCATCACCGATGTTTCTGCCACCGACCACCGTAATTACACCGTCAATGGTGAGTGACTTATTGTGCATTCGGCTGTTTAAGCGATTAAAATCGCCGACCATATTGGTGCCACGAAAGGTACGGTCGTAAAAAGGATTAAAGATCCGGACTTCTATATTGTGATGCAGTGATAAAGCTTTAAGCACGTCATCGTAGTTAGAGGTATTAATGTCGTCGATAAGCAGTCTTACTCGCACCCCCCGATCAGCCGCCTTTAGTAAGTTCCCTAAGAAAATAGCACCGGTCATGTCTTCTTTAATCATGTAGTACTGAGCATCAATACTTTGCTCTGCTTGCTCGATTAGAGCGATACGAGCAGCAAAGGCGCTAATACCGTCTGCGAGTATCGCTATCCCGGTTTTACCCGGCTGATACTGAGTAATATGATCAATTTTTAACTGGTTAATAGAATCTTGTGGGAGCGTTAAGGTATAACTCGCTTGCTTATGTTGCTCAATCAATTCGTTGCTAGGGCGCTGCGCGCAGGCTAATAAGACTTGAGAGACAAATAGAATAACAACAATACGTTTAACCTGAATGAGCAAATCCATTTGACTAACTGTCTACCTAAGCAACTAAATATTATGAGAAATTTTAGACTAATTCCAATCACCTAGCTAGCTGTAACGTAGCTAAGACAGGCCAATTTGTTAACTCTGTGTTAATCCGTTTCCTACTCAGTCGGATAACGTATATAATGCCGCGCTTACTTTTTTGAGACTTTGTATATGCACACAGCTGAAACCCTGTTTAAACCTGAAACTTGCGTAAACCGACAGCGAGCCGCTGCGCCGTTTTTGCCAATGTCTCGTAAAGAGATGAAAGCCTTAGGTTGGGACAGTTGTGACATTATCTTAGTGACTGGCGATGCCTATGTGGATCACCCTAGTTTTGGTATGGCGGTTATTGGCCGAATGCTTGAAGCTAAAGGGTTTAGAGTGGGTATCATTGCGCAACCGGAGTGGACCAGTAAAGACGCGTTTATGACGCTTGGTAAGCCTAATTTATTTTTTGGCGTAACAGCTGGCAACATGGACTCGATGATCAACCGCTATACGGCTGATCGCAAATTGCGCCATGATGATGCATATACGCCAAATGATGAAGGCGGAAAGCGGCCTGATCGCGCTGTGATTGTGTATTCTCAGCGCTGTAAAGAAGCGTATAAAGATGTACCCGTTGTACTGGGTGGTATTGAAGCTAGCTTGCGCCGGATTGCCCACTATGATTACTGGTCAGACAAAGTTCGCCGTTCAGTACTGTTCGATGCAAAAGCAGAATTACTTATTTATGGAAACGCTGAACGTCCGCTAGTGGAAGTGGCTTATCGCTTAAGCCAAGGGGAGGACATTGCTGATCTTTATGATGTGCGTGGTACGGCCATTATTCGTAAAGAAGCGCTGCCTGGATGGAGCGGCTTAGATTCAAGTCACCTCGATAAACCAGGAAAAATCGATCCTATTCCTAGCCCTTATGCCGAAATTGAGGAAACTTGCTCAAGCAAGGAGGATGCTCCGGTAGAGTCAGATCCACAGCAAGCTAAACCAATTGTTGTGCAAATGGAGAAAAAGCGTCCTTGGGAAAACGTATATATTAATTTGCCTGCTTACGAACAGGTAAAAGTTAACCAAGTGCTTTACGCGCATGCTTCTCGTATTTTCCACCTTGAGACAAACCCTGGGTGTGCGCGAGCATTAGCTCAGCGCCACGGTGATCGTTACATATGGCTTAACCCACCAGCGTTACCATTAAGTACCGAAGATATGGATGGCGTGTTTGGTTTACCTTATCAGCGTATTCCGCATCCTAGTTACGGTAAAGCGAAAATCCCTGCTTACGACATGATTAAGTTCTCAATCAATATCATGCGTGGTTGTTACGGGGGCTGTACATTCTGTTCTATCACTGAGCACGAAGGGCGAATTATTCAAAGCCGTTCAGAAGATTCTATTATCAATGAGATCGAGCAGATCAGAGATCAAGTGCCTGGATTTACTGGTATTATTTCTGATTTAGGCGGGCCGACGGCGAATATGTATCGCTTAAATTGTAAAAGCCCGAAAGCTGAAGAAACCTGCCGCCGTTTATCCTGTGTTTACCCAACTATTTGTCATCACATGGATACCGACCATACGCCGACTATTGATTTGTACCGCAGAGCCCGCAAAGTTGAAGGCATCAAAAAGATCTTGATTGCTTCTGGTGTTCGTTACGATTTAGCTATTGAAGACCCGCGTTATATTAAAGAACTAGCGCTACACCACGTGGGCGGGTATTTAAAGATTGCCCCAGAACATACCGAAGAGGGTCCATTGTCTAAGATGATGAAGCCGGGTATGGGGACTTACCACAAGTTTAAAGAGCTATTCGACAAATACTCTAAGGAAGCGGGTAAGAAACAGTATCTGATTCCTTATTTCATCTCTGCGCATCCAGGGACCAAAGATGAAGATATGGTGACCTTGGCGCTGTGGCTTAAAAAGAATAAATTCCGCTTAGACCAAGTGCAAAACTTCTATCCATCGCCATTGGCTAGCGCAACAACTATGTATCACACCGAGCGTAATCCGTTACATAAGGTGAGCCATACTAGTGAAAAAGTGTCGGTAGCGAAGAAGGGGCGTCAGCGTCGCTTGCATAAAGCTTTGCTACGTTATCATGATGAGAAAAACTGGCCGTTAATTCGCGAAGGCTTAACGAATATGGGCTTAACGAAATTAATTGGTAATGGTTTGCACCATTTAGTTCCGGCCGACAGCCGACGAGGTGGCCGCGGTGCGGCGAACCGTGGTTATAAAGGTGCTAAAAACAGTAATTTTGCTGCAACAAGGTTTACCAACAAACAGTTTAAGCAAAAACGATAACGTAAAAAAAAGCGGCTTGTTAGCCGCTTTTTTATTGCTTGTTTATAACCAATGCCTTAGCAAATCTAACAACACGGTTAATACCAGTAAATAAACAGACCTACGTATTAGCAGGTACTCATTAGGGCTTAAATCGTTGACTGGTTTAAAGAAAATCCGCAAAGGATTAAACCAATCGTTATGTTGTCTAGCATGCCCCCACATCGCTTTGCTAACAAAGCTTAGCGCTAAAAGTATACATAGCGCTTCTGCAACCAACACCAGATTATTCATTGTTTAAGTTTAGGCCATATGCTCTAAGTACATGACCGTAAGTTCTACTCGAGACTTGGCATTTAATTTACGCAATAGGCTTTTAACGTGAACCTTCACAGTGCCTTCAGTTATTTTTAAACTAGAGGCAACTTCGCGATTACTAGCGCCTTTAGCGATTTCATTCAGCGTTTGTAATTCACGTTTGGTTACCGTGGCTAACTTCTCTGCAAACTCATCATTTTCATGTAGGCAGTTTAGATAAGGCAATAGCTCTTCGCTTAATACTTGTTTACCTGCCGCTGCTTGTTTGAGTTGCTCGTGTAATTGCTCTGGCTCCATATCTTTTAACAAGTAACCATCGGCGCCAGCGTTAATGAGCTTGATGACGTCTTGTTTAGAATCAGAAACTGTAAGAATAATGATGGTTGAAGAGACCTGTTTTTCTCGCAACAGTTTTAAGGTATCTAAACCCGATAAACCCTTCATATTAAGATCTAGTAATACAACATCGGGTTCTAATTCGGTGCAGAGTTCTACTGCTTGTGCGCCACTGCCTGCTTCTGCAACTACGTTAAAATCTGGCTCTATGCTTAAAAACTGCACGATACCTTTTCGCATTAGCGGGTGGTCGTCTACAACAATAATGTTGATTGGGTCGCTCATAGCTTAAAGAATCCTTAATTACTCTTTGTAGGGAAGGTTAGTTTTACCGATACGCCACCAGTTAAAGACTGCTCGAAACGTATTTCGCCATCTAAACGTTGCGCACGTTCTTGCATAATCTGTAAGCCGTAATGATCGTTAACCTGTTTTAATTTATTGCCTTGCAATCCATTGTCGGCAATTTCAACCGATATTTGCTCTGGGTCGCCAATACATGTTACCGAAATTTTATCACAGTCAGCATGTTTTAAAGCGTTTATGATCGCTTCTCTCACAATTTGAATAATGTGAATTTGCTTGTCGGCTTCCACCATATCGTTGGAAATGTCTGTATTTAACTCAATAGTTTGTTGGTGCTGAGCATTAAGCTCTTCTATTAATACTTGTAAAGAATCTACCAGCAAAGCGTTTTTAATGGTTAACCTAAAGGTAGATAGTAGCTCACGCAACTGTATATAGGCTGAGCTTAAAACACTTTGTATCTCGTTACTTATCTCTAAGCTTTTAGCACCGTCTGTAGGTGACTGCTTTAGTTGCCTTTGTAACAAGCTGTTTTGAATTTTAAGGTAAGAGAGGCTTTGAGCTAAAGAGTCATGTAGTTCGCGTGCAATGGTGGCGCGTTCTTCCATGAGTAACAGTTTTTGCTTTTGCAATAAGCTTTGTTCAAAGCGCAGTACTTTGGTTACGGTGCGGCAATAGCTGGTCACAATCGCCGCTCTATCTTCAGGAATAGCAGGGAGCAGCAAAGAGCCGTATTGTTCTTGGTTCAGTTCTAGCGGAATGGGGGTTGCAAATTCACTTATTTCGGGCTCAATGTCTATCGCAATATCCAGCTTCTCTATATACAGTTTTGCGCCTTTTATGCCGAGAGTGTCGCACAGTAACTCTAAGGATTGGGTGAGGTGTTGTTGATTCAAATTGTTGTTAAAGAGGGTTTGTTCAAGGTTGTATAAAAAATTGAGGTCGCGGTTGGCACGACGTAATTCCTTGGTTTTATCTTTTACTTGGTTCTCTAAGTTTTGATATGAGCGCTCTAAGTCTTGCGACATGGATACAATAGCTTTGGCTAAAGTTTCCATTTCAATGCTGGCGTAAGTGGTGGAAATAGATATTTTGAAATCGCCGTTTTGAACTTGTTTTGCGGCCTCAACCAAGCGGTAAATTGGCCGAGAGATATTACGTTGCATGTACCACAATGTATAAACTGCAATCATGGTGATGATGGCAAAAGCGATAAGTTGAAGCAGGGTTAACTGGAATACTTTTGCTTCAGACCCATATTGAGTATGTGCTACAAAATCGTCGATTAGGTCGACAAAACCCACAATTTGTTGGTCAAAACTAGCGATGTCTTTGTTTTGAACAAATGGCTTTAATTGCTCCCAACGGTGTTTTACTTTCTGATAGCGCTGATTAATGGTGTCGTCTTGCTGGGCTACTTTCATCAAGGCAGGGCTAGATAGGGATTTCTCAAATTGGTCGATTTTCCTAGGAAGTGCAGTGTCATAAACATTTAGCGCGTGCGCCATTCGGTAGCTTTGCATGCGTAAAGAACCAGCAACATTTATTGCTTCTGCATCATTTAAGCTATTCACTAAAGTAGTTAAGGAGCTAATAGCGACCAAGGCGAATAAAAACATCATTAAACTTAAAAGGCGAATAACAGCGGTGCCAATGGAGCGTTTGCTAAAAAAACGTTTCAAGCGGAAATCCTTGTATTTACGAAAGTTTTAATACAATCAAATTGCCATCAAATTGTAACTCTTTAAGAAAGCACTTAACAAATGTTGTTTTGTTGCATAACATTAAAAGCATCACCGAAGTCTAAAACGACCTACGTCACAATGATATGGCGTTTAGACCCTTAGCATTAGACTAAGCAGGGTAGAGTTCAGAAATGGCTTTGCCTCCCGCATTTGGAAAGGTTGATTTATGTTATCGGATTCATTTTCCCGAAAATTTTTCTATTTGCGTCTGTCACTGACCGACGTCTGTAATTTTAAGTGTAACTATTGCTTGCCCGATGGTTACCACTGCGACTCTCCTCATACCAACCTTAGTTTGTCTGAAATAGAGCAGTTAGCCACGTGTTTCTCTCGGTTAGGTACTAACAAAATCCGTCTTACTGGTGGCGAACCCAGTCTGCGTAAAGATCTTGTAGACGTAATGAACATTTGCTCGAACACCACAGGCATAAAACAGCTAGCTATGACCACCAACGGCTTTAAGTTAGCAACACATGCAAAACGTTGGAAAGAGGCAGGTTTAACTCACGTTAATGTGAGTGTAGATAGCCTAGACCCACGCCAGTTTGAGTTGATTACCGGCACCAAAACATTTGAAAAAGTGATGGCCGGAGTTGATGAAGCTTTGGCGCAAGATTTTACGGCAGTGAAGTTAAATGCAGTTCTGATCAAGCATATGGCTAAGCAAAATTTTCGTAAGTATCTTGATTGGATTAAAGACCGCCCAGTTGAAGTTCGTTTTATCGAGTTGATGCAAATGGGTGATCACCCTGAGTACTTCGATAAACATCATATTGCAGGTGATGGTTTTAAACAGATCCTGTTAAATGAAGGCTGGGAGCAACAAATAAGTGCACACAATGCAGGCCCCGCTCAGGTTTTTCATCATTCAGATTATGCCGGAAAAATAGGTTTAATCATGCCTTATTCAAAAGACTTTTGTGCAAGCTGCAATCGTTTACGTGTTTCTTCACAAGGTAAATTACATTTGTGCCTATTTGGAGAAGAGGGCGTAGACTTGCGAGATTTGTTGCAAGACCCTATTCAGCAAGCTCAACTTAGCCAACGAATTGAAACCGCTCTTCAGACTAAAAAAGTCAGCCATTTCCTTCACGACGGTAATACCGGCGCTACTCCTCACCTCGCTTCAATAGGCGGATAAGTTTTAGTGCGTGATGCAAATCACGCACTATACTTGATCTAAATCAATCATTTGGACAAACACCTCTTTCGAGGTATGTTTTTGAATGTTAATAGAAATTACGCTTAACCCTAAGAAACCTAGGGTGGTTTTACCAGTTTGGCTAAAGCCTGATTTCGTAAGGAAAATTGATGTCTGTAGACCTGTCTAAACGTCGTATGTTTAGTCCCAGCGATACGATTCGCAGTAAGCAACATCACTCATTACCTTGGCTAAAACAATCAATCGAAGATGGTTGTAGCCAGTGTGGTGAATGCATCAAAGCGTGCCCCGAGCAGATTATTGTTAAAGGCAGTGGTGGTTTTCCAGCGGTTGATTTCACTAAAGGTGAATGCACATTTTGTTACCAATGTGCTGCAGCTTGCCCAGAATCTTTGTTTCACCCTCAGCAGCAATCTGCTTGGTCTAATTCAGTTAACGTTAACGATTCTAAGTGTTTGGCTCAAAACGGCGTTTATTGCCGTAGTTGCAGTGATACTTGTGAACAACGAGCGATAACAATTAAACCTTTATTGGCAGGTAAAGCAGAGGTCAACGTAGACTCGGAGCATTGTAATAGTTGCGGTGCTTGTATCTCAGTATGTCCAAGCCAAGCTATTGAAATAAAGGAAGTTGGATGAACGAAGAGTACCATATTAGTAGCGCAGTGGTGATGTGTAATCCAGACCGTATCACTGAAGTTATTGACCAAATCAGCGGACTTTCTGGTTTAGAAGTTCACGGTTTTAACCCAGAAGGGAAAATTGTGATTTCTATTGAAAGTGAAATGCGAAACAACATCGTAAATACCCTAGAAGACATAGGAAAGTTGGAAGCAGTGCTAAGCAGCAATTTAGTATTCCACCAATTTGAACCAGCTAATGCTAATGAGGAAGTATCATGAAATGGACTCGCCGACAGTTTGTTAAAGCGAATGCAGTAAGTGCCGCAGCCACCGTTGCCGGTATTAGTTTACCTGCAAGTGCCACCAACCTAATTACTTCTTCAGAAGATACAAAGGTTACCTGGGATAAAGCCCCTTGTCGTTTTTGTGGTACGGGTTGTAGCGTATTAGTAGGCTCTCAAAATGGTAAAGTAGTGGCAACCCAAGGTGACCCTGAGTCACCGGTAAATAAGGGTTTAAACTGTATTAAGGGCTACTTCCTTTCTAAGATCATGTACGGTAAAGATCGGTTAACCACGCCATTGCTGCGTATGACCGACGGAAAATTTGATAAAAATGGCGAGTTTGCTCCTATCACTTGGGATCAGGCCTTCGACATTATGGCTGAAAAGTGGAAAAAGGCCTTGGCCGACAAAGGCCCTACTTCAGTAGGTATGTTTGGTTCAGGCCAATGGACCGTTTGGGAAGGTTACGCGGCTGCTAAGTTACATAAAGCCGGCTTTTTAACCAATAACCTCGATCCAAATGCGCGCCACTGTATGGCTTCTGCGGTAGGTGGCTTTATGCGTACCTTTGGCATAGATGAGCCAATGGGCTGTTATGACGATTTAGAAGCCGCTGATTCGTTTGTGCTTTGGGGCTCAAACATGGCGGAGATGCATCCAATTTTGTGGTCGCGCTTAACCGACCGTCGTTTGTCTGCACCGCACGTTAAAGTGCATGTGTTATCTACCTTTGAACACCGTAGCTTTGAATTAGCCGACAACGGAATGGTATTTACACCACAAACCGATTTGGCCATTCTTAACTACATTGCTCACTATATTATTGAAAATGATAAAGTGAACTGGGACTTTGTGAATAAGCATACCCACTTTAAACGTGGTGAAACCGATATTGGTTATGGCTTACGTCCAGAGCATCCTCTTCAAAAAGCTGCAGCACATCCAGACTCCGGCAAAATGACTGATATGAGCTTCGATGAATATCGCGAGTTTCTAAAAGATTATGACCTAGAAGCCGTGGCTAAATTGTCTGGCGTTCCTGCAGAAAAACTTGAAGCTTTAGCCAAAGATTACGCTGATCCTAATGTTAAAGTAACTTCGTTCTGGACCATGGGCTTTAACCAACATACGCGTGGTGTATGGGCGAATAACTCTTGTTACAACATTCACTTATTAACCGGTAAAATTTCAGAGCCAGGCAATAGCCCGTTCTCGTTAACTGGTCAACCGTCGGCGTGTGGTACTGCGCGTGAAGTGGGTACATTCTCACATCGCTTACCAGCAGATATGGTGGTTGCTAATCCTAAACACCGTAAGATTTCTGAAGATATTTGGCAGCTACCAGAAGGTGCAATTCCGCCAAAACCGGGTTACCACGCAGTACTTCAAAACCGTATGTTGAAAGACGGTAAGCTAAATGCCTACTGGGTAATGTGTAACAACAACATGCAGGCCGCGCCTAACATCAATGAAGAAGGCTTACCGGGTTACCGTAATCCAGAAAACTTTATTGTGGTGTCAGACCCATATCCAACCGTTACCGCGCAAGCAGCCGACTTGATTTTACCAACAGCAATGTGGGTAGAAAAAGAAGGCGCCTATGGTAACGCTGAGCGTCGTACACAGTTTTGGCATCAACAGGTTTCACCACCGGGTGAAGCAAAGTCAGATTTATGGCAAATGGTTGAGTTTTCTAAGCGCTTCGCTGTTGAAGAAGTTTGGCCAGCTGAGTTGATTGCTAAGAAACCAGAATATAAAGGTAAAACTTTATACGACATTCTTTATGCAAACGGTGAGGTTGACAAATTTCCGGTTGAGCAGGTTGATGCAAAACTAAATGATGAAGCTAAAGATTTTGGATTTTATCTGCAAAAAGGCTTATTTGAAGAATACGCCAAGTTTGGCCGCGACCATGGCCACGATTTAGCCCCATTTGATACTTACCACGAAGTGCGAGGTTTACGTTGGCCGGTTGTTAATGGTGAAGAAACCCGCTGGCGTTTCCGTGAAGGGTCAGATCCTTATGTTAAAGCAGGAGAGGGTGTTAACTTCTATGGTAAACCAGATGGCAAAGCCTTCATTATTGCTACGCCTTTTGAGCCTGCGGCAGAGTCTCCAGACGAAGAATACGACATGTGGTTAAGTACCGGTCGAGTACTAGAGCACTGGCACTCAGGTTCTATGACGCGTCGCGTACCAGAATTGTATCGCGCATTCCCCGATGCCGTATTGTTTATTCACCCAGAAGATGCCAAACAGCGCGGCTTCAAACGTGGTGATGAAGTGCTGATTCAATCTCGCCGTGGTGAAGTTAAATCGCGAATTGAAACTCGTGGCCGTAACCGTCCACCAAAAGGCTTAGTATTTATGCCTTGGTTCGACGCCAAGCAGCTAACCAACAAGCTCACCCTTGATGCAACGGATCCTTTATCAAAAGAGACCGACTTTAAGAAGTGTGCGGTTAAGTTAGTTAAGGTTTAAGTTAATGAAAAAGCACTGTAAGCCCCTCGCTTTCAGTGCTTCGCTAACAATATTTGCCAAGGTGGCGGAGAGAGTATTATGAAAATGCGAGTTTTATTATCAGGCTTTATAACCAGCCTTTTACTATGCGGAGCGGTTGTCGCTAACGATTACATTAGTAATGGTGGTGTAGATTCATTGCGCGGCGATACTGAGCTAAACACTCAAACTCAGGCTGCAGGTTTAAAATCTGTAGTAGAGCAAGATAAACCATATGATAGCGATTATGTGTTTCAACCACCGTTGATACCACACCAAATTCGCCATTATGAGATGAGTTTAAATGCGAATAAATGTTTGTCATGTCATAGCTGGAAAAACGCTCGCGAAAGTGGAGCAACTAAAATCAGCGTGACACACTATGAAGCGCGAGACGGCCAAGTACTGGCAGATGTGTCTCCACGTCGTTACTTCTGTTTACAATGCCACGTGCCTCAAAACGAAGCGGCTCCGTTGATTGAAAATGATTATGAACGTGTTGAATCGTTACGCTAAACACTAGGTTTAACCAGAGGCTAAATTATGAAGTTACTAAAAGCATTTTGGCGGAAACTAAGCACTCCCAGCAAGGCCGCTGTGGGTGTAGTGTTAGCGCTAGGCTTTACCGGTGGTATTTTATTCTGGGGTGCGTTTAACACCGGAATGGAAGCCACCAATACCGAGGCATTTTGTTCCGGATGTCATGCGCCAATTGTGGCTGAAATCCAGGAGACGATTCACTATTCAAACCGTTCCGGGGTGCGAGCGATTTGTTCAGATTGTCACGTACCGCATAATTGGACTGACAAAATAGTACGTAAAGTTCAAGCCAGTAAAGAGCTTATTGCTTTTGCGATGGGTACCATTAGTACTCAAGAAAAATTTGAAGCGCGTCGTAAACACTTAGCTGAGCGAGAGTGGCATCGTATGAGCCAAAATGACTCTCAAGAGTGTAGAAATTGTCATGAATTTGATTTCATGGATTTCTCAGAACAGCGTCCACGCAGTGTCGCTCAACACTCTGATGCATTGGCAAGTGGCGAAAAAACTTGTGTTGATTGTCACAAGGGAATCGCTCACCGCTTACCGGATATGAGCGGCGTTGAAGGCTGGTAATAATTAAGGAAGACACATGAGTACTTTAGAATCAGTTTTTTGGCATGTGTTAGGTTATGCTGCCATGCCTACCATTTTTGTTATGGGCTTTGTTGGAGTTGCGGTTGTTTCGCTAGCGATTCTATCCAAATGGGATAAAGACCAATAACTTAGTCTGTATTAAGACTTTTCATCACAACACTTAGTAGGCATTATTAGGCCTACTAAGTCGTTTCTATACGAGATAATGCAAAGTAAATCACCAGAAGCTATCCAAGGTGTAATATTGGCCGGCGGCCAGTCTCGCAGAATGGGTACTGATAAGGCGCTACTTGATTGGCAAGGTAAAACATTGCTAGCAGCTAAAGTTGCTCAGTTAAGTGCAGTATTGCAAAGCAGTGTATTTGTGAGTGGCAGTTATAGCGGATTTGAATGCATTGCAGATGAAGCGAAATCGCTCGGGCCGTTAGCAGGCATAAAAAGCACCGTAAAAACGCTGGAGTGTGAGGCATGTGTGTTCATTCCTGTGGATATGCCTTTGTTAAGCGATGGCGTTATTGAACATTTGCTCTCTTTGTATGAGACAAATAAACAAAGCTACTATTGCCGCTCAAGCGTATTCCCTTTAGTTCTTGAAGTAAATCAAGCTACGATTCAATGCATTGATGAGGTACTTGCTAGGCCTGAGGCAAAGCAACGCTCGATTAAAGCCCTTTTAACACTTATTAATGCCCAAGCCGTTCAATTTTCTGAGGCGTTTACTAACACTTTGGTGAACACTAACACGCCTGAGCAATGGCAAATGATTAAACATATTAGCGGAGAACAACCATGAGCCACTTGGCTAATGATACTCAAACCTTTTTAAATATTGCAGTGCTAACGGTATCCGATACTCGCAATGAAGAAACCGATACCTCGGGCCGTTATTTAGCTGAAGCATTAACCGATGCTGGACATAAGCTCGCTGATAAAAAGATAGTCATCGATGATATTTATCAAATACGAGCAGTGTTAAGTAACTGGATTGCTGATCCAAACATTGACTGCGTTATTTCTACTGGCGGCACTGGTTTTACTACTCGTGACAATACACCCGAAGCCGTTCATGTACTATTTGATAAAGACATTGAAGGTTTTGGTGAGTTGTTTCGTCATATCTCTTACACCGAGATCGGTACCTCAACGGTGCAGAGTCGCGCATTAGGTGGTTTCGCAAATAAAACCGTTATTTTCTGCGTGCCTGGCTCTACCAATGCTTGTAAAACTGCTTGGCAAAAAATACTGCTAGAGCAACTAAATAGTACTCATAAGCCGTGTAACTTTGTTCCACACATAGGTCAAAAGTAATGAGCGAATTTACCCATATTAATGCTTCTGGCGAAGCCATTATGGTAGATGTTTCCGATAAAGCTGAAACTAACCGAATTGCTAAAGCTCAGGCACGAGTTAATATTAATCAGCAAACAGTCGCTAGCTTAGTTAATGGTGAGCAACACAAAGGTGACGTATTTGCTTGTGCACGTATTGCTGGGATACAAGCCGCTAAAAAAACTTCAGAGCTGATACCTTTATGCCACCCTTTAATGCTAAGCAAAGTGACTATAGAGTTGCACCTAGATGAAAGCGCGGGTGTGATCACGGTGATAAGTACCGCCAAGCTGAAAGGGCAAACAGGTGTTGAGATGGAAGCGTTAACAGCGGCCAGCGTTGCAGCCTTAACGATTTACGACATGTGTAAAGCGATTCAAAAAGACATTGTTATTACCGATCTCAAGCTACTAGAAAAACACGGTGGTAAGTCTGGCTCTTTTAGTACTGAGGCATAAGGTGAAAATATGCAGGTAAAAGTGTTATTTTTTGCTCGATTAAAAGAGCAGTTAGGCTACTCTAACCTTAGTCTTGAGTTAGCAGAGGGCAGTAATACTACTCAATTGAAAGCCGAGCTAGTAAGTAAAGGCGAACAATGGACGATTTTAGGAGATTCCTCGGTATTGATGGCGGTTAATCAACAGCACATTAGCGATGTTAAAAGCTTAGCCAATGGTGATGAAGTGGCATTTTTCCCACCGGTTACGGGCGGTTAAATGATACGGGTTCAAACTGACGACTTTAATGTGGGTGATGAGTACCAAGCGCTACGTAATCGCGCTAGCGCTGGGGCAATTGTATTTTTTGTTGGCTTAGTTCGAGACATGAATTTAGGCGAACAAGTTAAAGGTTTACATTTAGAGCATTATCCGGGAATGACGGAGTCTCAGTTAGAAGCCATTGTTGAGCAAGCCAAGCAACGTTGGCCTATTCAAGATGCTAGTGTGATTCATCGTGTTGGTGATTTAGATGTGAGTGACCAAATTGTGTTTGTTGGGGTTAACAGTGCTCACCGAGAAGCATCGTTTGAAGCTTGCCATTTCATTATGGATTATCTTAAAACTCAAGCCACCTTTTGGAAAAAAGAGCGCACGAATAATAACGACACATGGTTAGATGCTCGAGAATCTGATTTAGAAGCAAAAAGTAAATGGTAAAACTGCTAGTTTCTTTTTTTCTATTATTGAGCTGCACTGTGAAAGCTCAACCGGTAACGATAGCGGTTGCTGCTAATTTTAAGACCACTGCAGAAGCGTTAGCGAAAGATTATCAGCTCACTAATACTCAGTTTACGTATCGTATTTCTAGTGCATCAACAGGTATTTTATACAATCAAATTAAACACGGTGCTCCTTTTGATTTATTCTTTTCTGCCGACGATCTTCGACCACAACAGTTGGTTAATGAGCAGCACGCAATAAAACAGAAACCCTATGCTGTGGGACAGTTAGTTTTTTGGGCGCCACAGTTTACTGATCAAAATGGTGAGTTCGTTAAAGGTGAAGCCCTTTGGAACAAATGGTCGGAACCGTTTGCTTACGCCAACCCTGAATTAGCACCTTACGGTGCCGCGGCTCAGCAATTGGTTAGTGAGAAAAACGCTTCACAAAAAATTATACTGGCTAACAATGTATCTCAAGTGTATCAATTTATTGTTACTGGTAATGTTAAAGCTGGTTTTGTTGCTCGTTCAATTAAGACCGATTTAGATGGGTCTTTCTGGGTAGTGCCTAAAAATAGGCATCCAGCGGTAACCCAAAATATGGCCTTACTAACAAACAAATCGCAAGCTGTTGATTTTTACCATTACTTGTCTAGTTCAGCCGCACACTCTATCATCAAAGAAAATGGATATTTGTTACCTTAATCAATGACCGACGTTGAAATACAAGCCATTGTTTTATCGATAAAGCTCGCTTCTTTGAGCTGCTTTATCTTGTTGCTAGTTGGCACTCCGCTAGCATGGTGGCTGGCTCGAAGCGAACGCAAGATTAAACATGTAATAGAAGCCATTGTGGCATTACCTATTGTTCTACCACCTACCGTATTGGGTTTTTATTTGCTGATTAGCTTTGCGCCGAACAGTATTATGGGCCAGTGGTGGCTAACGCTTACTGGTAGTCAGTTAGCTTTTAGTTTCTCTGGGTTGGTATTTGCCTCTTGCTTATATTCTTTGCCTTTTGTCGTTCAACCCATTCAAAGTGCTTTTAAACAAATTGAACCAGGTGTGCTCGACGCGGCCAAGGTTTTACGAATGCCCAGGTGGAAACAACTATTAGCCGTTGAGCTACCTTTAGCCAAAAATGGCTTTATCGTTGCGATGGTCTTGGGTTTTGCACATACCTTGGGTGAGTTTGGTGTGGTACTTATGATTGGTGGCAATATTCCTGGTGAAACACAAGTAATCGCGATTGCCTTGTTTGACCACGTAGAAAGCCTCAATTTTGCCGCTGCGCATCGCTTAGCTTTAGTATTGTTAGGTTTTTCATTTGTGGCTTTGTTATTAACTTATACGTTCTCTGCTTCAAAGAAGCGAGTAGGGAGCATAGGTGTTAAGTTTTAATCTTGAGTACTTACGTGATAACTTTTCACTAAAAATAGAACCGACTCAGCTACCTTTATTATGTGGAGTGTTTGGTCCATCAGGGGTAGGGAAAACAACCTTGCTTCGAGTGTTGGCCGGTCTTGAGCCTCCTCGCTGTGGAGATATCATTTTCGCGTCACAACCTTGGTTTAATCGAAACACTAATCTCAGTTCACATCAACGTCCCTTAGCATTTGTCACTCAGGGCAGCCATCTTTTCCCTCACCTCAGTGTTAAACAAAACATCCAGTTATCAAGCCGCATCAACGGTGCTGATTTAGGTTATTTGCTTAAGTTGTTTGAATTGGAGCCTTTATTAGATAAAAAGGCCGATCAGCTTTCTGGAGGGCAAGCTCAAAGAGTGGCGCTAGTTAGAGCTCTAGCAACAAAGCCTAAACTATTGCTGCTAGACGAACCACTGTCGGCGATAGATAGAGGCAGCGCGACGAAACTACTAAAAGGCTTAAAAGCTTGGCTGATAAAACACAACATAGCTAGCTTGATGGTGTCTCACAATCCTGAGGATTTAATCTTTTTTAGTGATAAAGTCTTGCTTGTCGAACCCAATAAACCCTGTGAATTGGGAGACAGTTTACAACTTATCAACCGTTTCAATGATCAACATAAGCAAACCTTGGTGCTAAAAGTTGCTCTTGCTGAACGAAAGGCCGATCTTGGCTGGCGTTGGTTCAAATTTGGCGAGCAATATCTATTAGCAGAAAGCGCTAATGATTTATCAGAAGATACCCACCTGGTGGGTTTTAAGCCGAGCAATATTGTTATCGCTAAGTCTTTTGTAGAAAACTGCAGTGCGCAAAACCAATGGTTAGCAAAAGTATTGGCAATAACGCTCACCGAACTGAGTTGCTTAATTGAAGTTGAATTGGAAGGCTTAACCTTCTCAGTACCCATATCCCCAAGCGCTCAACAAGCCTTATGTTTGCAAGTGAATCAATCTGTTTACTTGTTACATAAGGCTGTTAAGTTACATAACCAATTTTAGTTGCGACGAGACTTATAGAATAGGCTCGGCAAACATTTCTATATTGACTATTTCGCCTGCGTTTACTCTACCTCTATCTTGCTCTAGTACCACAAAACAGTTGGCTTGGGTGAGGCTGGTAAAGATGGCACTGCCTTGGGCGCCAGTTGACGTTACTTGCAGCTCGCCTTTATCATTTATGCTAGCAAAGCCTCGCTGGTAATCGGTGCGCCCTGGTGACTTTCTAAAATCTTGTAATGAAATAGCCTGTAGGCTTAAAGGCTCTCGGTACTGCCAATCAGTCGCTTTGGCAATAACTAACATCGCCAGCTTATAAAAAGTTACGTAAGCCGACACCGGGTTGCCGGGTAAGCCAATAAAGTAAGAATCTGACAAGTTACCAAAAGCAAATGGTTTACCGGGCTTTATCGCTAGCTTCCAAAAGCCAATGTCGCCGATCTCATCCAGCACTAACTTGGTGTAATCTGCTTCACCAACCGACACGCCGCCACTACAGATAACAATGTCTGCTTGCTGGTCTGCACTAATAAACGCTTCCGCGACTAATTGTTTGTCATCTGCAATTACTCCAAAATCGATGATATCAACAGGTAACTTTTCGAGAAGGGCACGAATAGCGAATCGGTTGCTATCGTATATTTGACCGTGTTGAAGTGGATTACCTGGCTGAACGAGCTCGTCACCACTCGATAGCAAAGCTACTTTCAGTTTACTTTGTACTTTAACTTTATCAATGCCGAGTGTGGCTAACAGCCCAATATGGCTGCTGTTTAGGCGAGTTTGGGCGGTGATAACCACTTGTCCCTGTTTTACATCTTCACCCATCAGTCGAACATTTTTGCCTTTGTTAATGGCTTGTTCGAATATGATTGAATTGCCTTCTACCCGTGTATTTTCTTGCATTTCAACTGCATCACAACCCGGTGGGAGAGGAGCGCCAGTCATAATTCGCACGCAATGATCAGCTTCTAAAGCGAGATTTCGAGTATCACCCGCAAACACTTTATGACTTAAAGGAAGCGTTTTATTGCTTGGCAGTTGATCTGCTGCGATGGCGTAACCATCCATAGCACTATTGTCGAACGGAGGGATGTTTAAAGGTGATGTGATATCAACAGCTAACACTCGTCCTAAAGCATTTTCTAGTGTTACATTCTCGACTGTCGTTTTTAGTGAAACAGCGTCTACAAGCTTTGTTTTAGCTTGCTCTATCGGCATAAGCCCCGGTTGACTGCAGCAATCCATCGAGTTTCCTAATTGGTTTCGGCTCGCCTAATAATCGAGCGAAGCACTGTGTAAATTTTCCCAAATTATCGCATTTCTAAGGTGTTTATTCAGTGATTAACGTAAATAATTATCACAGAGCCATTAACCATAGATTGGAACATTCACCGATGAGTTTTGTCAGCACAATCTCAGTTTCTAGGACTTGATTTGGAAAACTATCGTTCTTGCTGGTTTTTATACTGGCAAGAGGCCGAATGGCTTAGCGAATAAGAGACTTATTTTAAGTAAAGGCACTTTTAACTTTAGCTTATCATGTGTAACATGTTATTCACAACTGGTCACCTGTCGCAGTTTAGACGTTTATCAAGGGAGTTGATATGTCATCGGAAACGGCAACCAATATGGTCGTGCGTGCAATTTCTAGTATAGAGTTATATCAGTTCTGTGAGCTGCTTATGGAAGCAGCAAGCTGGTTTGAATCTCGCGGCGAACCACTTTGGAAGTTTCATCAAATTACCCCTCATTCTTTGCTAGCTAATCACCGCTTAGACGAAATGTATATGGGCTACATAGCTGGCAAACCGGTTGCAGCAATGATTCTAAATAATCGCAGTGGCGCTATAGATGTAGCACCTGAGGTGAGACGAGAAAGTTTATTCATGCATAAACTCACCGTGAATAGGGACTACGCTGGGAAAGGTTTAGCAAAATTGATGGTGGACTGGGCGCGTTGCTACGCGCTTAAGCAAGGTTTTACCTTACTCAGTTTAATTTGTAATTGTCGCGATGAGCGTCTGCGGTGGACCTTAAGCCAGTTTGGCTTTGAAGAAGTCGAGCTGCTGAATGCTCAATATCAGTTACAACGTTATTTTTGTTTAGATTTAGATCACTGTAATGTACCACTAGAGAGTGTTCCTGTTGACGCGCTAGGGTTTGATTTTGCCATTATGAGTGAAGCAAAACCATTGATGGGTTGATATAGAGCTTAAACGCGTAACAGCACTGGCCGAGGGTAAAGTGCAAGGTGTTGGATATCGATACCATGTAATGCTTAAGGCGAATGAATTAAAAGTATGTGGCTATGCAAAAAATTTGTCTAATGGTGATGTTGAAGTGGTAGCGGAAGGCAGTGAGGTAGCCTTATTGCAGTTATTGGAGCATTTGCCAATAGCGTCGCCTTATTCAAAGGTTGAACGTGTTGTTAGCCAAGAGATAATAGTAATAGACAAACCCAGTTATAACGATTTTTCTAGCTATTAAAAAAGGCGCCAATTGGCGCCTTTAAATTTACATTACTCGCATACCTGGCTGGGCGCCATCATCGGGGCTTAACACCCAAATATCTTTTCCGCCAGGTCCAGCGGCTAACACCATACCTTGAGATTCACCAAAACGCATTTTTCTTGGCGCTAGGTTTGCCACCATAACGGTTAACTTGCCTTCCAGCTCTTCTGGCGCATAAGCAGACTTAATACCTGCAAATACTTGGCGAGTTTCAGTGCCAATATCTAGCTCTAAACGCAGTAGCTTTTCTGCTTTTTCTACGTGCTCGGCTTTAACGATACGAGCTATTCGCAAATCAATTTTTGCAAACTCATCGAAGCTGATTGTGTCGGCAATAGGTTCAATCGTTGATTCACTAGTCGTGTTTTTAGCTTTTTTCTGTTCCTGATTCTTGGCTGGTACAGCAGCAACCAAATTATCTTTAGAGGCATCAACCATGGCTTCTACTTTAGCCATATCAATGCGTTGCATTAAGGCTTTGAAGCTTTGAATTTCATGGCCTACAAGGGTATTACCGATATCAGCCCATTTAAGTTCTACATTTAAGAACTGTTCAACCTTTGCGGTTAATTCTGGTAGTACTGGTTTTAAGTAAGTGATCAGTACCCGGAATAAATGAATCCCCATTGAACATACTTGGTGAGCACGTTCTAGTGTGTCTTCATTTTTTGCAAGCTGCCAAGGTGCTTCTTCTGCAATATATTGGTTGGCTTTGTCGGCTAAGGCCATAATCTCGCGCATAGCTTTACCAAACTCACGTCCTTCGTATAAGGCTGCGATGTTTTGTTCAGCGGCTACAAACTCATCAAGTAAAGCTTGGTTGCTAACATGAGTAGATAAGGTAGCGTTAAAGCGCTTGCTAATAAAGCCGGCGGTGCGGCTGGCAATGTTAATAACCTTGCCTACTAAATCTGAGTTAACTCGCTGTGCGAAGTCTTCTAGATTTAAATCTAAGTCATCGATACGATTATTAAGCTTAGCGGCGTAGTAGTAACGCAGATATTCTGGGTTTAAATGATCTAAATAGGTTCGCGCTTTAATAAAGGTACCGCGAGATTTAGACATTTTTGCGCCATTAACGGTGACATAACCGTGGGCATAAACGCTAGTAGGTTTGCGGTAACCAGCACCTTCTAACATGGCGGGCCAAAATAAGCTGTGGAAGTAAATAATATCTTTGCCGATGAAGTGGTACACCTCGGCGTCTGAATCCTTGTTCCAATAGTTATCAAAATCCAAATCGTCACGTTTATCACATAGGTTTTTAAAGCTGCCCATGTAACCGATAGGTGCATCTAACCAAACGTAAAAGTATTTGTCTTCAGTACCCGGGATCTTGAACCCAAAGTAGGGCGCATCACGGCTAATATCCCACTGCTGTAAACCTTGTTCAAACCACTCATTAAGTTTGTTAGACATCTCTTCTTGGAGTGAGCCAGAGACGGTCCAATCTTTTAGCATGTTTTGAAATTCTGGTAAGTCAAAGAAGTAATGCTCTGAATCTTTAAGAATAGGCTCGGCACCAGAAATAACTGATTTAGGCGATACTAAGTCTGTTGGGCTATAAGTAGCACCACAATTATCACAGTTGTCGCCGTTTTGATCTTCGCTACCACATTTAGGACAAGTGCCTTTTACAAAACGGTCAGGCAAAAACATGTTTTTCTCAGGATCGAATAACTGAGAAATGGTACGTGTTTTAATATGTCCAGCTTGGTTCAACTTGTTGTAAATATCTTCCGATAGCGTCTGGTTTTCTGGGCTATGGGTTGAGTGGTAGTTATCAAATTCTATATGGAATTCTTTAAAGTCAGCGGTGTGTTCAAGCTGAACTTGATTGATCATTTCTTCCGGGGTGATCCCCATTTGCTGAGCTTTTAGCATGATAGGCGTACCGTGTGCATCGTCGGCACAAACATAGGTACAAGTATTGCCGCGAAGTTTTTGGAAACGAACCCAAATATCGGTTTGAATATATTCCAGTAAATGGCCTAAGTGAATAGGACCATTAGCATAAGGTAAGGCACTGGTTACCAGGATTTTGCGTTGTTCGTTTGTCATGTGATCTACTGTAAGCTCAGTCAATTAACAGGTGATTCAAGGCTGCCAATATTACCCTAAGCGACAGTTGATGCCTAGTAGCGTAGCGCTTATGGAACAACTATTACGAATTTGCGATTAATTATCTTGCTTCATGCTATTCCCGTAATGACTAATACTTTGTTAGCACCTATAATTGCGGCAAAAGTACCAGGTTAATTCTATGAAAAATCAAGATCACAATATTGTGGTTATAGGCATTTCTGGGGCATCGGCCTCTGGCAAAAGCCTTTTCTCTCAAACTATCGTAAACGACATTCGTAATGAGTTGGGCGATGATTGTATTGCTGTGATTAACGAAGACAGCTATTACAACGATCAGAGCCACATTACGCCTGAAGAGCGTAAGCTAACCAACTATGATCATCCCAAATCAATGGATCACGCATTACTGGTTAATCACTTAAAACAGCTCAAACAAGGGCAGGCGATTCAGCAGCCACAATACAGTTATAAAGTTAATAACCGAATGGACGAAACCAAAACGGTTGAACCTACAAAAATTGTGGTTTTAGAAGGGATTCTATTGTTTACAGACCCTGCTATTAGAGAGCAGCTAGACATTAGTATTTTTGTAGATACACCTTTAGATATTTGTTTAGCTCGACGTATTCAGCGCGATGTTAAAGAGCGCGGTCGAACTCTAGATTCAGTGTTGTCTCAATACAACACCACTGTTCGTCCAATGTTTTTGCAGTTTGTCGAGCCGTCTAAGCAGTACGCCGATGTGATTGTGCCAAGAGGTGGAAAAAATCGGATTGCTATTGATATTATTAACGCAAAAATTCGCCATTTATTGGCGTCTTAGCTAACACCAACTCACTAGAATTAAACCAATTAAAATGAAAGCTGGCTAAAAGCGAAGCAAAGCTAGCAGATCTCGATTATCATTTATAGATAAATTGCATATTATTCAACAGCTTTGTTAATAGGGAAAATTATGAAAAAGTTGCTATATGGTGTGGTCATTGTAGTTGCAGCACTGGTTGTAGCCGTAGTTATTGCAGTTTCATTGGTAAATACCGACGATATAAAACAACTATTAGTTGATAAAACGAAACAGGCGACTGGCCGAGAGTTAGTGATCGAGGGTGATTTGGGCTGGCGCTTTTTCCCCAGTATTGGTTTTGAACTGGGTAAAGTGCGTTTATTGGACCACCCAGACTTTGGTGAAGGTGATACATTCATTATCGTAGGTGCAGAGATGTCTGTTGCCTTAATGCCGTTATTCAGTAAAAGCGTTGAGGTAGGTGACATTTCTCTACAGGGATTACGTTTACGTCACCAAACTAATGCCGATGGCAGTACCAATTTAGATGATTTAACCCAGTCTGACACTAACGCTGACAAATCTGATCCAGAGCCAAGTAATGAGTCTGATTCGGGGGCTTCCGCGCCAAGCGATTGGAACATAAGCTTGTCTGGTATAAACGTGGTTGATGCCAACGTTGAGCTTATAGATTTAAAACAAAACAAAACGCTGAAACTTGGACCGGTTAACTTTTCTTTAGAAGGCCTAGAGTTAGGTGCAGACAACAAATTCGCACTTTCTTTAATGTTTACTGATGGAGAGATGAGTGTTGAGCAACAAGCAGAAGGCTTACTGTTTATTGCCAATGACTTTAGTGAAGTCGCGCTAAAGGGGGTAAACAACGGCTTATCTTTGCAAGGTGCCGCTATACCCAATGGTGCGATGAATATACAAACTGGCTTTGATTTAGCTTATGTAGTTAACGCAAAAACAGCTGCATTAAGCAATTTGGTGGTGGATATAGATGGTAAAACAAAAATTAACGGTAGCAGTAGCGTTGTATTAAGCGAGATACCCTTAGTTAAGTTTGATTTCACTATCCCGCTTTTAGATACCGCCCACTTTATTGGCTCAAGCAGCACTGATACAGCCAAAGCAGAGAGCGAATCACCTACACCAAGTAACAGTGAGCCTGAGCAAGAGCCAGATCTCAGCGCCCTTAAAACGGTTAATCTAGATGGTGTATTAAGAATCACTAAGTTACAGCACGAAAAATTACACATTGAGAATATCAAACAGCATGTGAGCATTAATAAAGGTATTTTGCGCCTTAAAGAGTTAAGTGCTGATTTGTACGGTGGTAAATTGTTGAGTAACGCGGTTGTAAATGCTCAAAAATCGATAGCAAGTTATTCAATGACAGCTACGCTAAGTAGCGTACAAGCAAGACCCTTATTAACCGATGCCGCAGGTTTTGAATACATCGCTGGCGGACTAAATGTCGATTTGGATCTTAAAGGTGTCGGTTTAACTCCTACAGCGGTTAAACAAAAAATATCTGGTCCAGTCAATGCTACATTCACCGATGGCGCTGTTTATGGTGTGAATATTCCGCAAATGATCCGCAGTGCTAAAGCTTCAATAAAGGGCGGAGATAAACAACAAGCTAAGGAAGAGCAGAAAACAGATTTCAGTGAACTGTTAATTAATACCCAATTAGGTAAATCAGTAGCTACGGTTAAGAAAATGCAAATGTCTTCGCCGCTGTTGAGAATAGATGGCAAAGGTAATACTCACTTAATCAAAGAAAGTCTAGATTTTAGCTTCGTTACCAAAGTTGTCGCGAGCTTAGAAGGGCAAGGTTCTAAAAATGATTTGGCTGGTCTAGATATACCGATTAATGTTAAAGGTTCTTGGTCAGAGCCTAAAATTAACCTGGATATGAAAAAGTTGTTTGAAGGACAGGCAAAAGAAGCCGTGAACAAAGAACTTAAAAAAGCACTGGGCGATAACGAAGACAGTAAGCAATTGCTCGACAGTCTAGGTGGCTTTTTCAACTAAGCAACACAGGGCACATAACGTGCCCTTTTTTATAGGATTGATTGTGGAAAAAATTGCGGGTGTAAAATCTATTTTGGTTGTTTGCATGGGAAACATCTGTCGTTCAACCACAGCAGAAGCGGTATTACGAGAAAAACTAAAGCAAAGTAAGTTAAAGATTAAAGTTGACTCAGCAGGTACTACTGGATATCACAAGGGGGATAAACCAGATCCCAGAGCGATTAGAATAGCTGAAGAGAAAGGCTATAAGTTCAAAGGTATTCGTTCACGTAAGGTTGCTGATAAAGATTTTGTTAAGTGTGATTTAATATTGGCGTCAGATAAAAAAAACCTAGCCTACTTAGAGAAGCATTGCCCTGCAGAGCATGCTCATAAACTGGCGCTTTTTCTACCTGTTGGTGGTGTAGAAAGAGAAGAAATACCCGATCCTTACTATGGCAGTGTACAAGGATTCAAACAGGTTCTTGAAATGATAGAGCAGGCCAGTGACACTATAATTGAGCGCTTAAAAGTTTAGCAATACAAAAAAAGAATATAAAAAAGGCCAGCATTAAGCTGGCCTTTTTAGTGTCTTATTTACCTATTCGCCTGAAGGGCTCATAGGGCTCATAGGGCTTTGAGCTGAAGTGCTAGAGCTACTATTTTGTGCTCTGCGTGTGCCCACTGTAACAGGCTTACGCACGTATGGTTTTTTAACTTCATCAGTGCTTATTGCTGGAGCACTTACTGGTGCTGGCTTAGCCATTACCGCAGACGCATTACCTTTGCCTTCAACCTTGCTTGGTTTAAGCTTACCGCGATTACTACGCTTAGGTTTTACCTCAGCTTTAACTGCTTCAACCGGTACTTCAGCTTTCACTGTTTCAACAGGTGCCTCAGCTTTCACTGTTTCAACAGGTGCCTCAGCTTTCACTGTTTCAACAGGTGCTTCAGCTTTCACTGTTTCAACAGGTGCTTCAGCTTTCACTGTTTCTACCGGTACTTCGGTTTTAACTGTTTCTACCAGTGCTTCGGTTTTAACTGTTTCTACCGGTGCTTCGGTTTTAACTGTTTCTACCGGTGCTTCGGTTTTAACGGCTTCAACCGGTGTTTCGGTTTTAACTGCTTCTACCGGTGCTTCGGTTTTAACTGCTTCTACCGGTGCTTCAGCTTTCACTGTTTCAACAGGCACTTCGGTTTTAACTGCTTCTACCGGTGCTTCAGCTTTTACTGTTTCAACAGGTGCTTCGGCTTTAACCGCTTCTACAGGCGCTTGCGTCGAATCTGTAGCTGGGTAACGAGAATCTACCGCATCTTCATTCGTCTGGGTGCCAGTTTCAGCTTTAGGCAAATCATTAAAACGTTTGCGTCCGGCGCTGCTTGAAGAACGACGACGACGTTTTGGCTTCGGTGCATCGTTGTTCTCAGTTGAGGCTACGGGGGCCTCAGGTGCAACTGTTTTTGGCTCGACTTTTTCAGGTACTGATTGTTCTACCAATACTGGCTCTTGCACTTTAGGTTGCTCAGCAGTCTTCTCCGCATTAACACGAACTTTCTTACGTAAGTTTCGACGTTCTCTGCGTTCTTTAATTTGCTGTTCTTTAGGTGCTTGCTCTTTTTGAGCAGGCTTATTTTCTTTTACCGTCTCGGTCTTTTCAACCTTGTCGCGCGCAGGCTTATTGCGCTGGTCCTTACGACGACGGGTTTTAGCGCCTTCGCTTCGCTCACCGCGCTCGTTACGTTCGTTGCGATCTTTACGTTCAGGGCGCTCTTGTCGCTCCGAATTTTTGCTAGTACGCTTGTCGTTGCGTTGGTTGTTACGACGATTGTTGCGCTTGTCACGGTTATTATTGTTTTTGCTTCGAGTGTTCTGCTTAGGAGCAGGCTTTTCCTCGGTAGCAAACATGGCACTAAAGAAAGCAACAATGCGTGCTAACAAAGAAGGAGAGGCTGCTGCGGCAGTTTTAACTGGTTTATTAGATTTCGCAGGAGCTGCAGGAGCCGCCGGGGCACTAAAACCTTGTAATACTGGTTGCTCAGCTTCGATTTTCTCTTTTGCTACTTGATTCGGCTGATAAACAGGAGATGGGTTTTCAGTGGTTAGCTGATAGCTTGTCTCTTGTGTTTCTTCGCCGCTACGAACACGTGTAACATCGTAGTGAGGTGTTTCCATATGTTGATTAGGAATAATCACTAAACGTACGTTATGACGTTTTTCTAGTTTGTTAATTGCTACTCGTTTTTCGTTAAGCAAGTATGCAGCAACAGGAACCGGTACTTGAGCATGAACTTCCGAGGTGTTTTCTTTAAGTGCTTCTTCTTCGAACAAACGTAAGATAGAAAGTGCTAAAGATTCGTTATCGCGAATTGTCCCTTGACCATCACAACGTGGACAAATATGAGTGCTTGACTCACCTAAAGAAGGGCGTAAACGTTGGCGGGACATCTCTAATAAACCGAAACGAGAAATACGACCCACTTGAACACGCGCTCTGTCTTGACGAACGGCTTCACGGAAACGATTTTCTACTTCTCGTTGGTTTTTAACTGGCGTCATATCGATGAAATCGATAACAACCAAACCGCCCAAGTCACGTAAACGCAACTGGCGTGCAATTTCATCTGAAGCTTCTAAGTTAGTTTGTAGTGCTGTTTCTTCAATATCGCCGCCTTTGGTTGCTCGGGCGGAGTTGATATCGATTGACGTTAGCGCTTCTGTTGGATCAATAACAATTGACCCGCCAGATGGTAAACGTACTTCACGTTGGAAGGCTGATTCAATTTGCGATTCAATCTGGTAATGATTGAACATTGGCACTTCACCTTCGTAGCGCTTTACGCGGCTTACAAAGTCAGGGCGTACCAACTCGATGTGTTTTTTAGCTTGGTCGAAGATAGTTTTATTATCTATCAAGATCTCACCAACATCACGACGTAAGTAATCGCGAATAGCACGTACAATAACGTTGCTCTCTTGGTGTATTAGAAAAGGAGCTTGCTTAGAATCAGAAGCGTCAGTAATAGCACCCCAGTGATTAAGCAATACTTTTAGATCCCACTGTAATTCTTCAGCTGATTTACCAACGCCTGCTGTACGAACAATAAGACCCATACCATTTGGTAATTCTAGGCCGTTCATTGCTTCTTTTAGTTGGGTGCGCTCGTCACCTTCGATACGACGAGAAATTCCGCCTGCACGAGGGTTGTTTGGCATCAATACTAAGTAGCTTCCAGCTAAACTGATAAAGGTAGTTAAAGCCGCGCCTTTGTTGCCTCGTTCTTCTTTGTCGATCTGAACGATAACTTCTTGGCCTTCTTTTACTACTTCTTTAATGCTTGGGCGTCCTTGATAGACGTAGCCTTCTGGGAAGTATTCACGTGCGATTTCTTTCATCGGAAGGAAACCGTGACGCTCTGCGCCGTAGTCTACGAATGCAGCTTCTAAACTTGGTTCTACGCGGGTGATTTTACCTTTGTAAATGTTAGCTTTTTTCTGTTCGTGACCAGGACTTTCTATGTCTAGATCGTATAGCCTTTGGCCATCGACCAATGCAACGCGCATCTCTTCAAGCTGCATCGCATTTATTAACATTCTTTTCATTTATGTTGCCTTGGGGTTTGTTTGATTAAAACAACCTCATGGACAGCAATTAACCTGCCTTAAATGGCCAGACCCTGTGTTTGATGTCAGAGTGTTCAGGTAACCTCTCGGTTAGCTACTCTAGTCCTTAGGGCGCATTTTGGCGCTTCTATAAATAATGAGTCCCGCAAGCTGAGCTTGCCGAACTTAACAATATATTCTATATAGCTTTGATTTAAGGCAAATAATTGTGATTGCCTATCAGGTTGCTATGAAAATTCTTACTATCAAGAGCGTCAAAATATACAAAATAGTACGCTCTAAAGTTGGTGCCAAATAAGGAAAACCTTTAAAAACGGGCACTTTAAGCCTTACAAATATAGCAAAGCTATATTTTTCCATCAAATTATTTATGAGCATGTTACAATTTTTGCTATGAATACCGAAAATAAAGCAGTTCAGATGGTCACGGTTAGTGACGACGAGGCTGGACAAAGAATAGATAACTTCCTATTAAAACGGCTGAAAGGGGTACCTAAAAGTCGTATTTATCGCATTTTACGCAAAGGGGAGGTTAGGGTTAACAAAAAGAGGGTTAAACCCGAATACAAGGTAGTGGGTAGTGACATTGTGCGCATCCCACCGATTCGTGTTGCCGAAGAAACAGGGTTGCCTTCTAATAAACTGAATCAGGTGGTGCAGTTAGAGCAGCACATTGTATATGAAGATGATTGTTTGTTGGTTATTAACAAACCCTCGGGCATGGCCGTTCATGGCGGCAGTGGCCTCAGCTTTGGGGTTATCGAAGCATTACGCTCACTACGCCAAGATTGCCGTTACTTAGAATTAGTGCATCGGATTGACCGAGATACCTCGGGTTTGTTGGTGGTGGCTAAAAAACGCAGCGCGTTACGTGAAATGCATAGGCAACTTAGAGAGAAGGTGGTGCAGAAAGATTACCTCACCTTAGTTCACGGGCAATGGCCTAAATCTACAAAAACGGTAGATGCGCCTTTACGTAAGAACGCGGTGGCGTCTGGTGAACGAATAGTGATCGTTGATCACCAAGAAGGTAAAGCTTCGCTAACACGTTACCGAATAGAGCGTCGCTTTGCTGATATGACTCTAATGAAAGCTAGCCCCGTAACCGGCCGAACCCACCAAATCCGGGTTCACAGCCAATATGAAGGGCATAGCATAGCTGGTGATGATAAATACACGAGTAGAGAGTTGCTCAGTGAGGCCGCATCTCAAGGTTTACATCGTTTGTTCTTACATGCATGGCAAATACGCTTTACTCATCCTGCTACAGAAAAAGAGATGCACTTAACCGCACCTTTAGAGTCAAGCTTAAAAAGCTATTTAGATAAACTAACGCCTTTATAGTAGTTAACAGATTAAGGAGGAATTTCCTCCTAATCTCTTAATCAAGCAGCTTTACGCCTTGTTGCTCTAATAAAGCACAAAGCTTTATTAGCGGTAGTCCGACTAAACTATTTGGATCATCACCTCTTAAATGTTTAAACAGTACAATGCCAGAACCTTCGCTTTTAAAGCTTCCTGCGCAATTATAAGGTTGCTCAGCTTTTAGGTAGCGCTCTATGAGTTCCGGACTAAGCTCTCGAAAACCAACGTCAAAAGTATCCACTAAACTATTCATCTGCTGGGTAGTACTGTTATATAGCGCTAAGCCCGTATAAAAGGTAATAACTTGGTTGCTGGCTTGGCTTAGTTGATCTACCGCACTTTTGTGGTTGCCAGGCTTACCTACAATATTGCCGTTAATACAACATACTTGATCGGATCCTATAATAAGGTGCTCTGGGAAAGTTTGTTTTCCGGCGAGTGCTTTATGCTCTGCTAAACGCAATACTAATTGCCTAGCAGTTTCATTTGGTTGAGGTGTTTCGTCTATATCTGGATTGAAAGTGTTAAACTCAGAAATAATTTTTTGTAGCAGTTGTTTTCTAAAAGGTGAGCTTGAAGCCAAAACTAGGCGATTTTTCATCGTTTTTTAACCAAAATGAGCAGTCTGGTGATTTTAAACGCAAACTATAGTGATAGCGACGCTTAAAGGCATGAAAAAAGCAGAAATTGTTTTGACTATCACTGAGTGTAACTATAATATGCGCGCCTTATGCAAAAAGTGAAATTACCAGTAGAGATTGACCCGTTTAAGACGGCCAAGCGAAAGTTAGATTATCAAGGTTCACTTGAAATCAAACGATTGCCTCGTCTTAGCGATGCAACCTTGAAAGTGAATAGTGATGTAGACGTCTGGTTACGCTTTGGAACTGACCCGCAAGGGTTGGTTGTCGTTCAAGGCAAAGCGTTAACTGAGGTGGAGTTGGAATGCCAACGTTGTGGTGAAGCTTTTAGCTATGCTATTGATGTTGAGTTTACCTACTCGCCAGTCTGCGATGAATCGCAAGTGGAAGAGTTACCTGAAGATTACGAACCACTGCAATTAGATGAAGACAACTACTTTTTAGTCGCTGATTTAATTGAGGACGAGCTGTTACTGGCGTTACCAATTATACCTAAGCATTCTTTAGAAGACTGTTTAGTAAAGCAAGACGAACAAGTATTTGGAAAAATCGACATTGTAGAGGAAGAATCTAAACCGAATCCGTTTGCAGTGTTACAAAGTTTAAAAAAGAAAGACTAGGAGACTGGGTCAATGGCTGTTCAGAAAAGTAAAGTTACACGTTCAAGACGTGGCATGCGTCGTTCACATGACGCAATTGAAAACAATGTTGCATTAACAACTGACGCAACTTCAGGCGAGCTTCACCGCCGTCACCATGTTACTGCTGACGGTTACTACCGCGGTAACAAGGTAATTAACAAGTAAATTTTTGCATTTTGCAAAAACTTACAATTGCAGTTGATGCAATGGGGGGCGATGTTGGCCCCCATGTTACAGTGCCTGCCGTTGCGCAGGCACTTAACTATTACCCTCATCTAAATGTTACCTTAATCGGTGACAAGCATTTTATTAATTCCCTATTGATTGAGCATAAACTCGCTCAACATCCCCGTTTAGAATTTATTCACACTACTCAAGTTGTTACTGCTAACGATAAACCACTAACTGCTTTACGTTCTCGCCGTCAGTCTTCAATGCGTTTAGCCTTAGATTTGGTGCACCAGAATCAAGCCGACGCTTGCGTAAGCGCGGGTAATACAGGCGCGCTTATGGCCATGGCAAAAGTTGTATTAAAACTGCTGCCAGGTATCGAGCGTCCAGCGCTAATTAGCCATTTGCCAGAACAAAATGGACGGGGTAGTTTACTGCTCGATCTCGGTGCTAATTCAAGTTGTGACTCTGAAGTGTTGATGCAGTTTGCGGTTATGGGGGCATCATTAGCCGAAAGCGTGTGGGGCTTAAAGCACCCTCGTGTAGCCTTACTCAACATTGGTGAGGAACAAATCAAAGGTAATGATGTCGTAAAACAGACTGCGCAACTTCTTGAAAACTCTAACGCAATTAATTACATTGGCTTTGTTGAGGGTAATCAAATATTTAGCGGCAAAGCTGACGTAATAGTTTGTGATGGATTTGTAGGCAATATCGCACTAAAAACCGCCGAAGGTGTTTCTCAGCTAATATTGGCTAAATTAAAGAAGCAGTTTGACGTAAACTGGTTTGCTCGTTTTATATTGACTTTGTTTTTACCAAGCTTAAAAACACAGCTAAAACAATTGAACCCCGACCAGTATAATGGCGCTAGTCTGTTAGGATTGCGCGGAATTGTCATCAAGAGCCATGGTCATGCCGATGAAACGGCATTTTTGCAAGCTATTCACCAAGCGGTTGCCGAAATACAGCAACAAGTGCCAAGCCGTATTACCGACAAACTAGAATCTTTATTAATGGATAAGCATTAAGTCATTTATGTACTCAAAAATATTATCTACAGGTAGTTATCTGCCAAGTAATGTAAGAACTAACTCAGATCTTGAGCAAATGGTAGAAACCAGTGACCAATGGATCACTGATCGAACCGGCATTAAAGAACGTCGTATCGCTGCTAGTGACGAAACGGTCGCGGACATGGGCGCATACGCTGCTGAGTTAGCAATAGAACGAGCGGGTATAGATAAAAACGACATTGGCTTAATTATTCTTGCGACTACTTCTAGCGAAAATGCTTTTCCCGCAGCCGCGTGTGAAGTACAAGCTAAGTTAGAGCTACCTGGCGTGCCAGCCTTTGATATAGCAGCCGCGTGTGCAGGTTTCACCTACGCCTTAAGTGTTGCCGACCAATACATTAAAAGTGGTTTAGTTAAAACTGCGCTAGTGATTGGGGCCGATAGGCTATCGCAGATGTGTGATCCTGAAGATCGCTCTACCATTATTTTGTTTGGCGACGGTGCCGGTTGTGTATTGTTAGGTGCGAGTGAAGAGCCTGGTATTTTATCTACCCATATCCACGCCGATGGTCGATATGGTGATCTATTAAAACTCCCTCATCCTCAGCGTGGTATGTCTGGCACTGAAATGGAGTCTTACATGAGCATGAGCGGCAATGAAGTATTCAAAGTGGCGGTTACTCGTTTAAGCGAAATTGTGACCGAAACCTTAGCCGCTAACAATATTGAGAAAACAGAATTAGATTGGTTGGTTCCTCACCAAGCAAACTTCAGAATTATTAAAGCTACAGCCAAAAAGCTAGCCATGCCGCTTGAAAAAGTGGTACTGACTTTAGATCGACATGGTAATACTTCAGCCGCATCTGTTCCTATTGCTTTAGACGAAGCAGTGAGTGACGGACGCATTCAACGTGGCCAGTTAGTATTACTAGAAGCTTTTGGTGGTGGTTTTGCGTGGGGCAGTGCCCTAGTCAGATTTTAATTATTAGGATAGATGATGAGTAAATTAGCATTTGTTTTTCCCGGTCAAGGTTCACAAAGCGTAGGTATGCTAGCTGAATTAGCCGGAGAATATGCAGTAGTTGCCGACACTTTTAAACAGGCTTCAGACGTATTAGGTTACGACTTGGCAGGACTTATTGCCAATGGCCCTGCAGAAGATTTAAACGATACGAGCCGCACTCAACCTGCATTATTAGCTGCCTCTGTAGCGCTATGGCGTTTGTGGAATGAAAAGGGTGGTCAACAACCCGCTATATTAGCAGGGCATAGCCTAGGTGAGTACTCTGCCTTAACGTGTGCAGGCGTGCTTGATTTTGCTGACGCGCTAAAACTGGTTGAATATCGCGGACAACTGATGCAACAAGCTGTACCAGCAGGTATCGGCGCTATGTCTGCAATTATCGGTTTAGGTAACCAAGAGATTATTGACGCTTGTGAAAAAGCGGCTGAAGACCAAGTTGTAACAGCAGTTAACTTTAACTCACCTGGTCAGGTTGTTATTGCTGGTCACAAAGAAGCCGTAGAGCGCGCTAATGTGTTGTGTAAAGAAGCTGGCGCAAAACGTGCACTTCCTTTGCCTGTTAGCGTTCCATCTCACTGTGCATTAATGCAACCGGCAGCAGATGAGTTAGCTGGCTATATTGAAGGCGTTACGTTCTCTACACCTCAGTTTGACGTGATTAATAACGTAGACGTTGCGATTGAGAAAGACGCTAAAGCAATTAAATTAGCGTTAATTAAGCAACTATATAGTCCAGTACGCTGGACAGAGACGGTAGAAGCAATGGCAGCCAAAGGCATTGACTCAGTTTATGAATGTGGCCCAGGAAAAGTACTTAGTGGCTTAGTAAAACGTATTCATAAACCTATGGCAGCTGCGGCAATTAACGATTTAACGTCAATTAAATCAGCTTTAGATAACAAGTAACGAGGATTTATTAATGACCTTACAAGGTAAAGTTGCACTAGTCACTGGCGCAAGTCGCGGCATTGGTCGTGCGACTGCAGAAACGTTAGTAGCAAAAGGCGCTACAGTTATTGGTACAGCTACATCTGAAAAGGGTGCTCAAGCAATTGCTGGTTACCTAGGTGAAAACGGCACTGGTTTAGCGTTGGACGTAACCTCTAGCGATTCGATTCAACAGTTGTTTGCGGCTATCAAAGCTCAATACGGGGATATCGATATCCTAGTAAACAATGCTGGTATTACTCGCGATAACTTGTTGATGCGCATGAAAGATGACGAGTGGGAAGATATTATTAATACTAACCTAACGTCTATTTTCCGTTTGAGTAAAGCGGTACTTCGCTCAATGATGAAAAAGCGAAACGGCCGAATTATCAGTATTGGCTCAGTCGTCGGCACCATGGGCAATGCAGGCCAAGCGAATTACGCTGCAGCAAAAGCTGGAGTACTTGGTTTTACGCGTTCTTTAGCACGTGAAGTGGCTTCTCGCGGAATCACAGTAAATGCGATTGCCCCAGGATTTATTGAAACAGATATGACTCGAGCACTTGACGATAATCAACGTGGTGCTATCTTGTCGCAAGTGCCTATGGCACGTTTAGGTGATGCTCAAGAAATCGCCAAAACGGTTGCCTTTTTAGCCAGCGAAGATGCTGCTTATATAACAGGTGAAACTATTCACGTTAATGGTGGAATGTACATGGTTTAAGCAGTGGCTTAAAAAATGTGCAAAAAATTGATAGATCGCAAGTTTTTTACAAAAATAACTACGAAAAACGTGGTTAGACCACTACGGTTAGGCTTGCAAAGTAATTCGGTTTGAATACACTATCGCAACAACGCAGAAGCGTATTTACTAAGGAAAAATATTGTCATGAGTGCAATTGAAGAACGTGTTAAAAAAATCATCATCGAGCAACTTGGTGTAAGCGAAGACGAAGTTAAAAACGAAGCTTCTTTCGTAGATGACCTAGGCGCTGATTCTTTAGATACAGTAGAATTGGTTATGGCTTTAGAGGAAGAATTCGATACTGAAATTCCTGATGAAGAAGCTGAAAAAATCACTACTGTACAAGCTGCAATTGATTACGTTCTAAATAATCAAGATTAGTAAAAAAGTGGGCGACGTCAGTCGCCCGTTTTGAATCCCCCTAAGATAAGTAAATCCCCCCTGGAGGCATTTCAGTGACTAAGCGTAGAGTCGTTGTTACTGGTATTGGTGCTTTATCACCAGTAGGTAATACCGCTGAATTAACTTGGCAAGCTATTAAGGCTGGTCAAAGTGGTATTGGCCCAATCGAACACTTTGATGTAGAAGCATTCCCAACCCGCTTTGCCGGTTTAGTGAAAGACTTCAATGTTGAAGAGTTCATGACTAAAAAAGACGCCCGTAAAATGGACGCGTTTATTCAATACGGTATTGCAGCAGGGCTTATGGCCTTTGACGACGCAGGTATTGAAGTAACTGATTCAAATGCTCACGGCATTGGGGTTTCAATTGGCTCTGGCATTGGTGGCCTAGGTTTAATTGAACAAAATCATGAAAATTATTTAAAGAATGGACCACGTAAAATTAGTCCGTTTTTTGTTCCTTCAACCATTATCAACATGGTGTCAGGACATTTATCGATAATGAAAGGCCTAAAGGGCCCTAATATCGCTGTTACTACCGCATGTACTACAGGTGCCCACGCTATTGGCTTAGCGGCGCGCATGATCGCTTATGGCGACGCTGAAGTGATGTTAGCCGGTGGTGCAGAAAAAGCGTCTACCCATTTAGGCATGGGCGGCTTTGGTGCTGCTAAAGCCTTATCTACTCGCAACGACGACCCAACAAAAGCAAGTCGTCCGTGGGATAAAGACCGTGATGGTTTTGTACTAGGCGACGGTGCTGGTGTAGTAGTGCTTGAGGAATACGAAGCCGCTAAAGCACGTGGTGCTAAAATCTACGCAGAGCTTGTTGGCTTTGGCATGAGTGGCGATGCATATCATATGACTTCACCTCCAGCCGACGGTGATGGTGCAGCGCGTTCTATGGCTGCAGCCATTAAAGACGCCGGCATTGATGCTTCTGTGATTGATTATATCAATGCGCACGGTACGTCGACACCTGCTGGTGACGTTGCTGAAACTCAAGCGGTGAAAAATGTTTTTGGTGATCATGCTAAAGATGTATTGGTTAGCTCAACTAAATCGATGACCGGACATCTATTGGGTGCTGCGGGCGCTGTTGAAGCGATTATTTCAGTACTCGCTATTCGTGACCAAATCGCGCCGCCTACCATTAACTTGGAAAACCCAAGTGAAGGTTGTGACTTAGATTATGTTGTTGGCAGCGCTCGAAACGCAAAAATTGATTACGCCTTATCTAACTCGTTTGGTTTTGGCGGCACCAATGGTTCGTTAGTATTTAAGAAAATTGACGCATAATCTTTTTTCTATGCTATAGCTATTCAAAGCCTGATGTTATCATCGGGCTTTTTTATGTTTAGGGATATCGCTTTTGCAGGGCTCTGAGTTATCTGTGCTTGATCGCGGATTTAATTATGGCGATGGATTCTTCACGACAATGCTGGTGAGGAAGGGTGAAGTAGAACTATGGGACTATCACCAGCAGCGTTTGTTAAATGCTCAGCGAGTCTTAAAGTTTCCAGAAATAGACTTAGAGAGCCTACTTGAACAGGTAAAGCTAAAAGTCTCTGGCCGTCAAATCTGCGTGGCTAAAATAGTTGTTAGTCGTGGCCAAGGTGGCCGAGGGTACGCCCCTCCTAAAGTGGCTACGCCAACCATTTTTATTAACACTGCTGATTATCCCAAGGCCTATATTGGTCTGCAAAAAAATGGACTCAGAGTAGGCTCTGCTACTCAGCGCTTGTCTTATGGTGGCCTTTATTCCTCGGTTAAAACTCTAAATCGTTTAGAGCAAGTTATGCTAAAGATTGAAGCTGACGAACGTGGCCTTGATGATTTGGTTTGCTTAGATATAAATGATCACGTTGTTGAGGGGGTGGCTTCTAACTTGTTCTGGGTAAAGGGAAATCACATTTATACGAGTGATCTTGGCGGGGCTGGTGTTGCAGGTGTGCAACGTCAGTTTCTTCTGAATAGTATTCAGCATTCGCCTTATCAACTTAAGCTCGGTACTTTTTCATTATCCGATTTGTTAGGTGCAGATGAAATTTTTATGAGTAACTCAATTATCCAGTTTGCTCCAGTTAAACAGTTTGATGAACGTAAGTTTAATCAGTTTCCCGTTTGTCGATGGTTTCAAGATTTGGTGAATCATGTTTCGTAAATTAGTTGTTATTGTTCTACTTTTTTCTCTAGCAGGCTTTGCGGCTTACACATGGTTTGATGACTATCTGAATACTCAGTGGCAGGAAGCACGAGACACTCAATTAGAACAAATTGAAGTGAGCTCTGGCGATAATTTTTATCGTGTTGCTCAAAACGTATTTCTAGATGCAGAGCAAGATAATTGGTGGCTAAGAGTGTGGTTTAAACTTCACCCTCAGCATAGCCAAATTAAAACTGGTCATTACCAACTACCGCCTGAACTTAGCTATGCACAGCTTACCGACATATTAGCAAGCGGTAAAGTTGTGCAGTTAAAAGTAAGCTTGATTGAAGGCGAAACGTATACTCAATTTTGGCAAAAGCTCAACCAAACCAAAGGTATTAAAGCGAGCAGCAAAACTGAACAAGAGCTGTTAACTTGGCTTGGTAGTGAATTTACCAAATTAGAAGGTTTATTGCTGCCAGAAACCTATTTCTTTGTTCATGGCACTCCTGCAGAAAACATTATTAAACGTTCTTTTGTAGCGCAAGAAAAAGTAATTGCAGAGCAGTGGGACAAACGTAATAAAAAAGTGCCGCTTAAATCACCATACGAAGCCTTGATTTTGGCCTCAATTATTGAAAAAGAAACGGGAGCCAAGTTTGAGCGGCCGCGCATTGCGTCGGTGTTTGTTAATCGCTTAAACAAAGGTATGCGTTTGCAAACTGATCCTACGGTTATTTACGGAATGGGCGAGCGTTATGATGGCAATATACGGCGTAAAGACTTGCGAGAAGCCACGGCCTACAATACTTACGTGATTCGCGCTTTACCTCCAACGCCAATCGCGATGGCTAGCGAAGATGCTATTATTGCCGCCCTTAATCCTGAAAAATCGAACTATTACTATTTTGTAGCCAAAGGTGGCGGTGAGCATTACTTCTCTAAGAATCTTGCAGAACACAACCGAGCGGTTAGAAAATACATATTAAAGAAGTAACAACATGACTATTGGTAAATTTATTGTAATAGAAGGGCTAGAAGGCGCAGGTAAAAGTACTGCGGTTGCCGCTATTCAGGCATTATTAAGCGAACGAAAAATTCCATTTATTAATACTCGGGAGCCTGGCGGCACGCCAATAGCTGAAGCATTACGAGATATCGTGAAGCAGGGCGTCGGCGAAGAACAAGTTTGTGATAGCACAGAGTTATTATTAATGTATGCTGCTCGAGCACAATTAGTTGAAACACGCATTAAACCTGCTTTAGCAAGTGGTAAGTGGGTTATTGGAGATCGACACGATCTCAGCTCACAAGCCTACCAAGGCGGTGGCCGCCAATTGGGTGTTGAAAAACTTGCTGCCATCAAGCAGATCGCCATTGGCGATTTTGAACCCGATCTCACTCTTTATTTAGACATAGAACCAAGCCTTGGTTTAAGTCGAGCTCGCCACCGCGGTGAACTAGATAGAATTGAACAACAAGCCTTAAGCTTTTTTGAGCGTAGTCGAGCGGTATATCTAGAGCAGACGGAGAGCAAACCCAATATCGTTAAAATAGATGCTAGCCAAAATATTGAGCAAGTCGCTAGCGACATCTCTCAGCATCTTAAAGATTATCTAGCCGGTTTATAAGCGAGAATTACGATGAGTTTGCCGTGGTTAGGAAAAGCCTGGAAGCAGTTATCAGCCCAATTAAGCGCAGATACTTTCCCGCAAAGTTTACTACTACGGGGAGAAAAGGGCCTAGGTAAGTTGCAGTTAGCCCAGTTTGTGGCCAAAACAATTCTCTGCTCCGAACAACAACACCAAGCCTGCAATCAATGCCACAGTTGTAAATTGGTTGATGCTGGCGCTCATGGAAGTTTATTTTTACTTAATCAAGACAAACCTAAAGTTGATGATATTCGTGCGCTAAGCCTGTGGGCTAATAAAACCAGTAGTATTGGTAAAAATAAAGTCGCGATCATACAAGATATTGCTTTGCTGAATATGGCATCCAATAACGCCTTGTTAAAAACCTTAGAAGAACCGGTTGCAGATACTCGTTTTATTCTAGTTAATCATCTACCGTTCAAAGCGATGCCAACCATTCTTAGTCGCTGTCAGTTGTTAACCATCACAACCCCTGAACAAGACTTGGTGAAGCACTGGTTAAGTAAACAGAAAGTAAGGTTAGACGATAACTTCGCGTTAATATACCGATTTTGTAACGGTTCCCCACTAACTATTGCTGAGTTTTATCGAGACCAATCCTACACCGAACTAGAACAGTTTTTATTGCAGTTCAAACAAATGGTTGAAGCAAAACCTAATAAATTGGCCGAGCTGATTCAAAAAGATAGCAATAAGTTACTTTGGCTAGGTCAAAGTTTGGCCTTAAGTTTTAGCATTGCCAAAGGTTTAGACTCGCCAGCAGTTTTTCCACAACTTGCACTAAATTCTAGTTTAACAAGCACGTTAGGGCGGGCTTACCAAGACTGGTTATCGTTAAATAAACAATTAGAACAATTTCCCGGACTTAACGTGGGCCAACAGCTCTACCCGTTGTTTGCCGAATTTAAGGATTAACAATACGTGTTAGTAGATTCACATTGTCATTTAGACCGACTTGATTATAAAGACAAACATCAAAACGTGGCTGAGGCCCTAGCAAAAGCAAAAAATGTAGGGGTAGATTATTGCCTTGCCGTTGCTATTTCGCCAGACAAGTTTCCCAGTATGATGGACAAAGTAGGGGAGTTTGATAATGTATTTGCATCTTGCGGCATGCACCCTCTTTATGTTCAAGACCAAGCTTTTGACTTGGAGCTGATGGAATCATATTTGAGCCACCCTAAGGTTGTTGCAGTGGGTGAGACTGGCTTAGATTATTTCTACGCTAAAGAACACAAAGAGCTACAGCATGAGGTGTTTACTCAACACATTAAGCTGGCAGTAAAACACCAAAAACCCCTAATTATTCATACTCGCGACGCGCGAGAAGATACGCTTAACTTATTGACACAACATAATGCAGAGCGCTGTAAAGGGGTATTGCATTGTTTTACCGAAAGCTTAGAGATGGCGCAAGCGGCGATAGAGATGGGCTTTTACATTTCGGCTTCCGGTATTATTAGTTTTAATTCGGCGAAAGAGCTACAAAATACCTTCAAACAGTTACCGTTAGATCGAATCTTGGTTGAAACAGACAGTCCTTATCTAGCACCGGTTCCGCATCGTGGTGATGAAAACCAACCCGCTTATACGTTAGATGTGGCGAAATGTTTGGCTAAGATTAAAGGGGTAAGCTTAGAAGAAGTAGCAGAGCAAACCACGAAAAACTTCTTCGATTTGTTCAGCTTGGCTAAGCCTTAAAAAAACGGCTCCACTCTAGTCCTTGAGCGGAGCGTAGGGGAATGGCTCTGTGTAGAGCCTTGCGCTAATAGTTTGCTAAGTGTAGTTGCAAATACTGTATTTGCAAGTTCACGCCAGCCCCTTGTCTTTAACCAATTCACGTGGGTAAGAGTTTTTAATTTTGTTTCTAATCCACTTGCCTAATCCTATTACCTGACCTTGATAGCTTAGTGCTACTTCACCTTTATTCGCGTTTGGATAGGCAATATCTTTCCCTTGATAAAACTCATGGGCTTGTTGACCATTTAACTCAATGAGGTTGTTGCTGATGTTTGCACCTAGAGCTGTTATTGCATCGTGGCTTGTTCTAAAGCCGTGTTTAAACTCTTCGGCTAATTTCACTCCTACTCGTTCAAAACGCATTTCATCTTTAACTAACAAAAAGCTGTTAGGTAATAACCAGTAGTCGCTGCCTTTGATAAATACCGAATAATCAGTTGGCAGTGTAAGGCCAAACGATTGTGAAAAGTGCAGTTGTATAGCGCTTGTCTGCTTAGCGCTTGCCGCTTTATAAGCAAAGGGCTTAATCCGCTTTTTAATCACTTCAGTAGGCATTGATTGGTCTGACTTACGTAAAGCAGCAACAAAGAATCCCTCGCTGTTAAAGCGTTGTGGCCAAACGTGCAAATACCCTTCAGGGGTTATCGCTTTTTGGCAATCAGGAAAAAGCTGGCTCAGACTGATTGGTTCAAAGCTATTCGGGTATTGAAGATTAACCTTATCAATCACTTGTTGGTTTTCTTGTTGGTTAAGAGTACAGGTTGAATAGATGACCGTTCCACCTGGTTTTAATGCATGTAGTGCACTGGCCAATAGCTCACTTTGCAATGTGGCAATACTCTCGACATGCTGTTCACTCCAGTTATCCAAAGCTTGTGGGTCTTTTCTTAAAGTGCCTTCACCAGAGCATGGCGCATCAAGTAAAATGGCATCAAATTTCTCTGTCATCCAAGTGCCAAATACTTCAGCACTAAAGTGGGTGATAGCTGCATTTGTTACTCCACAGCGAAGTAAATTGGCGCTTAAGACTTTTACTCTACTCGCGGAGAACTCATTGGCGACAATAGCGCCTTGCCCCTTAAGCTTAGCGGCCATTTGAGTGGTTTTGGACCCAGGTGCTGCGGCTGCGTCTAACAACAGACTATCGTTGTTAGCATCAAAGCAATGAAATAGGGCGCTTACCGGTAACATGGAGCTAGCTTCTTGGATGTAAAACAGTCCAGCCATATGTTCAGCTGTGTTACCTAAAGAGACGTTCTCGTTTTCGCGTTCAATCCAAAAGCCTTCTTCGCACCAGGGGATGGGTTCTAGTTGCCAGCCATTATTCTTAGCTAACTGAGTAAACTGCTGCACATCGGTTTTTAAGGTATTAACCCTAATACTTTTGCGCATTGGTTGCTGGAAAATCGCTTTAAAGCTAGCCAAACTCAGGTCGCTGGGAAGGTCTTTCTCAATGCGCTCTATGAATTTTGCTGGGAAGTTAATTGGTTTAGTCAAAACGAATAGGTCTAAGGTTGAATAGAAGGGCTCCATTGTAGCCATTTTTCGTCGTATGTGGACTGTAATTGATATTTATCGTTATCATTTGCTAATTCGGCCAAGGGCGTTGTTTCTGGAGTCGCGAAGGCAATACCCCCAGTTAACAGGGTTTCCATTGAATCAAGACGAATATCTGCCCCGCCTAATCCCAATTTTACATCCACTCCCGAAGCATTCCAAAACACACTATTAGCCCTAACTAAATGGCGATAATTTGAGTCAATATTGAGTCGCGCTAGAATTTTTGAGCCATCCAGTTCTAATTTCGCTTTATCAACAGTGCCCACTTTATACTGTTTATATAATACCGGGCTGCCTATTTTGAGAGAGCCAAAATGGCTTGAGCTTAACCACACATGTAGTGAACCCTTGTCGGTATTAGGCACCTCTTTTAACAGCTTAAATGTTTGAAGCGGTTTCCCTTTACCAGGCAATGCGTTAATAAAATCGCCTTTGACCAAAGTATCCAAATTTTTCACTTCAGATAAGCTAATCGATGCACTTTCTTGCCAATACAAGCTGCCACTGCGTGCGAAGTTGCGGTAATAAGGGAAATCTAGCTCAGCACTTGCCGTTAATGTGCTTAAGTCTTCACTAAATCTCAGTTGGGTGATTTTACCAATCTGCTGGCCTTGGTATTTAATTGGCATGTTGTTGTATATGCCGTGGCTATCTTGAGTAGATAGGGCGATATTTAAGTGCCGTTTAGTTGCCAATTGTTTTGATTTATAAATAGTGCGCTGGGTTTCTTTAGCCAATTCGTCGAATTGGTCAAAGCTTATACCGCCTAACACGAGTGATTTTAATGACTCACTGTTTACCGATAATCCCTCTAAACTGGCTTTAATTTCTAAGCCAGAGGCATGCCAAAAACGCGTGTTATCAGTGACTAGGTAACGGTAATTACCGTAGATTTCTAGCTCAACTTCTATTTTCCCATCTTTAAGTAGCTGATAAGAATCTACTTTACCCACCGGTACACGTCGATATAGTACTGGTGCCCCTTCAGCTAAAGAACCCAAATAGTCAGTGTTTACCGTAAGTTTGAGCGGTGCTAGTGCTTTTTCTTTAGAAAGCAAAGCGGCTTGTTTGTTGTGGTGTAATCGGAATGTTTTACTGGTACTAGTCTTTTTGGACTGCCCAGGTAATAAAATAATAGGTGACTGTATAAACCCGCTTAAACCACTGCTTTCTACAGTGATGCCATTCAAGTCAGCTTCTATCGCTAACGGACTTTGGTTATAGAAACGAGAATTAATGGTGAGTAGGCTTGCGAATTCTGGTGCGATATATGTCGATAACTCAAAACTTCGTTTTTTTAGCGTCAGCGCAAGAACTTTACCTATGGTTAGTCCATTGTAGACAATAGGGCTACCTGAGCTCACACCTTTAACGTTATCAGTAGTCAGCGTGAAGGTTTTACTGCCCTGTGGTGGCTTAGGGGCTAAAGATAGCTCAAATTGTGTAGCAAGCTCTCCTTGGTCGGCAATAACTTCTATCTGCTTAGCACCGACTAAGGCCCCTATATTTTTAACGCCATTTAAGCCAATTTCGGGTTTGATAAGAACAAGTTGAGTAGAACTATTAAACAAATCTTCGTATTTGGGCTCAACCAAGGCTTTAGCAGTAAACTGGTCATGACTGCCGTTGTTTATAATTTCGCTAACAAAACCAATGTTAGCGCCTCGATAAACTAGTTTACTCCTACCTGCCACCAATCCATTTTGCTGTTGCATACTAATTTGAATCGGCTTGCCGCGGTGAGAATCCTTTAGGTTATCGTAGAGGGTAAAGCTTTGCCCTTTTGTGGCAATGGCAGATTGAAGAGGGCTGTCAAAACTCACACCACCAGAAATAACACTGGCTAAGCTCTCGCTGCTTATCTGCATTCCGTCTAGGGAAATATCTGCCTCAAAGCCACTCACATTCCAGAAGCGCGTATCTATTTTCACTAAATGAGCGAACTGAGGCCTTATTTGAATATCAAATTCTACTTTGTGTTCGTCTGTAAGTTGGTAACGTTGAACCTCACCAACTTTAATCTTTTTAAAGTAAATCGCGGAGCCTATATTTAGAGAGCCTAAATCGTCAGCGTTTAGTCGCACGTTCAGACCTTTGCCTCTAATGATGTTTGGTGGCTCTGAGAGGGCAACAAAACTGTCGTCATATTTCCCTGTGCCAGGGTTTAGTTCTATATAGTTACCAGATACTAAGGCATCTAAACCACTAATTTCAGTAATTGAGGCCTTCGGTGTCACTAACCAAAATTGGCTGTCAGCTTTTAAAAGCTGTTCGGCTTCTCTTTTAACTTCAGCTTTTACTATTACCCCTTCCAACTTAGGGGCTAATGCGACTGACTTAACTACGCCGATATCTAAGCCCTGATAGAACAACTGTGTTTGCCCAGCAGTAATACCTTTGGCACTTTCGAACACAATATCAATTTTTACGCCGGCTTCTGACCACGCTTTAAATAGCAGCCATGCTCCTAGCACTATCGCTAAAATAGGCAGCAACCAAATAGGGGAGATTACGCGTTCTTTTTTAATCTCTGGAGCACTAGCGTTGTTCAAGTTGTTTATCCCATATAATTCTTGTGTCGAATGACTTAGCAGCAAATAATGTTAACAAAACAACTGCACCAAATGCTGTAGCACCGGGCCCGGCTTCTACTCCGACTAAGTTGTTACGTTCAAAAACCGCTATCATAATTGACAGTACAAACAGATCAAGCATCGACCATTTGCCGATAATGTCAATTATCCTATAAATAACAATACGTTGTCGATTATCTAAATTCATCTTGAATTGCAAGCTGAGCATAATCACGATTAAGCCAACAAGTTTCATAACTGGAACAACAATACTGGCTACAAAAACGACGATGGCAATGCCTACCATGTCGTCTTTTATTAAACTAATTACACCAGACATTATTGTTTCGTATTGAGGCGCTCCGCGGGTACTTAGCACGGTAATAGGCATTAGATTAGCGGGGAAAAGGCCTACTGTAGCGGCAATAACAAATGCCCAACACTTTTGCAGGCTGTTTGGGGTTCTGGTATGCACTCGCATATGACAGCGTTGGCAATGAGTTTGCTCTTCGGACATAGAAAGTTTGCAGTGTCTACAGAGCTTTAAACCCATTTGCTTAGCGGATGTGTACATAGCGCTCCCAGTATTCTGCTGGTTCTATCCGTTGAATCAAACGAGTAGACAACAATAGCGTAATACATATACACCAGAGGCCATAACCTAAATCAATATCTGCATATTCAACCAGTTTCACTAGGGCGACTAAAAAGCTGACGATATAAACCTCTATCATGCTCCAGTGAATCAAATCATCTTGAAAATGCAACGCAGTGGCAAGACCTGGCGCTTTCCAGCCCTTGCTTAACGACAACGATGTGTAACAAATAAGGCTAAAAAGCAGTATTGGTGCAATGAAACTGGCGATAACGACAGCAAAACCTACTAGGTAATAGCCGTGCTCCAACAGCAATACTGTGCCACGAAGAATGTTAGCTGAGCTGGGTATTCCCAAGAATGTAAAGCTTAATAAAGGGTAAGTATTTGCAAGAGACACCATAATTAAGCAGGTAAGGGCGAGTGCAAATTGGCTAGAAAATCGGGCTCTGTTACCTCGCGCTAAGGTATGCTTACAGCGTGGGCAAATAAGAACTTTACCGGCTCTGCAATGGGCGTGCGTATCCACTAAAAGATCACAACTTGGGCAAATGGATAGCTTTGATAACTCAGAAGATTTCATAATCTACATATTAGCCAAGTCGAGCCAACTATGCTGTAAAAATTTGTCACTAGTAGTTTAAAAATGAATGATGCATACTATCCTGTATATAAAAACAGTAAACGGAGGCAGCGGTGGCTGTAATTATTAAATATGTCGTCGAACGGAACGGTGTAGAGAAAATGACTTTTAGCTCAAAGAAAGAAGCCGATAACTACGACAAAATGTTAGATGTTGCCGATCAACTTACATTGTTGATTAAGCACGCAGAGCCAAAACTTAACGAGCAACAAGCAGAAAACTTAGGTTTTTACCTTTCATCGCAGCGCAACGCTTTACAACAGGTGCTAAAGGGCCAAGAGTTTGAGCCATCGATGATAGAAGAAGAGGCTTAAAGCTTGGAACAGGTATCAACACGTTATATCACGCTTGGCAAACAGTTAGACGCTATTTTAGACAAAGACCTACCTTACATATCAAGCTTAGCAAATTTTTCTGCTTTATTGTGGCTAGAGCTAAGCGATATAAATTGGGTTGGTTGTTATTTAACAAACCAAAACAAAGACACATTATTTTTGGGCCCGTTCCAGGGTAAACCTGCTTGTACCTCTATTACTGTAGGTAAAGGTGTGTGTGGCGAGGCATTTGCTCAGCAAGAAACTCTAAGAGTGGCTGATGTTCATAGTTTTCCTGGCCACATCGCTTGTGATAGCGCGAGTGAGTCTGAAATTGTGGTGCCATTCCGTTTAAATGGACAACTCTTTGGGGTAATCGATATTGATAGTCCTAAGCTTTCCCGTTTTGGTGCCGATGACCAAATTGGTATCGAGCATTTAGTTAACGTGCTGGAAAATAACTTGGCGGATGTGCATTTTTAATGGCTTTTCAATATACGCTCACTATAATAGCCGAAATCAGCCCTGTCGCTGTACCAGAAGAGATGTTTAAGAAAGGTCATCATGGAACAAACTAATAAACTGAAAAATAGTAAAGAAGTCATTCAATATTTGGCAATGCAATTTCCTAACTGTTTCTCTACAGAAGGTGAAGCTAAGCCACTTAAAATTGGTATTTTTCAGGATTTAGCTGAACGTCTAAAAGAAGACGAGAAAGTTAGTAATACTGTACTTCGCTCGGCACTGCGCCAATACACTTCAAGCTGGCGCTACCTACATGGCGTTAAAGTGGGTTCTAAGCGAGTTGACTTAGACGGTGTTGAAGGTGCTGAAATTGAGCAAGAGCATGTAGAACACGCGCAAAAAACCTTGAAAGAAAGCAAAGATAAAGCTTTTGCTAACAAGAAAGCGCAGGCCGAAAAAGCCGACAAAAATAAATCTGGCGAACGTAAGGCTAAAGCTGAATTTAAACGTACTAGTAAACCGAAACAAAGTACCAATAAACCAGCGGTAGAGAAAAAGCCGATTGAAAAAATCGACAGTAAAGATTTAGTTGCTGGGAAGCAAGTACGTGTATTGGTTGGAAAAACACCAATGCCGGGCCAGATCTCAGAAGTAACAAAAGATGGCATTGCTGTTACACTTAAAAGCGGTATGTTAGTTAAAGTAAAAGCAGAACATATCGTCGCATAATCGTATTTAGTAGTGAGAATAGGTGCCTATGAAATATTTGAGCCGTCTGTGGCTATTTTTTTTAACGCTTAGTTACTCAACTCTGTTGTTGGCTCAAACGCCTACATTAGGACAAGACGCGCTACCCACATTAAGCCAGCAAAGCCAACATGCAACAGCGGCTAAAAGGATCAGCGCTTTATACTCCCGTTCACACTACCGCAGTGTTCCGTTCGATGATGAACTTTCCAGCGAAATGTTTGATAAGTTCGTACAACAGCTCGATTACAATCGCAGCTTGTTTCTTGAGGAAGACTTTCTTCGCTTCGAGCGCTACCGATTCAGTTTAGATCAAGACATACCAGCAGGGCGTTTAGAACCGCTTTACTCTATGTTTGATTTGTCCCTTAAACGTCGTTACCAGCAATTAGTCTATTCATTACAGGTTCTCGATGAACCGATGGATTTTACTAAAGACGAAGACTTCCAATTTGACCGTAGTGAAGCAGACTGGCCTAAAACCCAAGCAGAGATAAAAGAACTGTGGCGTTTAAAGGTTAAGTACGACGCGCTTAACTTAAAGCTTGCGGGCCGAGACCACGACAAAATTGTAGAGGTGTTAGCTAAACGCTATAACAGTGCGATTAAACGTTTGGTGCAAACTAGCAGTGAAGATGTTTTCCAAACGGCTATGAATGCATATTCTCGTAGCATTGAACCGCATACCAGCTATTTGTCTCCTCGCACTGCAGAGCGCTTCAAAATGGAGATGAATTTATCTCTTGAAGGCATTGGAGCGGTGTTGCAAGGTCAAGATGAATATACGGTTATTCGTAGTTTGGTACCTGGCGGCCCTGCTGCAATGAGTAATCAACTAGGTCCTGAAGACAAGATTGTGGGAGTTGCCCAAGGCGAAGATGAGATTGTAGATATTATCGGCTGGCGTTTAGATGACGTTGTCGATCTTATTAAAGGCCCTAAGGGAACCACTGTTCGTTTAGAAATCTTGGCATCGGGTGGCAAAGTCGATGGCAAAACTAAAGTTGTTGATATTATTCGCGACAAGGTTCGTCTGGAAGACCGCGCCGCCAAAAGCGAAGTTATTGAGCTACATGGTAAGAAAGTTGGGGTACTTAACGTACCGAGCTTTTACGTAAACTTAAGTGAAGATGCTAGCAAAGAGCTCAATAAACTTGACGAAGAAAACATCAGCTCACTGATTGTTGACTTACGTGGAAATGGCGGTGGTGCGTTAACCGAGGCAACAGCGTTAACCGGGTTGTTTATTCCGCAAGGGCCTGTAGTTCAAGTACGTGATCAGCTGGGCCGCATTACCGTTAACAATGATACGAGTAATTCGGTAACTTACAGCGGCCCAATGGTGGTGTTAATTGACCGTTATAGTGCTTCAGCATCAGAGATTTTTGCTGCTGCGTTACAAGATTACGGGCGCGCACTGGTTATAGGCGAACAAAGTTACGGTAAAGGTACTGTTCAGCAGCATCGTGGTTTAGGCCGAATTTACGATTTGTACGAAAATGAGTTAGGTCATGTTCAATACACAATTGCTAAGTTTTATCGTATCGATGGTGGTAGTACTCAGCACCGCGGTGTAGTGCCTGATATATCTTATCCTTCAGCTTTGTTACCAGAAGAAACTGGTGAAAGCGTAGAAGATAACGCACTACCTTGGGACAAGATAAAGCCCGCTCAGTACAAGCTATTAGGTGACGTTAGTCCTTATATTGAAGCCTTAGATAAAAAGCATTCAGCACGAATTGCCAATGATACTGAATTTCAATATATCGTTAGCGACATAGCCGACTACCGCAAAGATAAAGATATGGTGTCGGTTAGCTTAAGTGAAAAATCACGTATCGCGCAACGGGATGAAAAAGAGCAGAAACAATTAGCTCGATTAAATGAGCGCTTAGTTCGCTTAGGTAAAGAACCCGTTAAAGATTTAGAAGATGCGCCGAAAGATTTAGAACTAGATGATGCATTTTTAACTGAAGCTGCCGAAATTGCTCTAGATTACTTAGAGCTACGTAACCCAAGTTAATGTTTGTCATTATTAAAAAAGCCAGCTTATAGCTGGCTTTTTTAATTTTAGGTATCTTGGTTTAAACCGGGCTAGCTACTATTGATTGCTGTAGCTTTTTCACTTCAGTGATTTTTACTTCAATGATATCACCAAGACTAAACTGCTTATCTTTGGTAGTGATAGTGCCTAACTCACTTTCAATGCTTAAGTCTTCAGTTTTGTCTGCAAGCTTTGTTTTAGGAACAAATGCCGACGCGCCGCTGGCTAACAATCGAATGTTTAAACCACCGCGATTAATATTGGTCACTTCTGCCTCTAAGCCAATGTTTGGATCTTGTTCAGCAAAATACTCACAGTATAAATAAGTGGCCATCTCACGTTCGGCAAAACGTTGGCGCTTTCTGCAGTCGCTTAAATGTTCAGCTAGTGATTCAGACAACGGTGAGTTTGGCGTTTCTCCGTTAAGCACCGACTTAATTAAACGATGATTAAGTAGATCGCTGTATTTACGGATTGGAGAGGTCCAAGTGGCGTACTTTGCTTCACCTAAACCAAAGTGAGGCAAACAAGTTTCACTGTAAATACTAAAATTGAAATGTCGTTTAACTAATTGATCTAAGGTTTTGTTGCCGCTAGCAATAATGTTACGACGCAACTGACAGAAGTACTCTAGATCATTGAGCTTATCTCGCTCTACCGATATTTCAAATCTGCCAAGTAGTTCAACTAGGCTGTCTAGTTTCTCTTCTTTAAAGCCTGAATGGCTAGCAAATACACCGCGACCTAAATTTTCATCCAAGAAACGTCCACCGCATATGTTTGCAGCAACCATTGATTCTTCAATCATGCGATTGGCGCTACGGCGATTCTGGCGCAAAATGTCCATCACTTGGCCTTTGTTATCCAAAACAAACTCGTAATCTGCTTGGTCTCCAAAAACTGAGGTATTTTGTTCACGCCATTGGTAACGTTGCTGGCTCATTAAATCCAGTTGCTGAAGAGCGATAGCGAGTTCTTCATGCTGGGCAAGTTCTAGATTCGTCTGCTCTATAAAATCTGAAACCTGATTGTAGTTAAGTCTGTGCTTAGACTGTACATTAGCTAAATAGAAGTTGGCATTGTTAAGTAGCTCGCCATTAAAACCAATCTTCATTTCGCAAACTAATGCCGGCCGCTGCTGTTCAGCAAGTAATGAGCAGCGCTCATTGGCCAATTTACTTGGCATCATCGGCACAGTGCGGGCTGGGAGATAGAGAGTAAAAGCACGTTTTACAGCGGCTTTTTCTATCTCACCTTGCTCTTCCAAATATGCGCTAGGGTCGGCGATAGCTACTTTTAGCGTCCAATGGTCTGCATCGCGTTTGATTGATACAGCATCATCCATGTCTCGAGTGCTTTCACCATCAATAGTAAAAAACAATTCATTAAGTAAGTCTTTACGCTCAATGTTTGGATCAATGATGTTTAAGTCACCAGCAAATTCTGGCTGATCCCATGCGAGCTGGTGTTTAAGCGTGGTCGCTTTCCAGCGGGCAAAATTATCGTCACTTTCTGCAATAAACTCTACGATTTCAGCTTGGAAATGATCGTCTTTAAGTGCATGTTTCAGCAGCTTAGCCATCACCCAATCGCCTTGTTTGATTGAAAAACCACTGTCTTTTTTAACTTTGGCATTCAAGGCTTGGTTTATTAGAGGGTGATCTACCTGTAGTTTGGTTCGCTTGTCTACAAAAGTTACGCGCGCTACAAAGGTATCAAGTGCTGCGTCGACTAGCTCTTCTGGTTCAGCTGATTCTTTACCACTGTTTTCACGAATGACCGCGCTAATACGGTCGCCATGAATTAGCCTCTTCATCATAGGGGGAGAGATGAAGTAGCTTTTTTTATTATCTGTTTGAAGGAATCCAAAGTTTTTTTCGGTGGCTTTAACCACACCTTCAACAGTTGGAATCGTCTCTCTAATTTGCTGCTTCAATTGGGCTAATAGAGGGTTATCTTTAAACATAAAGGCTTCCATCATTTATCGTGAAAGCACTATACCCAAAGGTTTATAGCTATTCTAGAGAAACAGTACTGGTTTATTGGCTTTAGCTCAGGCTACACTTGCCAACAAATGGGTAACAAGTGAAGAGCAGGGATGAGTAAAGATCAAGAGAAACACCAGCAGCGTCAGGAAAAACTAAAAGCTAGCGTTGATGCAAAGGTAGAGGATGCGCAAATCGAAAAAGGCTTGCTGCTAGTCATAACCGGAAACGGTAAAGGTAAATCAACCGCTGGCTTCGGCAACGTTGCGCGTGCAACTGGCCATGGTTATAAGGCTGTTGCCGCGCAGTTTATTAAAGGCGGATGGGAGTGTGGTGAGCGAAATTTGCTAGAAAAGAATGGTGTTGAATTCGCTGTTATGGCGACAGGTTTTACTTGGGAAACTCAAAATCGAGAATTGGATACTCAAGCTGCGCAAGAAGTGTGGCAACGTTGTAAGCAATGGTTAGCCGATCCGTCTATTTATTTGGTGTTATTAGACGAGATAACTTACATGTTGAGTTACGACTATTTAGACGTAGATGAAGTGGTAGCCGCCATTGAGCAACGCCCTAAAGAACAGTCTGTAGTGGTTACTGGACGCGCTTGTCATCGTAAAGTGATAGAACTGGCGGATACTGTGTCGGAAGTTAAAAACGTTAAACATGCTTTTGAGTCTGGTATTAAAGCTAGAAAAGGCGTGGATTGGTAGTTATCGGTCTTCCTCCTCAAGCCCTTTTCCTGGGGCTTGATTTCTTACATCAATATAAAGTTAGAAATATATTGCCAATTTTAGATTATAGTTGAAAAATAATGTCTCCATTTGGCTGGTCATAGCCAAAAACGCCAACATTTTCTAAGCCACTAAAAATATCATATAGGTATCTTAAATCACCGAGAATTCATGATGGTAAATCAGTGGCAACAGTATATAGACCTAGTACAAAAGGAAGTGGTACCGGCATTAGGTTGCACCGAGCCAGTCACTGTTGCTTTAGCGAGCGCTAAGGCGAGCGAATTACTGGGTGGGGTTCCCGATCATCTCACCATTAAGGTTACTCCCAACTTATATAAAAATGGCATGGGGGTATTTGTACCTGGTACCGGTAAAGCCGGTTTGCCTATTGCCGCAGCAGTTGGTGCTACTGCAGGCGATGCAGATAAAGGTTTAGAGGTTCTTGCAACGATCAGTGATCAAGGCTTGATTAGGGCAAATCAGCTTTTAGACGAAAAGCGTGTGTCGGTGTCGATGGTTAGCAATGACGATGTACTTTACACCGTGGTAAACGCAAGTTTGGCTGATAAGCATGTAGAAGTGTGCATTGCAAAAGCGCATACCCGTTTCGAATATATGGTAGTGAATGGTGACCTTGTTTACCAAGCAGAAAATGTACAATGCACGAGCTCAACTAGCGAGCAGAGCTTAAGCTTAACGATTGCCGATATTTTGGCATTTATAACCTCGGTTCCCTTAGCTGACATAAGCTTCATTAAACGCGCGGCAGAGTTAAATAAAGCCCTCGCCGATACCGGTTTAAGCGGCAACTTTGGCTTAGGGCTAGGCGCTAGTTTACAAAGCCAAATGGATCAGGGCCTACTAAGCGATGACTTACTCGGACGAGCAATGCGTTTGGGCGCCGCGGCGTCAGATGCGCGCATGGGCGGCGCTCATCAAGCTGCGATGAGCAATTCTGGAAGTGGTAATCAAGGTATATCTGCAACTATGCCAATTGTTGCCTTTGCTGAGTTACGCGATCTAAACGATGATCAATACGTACGCGCGCTAATGCTTAGCCATTTAGTCGCCATTTATGTTAAATCTAAGCAAAATAAACTATCCGCGTTATGTGCTGCTACCACGGCCGCAATGGGTTCTACCGCAGCACTTACTTGGTTACTAAAAGGTGACTTAGCGGCTATCCACCGGGCTATCAATTCTATGATTGGTGATGTGTCTGGTGTGTTTTGTGATGGAGCAAAAGCAGGTTGTGCCATGAAGGTATCAACCGGTGCAAGTAGCGCAGTTAAATCGGCGATACTCGCTGTTGCGGGCCGCTGTGTGTCTTCTCAGCAAGGCATTGTTTTCGAGTCGGCTGATGACAGTATTACTCAGCTGGGCCTTATGTCTAAAACTGCTATGTTGTCTACCGATGAAGCCATTATTGCAACCATGCAGCACAAGCAAGTTGGCTAACAAAGAGTTTAATGCTTACTCTGCTGATGGTTAAACACTAGAGAAAGCTCAGACATAGCCAATTGCACCTTTTCTTTATCGTTAGGGTTAACCTTGTGTACCAAGCTCAACTCAAAGGGGTAGCAATACTCCGTGGCATTAATCAATCTAATGTCTTGATTGTCTAGGTAGGGTTTAACTTCACTTTTAGGTAAATACCCGATGTAAGCACCGGATAATATTAAGGCCAAGCGGCTATCAAATTGGTAGCCTTTTGCGCCAAAGTTTAACTGTTGCAGTTGCTTGCGGCCTTTAGGGTTTAATTCAATGCCAGGGTGAATGGCGGAGTATTGACTCAATATGCTCGGGTCAATGTCGGTATCACTCAGATGATATAAAGGAGAGTGCTGGCTGGCACATAAATAGATAGTTTCACTAAATACCACTTCACTTTGTAGGCCATCAATACTTCGGTAGGCCGGGTAAAAACCAATATGGGCTGTATTGTTGATTAATGCTGATTCTATATTAGCGACGGTATCCATGTTTAGCGAAACACACAACCGTGGCGCTTTTTGTTTGATAGCCGCAATAGCTTTGCCAAGGTTGATAATGCTGCTTCTATCTAACAGGTCTGAATACAAGATAATCAGTTCACCGCTTAAGGTTTTGCCTAAGTTGTCAACTAACGAGCCAAACTCTTGTATCGATGCAAATAGTTTTAAACACGCCTGGTAGACCACTTGGCCACGCTCGGTTAACGCAAACCCACTGCGCCCACGTACACATAGCTTTAAGTTCATCCTACTTTCTAAACTCGACATATGTACGCTGATTGTTGAACGTGTAATGCCTAAAAACCCTTCGGCGGCAGCAAAACCACCATGTTCGACAACTGCTTTAAACACTCTTAATAAACGTAGGTCGTATTCACTTAATTGTTTACCGTTGATTGGGTCTAACATAGTTTTACCTAGTTCAAACTAAAGTTTTATTGTTTGATATTTAACATTGTTTTTAATTGGTATTCAATAAGTGTTAACGGTCTGAGTCGCTATAGAGAATCACGCAATGGAAGCTATCAAACATCGTGCTTTGTTAAAAATGCAGTCTTACATCAATGGACAGTGGCACGCTTCTACCAAGCAGTTTGCAGTGCATAACCCTGCTAACCAACAGACTATTGCTTTGGTTGATGATGCCGGTATAGATGGAACTGTACTCGCTATTGAAGCGGCTAAGTCGGCCTTTAAGGCTTGGAACAGCAAATCTGCTAACGAGCGAGGCACATTGCTTAGGCGTTGGTACCAGTTAATGTTAGAGCACCAAGATGATCTAGCGCTAATTTTGACACAAGAGCAAGGTAAGCCTTTAGCCGAAGCAAAAGGAGAGATAGCTTACGGCGCGGCGTTCCTCGATTGGTTTGCCGAAGAAGGAAAACGCTGTTATGGCGATGTAATTCCAGGACCCGCGTCAGATAAACGCATCTTAGTGATTAAGCAAGCGGTAGGGGTTGTGGCTGCGGTAACTCCTTGGAACTTTCCTAACGCAATGATCGCGCGTAAAGCCGCGGCTGCATTAGCTGCAGGATGTACTTTTGTGGTTAGGCCTGCGCAATTAACGCCTTTGTCTGCCTTAGCGATGGCTGAATTAGCCCACCAAGCCGGTATTCCGGCTGGTGTGTTTAATGTTGTAGTGGGTGAAGACGCTCGAGGTATGGGAAAAATACTGACCGAAAGCACTGACGTGGCAAAATTTACCTTTACGGGCTCTACTGCTGTTGGCAAACAGCTTATTGCTCAGTGCGCTGGTAGTGTTAAAAAAGTCTCTATGGAACTCGGTGGTAACGCCCCGTTCATAGTGTTTGATGATGCAGACTTAGACGCTGCTGTACAGGGGGCTTTGGCATCGAAATATCGAAACGCCGGGCAAACCTGTGTTTGCGCAAATCGATTCTTTGTACAAAGAGGTGTTTATAAAGTATTTGCCGAAAAACTGGCTGCTGCATTAGCCCAATTACCCGTGGGTAATGGCTTAGCTAATGATGTAGTGATTGGCCCAATGATTAGTGAGCAAGCCAAAATTAATGTTCATGAATTGGTGACTGATTCGGTGTCTGCTGGTGCCAAAATCCTTAGTGGTGGTGAAGCTCATCATGCTGGTAGCCATTTTTATCAACCAACTATCATGACTGATGTGACTAACGACATGCCTATCGCTAGAAATGAAATATTTGGCCCGGTAGCGCCGCTGATAATGTTTGACGATGAAGCTGAGGTTATCCAGTTAGCTAACGATACTGAGTATGGCTTAGCGGCCTATTTCTATACCAGAGATATAGGGCGGGTGTGGCGAGTAGGCGAGGCCCTCGAGTTTGGCATGGTAGGCGTGAATGAAGGGATTATTTCCAACGCTGCAGCCCCCTTTGGCGGGGTAAAGCAATCGGGAAGTGGGCGCGAAGGCTCGCAATACGGTTTAGATGATTACACCGAAATTAAGTATTTGTGTATGGGCGGCTTAAACGCTTAGAAAATAGGGATATTGCTAATGAATAATCAACAACTACAACAAAGAAAACAAAAAGTATTCGCGAGAGGGCAAGGCAATATTTACCCTGTTTATGTTGAACGTGCCTTAAACGCTGAAGTATGGGATGTGGAAGGTCGCCGTTATATAGATTTTGGTACCGGGATTGCAGTTTGTAATACTGGCCATAGTCATCCTAAAGTGGTTGAAGCAGTAAAGGATCAGCTCGATAAGTTCAGCCATACCTGTGTGATGGTGAATCCATACGAAAGTGCCGTAGCATTAGCTGAAAAGTTGGTGAAACTTGCGCCTGGCTCAAGTGACAAAAAAGCGATGTTTGTTACCACTGGCGCAGAGGCCGTAGAAAATGCGGTAAAAATTGCCCGTGCTGCCACTGGACGCAGAGGTGTAGTGGCCTTCAATGGTGGCTTTCATGGTCGTACTAATCTCACCATGGCATTAACCGGTAAAATTACGCCCTACAAACACCTATTTGGCCCCTTTGCAGGAGATATTTACCATGTGCCTTTTCCTACAAAGCTACATGGGCAAAGCACTGAACAAAGCCTAGTCGCCTTGAATAACTTGTTTAAAGTAGATATCGCGGTACAAGATGTGGCTGCCATTATCATCGAGCCGATTCAAGGAGAGGGTGGGTTTTATCCTGCGCCTAAGTCTTTGTTGCAAGCGCTACGTAAACTATGCGATGAACACGGCATTGTACTGATAGTTGATGAGATTCAAACGGGGTTTGGCCGTACTGGTAAAATGTTCGCCTGTGAAGACGCTGGGATCGAGCCTGATTTAATCACGATGGCTAAAGGTATTGCTGGAGGGTTCCCCTTATCGGCAGTGGTAGGTAAAAGTGCATTAATGGATGCACCGTTACCGGGTGGGCTAGGCGGAACCTATGGTGGGTCGCCTGTCGCGTGTGCAGCGGCCTTAGCTGTGCTTGATTTAATTGAAAAAGACAAACTAGTGGAGAGGGCACCGCAAATAGGAGTGCAGTTTGGCGAGTACTTGAATCAGTTACAAAAGCAGTTTCCTGATTTGATCGCTGAAGTGAGAATTTCGGGTGCGATGATCGCCATTGAATTAGTGACAGAAGGCAATGCGAATCTACCTAATACTGCGCTTACTCAGCAACTCATCGCGAAAGCCCCTGAGTATGGACTGATTTTGTTGGCCTGTGGTTTTTACGGCAATGTGATTAGGTTTTTGCCAGCATTAACGATTGAAGATGACATTATTGCTGAGGGTATGCAGCAATTTAAACAGGTATTTACTGACTTAGCTGATTAAGTCAAAGTTATTAAACAAGTACTTAGCGAACCTTTTCGGTTCGCTTTTTTGTTTCCGCAAAACTATACAACTTAGCTTAGCTTCGCTATGTTGTTACTTTAAGTAATAATAAAACAAGCAGCGTTACGGTAGTTTCTTGTTTTGACGAAAAGCCGCACGGCCATATGCTGCAAAGGAATTCTAATGCCAAGCCCGTTACCCAATAGCCCTAGCTCCTTGTTTGTACTATTACGTTGGCTACTATTGCTAATACCACTGGCTTTGGTGGTTGGTTCACTAAACGCGCTGTTTTTATGGTTGTTAGATTACGCCAGCCATACTCGCGCAGACAATCCTTACTTGTTGTACTTTTTGCCTATTGCTGGTGTGGTGGTGGTGTTTATCTATCGCCGCTTTGGCAAAAACTCCGAATCTGGTAATAACTTAATCATTGATGAAATCCATCAGCCTGGAGCGGGTATCCCCGCCCGTATGGCCCCGTTGGTGCTTATATCTACGGTAGTCACCCACTTATTTGGTGGCTCAGCTGGGCGTGAAGGCACCGCGGTTCAAATTGGCGGTGCTTGTAGTGCTGCCTACGGAAAGATGTTTAAGCTAACCGGTCGCGACTACCAAATTTTGTTAAGTGCCGGGGTGGCCGCTGGTTTTTCTGCGTTGTTTAGCACTCCCTTGGCAGCCACTATTTTTGCGTTAGAGGTTCTGGCTGTAGGAAGAATAAGATTTGATTCCGTCATACCCGCCTTATTTGCGGCTATTTTAGCCGATGTAGTGTGTACTGCCTGGGGCACGCCGCATACTCAATACAAAATAGATTTCCTAGAGCATGTAATGCTGTTTGAACATGTGGTTCATGTTGATTTACTTATGTTAGGTAAAGTACTCGTTGCCTCCATCGCTTTTGGTATTGTTGGATACCTATTTGGCGAGTCGGTGTTTATGTTTAAAGACATCTTCAAACACACCATCAAAAACCCTTACTTGATCGCAATCGTTGGTGGAGTAATTGTAGTCTGTATTGTTAAGCTAATTGGAAACCAGGACTATATAGGTTTGGGGGTTAATAGTTATCGTGAGGGCGGCGTAAGTATTATTAGCGCCTTTAATGAAGGCGGTGCAGAGTGGTATAGCTGGATGCTCAAATTATTACTTACCGCAATTACGTTAGCCGCAGGTTTTAAAGGAGGAGAAGTAACGCCGTTGTTCTTTATCGGTGCCACTCTGGGTAATACTTTGGCCTGGATAATGGGCGCTCCTGTTGATTTATTTGCGGCAATTGGCTTCATCGCAGTATTTGCGGCGGCTACCAATACACCTTTGGCTTGTACCATTATGGGGGTTGAACTTTTCGGCTCTGACCACTTGTTGTATTTTGCTGTGGCTTGTTTTGTTGCTTACTATTTTAGTGGACACACTGGAATATACTCATCACAACGTGTAGCGGTACCTAAATCGACTAATTTTGCCGCTCATGAAAAAACTTTAGGTGAAATTAGAATGGCTAATAACAAGCTAGTGCAGTGGCTAAAAAAGCGGAAAAAGTAGATGGGCTTTTCAGTAAGCAAGAAAACCATAGTAATTTCTGCGGCTCTTTGCTTGAGCCCGACGATTGTGTTTGCTTACCCTGGAAACCTGACTACCAACTTAGAAGGGAACGAGTTAAAAGCCACGGTAACCTCAAATTCTGATCAACCTATACGCTGTCAACTTTCTGCAGGTCCAGATATTGTGTGGATGGAGATTGAAGATAAACAAGAAAACTTCAAGCTGGCACAGGGTTATCGAACCCATGATTTAAGTTTATATTGCAAAGTTATTAAGCAAAAAACTAAGCCAAGACCATGGCGAATTAACCCTTACAACACGCCAATTCCTGAGTGGAACAAAGTTATCTACCCTGATTAGTGACTTTATCAACGACCATTTGGTCTCCCCTAAGCCAATCTCCAATATTATGAATAGGCTTCTAATAGTAAAGGCGGCCATGCCGCCTTTACTATTTGTTATTTATAGCCTCCAGCTATTTCTGGACTGGTTTGCTGTAATGTCACCAGATTTCGGTGTAAAGCCTCTTCAGGTAACGGGATAAAGCCGTACTTAAGCATGCGCTGTTGGGCATCATCTGTTTGTACGTATTGAACAAACTGTCTATATGACGAATGAGAGTAGTTGCCGTTGGGGGCTACGTTAAGGTACATATAGTAAACATTGGCCAAAGGGTAGCGACCCGACAATATGGTCTCGTGATTTAAATCGAAATAGTCGCCTTGCTTATCGATTAACTGTAGTGCTTTTGCTTGGTCAAAATTATTTTGGTAAAGCGTATAAGCAATCGCATCGATTTGTTTATCCAGTGTGCTCAGGAGTTGCGATGTGCTGACTTGAGTTGCGGCATTTTGTTTGCCATCGCTACAGGCTACTAATTCGTTAAACTTTCGATGTTGATCTAGCTCTTCACTAACCGCATAGCGTTGAATAGGGCTATTAGCATAACTGGTATTTATAGTGTTCCAATTTAGCGTGGTAGCCTCTGTTTGGCAGGCAAATATTTGCTCTAAAGAAGCCATATCGATAGCGTTTATTGGATTGTCTCGATGCACCAGTATGGCAGCAGCGTCGGAGCTAAAAAACAACTCAATAGGTTGATAACCATAACGTTTAACAAACTCAGCCATGTCACTGTCTAACCATCGCTGAGAACTAATACCTACGCGACCTTTTCCTTCAATAAAGCTTTGGCTTACTGTGGTGGTTTTTATAATGCCTAATTGCTCAGCGAGTTCAGCGCTTTTTATCAACTCAATCATGGGTTCTACAAGTTCGTGTTCAACTAAAATACGCTGCTGGGCATCTGCTTGCGCTAAGTAAGTAATCAGCATGGTGAACCAAAGAAAACTGTGGATTAGCTTCATTGTTCAACTCCTCGCAATGTTGCCTTTTCAGAACTATAAATAGTCCACTGCGTTTGAGCCTGTAACTGCTGTTCTTTAAGAACCGCAATGACTCGTCGTTTCCGCTGTTTCAGCTGATGAGTGTAATCAGTATCTTGGTAATACTCTTGTATTAGTATTCGCTGCTTATCAACGCCTTGGTTTGTTAAGGCTAGGGTAATTGCATCGGTACGTTGTTGAGCAAGCCGATGATTGTAGGTTTCGTTGCCTTCACTACTTGTATCACCTATCAGTGTCACTTGCAGTTGCGGGTTTTGCTGTAAAGTTAGCGCTAAGTGTTGTATCTGCTCATGTTGATCATTCCTAATCTCGGACTTATCTAAGTCAAATAACACGCTATGAATGGCAATGGATTGTTCACTTAGCCAAATAGCACAGCCATTGTTATCTGTCAGCGTACCGGAAGGGGTTTCCCTGCATTTGTCGCGTTGATTGATAACCCCATCATTGTCATGATCTCTAAGATCGTCGATTTGATGGCGAGTGACTTGAGTATCTGGTTGCTTGGCGCAGGCTATAACCAGCAAACAAACCGTCATGAGAATGGTATTTTTAATGCTCATTGTTTAGTCTCCGTTTGCCATTGCTCAGGGTATTCAACTCTCAATGCGTAGGTTAAGCGACCCATCGCATTTAATATTCGATAGGCTGCAAGGGTGTGTTCGTAGTCCGTTTCAATATAGTTTTTGCGGGCCAAAAATACCTCCACCTTGGCATCAAGCACATCAAGCAAACTTCGCCTCCCCACATTAAATTGTTCTACGTAACCCAGCTCAGCGGCCTTGGCTGCGTCTACATTTACTTGAAGTAATTGCTTTTGTTGGGCAAGTAATTCATACGCATGCCAAGCCAATGTTGTGCCTTCAACTACTTCGCGTTGGGCTCGTATTCGAGTGGTTCTAGCTTGCTCACTGCGCCAAGCCGCGGCTTCCGTATTCGCGGTGGTACGCCCACCACTAAAAATGTCATAGCTCATTGTTAGCATTATTCGCGCGTCGCGGTCGGGTCCTCGAATACCACCAACGTTGTCATTTCTGTTGGCTACAGCTTCAAGGTTAAACTCTGGGTAATAGTTGCCTCGTTCACGGCGAGTTTCTTGATGAGCTGCTTCAATATCTGCCATCGCAGATTGAATCTCTGGATGGGTATCAATTCCTTGCTGTATGGCTAGTTCTTTATTGTTAGGTATTAGCTGATAGTCAAATTGTGGCTTTACTAAGTCTTCGGGAAGTCGACCCACCAACCGAGAATACTGAGCCTGTAGATCGTAAAGATTATTAGTGGCGGCTATCGTAGAGCTTTTAGATGTGGCCACTCGTGCTGATATTTGGGCTAAATCGGAATTACTGCTTAAACCATTTTGGGTACGTTCTAGAATATCGTTATAAATCTCTTGGTGCTCTAGCACGTTTCGTTGGCTAAGCTCTAATACCGTTTGTGCTTTAAGGGTGTTCAAATACACTCTAATCACGTCTAAGGCGACGTTTTCAGCGTCAGACAAAAGCAGCAAGCGTTCTGACTCCGCTTCGTAACTTAAACGCGAGATATTGGCGTTGGTTTTTAAACCGTCGAAGATTAACTGAGAGGCTTTTATACCAACCTCAGTTCGATTTAGATTGCGCTCGTCACTAGGGACTTGTACACCACTGTTATAGTAGGTGTCTTCGTAACCTGCAGCAGCATATACATTCAGTTGCGGAAGGTAGTCTGCTTGGGCGCCATCTACATCTCGTAATACTGATTGAAAGCGGGCATATTGGCCTGCCACATCAGGGCTGTAGTCAATGGCGTAAGCGACTGATTCTTCGATGGATAGTGCAGTTGCATTTACACTAAGTAGCCAAGTAGCGGCAATTATTACAGATGAACGCATTCCTTTTCCTCATCCGTTAAGGTTCACGAAGAGCACTGGCTTTAGCCCTGAGTAAGGGTTTAAGCCAATAGCCCAATACTGATTTTTCCCCGGTTAATATGTCTACCATGGCTTGCATGCCTGGGATTACCTGCAAGTTAGGATTAGCTGTTTGATTGAGTAGAATGTGTGCCCTGTAATAGGTACTACCATCTTCTTCTTGTAAGGCGTCGGGGCTTACGTAGCTAACGGTGCCTTTTTGTCCGCCATACACTACAAAGTCAAACGCAGTAAACTTCACCATCGCTGGCAAGCCTTCGTGGATAAATCCGATATCTTTAGGTGCAATTTTGGTTTCTATAATGAGCTGGCTATCTTGCGGGACAATTTCCATAATAGCTTCGCCGGGGCGAATCACGCCGCCAATCGACCGCACTAGTATGTCTTTTACTGTGCCCTCAATAGGCGAGGTGAGTTTGGTTCGATTAAGTTGGTCGGCTACTGCTCGTTGGCTTTCATCTAACTGCGCTAACTTGGCCGATACCTCATTTAGCTGAGCCTGTGCTTTAGTTCTAAACTCAACGGCAATGTTTCTTCGCTCTAAAATGGCTTCATTAATGGCCGCTCGAAGTTTGCTTGCCATTAGTTGAGCGCTAGTAATATCCCCATTAAGCTGAATTTTGTCGCGCTGTAGCTTAAGCAATTCAACTTTTGCTACGGCGCCGCTGGCGACAACATCTTCCAACATCGATATTTCTTGCTCTACCACCACTAGGCTATGTTGCAGGGTTTGTTGATTACCTATGGCATCGTTTAGCGCTTGTTGATGTTGCTCGACACTTAAAGTCGCTTCTTCGAGTTGCGCATTTAGCTGGCGGATCCGTTGTGCAAAGTTCGCGCTCGAATTGGTTTGTGCACGATGATTTTGGTTTATAAACTCAAGAGGTTTAGGACTCACTGTTACTTGCTGTGTCCAATCATTCGGGCTGGTATTTATGCTTACGCTAGCAAGTTCTGCAATAAGTCTGGTTTCTTGAGCGAGCAGGGTACTTCGCTGTTGTTCACTTTCCAAAAATGCTGCTCTAAATCGAGTATCTTCTAGGGATAGTAGAGTCTGACCTTGACTCACTTGATCACCCACTTCTACATATAGCTGTTTAACAATTCCACCCTCTAAACTTTGAATTTTACTGATAGCGGAAGAGGGAACGACTTTGCCATCGCCTACGACTACTTCATCTAAGGTGGCTAAAGTTGCCCATACAATTAGGCTAATTATCAGTCCCACGCAGAGCCATACAATGAGGCGAGATTGTTGGGCTAAGCGTTGTTGTTGCCAGGCAAGTTGACTAGTCATGCTTCGCCTCTCTCACCACACTCACTGAGTGACGTTTTTTGGATTGAAGTCCCAGTATTACCGAAGCCTTGTCGTTAGCGACCAAATGTCCTCTTTCAAGTACAATGATTCGGTCGCAAATACTCAATAAGCTTTGTTGGTGGGAACTTATTACCATTGTCATATCACGAGGTAGCTTGCTTAAGCTTTGCTTTATCAAACTTTGATTATTGTTATCCAAGGAGCTTACAGGCTCGTCTAACAGCAGCAGTTTGGGTTGTCTATATAGAGCTCGGGCTAGTGCTACCGCTTGACGCTGTCCGCCCGACAACAACATTCCGCGTTCACCTACTTGGCTCTCGAGACCATTACTTAAACGTTCAAGGTGGGTTTGAAGACCAGATTGGCTAATGACCGATGCGAGTTTTTGTTCGTCTAATTCAGATTCTCCTAACAGTATGTTTTGTATAACACTACCGAATACCAAATGAGCATCTTGCCCTAACCAGCCTATTTGTTGGCGTAGTACGATTGGAGGCCACATCGACGAATCAATATCTTGATAAAGTATTTGCCCACTAGTGGGAGAATATTGGCCAGCCATTAAAGAAATCAGGCTTGATTTCCCCGATCCAGCACTACCTATTATGCCCAGTCGCTCGCCTGGCATCACTTGCAGTTCAATATTGCTTAACGCATTAAAGTTTTGCTCTGGGTAACACAAGCTGACTTTATCAAACACCAATTTTCCTTTGAAACTACCGGGCTGAATAATTTGCTCTGGCTTGTGTTCTTGAGGTAATTCCATAACTTGCTCTAAACCTTGAATGGCCGAGCGGCATTGTTGATAGCGTAAGATAAGCATGGATAGCTGGTTAATGGCACCAGCTGCGCGACCACTCAACATTACAATGGCAATTAAACCACCCATGCTTAAAAGCCCTTCAGAAATACGGTATACACCGATGACTACCAAGCCAATAGTGACGACTTGTTGGCTGGTAACGATTGAATGGCTCACTAAGTTACTTAGGTGCCTAGAGCGTATTTGCCAATCGCTCATTTGGCTGGTGGTTTGCTCCCAAGTTCGTTGGCTAGCGCCTTCGGCGTTGAATTGTTTTACTTCAGTTAAACTAGATAAGGTTTCAAATAACTCAGCTTGCCGTTGAGTTGACAGCTTAGCGCTTTGCTCCATGCTGGCCGCGATCTTAGCTTTCATCAGTAAACTAAAACTGAGCAATCCAATTAATACGCCTAACGGGACAAACACCATTGGCCCACCTAGCCAGGCAATTAGCACTAAGAAAAACAAGGTAAAGGGGAGGTCGACTAAGGTGACAAGGGTTATTGAAGTAAAGAACTCGCGCACACTGTCAAAGTCTTGTATTTGTCGAGAAAACGCCCCTACTGATTGAGGTTTATTCTCTAAGCTCATGCCTAGCACTTTTTGCATAATGCTTGCGGAAAGCTTGTTATCTATTTGCTTGCCGGCCATGTCGGTAATATTGCTGCGCGCTTTACGCAACAACCAATCAAAAAGCAGCGCAAGGCTTACCCCTATTGCTAATGTCCATAAAGTATTGAACGCCTGATTAGGCACCACTCGATCATAAACATTCATAGTGAAAAGCGGCACAACCATCGCCAGTAAATTGATAAACACTGACGCTAAGAGTAAGTCTCTAAACCAAGGTTTTACCTCATTGAGTGCTTGTGTTATCCAGTGTTGCTGTTTGGTATCGTGTAACTGTTCCACCCTGGTGTCTTTGGCGATTGTAGGGCTGATGAGCCAAAGCTGATGTGAGACTTCGGCTTTAAAGTTCTTTAAGGTTTGTTGGCAGACCGCATTTTTGTTGGAAAACTGATAATTAACCATTTGTTGGTTGATTTCGGTCACCATCCGTAACTGTTGTTGTTTATCTAGCGCTACCAATACGCCGCTAAATTGTTGGGTTTGTTCTAGTTTTACTGGAACCGCTTTTAGGCCTGTTTGTTGACAAGCACGAGCGAAAAGATCAGCATTTAGCTGTCCATTTTCCAAAGGAAGACCACGTAATAGGGTTAAGCGATTAAAGCTTTGACCGAAATGGCGACACATCCATTCAATGCTGTCTAACCAGGCGTCCTGCGGTTCCATATTTTCCTTAGCTTATAATGAGATTTTGGTCGTCTATCATTTTTTGTAATAAGTCAGATTGGTCGGCCACGCTAGCATCGCCCTTGTATAAGTCATCTAAACTTACGCCCGATAAATGAATACTTTGCGTAACGTTACTGGCGTCTGGTTTTATTGTCATAAGTGCCGAACCGGAAAGCTCGCTTAATTCAATGTAGGCTTCTGCACTTGTTCCATTGGTTATACCTAATCCATTTAAGATACTGCTTAAGTCAATCGCGTCAGCGTTTTCGGCCGCGTTAAAGTCAGTTATCGTATCAACGCTTGGATCTACAATTGTGCCTTGGTCTTCGCTCCTAAATGCAAATACATCGTTGTTTAAGCCACCGGTAAGGAGATCATTTCCAGAGCCGCCGATAATCAAATCCTGCTGTATTCCACCTTCAAGGGCACTGTCGCCCACAGCAACTAATGAAATATCCAACTCTTGACTAATGCCTTCTGCTTTATCGCTATCTATCTTGGCAAAGCTATCTATCGTTAAGGTAAAATCAGTGGCGAGATTGTGTCCACCAGTAATGGCTAAATCAGCCACCTCATTAGAGTTAAAAACCAACTCACCATTCACTGCTGTTTGTCCCGAAATTTCGAGCCCATCAGGAATCCCTGAAAGGGTCAATTTACCCACTTCGTTAGCAGCAGGGTTGGTCAGTTCCATACTGAGGCCTAATGGGATATCGCCGCTTTGTTCAGCAATAATGTGGCTAAATTGCAGGTTAACTACTGGCGGATCGGGTAGGGGCGAAATGTTAATCGTGAGGTTTTCTGTGGCCAGATCCCCAAAATCACTTTGTTGTGTACCTAATACAAAGGCACTGTCTTTAGTTTCGGAGTACAAGCTAACATCGAGTTGTCCGAAGGCATCACCTGCATAGAGCTCGATGCTGGAAACGCTGGAGGCACTAATCAGCAGTGAGGCAATGTATCCTGAACCATTATTAACGAACCGAGCTTCTTGACCATTAATAGAAATACGATCTAAACCAATCAGTGCGCTAGGGTCAGAGCTATTGTTTATTTGAACACCAACTAAAATTTGCTCATTGCTATTGCTTTCAAAACTACTGATGTTAACTGGGATGGTAATGGCGTCGTTTTCTAATCCTGTGATGTTATCGGGCACATCGAAAAACTGGCTATCATCGCCAATTGGCATCACCCCAACAACAAAGTCTTGAGTACTGGCTTTAAAGTCATTGGTGCCTGTTTCTACGCTTATAGCTTCAAATACTAAGGGAATGTCGCCGCTAAAATCGAGCGGAGGACTTAAATAAACCTCAGATAGCTGGCTGATATCCACGCCCCAAGCTTGGGTGGGATTACCATTAAAACTACCGCCATCGGCACCATCATTCTCAAGTAGTTGATAGTTACTGCCATCGAAATAACTTAATACTGCGCCCTCAGGGACTCCTCTGATACTGAGTGAAAAGGTTTCCGATCCGTCTTGGTCTACAGCGTTTGCTAACAAGCCCTCAATTTTTATATAGCTATCTTCATTGCCGCTGCTGTTTAGAGCGTCGAGTAGCACGAAGTCAGTGACGGGCTGCACATCCAATACTGCGCTGGTTGTTTTAGTTTGATTATCTACTAAGCCATCAGCTTGGTCAGTAATGTTAGCTGAGACGTCGATAGTGAGTTGACCACTAAAATTATTTGGTGGCCTAAACTCAATCTCGTTTAATTTGCTTGGGTCTAAGACTGTCCAGGTATCATTGCCATTGTCTACAATAATCGAAGAGTCCCCTATGAACTGGCTGTTTGCTGGCACGGTTATGAGTAAACTGTTTATCGTTTCGATACCTTCACCAGCGATATTGGAATCGCCAAGAACAAACGCCATGTTTAAGTTTGTTGTGGTGTCTTCTTGAATGGTGTTGCTAGAGACCGTTAGCCCAATATCGTCAACTACAGGCTGCACTTCAATATTTATGAACTGCTGTTCGCTAATACTGTCACCTGTGCAGGTATCGGTAACAATTACCGTAACGGGGATCTGTAACTGCCCAGCGTAATCTTCGTCTAAACCCACAATGGTCATGGTTTCTATTGCAGTAGCTGAAATCGTATATCCAGTTATTTGGCCTAGCGCGTTGTACTCTGGGTAAATCTCTCCACCTTCTAACTCTACATTTTCAGGTAGATCATCCACCGAAATATAGAACGAGATAACATCACTTGGATCATTGGCTATATCCCCATCAAGGTGGCCAGCCACACTAATATCTTCTCCCTCTATCGCGTCAACAGTGGATGTAGACAGTTCACCGGGCTCGGAAGGCGTGCAAGGGATGCCTCCGCCGCCGGAATGCCCAGTAACTTGGACCAGCAAAGGCGCCGAGATGAACCGAGCATCTTCGCCGTCTATTACTCTTGCTTTTACAATAATGGTGGTTTCATCGGTATCTAAAGCACTAAACAGCGTTGCACCTGCGAGTATATCTGCAGCTGTTTCTACTATAGCGTCACTGGTTAAACCATTGGCGGGAATGATCCAGTTGTTGTTGGCCCCCATAGTGGCACCATTGGGGTGGTGTACTTCAAAGAACGCCCCGTCCGGAATCACAATCTCTATGTAGTCTAGATATTCTGAACCATCGATATCCTCTTCAATGAACAATACGCTGCCATCAAGCGAGATGGCGCTGCCGTCTATGCTAGTAAGTGGCTCTGTTGTGGCACTTAAGCGTGTATTTAGCTCAACTCTGGCGGCAACGTTCACTTGTAAATCGGCATTAATGGTTTTTATATCAGTGCTGCCGTTTGGTGCGGTATCAGTGACTTGGTAGGTGATGGGTATGGTAAAATCTCCACTAAGATCGGTATCTGCTTGAATAACCAATTTTCCACTGGCTAAAAACTCTTCCCAGCTAGTGGTATTAAGGTCAAACAAAGTAGACAAATCTAAGCCACCCGCGCTTATGTCTATCGACACGCCCTCGTAAAGCAAATTTATGCCAGTAGGCAAGCTTACAATGGTGTAGCCAGTTACAGACTCACTGCCATCACTATCAGCGCCTAATGCGGGTAATAAATTTAGAGAGGCTTCGCGGTCTTCTACTGCTTGCGATGTTAGGTTATTCCCGTCGTTTTCATCGACTATCGGTGACACCTCAATATTAACGGTATAGTTGAAATCGCCACTGTCTCCATCGGGTTCTGTAGAGATAGCGATGATGTCGAAAGATAACTCGCCACTAAAATCATCGGTAGTTTTTATATAAAGCTGAGACAAAATGTCGTTGCTTATTTGATAGACCCCTCCAGTTACTGGGTCTTTCGCGACTGGCGCTAGGGGATAGGGAGCGCCCATATTATCAACTAAAGTAATTCCACTGGGTAGATTAGTAATCAGCAGGTTAATGCTCTCAGAGGCGTCGTTATCACTGGTACTAAATTCAAAATCCAAAGGGATTAATTGATCTTCGTTTACACTCACTTGATTGCTAATGATGTTGTTGGCTTGGTCTACTGCCCAATTGCCTGCACCAGAGTCGGCAACTAGAGGCTCATCTACAACACCCTTAAGCTCAATGGTGACTGTTTGAGCTGGTGTTTCTATTGAGACAGGGCTTGGTATCAAACCATCTATGGTTGATTCAGTGGCAATTGCCGAAACACTGATGGTCAATGTTTCGCTAACCGAACTGATGTCTTGTTTAGGAATGAGAGTTATTAAACCAGCATCAACCTCATTAGCATCAACTAGGTAGGTATTAGGGCCATCAAGAGCACTAGAACCGCCTACAACCTGCCAGCCAGGGTCTACCACTATTTTATAGCTGAGTGTTTCAGACCCATCAGTATCGGTAAGTTGCGCGGCGATAACCTCACTCACATCAATGGCATGATCTTCTAAGCCTTTAATATCTCTTACCGATAAGCTGGGTAGGTCTGCTTCAGGTTGTACATTTACCGTAATGGATTGGCTAGTTTGCGCCGTTTGGTCACTTGGACTCGCGAATACGTTGCCAGACTCAGTTGCGACGGCAATGAGTGTAAATACAAATTGTCCCGCTAGGTTGTTGTCTGCTTTAACAGTAACTTGGTCTAATTGTGCTTGTGTATAGCTTTTACCTTCTTTAATGGCATTGCCGTTTAGACTTAAGTGTAAACCGTTAGGTAAATCGGCAAATTGATAGCTTAATGATTCAGAACCGTCTACTTGATCAACCAAGTTTGCGGTAATGTCTAAAGTTTGCACTGAACCATCATCTTCCACCATGCTGTAGATGGTTTGTGAAGCACCGTCCCAAACCGGAGTATCCGCTACCGGCAAAACAGATACCGCAATGTCAGCATTAATGGTTCTGTTTCCAGAAACCGTATCGATAGTCGCGCTCACTAGAATATCTACTGCACTGGTGGTGTCAGACTCATTTTCTGCTGGCTGGTAAGTTAAAGTCCCATTCGGTTTGGCGTTACCATCAACAATCTCTAGATCAGTGATGGTAAATACACCGCCACTGGCAATGAGTTGGACGTTGCCTAACCATAAGCTTCCGCCATTTAGTGAAGCTTCGTCGATGAGTATGTTAGTGACAGTTTCGTTTTGATCGGTATCACCAGGTCTAACCTCAATAGACAGAGCAACCTGATTGTCTTCAGTGGTTTGCACGTCTTCAGTTCTAATCACCCCAGGAGAATCTCCCAGGTTCAAAGTGGCGCTACTGGTGACTTGGTCACCATCAAAATCTTCGACTACATAGGTAATGGAATCGACTAGCGCTGGGTCCTCGGTTACATTACTCTCAGTTGTGAGTTCTAACTGGCCGTTAGCATGAATAGTCAGCTCGCCATAAACTTCAGTTAATAGATTTGGGTTATATAAGGGGACTGTTTCTGAACCGTTAGCAGGTATGTTGTAATCAGTGCCCATGTAATTGAAGCTGATGATCGTGGCGCCATCAGCGCCACTGACAGTTTCATTGAGTAACTGAGTGGTAAAGCTTTCTCCCTCCACTAAATCTAAGGACCTGGTTTCGCTTTGCGGTACATCGTCGGTTACTGCCACTGCTATATTAACTGGCGAGCTAGTATCGCCATCGGCGTCAATGGCGGTCACGCTAAAATCTAAAGAAAGTAAATTCTCGCCAAGCCCATCTGGGTGGTCGAGGGGGGCTAAAAGAACGAACTCGGTACTGCCATCTAGGTTGATTCTAATTTGAAATATATCTTCCGCTAAGCCATTACTGGCTATGTACCAACCATCACCATCGGCTGCTGTTAAGCTTATGGCGCTGCCACTGGATTTAAGTCCTAGGGCGTTAAATGCCGCGGTGTCTATTCGCAACTCGGCAATATCATCACTGCCTTGTTTTATGCTTATCACTGGGTCAACACTAGACGCCCCATTAGGGTGATTACCGTCTGCTAAATCGGCTTCATCTACTTCTATTTGGCCTACAGCGCTAATGCTCGGATCTCTACCATCAAAAATAGTTACTAACGATGTGGCCGTTTGCGAAGTGCCATCGGTATCACTGGCTTTTATTGGAAGAGCAATAGTTAAGCTTTGTTCTTGGGAGGTGGGTAAGTGATCGACTTGGCTATAGAGATTGATTGTTAAGTCTACATCGGCAGCACTGTCAGCAGCTATGTTTATGTCTTCAGGTAAGCTCACTGTGAATACAACTTCGTTAGTGCTGAGTATGGCGTCATAACTGCCATCTGCGTTGTCGCGCCAAGTAAGTGCTTGGCCATTCTGACTTAAAGGATTGTTATTGGAATCTAAAACTGGGTCGCCATTGGATACCTCTAGCGCTAGTTGATCGATAGGATCTTGATTAGAGACCAATGATACTGTGCTAGTGGCAGTGCTAAATGCGTCAACAGGAGTACTTGGATCTCGCGGCAACTCACTTAGTTGCATATCCATGACCGCGATAGAAATATCGCTACTATCGTTTATCGTAATGTCTAAATTTACGCTTTGGGAATCATTGTCGGTATCACGCACGTTTAGTATTATTGGAAACTGAGAGCCATTGTTTTGGTCTATGCCTTTAAATAAGGTGAACTCATAATCAAGTGTTTCGCTTGTTTCACCGTTAAAAGTGTCAAGAATACTAATGGTAAATACGGGGTCGTTTATGTCGTTGGTATATGCAGTTAACGTGTTGCCTAAGGAGGAAACAGCATAAGATAAAGGCTCGCCACCGCTACTAAGGGCTGGTTGTTGCTCATCAAAAGCGACTGCAGCAATAGCATCACTACCCACAACCAAATCAACACTACCTGTGGCGCTAACTTCACCCGCAATTAAATCGGCTTCATTAAGCATCACTGCTTGGTTATTGTTAAGCTGAGGATCATTACCGTCTGAGAGCACCCACTCAACAATACCTGGTGCATTGTCACTGCCGTCTAAGTCGCTAGACAATATAGTGAGCTTTAGAAAGGTTAAGTCGCTGCTGTTTAACTGGTTAATGCTATTAAACATGGTTAAGGTGGTTGTACCAATAAGCTCATCACCATTTGCAAGGCCTGTCAGACTCAAAGTAAATACCAAGCCAATAAAAGGCACTTCTGCGCTAATGGTTTTACCGTCGTCACTTAAGGAGTAATCAAGGGATGTTAAATGCGTGCTGCTGGTGAGAAATAGCGATTGTAAGTCTACAAGCGTGGCTTCGCTGAAGGCGAGGCTTTCTGGGTCTGGATTATCGCTCCCAGGTTTTATCGTAAAGGTTTCAGTAAAGCTGTTAGGTGAGTTATCTAAATTACCTTCGGTGCTAACAGCCAAATCATCAACAAAATGACCGGCAGCACCATCACTAATTACTATGTTGTTAAAAGCGTTGCCTGTATCACCTGAGCTATCGGTGACTTGATACTCAAACCGTAACTCTTGATCTTGCTGGTGGTTTAAATTTCGGTTGGCATTAAAAAACCAATATCCGCTGTTATCTACAAATAAACGCCCTTGGTCAGTATCAAAGACAACAGGAATTGTCCCCACGTCTTTAGTCACTCCGTCAACGGTGACTTGAGTGACGTTTAAGTCACCGTCTAGGCTAAAGTCATTATCAGTTACATTACCAAAAACCGATTCACCTTCGGTAACCTGAGCAAAGTCGTTATGCACTTGAGGAACGGAGTCTTTAAGCGCAATCACTAAGGGGGTAAGTACGGTTTCGCTGGTTCCATCTGAATCATACTGAGTGGCTGAAATGATCGGTGTTAAAAATGATTCATCAGTATTTAAGTCGTTGTCTAGCGCGCGGTAAACTAAGGTCTGAATAGAGTTATTTGCCAGAACAGTAAACTTAAATACCAGTTCGTTGGTATCAACAGTGCGCGCTTCTAGGGTTTTATTGTCTGCCGAGACAATTAAGGCAACCGCGCTGCCTTCTGATTCAACACCTGCCAGTTCAGGCTGGTTCTCTGCAAAACTAATCGCTTGTGCATCGTAGATGTTTACGTTGGAGTTGGTTACCAATACGCCGGTTTGGTATAGGTCGGTTTCGAGTAAAATATGAGGGTCAGGTTCGTTTAACAAAGGTAATGCATCTTGTGCGTTATTACCTGCCACATCATTTACTGAGGTGTTGAGTGTCCAAGGTTCTAGCTTTTGTAAGCTACTGGTATCTATGTTGTTGGTCACCCAATTACCATTGTTATCTACGCTGGCTAGTGCTTCAATGCTTAGGGTTCCATCGCTTATTTGAATACTCACTTGCTGGCCTTGTTCAACTCCGGTGGTGGTTCCTTGTAGGCTAGTGAGAGTGCCAGCTTTAAATTGTGCAATGTTAAAGCCATCTAAGGTATTGATATCAATGGTAGGAATACCGGTATCTAAGGTGATTACGCTGGTGGCTGTTGTTGGGTTACCTGCTGCATCGGTGGTGTGTGCGGTTAAGTTTAATTGGCCATCGGCTAAACTGGCCAAGTTTTCGGTGGTTTGCCATTGATTGTTTAGTGATTGCACTTCAAAGCTAAGGCTTCCACCTTGTGAGTCAGTAACACTAATGAACACGGTTTGACCATCTTCTACGTCAATTAAGCTTCCTTCTAATAAGGTTGAGCCTACTTCAGACTGATTGATGGCATTGTCTCCATTGCCTTCAAATCGTGCGCTAATGGTCGCTTGAGTGTCTTTAACAATGCTTGAATTGGCGTTGGTAATATTACCTGCAATGTCTGTGGTTGAAGCTTCTAGCGTGAGTTGGCCATCAAGCAAGCTTGATAAGTCTGTGCTTGCTAGTTCCCAGACACCATTAATGACTTGAGTTTCTAGCGCTAACTGATCACCATTACTATCGGTAACCACAACTGTGACTAACTGTCCTTCCTCAACATTGTTTAACTCACCAAACAAACAGGTAGTGGGTGCTTCTACTGCGTTTATATAGTTGTCACCCTGGCCATCAACATTTGCATTTATTTCCGCTAGGGTGTCTTTAACAATACTTGAGTTTGCAGTAGCAATGTTACCGGCAATATCTAGTGTATTAGCGGTAATGCTTAGTGTCCCTTCGGCCAGTGAACTTAAATCTACATTGTTAATCTGCCAGCTATTGTTGCTAACGGTGGTTTCAAAGTTAAGCTGTCTGCCATTGCCATCATTTACGCTGACGCTAATGCTTTGACCGTTCTCAATATTCGCTACGTCACCAAATAACCTTGTGGTGGTAACTTCCAAGGCGTTTATGTAGTTGTCGCCTAAGCCATCAATATAGGCTTCTATACTTGCTTGGGTATCTTTTGTAATTGTAGATGTTGCTGTTGCTGGATTACCTGCAATATCTATAGCATTTGCGGTAATGCTTAGCTCACCATCTTGTAGACCAGATAAATCGTTATTGGCAATTTGCCATTGGTTGTTAACTACCGCGGTAGTGAAATTAAGCTGGTTACCAGCAAGATCGGTAATTTGAACAAATACGGTTTGTCCGTTTTCTATGCCAACTATGTCACCGTGCAAAGGAGTGGAGGATTGCTCATACTGATTAACATAAAGATCTCCTTGGCCATCTATTTCAGCTTCTATAGTGGCCACTACATCTTTAATTGTTGAATCGCTAGCCTCTACAAATTGACCAAAGTAATCCGTTACGCTGGCATTTACATCTATCTTACCCTCACTCAACAGCTGAATGTCTAAGCCTTGGTATTGATAGCTGTTGTTGTCGACCACTGCATTTACGGTAATGGTTTGTCCGCTAGCGTCAGTAAGGGTGATTACCACCACTCGGCCATCTTCAACATCAACGGTGTTTCCTTGTATTACTACCGAGGGCACTTCAAATTGGTTTTCGTAGCCATCACCACCGTCAATAATATTTACTGTTATAACGGCATCGTTACTCAAGGGGGGGATAGCATCGGCCTGAGCCCCTTGGTTTTCAGTGGCGCTAATACTTAAATCACTATTCTGGGTAGTAAAACCCGCTTCTGGAAGTGTCTCATCTAAGGTTGGTTGCACCCTAACTACAAATGAAGCGCCTTGACTAGATGGGTTGGTACTATTGTTAGTGGTGTTTGGAGAATAGAGGGGAGGAGCTGCGGTCTCGCTATCTTCCGCAGTTGTTTCCAATAGCGGATTTTTAGCTAACTCATTAATGACGTTTTTTACTAACGGAACACTGGTGTCGACTATTTCAGAAGGCGTTACTTTCACCCACTGACCATCGGCCATCACTTTCCAAATTTGTCCTTGTATATCTACGTAGACAACTGGCTTCATCCTTTAGCCCTTACTGTAAACAATATCTGTCTAACATAATGTTTAGCACAAAATTTTTACTAATGAGTAATTAGTAAACTATTTACTTAAGAAAGTCGTTATCTACTGCGGTTTAGCCGAAAACCAGGCAGCAATAAACACTCTTTAAAGGGGCTTTATAGGCGTTTAAAAGGCGGATATTTGTTCAAATCTCCTAAAAGCATTATTTAGTCGCTTTGAATTTACATAGATTTCATTCTTACTATTTTTATTAATTTTTAGTCATTTTCTTGTGTGCACCATTTAACCCGGCTTGATGTGCTACTAAGACTTATTCCTTAATAGACATTAAGCGCTGCTAATTGCTTGTGTTAATAGGTCACAAAATTAGTTTTAGCTCATGCGCTACACCATCCAAATTACCGAACCATCCCTCCAATACGCTAGTCACTTTTGCTACAAACGCGACATTTGCTCGAGCGATTGTCAGCTAGTTCAATTGTTTAAATACACTCGAAAACACATTAAATCCATATATTACAGTGCTTTACATTTTTTCTGAAGGCTTGGAACAGTATTCGCAATAGCTACTGCGGGAACCGTTAATCAAGCTAATAGGAAGAAATATTATGGCTATTCGTCAATGTGCAATTTACGGAAAAGGCGGTATTGGTAAATCTACCACTACTCAAAACTTGGTTGGAGCTTTAGCGGAAGCGGGCAAAAAAGTAATGATTATTGGTTGTGATCCTAAGGCGGATTCAACGCGCTTAATCTTACATGCAAAAGCGCAAAACACCATCATGGAAATGGCTGCAGAAGCTGGCTCAGTGGAAGACATCGAGTTAGAAGATGTACTTAAAGTGGGCTATGGCGGTGTTCGCTGTGTTGAGTCTGGTGGCCCAGAGCCAGGTGTTGGTTGTGCTGGTCGTGGTGTTATTACTGCCATTAACTTTTTAGAAGAAGAGGGCGCATACGAAGAAGACTTAGACTTTGTATTTTACGATGTACTTGGTGACGTTGTGTGTGGTGGTTTTGCCATGCCTATTCGCGAAAACAAAGCGCAAGAAATCTACATTGTTGTATCTGGTGAAATGATGGCGATGTACGCCGCTAACAACATTTCAAAAGGTATTTGTAAGTATGCTGCTACGGGTAGTGTGCGTTTAGCAGGTCTTATTTGTAACTCGCGTAAATGTGACCGAGAAGATGAGCTAATTGAAGCACTAGCCGCCAAAATCGGTACCCAAATGATCCACTTCGTACCGCGTGACAACGTAGTACAACAAGCTGAAATCCGCCGTATGACGGTAATTGAATATAACCCTAAGTGTAACCAAGCCAACGAATACCGCACGTTAGCCAACAAAATCATTGAAAACCAACTGTTTGTTGTTCCTACACCGGTAACGATGGACGAGCTTGAAGAACTATTGATGGAATTCGGCATCATGGATGAAGAAGACGAATCAATCATTGGTCAAACAGCTGAAGAAGCAACGGCTTAATCACTCATCTTAGTGAATATATCAATGCTATAGGAGGCAGCAATGTCAGATAAAAAAGCAGAGACTCAAGCGCTGATCGATGAAGTGCTAGAAGTCTATCCAGAGAAAGCTAAAGCTGATCGCAAAAAGCACTTAGGTGCTAATGACGGCGAAGCCGGCAGCTGTATTACCGCTAACCGTAAATCATTGCCCGGTGTAATGACCGCGCGTGGTTGTGCTTACGCAGGCTCTAAAGGGGTAGTGTGGGGACCAATTAAAGATATGGTACATATCTCTCATGGTCCAGTTGGCTGTGGCCAATACTCACGCGCTGGGCGTCGTAACTATTACACCGGTTACACGGGTGTAAATAGCTTTGGCACCATGAACTTCACTTCTGATTTCCAAGAGCGTGACATCGTGTTTGGTGGCGATAAAAAGCTAGCGACCATGGTTGATGAAGTAGAAATGCTATTTCCGCTGGCTAAAGGTTTGTCGATTCAATCTGAATGTCCAGTTGGCCTTATCGGTGACGATATTGAAGCTGTAGCTAAAACCAAGGGCGCAGAAATTGGCAAAACCATTGTGCCAGTGCGTTGTGAAGGTTTCCGTGGGGTGAGTCAATCACTGGGTCACCACATTGCTAACGATACCTTACGTGATTACGTATTGGATAAATCGGAAGGCAAAGAAGTCGCAACTACTGATTACGATGTCGCCATTATAGGTGACTACAACATCGGCGGTGATGCTTGGTCGTCACGTATTTTACTTGAAGAAATTGGCCTGCGTGTAGTCGCCCAATGGTCGGGTGACGGTACTTTGCCTGAGCTTGAAAATACCCCTTCAGTAAAACTAAACCTGGTGCACTGCTACCGCTCAATGAACTACATCTGTCGTCACATGGAAGAGAAGTATGGTGTGCCATGGATGGAGTACAACTTGTTTGGCCCAACCAAGTGTGAAGAGTCGCTACGCGCTATTGCTGCCAAGTTTGATGAAAAAATTCAAGCCAAGGCTGAAGAAGTGATTGCTGGCTACAAAGCACAATGGCAAGCGGTTATCGACAAGTACCGCCCGCGCTTAGAAGGCAAAAAAGTAATGTTATACGTAGGTGGTTTACGCCCGCGTCACGTTATTGGAGCCTACGAAGACTTAGGCATGGAGATTGTGGGAGCCGGTTATGAGTTTGGCCATAACGACGACTACAGCAAAACCGTCCCAGAAGTGAAAGACGCCACGCTTATTTATGATGACGTGACTGGTTACGAGCTAGAAGCCTTTGCTGAAAAACTTAAACCTGATTTGATTGGTGCTGGAGTTAAAGAGAAGTACATCTTCCAAAAGATGGGCATACCTTTCCGTCAAATGCACAGCTGGGATTACTCAGGTCCTTACCACGGCTTTGATGGCTTTGCGATTTTTGCCCGCGATATGGATATGACCTTAAACAACCCATGTTGGGACAAATTAACACCACCATGGAAAAGTGCCAAAGCTGCGGCTTAAGTGCTAGGCAAGATCAGGATGAGTGCACTAGCGCTTTACACATTAACTCAATTCGTAGTTCACAGATGAGTGGCGCGAAAGGAGAGAGAAAATGAGTCAACAAGTAGACGATATCAAACCTGGCTACCCCTTATTCGAACAGCCAGAATATAAAGACATGATGGCGCGCAAGCGTAGCGATCATGAAGAGGGGGCAAGCGACGAAAAGGTGAAAGAGGTGTTTGAGTGGACCACCACTCAAGAATATCAAGATCTAAACTTTTCGCGTAAAACCCTAACCGTAGACCCTGCCAAGGCCTGCCAACCTTTAGGCTCTGTGTTATGTGCTTTAGGTTTTGAGAAAACATTGCCTTATGTGCATGGTTCTCAAGGTTGTGTGGCTTACTTCCGCACGTACTTTAACCGCCATTTTAAAGAACCTGTAGCATGTGTGTCTGATTCTATGACCGAAGATGCAGCAGTGTTTGGTGGTCAGAAAAACATGTTTGACGGTTTGCAAAACTCATTAGCGTTGTACAAGCCAGAAGTGATTGCTGTATCCACCACCTGTATGGCCGAAGTGATTGGTGATGACTTAAATGCTTTTATTGGTAACGCCAAAAAAGAAGGCTACATACCTGAAGAACTACCCACTCCGTTTGCGCATACACCTAGCTTTGTTGGCAGTCATGTCACTGGATGGGATGGCATGTTTGAGGGTTTTGCTAAGTATTTCACGGCAAAAAGCATGGACGACAAAAAAGTCGCCAGCAACGGTAAAATTAACTTGGTACCGGGTTTTGAAACCTACTTGGGTAACTACCGCGTTATTCACAAAATGATGCAGCAAATGGGTGTTGATTACAGTTTGTTGTCTGATCCATCAGAAGTATTAGATACCCCAGCTGATGGAGAATATCGGATGTATGCGGGTGGCACACCACTAGCCGAGCTAGAAGATGCGCCTAACGCTATAACCACCTTACTGTTACAACCTGATCAACTGGTTAAAACCAAAAAGTTTGTTGAGGGAACCTGGAAGCATGAAGTGCCTGCCACCAACATCCCAATGGGCTTAGATTGGACAGACGAGCTATTGATCAAAATATCTGAGCTTACAGGCAAAGAAATTCCTGAATCTTTAGCTACTGAGCGTGGCCGTTTAGTCGACATGATGACCGATTCCCATACCTGGTTACACGGTGTGAGCTTCTCTATCTATGGCGATCCTGATTATTTGATGGGCTTAACCAAGTTCCTACAAGAACTAGGCTGTGAAGTTAAACACATTTTGTGTAACAACGCGGCCAAGCGTTGGCGCAAGAAGATGGAAGCTCTCATTGCGCAATCGCCATCTACTGCCAATGCTGAGATCCACGTTGGTAAAGACTTGTGGCATTTCCGTTCATTGATGTTCACCAACAAACCAGACTTTATGATTGGTAACTCTTACGGCAAGTTTATTCAGCGCGACACCAAAGCAAAAGGTGAAGAGTTTGAAGTGCCGTTAATTCGCTTAGGCTTTCCGATCTTCGATCGCCACCATTTACACCGCAACACAACATTAGGTTACGAAGGCGGTATGTACATGTTGACGACCTTAGTCAACGAGGTGCTGGCCAAGCTAGATCTTGATACCAGTGAAATGGGTAAAACAGATTATGGCTTTGACCTAGTCCGATAAGCTCCACTACCAAGCCTGGCTGGGAGTTGTTCCCAGCCAGCTTAAGGAACAGCAATGCCTAATTTAATCATAAGTCGCGAATCCTCAGGAGCGCTACAAGCCTATATCGCTAAAAAGGACCTAGAGCTTCCCATTAACTCATTGCAATTTGATCACGCTGATCAATGGGGTGGGGAGATAGAGCTAGGCGACGGCAGTAAATTCTATATCGAACCGGTTAGTCCAGCGCCAAGCTTGCCCAAAACATTTCGAGCTAGGCGAGCTTAGTGTGAGCTAGTGAGGTAAGACCCCATAAATCAAGGAAGCAGTTATGAAACAGCCAATGAGTGATAAGCTGGCCTTGCGGCTGGCAATGGCATCTAAAGCGGTGCCGGAAATAGGCTTAAAACAGTTTATTAGTTTGCTGGTAAAGCAATGTAGCGAACCGCTAACCGAAAGGAAACTGCGAACGTTAAGCCCAAAAGCATTACGTGGTGTACTGGAAGATTCTCGATTAACCATAGAGCGTGGCCAAGTAAATCAAGTACACGCAATATTAACCTCTGATCAAATTAGCCAAATGCAGGCACCCACTGTGCCTGCGGCAAAAGAGCTAGCAGGGCCAGTGGTGCAACTGGCTGTTAGCTCCAATAACTTAGAACAAATAGATGGTCATTTTGGTTCTTGCTTACGTTTTTTGGTCTATCAAATTAACGCAAGCGGTTATCAGTTAGTCGATGTACGCCCGGTAGCGGAAAACCTCAGTGGCGATGCGCGAACCTCTTATCTCATTGAGTTAATAAAAGATTGCCAATTGTTAGCGACTTTGTCGATAGGAGGACCGGCTGCAGCCAGAGTCAGCCGCGCTGATATCTTGCCGTTAAAACAACTCACGCCACAACCCAGCCAAGATATCCTTCAGCGCTTACAAAGCGTAATGGATACCCCTCCACGTTGGTTAGCGCGACTATTAGAAAAGCAGGAGGTGGAATTATGTCTACCTTAGAACCCGATGTACCGCATGCGACTAAGCAATGTAATTGTAAAGGTGATGGTAAGCTTCACCAGCCCCAACAAGCGGGGACTTACCAATGTGGGAATGACAATCCGTCAACTGCGAAACTAAAACATAATCGTTGTGGCTGTAGCGATAAAGCCCAACAAACCGATGAAGCTCTGAGTCAGAGTTTGATTGATACCTTTATTGCCAAAGTAGCTAACCAACACGACTACCAGCAGCAACTTGCTTGCTTTAAAAAGCATCATCCAAGTATTCGAATTATTGAATGCAGTGAAGACGATATGGCAGAACGTGAACCGTTTATCAGTGCCAGCTATTTTGATCTGTTCTTAATGGCGAACGGAACGAGTTGCGCGCGATTGACTAATAGTGTGGATCTAGCCATAGGCCTCGTTGTCGCCCTGCATGAAGAGTAATTAAGGACACATTTTCAATTTAATTTACTAAAGCTGCCTAGTAATAACTGCTAGGCAGCTTTTTAGTGAGGTGGCTCAACCATGAACAATAGACGTACCGACCGTTATATTTCATTTTGCAACATTCGTTGTGATGAAAATGCAGATCGTTTAATCACCCTTTTAGACCAGCATTTAGCGGCTGAGCATGGCGGCAAGCTTTGGCAAGACTACTTTAAAGGTAGAAGGGCAGAACAACTAAAAATGAAGCGTGACAACCTTAACTTTATTGGTAACCAAACGAATCCTTTATACGAATATTTTGCGCTTTGCGATGATAAGCAGGCCAGCGAGTTACTCTATACCATTGAACAAGAATGCTGTTAGCTTAGGCGTTATTACAAATTTGTAGAAAAAGCCAAATATAACTAGGTATTTGGCTTTGTGGTGATTCGCCGGATCCGATTAGCCGATTCCATGTTTTAGTTGATGGTGTAAGTCATGGGCATTTAAGGCATTAGCTTTTAAGGTCGACAGCAAGGCTATTAGTGCTGAACTTGCAATGATGAGAACCATCGGCCACAAGCTATTTGTCGAAAGCACTGCCGCGATAGCGCTGATGGCAGCGCCGGCAAAAAACTGCGTTGCGCCTAGAACGGCTTGCGCTGTCCCAGCCCCTTTAGCAAAATGTTTTAAGAAACAGGCATTAGCGTTAGACATGGTCCCACCAGTAGCCGCCATTACAATGATAAAACCACTTGCGGCAAACCAAAGATTTGTAGGCGCAATTGTTAGCGCGCTAATTAACACCACACCACCAAACAACTGTAGGGCTAAAGAGCTCACCAGCATATGCTCAGGTTCTGTATGGTTAAGCCGATAAGAGTTATAGCGGTTAACCATCACCACTCCTACTACGTTTGCAATAAACAGTAGTGAGAAGAGCTCTTCTGAAATACCAAATTTTATGATGTAAGCAAAGGGGGCATTGGTGATAAACGTCATCAAAACGCCATAGGCAAAAGCTTGCGCAACCAAGTAACCCAAAGCCTGTTTGTTTTTTAATACATCCAAAAAGCCTATCGAACTCGCATGAGGTGCAGCACTTCTATCTTGTTTGGGCATTACAAATATTGCCCATATCGCCACTACACAAGCAAATATGCCAGAGCTTATAAAAATCCAATGCCAGTTAGAGATTTGTAGAATCAAGGTACCAATTGAAGGAGCGATAGAAGGAGCAATCATCATGATCAGCATAACCAATGAGAACAGCTTTGCGGCTTCTTTACCTTCAGCGTTGTCCCGTATAACAGCCGGCACTCCTACCACTGCAACGCCACCGCCAATCGACTGAAGTATTCGCCACAACCAGAATAGCTCCAGGCTGTTAGCTAATGCTAAAAATACGCTGCATAGTGCAAAAATCAATAATCCCGCTACCATCACTGGTTTCCGCCCGTATTTATCGGATAAGGGTCCACCAATAAGTTGGCCTAAGGCCATACCAAAAACGTAAATGCTGACAGTTATAGCTACTAACGAAGTATTTACATCAAAATCGTTAGCAATAATCGGAATAGCGGGCAAATAACTATCAATGGCGTAGGGCGTCATCGCAAATACCGATGCCAGTAATAAAATCAGTTTTTTAGAAATCTTGTGTTGCATAATTCTCTCATATTTATCTTTCCAGAAAGATAGTATCTGGATATTACCTTTCCAGCAAGATATATTATCAATATCGCTTAGCGTTTAGAGAATCCAAATTGAAGCACCAAGAAAGCATCGACAGTATTTTGCGTTCCACCCAGTTAAACTGGCCAGAAGCCTACGAGACTATGTCCCCAGCTGTATTACGCATGGTTCGCGCCCATCATGGCTTTAATCAAACCTTGGAGAGTGTAATAGGGCAATATCAGTTGCAGGTGGCAGACTTTGGCATTTTAGTCACTCTTCGCCGTTATCCCGCCCCTTATTGTCTGTCGCCAACCACCTTGTACTCAGCGATGTTGTTTAGCTCTGGTGGCTTAACTAAAGTGTTAAACAGAGTCACCCAAGCGGGGTTAATCGAGCGCGTAGATAACCCTGAAGATAAACGTAGCAAGCTAGTACAATTGACCACTGCTGGTAAGACCTTGATTGACAAAGTAGTTTTAGAGTTACACCAGCAACAACAACGTCGTATGGCGGTGTTAACTAGCGACGAGCAGGCACAACTTAATCATTTACTCAGTAAATTGGGTGGCCGTTAAGCCCTTTAATTCACTGTCAAAACCGACGCTCTTTTTAACTACGCTTTGTACCGGTTCCTCTGGTTATGTTGAGTAATACCACTGCCGATACAAAGCCAATAGCCAACCATTAGTGAGGGAAACCTCTACTATTTTAGCTTTAAGACTTCGAGCTAGAAACGTTTAGCGAAGTCTATTTCTAGTAAATCCTAGCTTTTACCTTACTAATTAAAAATAAATTTAAAAATATTTTTGTTATTTGGTTTTGTAATACCTATTGGTTATTTTAATTCTAAAGTTTATTTACTTGGCCATGAAAATGTTTACTTTGTGATCTGTTCATTGTGAATACTATGGTTGTTCATTATGTAGTATTTTTAGTTTTCTGTGTTTTGTTGTTTTTAATAGGTTTGCAGTTGTTCTACAGGGTGTTGTTGAAATAATTTAGTCTTGTTATTTAGTTTCTCGTATGAATTAATAATTGGTTTGATCGACTCCATTGTTGGCCAGTATTGTTTTCAATACTTTAATGGATTAACTAATATAAAATGGGAACAACATGATTTTTAGAAACAAGATATCTCTGGGTGTCACCATGGCGTTTGTTATGTCAGCCCCCTTGTCGGCGGCTACGGTTAGCGACGCAGAATACCGTAATGTTGAGGTTCGCCATAGCGGTAAATGTATCGATTTGTCTGCTGGTAACACAGCTAACTTTGCCCCTTTTTCTCAATGGACTTGTGGTGAAAATAATGCCAACCAACGATTAGCTTTTGTTAACCAAGGTAATGGTTTTTACAGCATAAAAACTAAGGCCAGTAGTAAGTGCTTAGAAGTTAAAAATGGTGATGTAAGTAATGGCGCTGATATTCAACAGTTAGATTGTCAAGTAAACGATGAAAAACAATATTGGTCGTTGCTAGACATGAATAATGGCTGGTTTAAATTAAAAAACCAACAAACAGAAAAATGTTTAGATGTAGCAGGTGCCTATACAGAAAACGGTGATGAATTTCATCAGTGGGCATGTTTAGCCGATCATCCTAATCAAGAATTTCGATTTATTTATGATGTAGACAATGGCGACAACGCTAATCCTGAAGACCTTGTTGGCACTATAAATATCGAAGCCGAAGATTTTGTCAGTCAGGGTGGCACTTTTGACGATAACCAGCAAACACCGGTCAGTAAATATACCGTCGCTGGGCAAGGTGCTATTAACTACATAAACAGCGGTGATTTTGTCGATTACGACGTTAATGTAGACAAAGCCGGTATGTACTTAGTGAGTTTTAATGTTGCTACCGCCATCACCGAAAACTCAAGCATTGAGTTACTGGTAATGGAAGGTGGAGCATGGCGTTCTTATGTTCAAGCTCAAGTACCAGCCAACGGTTGGGATAACTTTTCACCACTAACTGCTAATACCGAAGTAGCGTTACCAGCGGGTGTTCAACAAGTGCGTATTCACGCACTAGGTACAAATGATTGGCAATGGAATTTAGAATCTTTCAAATTGGTTTGGCAGGGTGAATTAACTGGGCCCACAGAGCCTCCATTGTTAGATGACGACTGTGACGGCGTTCTAAATGCTAACGATTTATGCCCAAATACGGGGCTAAATGAAGCCGTAGACCAAAATGGATGTTCACCATCACAGTTAGATGACGATAACGACGGTGTGAATAACGCCATCGATCTTTGTCCAAATACGCCACCTGGAACCTCGGTAGATAACAGCGGTTGCGAAGTTTCCTCACCAAACGTCATCGACGTAAATACAGCCGATGCTAGTTTACCTAGTTTTGTGTCTTTTAATAACACAACTCCACAAGGTAAACGTTGGGAAAAAGTAGATAACCTATCTGATGAGTTTGAATTTTGGAATGGTGCTAAGTGGTTAAAAACCAATTGGAACTATGGAAATACACCAGTCAACATGCTGAACAAGAATTCAGGTGTGGCCGACGGTAACTTGTGGATCCAAGCAACCTTAAATGCTGACAGCCCTAACCAGTGGTTTGAATCATCTAGAGTACGCTCGGTAGCCAAAATCAAGTTCCCGATGTATACCGAAAGCCGGATAAAAGTGGCTAACATTTCGGCCTACTCAACATTCTGGTTAAACAATGGTGACATTAACAATCGCGATGAGATTGATATCATCGAAATCAACCCTGTTCCTACCTGTAACTGCCAGCCAGACTTTCCTTGGAAAATGAACTCGCAATACTTTATTGCTAAAAACGGCTCAACAGAACGTAACCATGGTAACTCTGATAACCGTACCGATTTATCGGATCAAAATACTTTGCAAGGTGTTTTATGGACCGAGGATTATCACGTATTTGGCGCATGGTGGAAAGATGAGCATACCGTACAGTTTTACCTAAACGGTGAACCAGTAAACAAGGTAACCACCCAGCAGCCATTCACGCTTGAGCAATTCATTATTTGGGATTTGTGGAGCCAGGATTCAAGTTGGGTAGGGGGTCTTCCTCAAAAAGATGACCTATTAAACAACGACAATAACATTATGAAAGTTGACTGGATCCGTACCTGGAAATTAGTCAACGAGTAATCCTTTGGCTTAAACAACATTCATAGTTTTAAAGGGCTTACCTTCACGGGTAAGCCCTTTTTTGTTGGTGATTAAGGTGTACGAGATACCTATACATTGTGTTGTTTGGCAGTATTTTGTTGTGTTTGCTACAAGAGAATATTCATATATATCAATAGCTAAGTCTTTGGAATGTCTGTTGCAACTAGAACTGCTGAGTGCTTTAACAAGCAAAGTTGCAAGTGATGAGGAGTAAGCATGAAGCGAAGTGATATTGCTGAATTATTAGATGAGCCAGCTTGTGAGCATAACCAAGGAGAAAAGAGCGGCTGTGCCAGGCCGGTGCCTGGTGCAACTGCGGGTGGTTGCAGTTTTGATGGAGCCCAAATAAGCCTGCTACCGATTGCCGACGTTGCCCATATTGTTCATGGGCCTATAGCTTGTGCTGGGAACAGTTGGAATAACCGAGGTACTCGCGCCTCTGGTCGCAACTTGTTTCGATTAGGGTTTACCACAGATTTAAACGAACAAGACGTGATAATGGGTCGAGCAGAAAAACGGTTACTTCACGCTATAAAAACCGTTATCGAGAAACATCAGCCACCAGCTGTGTTTGTTTACGTTACTTGTGTTCCTGCCTTAGAAGGTAATGACGTTCACGCGATATGCAAACTGGCCCAGCAGCGCTGGGAACTTCCCGTTGTTGCAGTAGATGCAGCCGGTTTTTACGGGAGTAAAAACCTAGGCAACCGCATTGCGGGAGAGGTAATGGTAAAACAGGTTGTGGGAAGTGCTGAGCCGCCAGCAAAACCCTTAATGCGCCACGATCCAACACGTCAAGTAAACGATATTGTGCTGATAGGTGAATACAATATTGCTGGAGAATTTTGGCACGTATCACCCTTGCTAGAACGTTTGGGTTATCGGGTATTAAGCTGTATGTCGGGAGATACCCGCTTCCACGAAATTCAAACTATGCACCGAGCCGACGCGGCCATGGTGGTGTGCTCTCGCGCGCAAATAAACGTCGCACGTATGTTAGAAGAACGCTGGGACATTCCCTGGTTCGAAGGCAGTTTTTATGGCGTAGAGGATACATCAGCAGCATTAAGAAGCTTCGCTAAATTGATCAATGATCCGCAAGTGATCCGCGAAACAGAGGTATTGATAGCTGAGCAAGAAATTGCCATCCGCAAGAAACTGCAGCCTTATATTAATCGCTTAACTGGTACTAAGGCCCTGCTGTATACCGGCGGAGTAAAGTCGTGGTCGATAGTCTCAGCATTGCAAGAGCTAGGCGTTAGCGTAGTGGCTACAGGGACCAAAAAATCCACTGCTGAAGACAAAGCCCGTATTAAACAAATAATGGGTGACGAAGCGTTAATGTTAGACGAAGGCGGTGCAAGAAACCTATTAGACATTGCTAGCCAACAACAGGCCGACTTATTAATAGCAGGTGGGCGAAACATGTATACCGCGCTTAAAGCGCGCTTACCGTTCCTCGACATTAACCAAGAGCGGGAACACGCCTACGCAGGCTACGAGGGCATGCTTACCTTTGCTAAAGAACTGTGCCGCACCTTAGAAAGTCCGATTTGGCCGCTGGTTGCTAGTACTGCGCCGTGGCAGCAAAAAGTACGATTAAGCAGCGAGGAGCAATAATATGAGCAAAGATAACTATCACATCGCTATAAATCGCAGCGCCTTAGTAGAACAACCGTTAAAAACCAGTGCGGCTACCGGAGCAACCTTAGCCTGTATGGGCTTAAGCAATGCCATCCCTTTAATGCATGGCTCACAGGGATGTGGGGCGTTCGCTAAGGTTTACTTGATACAACATTATCGCGAGCCCATACCGCTACAAAACACCGCCATAGACCACATTGCTGCAGTAATGGGTGGCGACGACAACTTAAGCAAAGCATTGGCGCTGTTATGTGAAAAACATCATCCTCAGTTAATTATGGTGGTAACTACAGGCTTAACGGAGATGCAAGGCTGCGACGTAGCTAGAGTTATTCGTGAATTTAAAGCTAACCATCCGCAGTATTCAAAAAGTAGACTGGTTTCTGTATCAACCCCAGATTTTAGCGGCTCGATGCAAAGTGGTTTTGCACATGCTGTTGAAGCTTGCGTGCAACAGTTAATTGTAGAACCTACCGTTGATAGCAAATCTACGGTTGTAGTACAGCCACAACTTAATGTGTTTTGCTCAGTGGCCTTAACCAGCGCAGATTGTGAGTTAATTGAACGGTATTGCTCAGCGTTTGGATTTAACGCGGTGTTACTCCCTAATTTAAGTGATTCCTTAGATGGCCACTTGGCCGATGAAGATTTTTCTAACACCAGTACTGGCGGTACCGGGGTAAATCAAATTACCAGCATGGTAAATAGCGTAGCGAGTTTGGTGATTGGCGAATCTCTATTACCCGCAGCAAAATTGTTACAAGAACACTATGCGGTGCCTTATCACTCTTTAGGTCTGGTTATGGGCCTAGAGAAGAGTGACAAACTGGTAATGTTGCTGTCTAGGCTATCCAATCAAGCAGTGCCCGATTGGATAAATCGTCAACGTAAACGGCTGCAAGACGCCATGTTAGATTGCCACTTTCTGTTATCGGCTAGCCAAGTGTCTATGGCCTTAGAGCCCGACGCCGCAGGGGGTTACGCAACATTGTTAGCCGAGAATGGTGCAGTGTTAAACAAACTTGTCACAACCCTCAATGTGCCAGAACTTAAAGCGATTAAAGCAAATAACGTGGTAGTAGGGGATCTATCAGACCTTACCAGTGTTATTGCCGATAGTGAGTTTGTTATAGGCAATACCCATTGCGCCAATTTATGCGAGCCCTCCACACCGGTATTACGAGCAGGCTTCCCTTGCCATGATCAGTTTGGTAATAGCGATACGCTGCAAGTGGGATACGAAGGTGCCAGAGATCGCTTATTTGCCATGGCTAATTTACTAAAAGCCAATCATCAAGACGAAGTACCTGCCCATGTAAGTGCTTACCGTTTTGAACCAGAAAGTTGTGTTAAACATCCACTGCCCATTTCCTAAGGTGCTGCTATGAATGCGATGGAAAGAAAGCTTTCAATTATCGAAGACGGCCAACAACGCGAGCACTGTTTTAAAGTGGCTTTTGCCAGTGAGAGTAAACACAAGGTTGACCAACATTTTGGTAGTGCACATACCTTTTTGATTTACGGTTTTGGTGAGCAACATATTCAACTTATTGAAGCGCTGCAGTTTGAAGTGACTAAACCTGGTCACGACGCTGGGCGCTTGAGCCAACGCATCGAAGCCCTTAAAGGCTGTGCAGCCGTATTCAGTAACGCTTGTGGCCAACGAGCAATAGAAAAACTTAAGCAATCGGGTATCAGTAGTTTAATGGTAGATAGCGATATAGAGCTTAGTGTTTTGTTGGGAGAAATTCACTTGCAGTTTGTTCATCAACCGATGGCGTGGATGCAAAACAAACAGACTGATTCAGCCGAACAAACCCAACGTTTAAACGAACTATTAGATGAGCCTTGGTAACAAGGTAATGGAATGTAAATTAACTAAAAAAGGAAAGAGTAATGAGCGATAAAAACTTTATGGGGCTCACCAGAGACGGATCACCTTGGGAACCGCAGTTTGTTACGGCATTAGATCAAGATGCTTGTATTGGCTGCGGGCGGTGCTACAAAGTTTGCCCACGTGATGTGTTTGATTTGGTTGAACGAGAAATAGACGAAGATGACGAAGCCTATGACGATTATGACGACGATGTAGTGATGGTGATGGAGCTGAAAAACGCCGGTGATTGTATTGGCTGTGCGGCTTGCTCTACCGTATGTGCTAAAAGTTGCCACACCCATACACCCGCTAGCGCTTTGGTCTAGGAAGCAGATCTTATGGCACAAGTAAGCTTAAATGTGGTTAGCGTGTCAGGTGATAAAGTTGTATTAGAAGGACAGCGGCAAAGTGCCTGTTCTTCTTGTGCGAGTAAAAATAGCTGTGTCACTGTGAACAGTGACACAGCTACCTTGCTACGGGCAGAACTTACCAGCCTAGCGCACTATAAGGTTGGGCAGCAAGTAGACATGAATTGCCACGACAGCTTTTTACTAAAAGCCATTATGGTGATGTTTGCTCCTGCTTTATGTGGTTTGCTTGGTTTTGCTTTATTGGCTAACTATTTGTTTGCGGCCTCTCATCCTCATACGGTCGAATACATTAATTTAGGGGCCGCTCTATTGGGTTTTGTCTCTGGCTTACTGTTAAGTCGATATTTTGCCCAGCCGCTTATTGGGCAGCTTAATCAGCAGTTGTCATTAAGGCCTACAACATCCTGTAGCAAATCTAACAAGCCATCCGATAATGTGATTTAACTCACACTGAAAATATTTATCCCGAGTTGATAAATCAATATTTATCAGTAGGTTACGCTCGTTGGTTGATTGGGTATCCCACTTGCAATACCTAATGTAGGTAATAACCCGTTGTGATTGAGTTTGCGGCCCTTGAGCAAGAAACGCTGTGTTCTAGGTTCCCAATGGCTTATCAACACTCAGTCTAGGGCAGTAATGTTGTCTTATCACAACGGGTTACTACCACTACCAATTAACTCATCATTGTGGGGTAGCGTATGTGGAACTATTCAGAAAAAGTAAAACAGCATTTCTTTCAACCCAAAAATGCTAAAGCAGTCGATCATGCAAACGCCATTGGTGACGTGGGTTCAATTTCCTGCGGAGACGCCTTGCGTCTTAGTCTTAAAGTAAACCCTGATAGTGATGTGATTGAAGATGCCGGATTTCAAACTTTTGGCTGTGGCAGCGCGATTGCCTCTTCGTCGGCATTAACTGAGATGATCATTGGTCAAACCATCGATCAAGCAATGCGTATTTCCAATCAAGATATCGTTGATTTTTTAGATGGTTTACCGCCAGAGAAAATGCATTGCTCAGTCATGGGAATGGAAGCATTGCATGCTGCGGTAGCGCAATATCGTGGAGAAGAAATTGCCGAGGAACATGAAGAAGGTGAACTCATTTGTAAATGTTTTGCCATCGACGACGCGCTAATTAAACGCGTGGTAAGCCAAAACAAACTTGAAACCTTAGATGAGGTGATCAACTACACCAAGGCTGGCGGGGCCTGTGCAGCTTGCCACGAGAAAATTGAATGGGTACTCGAAGAATGTTTAGGTGCGCCATTGGCAGATCCCATTGTCACGCCGGCTAGCCCGAGCAAAGCTAATACCATTGTTGGCAAGATACGTCTTATTGAACAAGCCCTAGAGCAAGTAAGGCCGCAACTTCAAGCAGACGGTGGTGATGTGCAATTGTCAGACGTAGAAGATGACATGGTGTTTGTTTCACTCACCGGCGCTTGTAATGGTTGTGGTCTATCGGGTGCCACCCTAGCCATGATCGAGCAGAAGATCAGTGCCGTATTAGGCGAAACAATCACTGTATATCCAACTGGCGCAGCCAGCTTAGCTTAAGGAAATAACACTATGAGCAACCTAACTACGCTAAACAAAGCCACTCCGCTGGCCTACTTGGATAACAACGCCACCACTCAAGTCGATGCCAAAGTACTGGAACAAATGCTGCCTTATTTAAGTGAGTTTTATGGTAACCCTTCTTCTATCCATCAGTTTGGTGAGCAAGTAGGTAAAGCGATAGAACATGCAAGGCAACAAGTGCAAGACTTGATCGGCGCAAGCTTTAGTAGCGAGGTTATCTTCACCTCGTGTGCCACCGAAGCCAGCGCAACAGCCATTATGTCGGCCATTGAAGCCTTTCCTAATCGAAAAGAGCTCATTACCTCAGTGATTGAACACCCAGCCACGTTAGAGCTGTGTCAAAACCTTGAGCGTAAAGGTTATACGGTGCATTGGATAAAAGTAGATGCGCGTGGTCGATTAGACATGGAAGCTTACAAACAAGCGCTGAGTAGCGAAGTCGCTGTAGCCAGTTTTATGTGGGCAAACAACGAAACTGGGAGTCTGTTCCCAATTCGAGGCATGGCAGAGTTAGCAAAACAGCATGGCATTTTATTTCACACCGACGCAGTGCAGGTTGCTGGCAAGTTACCTATTCAAGTCGCTGACAGCGGTATAGATCTGCTGTCTATCTCTGGGCACAAGTTCCATGCACCCAAAGGAGTGGGCGCCTTGTACCTGCGCCGTGGCGCCAAATTCCGACCATTACTGCGTGGCGGTCACCAGGAGCGCGGTCGTAGAGCTGGCACAGAGAATAGCAGCGGCATTGTTGGTTTGGGTAAAGCGGCAGAACTAGCCATGCAATCTATTGAACAAGATTCTGCGCGAATCAAGATGATGCGCGACCGCTTGGAAATGGGGCTGTTAGCGCGTATTCCACATTGTTTCGTGACCGGCGACCCTCGTCATCGTGTGCCTAATACCAGCAACATCGCTTTCGAGTTTGTTGAAGGCGAGTCCATTTTATTGATGCTGGATCAACACGGCATTGCTGCGTCTTCAGGGTCTGCCTGTACTTCAGGTTCACTAGAGCCATCGCATGTTATGCGCGCAATGGATATTCCTTATACCGCGGCACACGGCGCCATTCGTTTTTCGCTGTCTCGCTTTACGAGTGAAGAAATGATTGACCAAGTGCTGGCAGTGTTACCAGGCATCGTGGAAAAATTACGGATGCTTTCACCTTATTGGGATACCGCAAGCAATCAACCCGCAGAGCAAAGTTTTAGCCCTGTTTACGCTTAATCCTCAAGTATTAAGCAAACGATAGAGGGGGAGAGAACCATGTTGATTATAAACGACACCACTTTGCGTGATGGTGAGCAAACAGCGGGCGTGGCTTTTAGCGCCGAAGAAAAGCTAAACATAGCCAGTAGTTTACAAGCTGCAGGTATTGCAGAGTTAGAGGTAGGCGTACCGGCAATGAGCAGCGCCGAACGCGAGGTGATAAGTGCCATTTGCCTGCAGCTAAACACCAGTAAAACCATGGGCTGGAGCCGGCTTAATCAGCATGATATTTCACTCGCTGCTGGCCTAGGTTTAGACTATTTGGACATCTCCATTCCTGCTTCTAATCAGCAACGTGAATCGAAGTTGGCGCTTAGCAAAGTACAGTTATTTCGCTTGTTAGAACGCGGTATTGCCCAAGCTTTAGACCTAGGTATTAAGGTATGTGTGGGGATGGAAGATGCCTCGCGAGCTACCATAGACGAGCTACAAACTATTGCTGAGCTGGCGCAAAAATCCGGTGCATCGCGGCTTCGTTTCGCCGACACCTTGGGGGTACTGGACCCGTTTGCCACTGAAGTGTTTATTAGCGCCCTAAAACAAAGCAGTGATTTACAAATTGAGATGCATGCCCATAACGATTTGGGTATGGCTACCGCCAATACGCTTTCGGCTATTAAGGCGGGCGTTGACTCGGTGAATACCACCGTTATTGGCTTAGGTGAACGAGCCGGCAATGCAGCCCTAGAAGAAGTGTTAATGGCGCTGAATGTTACGCAGTTGGCAGGCCAGCGAACTATTCCCGAAATAGACTTAAAACAGCTTCCTAAAATATGTGAATTAGTGGCTCAAGCCTCTGGGCGCAGTGTGGCGGTAAGCAAAAGCATTATTGGTCAACATGTTTTTACCCACGAGTCAGGAATACACGTAGACGGTCTGCTAAAAGATCCGCAAAACTACCAAGGTTTTTCGCCCGCGTTATTGGGCCGTAACCACACCGTGGTATTAGGCAAACATTCTGGATTTTCGGCCATTGAATCGGTCTATCAATCACTCGGCATTGCCTTAACTAAGCCCCAGTGTATGGCCCTAAAATCACTATTGGTGAATTGGGCAGAACGCAATAAACGTAGCCCCAGTTCCCATGAGTTATTCGGGTTTTATCAACAATGTGTTAAGCCGCAGCTTCCACAAGCACTTTGTGTATAAAGGAGTAGGCCATGTTAGTTCACACAATAGAAGATCCAAAGTTGCAGCAGCAAATAGCCAGCTTAAGCAGTGCAGAGTCGTTTCTCGAGTTTTTTAAGGTGAGTTATCAACCCAACTTACTACAGGTAAAAAGGGTGGTGTATTTACGCTTGCTTGGTCAAGTGCTTTCCGAGCAACAATGTAGCAATTTTGACGAATTTAAAGCGGCGGTGGCCAAAGCTTACTGCCTGTTAGAAAAAGGCGTGGTGTTGGCGCATGCTGCACCCGCTTGTAAAACGTGTAGCGGCTGTTAAACAGTGAGGTAGCAGATGAATACAGCAAAATTTGGTTACGGATGCAAAGTGAGAGTGGTTGAGAATATTCGCAACGACGGAAGTTTCCCAGGCTGCAAAAAAGGGGCGTTATTAGTACGTCGTGGAGCTTGCGGGTACGTTCGACAATCGGGTTACCATTTACAAAATAACCTTATCTATCAGGTGCAGTTTATTAATCGTGGATTAACCATTGGCTGTAAAGAGGCCGAGCTAATTGATGCCGAATTGGTATGGCAGCCTAATCAATTTGAATATGGTGATAAAGCAGCGCTAAGCCTTTCTTTATCGCAAGAAGGTGAAATTGTGGCCAATAAAGGCAGTATTGTTGATGTATTAGCAGTAAGGCGTAAAGCTAAAACTAGCCCAAGTTATCGAATTCAAATTGGCGAACTCGATGTAGAGGTACCAGAGCGCGCATTGGTAAGCCTTGAGGAGGCCGCTTATGTTGGATAGCGTAGAGCTTACTGCAGATAGTCCCTTAACTAGTTCAATAGACAGCCCTCAAGCTTATCTTTGTATGAAAACCAGCATTTCTTTGTTTGAACTAAATCCAGATCAGTTAAGCCAAAAACAGGTCGCCGAGCTGCAAAGGGTAGTGAGTAAATCCTTTCATATTCAGCAAAAAGTGCTTGCCTCTAAAGAAGCAAAACTGGTGCATGTTGATGATGCGCAGCTAAACAAAGGTTTAGCGCTTATCAAACAAAATTTTGAATCCCCTGAAGCATTTAATAAAGCGCTACTGGCTAATCAGCTAAGTGAGCCAGGGCTGCGAGACGCGCTACGTTTAGAACTTAGTTGTGAAGCTGTGTTGGCGTATGTCAGTAAAAATGTCGCGCCCGTTAGCGAAGCGCAAGCCTTAGCGTTCTATCAGCAGTACCCTGAAAAATTCCTACAAGTAGAACGGCGAGCGGCCCATCATATTCTGATTACTGTTAATGAGCAGTTTAAAGAGAATGCGCCAACTCAAGCTAAGTCACGTATCTATCAGTTGGCGAAGCAAGTGAATAGTGACAATTTTGAACAGTTAGCCGAGCGGCATTCAGAATGTCCAACCGCGGTAAGTGGTGGCAAGCTGGGTTTAGTCGCACGAGACCAGTTATTACCTCAGCTAGACGAAGCCCTGTTTAACATGGACCAAGCGAGTTTTAGTCAGCCGATTTTTACCGGTATGGGTTACCACTTGTTATGGTGCAAACAAATCATGGCTGAACACAAAATACCCTTTGAAGAAGCAAAAACAAAAATTGAAGAAGCGCTTCTTGGGCAAGCGCAAAAGCAGCAACAGCGTCAGTGGTTGGTTGAAACGTGTAAAGGGTCTTCTCTTAATTGATGAGTATTTAAGTCAATAGGCACAAAATTTTGATGATTACTTGGGTATTACTTCAGTAAGCGTTCTAGAGATAAATGTTGAGTGTTGTCTATAAAAGCGAAATATTATGCTGGAAATTAATACTATTTTTTTAGAGATAGATGAAACGGCGATTACTGGTTTATTAGTATACTTGTTAATTACTTAGCGCTTAGCAAACTCACAAAATAATCCATACAAACTTAACGTAAATGTAACATTGTGGAATTAGCTTAATCCGAACAATAAATGAGAGTACTTAACTAGGATATAGCTAAATGAGCAAGGAAACATTTAACCCAACGCGTTTTAACAAAAGTAAAAACCCAAGCTTTGATGAAGTGCTAGATGTGCACCTCTCACGCCGTAAAATCTTAAAAGGCGGCTTAGGCTTAGGCGCAATGGCTACCTTTGGTGCTTTTGGTTTAGCTGGCTGTAACTCTTCTAGCAGCACTGCTGTTGGCGGTGGTGATACACCTAGCGCAACGCTAAACTTCAACTCAATCGCTGGTTCTAAAATTGATGCTGTAAGCGTACCAGAAGGCTACACTGCACAAATTCTTGCACCTTGGGGCCAACCAATAAATGCAACGGCGTCGGCTTGGCAAGATGACGGTAGCAACGATGCCGTAGACCAAAATAATGCGATGGGCATGCACCACGACGGTTTGCACTTCTTCCCGCTAAACGATGCCAGTACCGACGGCTTGTTGTGCGTAAACCACGAGTACATTGATCAAAACGCGCTACACCCCACTGGAACAGATGCTGATGCCGATGGCATCCGCAGCAGCATAGACCAAGTACGCAAGGAAATTGCTGCTCACGGCGTTAGTGTTATTCGCATTCAATTGCAAGATAATGGCCAGTGGATGATGCTAGACACTGACCCATTAAACCGCCGCTATACCGGCGCTACCGTTATGGATATTTCTGGCCCCTTAGCGCACTCTAGCAAACTAGCCACGCCATTTTCGCCAGATGGCAGCCAAGCTCGTGGCACGCTAAACAACTGTGGTAACGGCTACACACCATGGGGTACTTACTTAACCTGTGAAGAAAACTGGCCTGGTTACTTTATTAACACTGGCACCACCACTGATGAGCAAGACCGCATAGGTTTAGACACATCTGGCACTACTCGTTATGGCTGGGAAACACTCGCTGGTAACGCTGCTGAGCGAGTAGACGAGTTTGCCCGTTTTAACGTAACACCTACTGGCGCAACGGCCATGGACGACTACCGCAACGAAGCCAACGGCCACGGTTACATTGTAGAAATTGACCCCTACACAGCAAACTCACGCGCCGTAAAACGCACTGCTTTAGGCCGTTTCCGCCACGAAGGTTGTACCTTTGGAACACTTGAAGTCGGTAAACCTATTGTATTTTACTCAGGCCACGACTCGCGCTTTGAATACATGTACAAATTTGTGTCTGAGAAAATGTGGGATGCAGCCGATGCAGACCCAACAGATCGCCTAGCGGTAGGTGATAAATACATGGACCAAGGCACACTTTACGTTGCCAAGTTTGACGCTGACGGCGTAGGCCATTGGTTACCTCTTACCTTAGAGAGCGAGACCACTGCTGGCGGCACATTAGCCGACTCGTTTGCGGCACTGGAAGACATTATTTTAAACACCGCTGGCGCTGCTGATTTAGTTGGCGCAACCCCAATGGATCGCCCAGAATGGTGTGCCGTAGACCCAATTACTGGTTCTGTTTATTTAACACTAACCAACAATACTCGACGTGACGACACCACCGGTACAAACCCTGCTAATCCGCGCTTAAACAACAAATTTGGCCATGTAATTCGTTGGGACGAAGGTGACGCAGCGACCGACTTTAGCTGGGACATCTTTGTATTTGGTTCACCAGCAGATGGTGACGCAGACACCAACCTATCTGGATTAGGTGAGTTTAATCAATTTGCTAGCCCCGACGGTTTGGCATTTGATAAGCGCGGCATTATGTGGATTCAAACAGACAACGGTGCAGACGAAGTTAAAAACTACACCAACGATCAAATGCTGGCAGTAGTGCCTTCTGCGATAAAAGACGCCGACGGTAATGCTGATACCATTAACAGCGAAAACCAAGGTGAATTACGCCGTTTCTTTGTAGGACCAAACGGTTGTGAAGTTACAGGCTTTACCATAAGCCCTGACTACACCACCATGTTTGTGTGTATTCAACACCCAGGTAACTGGCCTTACAGCACCAACGCAGCAGAAGAAACACCTGTTGGTGTTGATTTGCGTCCGCGTGCATCAGTAGTGGCGATTCGTAAAAACGACGGTAGTGCTCTAGGCGTTTAAGTTACCCGGTAAACTTTAAAACAGGCTCTATCTGAGCCTGTTTGTTGTTTAAGAGCAAGAAAACAAAAAGGAGTGAGCATGGGTTTAGGTGGAATTAGTGTTTGGCAACTGGTTATAGTGGCCGTTATTGTTGCTTTATTGTTTGGTACTAAGCGCTTACGCGGTTTGGGCGGTGATTTAGGTACTACCATTAAAGGCTTTAAACAAGCTATGAGCGAAGACAATAAGGGTAAAACTACTCCAGAAACCGGTTTACGAGTTGAAACTGGCGGCAGCAAAAACCTGAGTAAATAACCGTGTTTGATTTTGGGAGCTAATGGTAATAGCCATAATGGGCTTAGCCTTGCTAGGCCCACAGCGATTACCTCAGGCATTGCGTAGCGGTTTTAGCTATAAACAGCTTAAACGCTCAATAAATCAGATATCTATAACTCTTGAGAAGGAGCTCACCTTAAGTAGCATTAATCAGTCGCTAATCACGCCACTAGAACCTACTCATAAAGTGACAGCTACAGCAGTTAGTAATAGACAACATTCGCCAACAGACTCCCACAAATAATCTCAGCTGTTTCACAGACTTTGTTTTGGGCGAACCTGCTTCTCACTTTTTAGTACTTTTTGAGCTGTTTTGTCAGCCTTGTTACTCTTGAACTGATCCAACCAGATAAAGGTGCTATTGTATGATGTAACTATCAAGAGGAATGAGGTGACTAATGTATAAAAAGCTAATCATATTAACTCTCACAATGTTTAGTTTATCAGGATGTGTGTCTACGGCGCCAACAGCAGAAGATGAGTTTGAGCTAATCGTTAAAACCAACGGCTACTATTCGTCTGAAGGTTACTCAACCAAAGTTGTTGACCAAAAATTGGTAAAGAAAAAACTGTTTTATACGCTTACGTTTGACGATCTTTCCACCAACATGCTTACTTATTTGACCACCAGCACTCCTTTAGCAAATGGCAAAGTAAGCGCCAATGCTGTGGTGAGTAAAGTTAGCAGCAAATACACGATAGCTTACGATAAGCTCAATGGTGGATATGAAATACGCTTTTACGAAAACAAAGCTGACATGAACACTGATTACATACTGCACGCTAATGAGCTAGGCGAAATTGAAGATTTTAGGTTCATTGCTAAGTAGCCATTAACACCAAGGTAAGACCCACTAAGCAGTTTGGCTTTACCATTACCAATTGTTAAAGGGCCTAGAAACTTAGGCCTCAAAAGCTAATCCAATAGCCAAGTAAGCCTAATTTTCCGCTAAGCTCATTTCTCTTCAGCCCTATACTTACATTTATGATAATTCTATCAATTTGATAGGTAGAACACTTATTCGCCAATTAGTTAGTGCTATTGTTTGGTCTAAGTAAAACGCATGGAAACTCTTGTTAAACACCTGAGTTTTCGGGTTTTCTCATAGCGGATTTAGATACTTATAATTCCTATGCGGCCTGGGCTAGTTTTGAGCCTTAAAGCTTTTGTTTAGCATTCGTAATTTGAGAAGGACATCATGGAGCGCAAAGTAAGGGAAGCACTGTTAGGTGATGTAGCTGCTATTGCTGTAATTCATGTTAACGCTTGGAAGTCTGCTTTTAAGGGCTTAATGCCAAAAGGCTATATTGATAAGTACACGGTTCAGCTAAGGCAACGTGAATGGCTACAAGCCATTAGTACCGGCGTTGAACATGTATTGGTGGCAGTAGACAATAACCAGATTGTTGGTTTCTTATCTTATAGCGAAGCTAAGGCTTCTGCTGCGATTCTCGAACTTCATAAGCTCTATCTTTGTCCTAGCGTTTACCGAAAGGGAATAGGGCAACTATTGATGGCGCAACTAGCATTAAAAGCGAAAGAAAAAGACATAGAGGAAATAAACCTTTATGTGCTGGATTCAAATAAGGTAGCGATTACCTTCTATCGTAAACTCGGATTTGAGTTTTCGGATAATAGCCTAACCGACACTTTTGAAGGTGAAACCATTACCGATCTGCAAATGGTTAAGCGGCTTTAAGTTTAAAGCAAGCGCTTTTAGCCCAGGGTTGAAACAGTATTAGCGTGATTCCATATTTGTGATTTTCAGGCTTAATAATTGTTTATCCCACTGGGTTTTATCTACCCCCTCTAACCAAAGAATCTCACTGGTGCGTGACTGCTCTTTGCGCAAATAGGTGTCCGGCATCCTAAAAATGGCTTGCCAAACTTTAACTTCTTGCTGGGTTAATAAGGTACCAGAGTCGGCATATAAACTGACTTCAAGCAATATTTGTACGTAGTTTTTGGTACCAGTGTTGACCAGTTGGAAATGCAGACCAAGCCGGTCTTTATCATCCCATTGGCTGTTGAGTAGGCTTATTTTTACGCCATTCTTTGCAGTAGACTTTAGTAACTCAGCTTGATTGATCGCTATGTCACTTAAACGCTCAGGTGAATGAGAAGACGCTGAGTTAGCCAATGGTGTTTCTGAGGCTCCTACAGCAACCGGTACTACAGCATTGCTTGTCTCAATTGAACCAGTTGTTTCACTTTGCGTGTTTAACAGCAGGTATTGCCAGGTAAAGTCGTCATTCAACTGTACTTGAGCACCATTTTGTAAGGTAACTATTTCTAAAGCTTTAGGTTCAAATTGCTCAGCTAGGCTGGGCATTACCCAAAACAAGCCACAGATTGCAGCGTAAGCGTTTAACTTTTTCAGCATTGTGTTTTGTCCTTTAAACAAGATGGTTTTAGCATAAGCAAGCATCGGAAAAATTAACACTGCAGTGGTTATTGTTTTGGCGTTTCCCTTGTGTCGTTAAAACAGTAAAATAGCGCGATAGCAAGTAGTACTTAAAGCTTGAGATTAACGATAACTAACAATCCGTTCAACCATTGAGTGCTATTAACAATATTCAACATTGATAAGTGAGTTTTATGCAGGCGTTTACCACCCAATTTACTTTGTCTCGCGCTTATCTTGCAGAGTGCTTTGATCAAACTCTACCCTATGGAAAAAATGCCAAGCCCAATTATATTCTACCTGTAGTGTTTTTTGCTTTAGGCATGGGATTGCTGGCGTTTATTGAAGACTCAGGCACGGTCGGATTTATGCTAATTGTTTTAGCGGTAATGGAAGTGCTACATATTCGGTTTCGCCGTGCATGGTGGCTAACCCGCCAAATGTGGGGCAGAAGTGCCGACAGTGAAGTAAAGTTGAGCATTGACGAGAACGGCATCAACACTCAAAACCCCTATACAAAAACCTCAGTGTTGTGGAGTGACATTCAGCGGGTGATTGAAACAGAGTTGGGCTTAATTTTGGTGGCTAAGTCTGGCGGCCAACAGTATTTGTCTAAATCGTTGTTTTCTGATGCGGTGATCAGCGAAATTCTTGCCATTAGTAATGAGTAGCCAAGACGAATTAAACCAGTACTAGGTGCTAGTTTTAACACTGCCTAAAAACGAGCTTTGAAATGAACAGTGACGATACGGCAGGCTTACATAACTTTAAGCAGAGGGTTATTTATGAATACCTTTCTTGTAGCGGCAGGAACACTCAGTGCTATAGCCGCCCTTATGCATGTGGGTTGTATTGTTTTTGGTGCATCGTGGTATCGCTTTTTCGGTGCGGGTGAAAAAATGGCGCTTCTGGCAGAGCAAAAAAGTATCAAACCTGCCTTAATCACCAGCGCTATTGTTGCAATTCTTTCGGTTTGGGCGCTTTATGCTTATTCTGCCGCAACGCTATCATTCGCTTTACCTTATCCACGTATTGTTTTAGTACTGATTACATTGGTCTATTTAGTTCGCGGATTGGCTGGTTTATTGTTGATTAAAAAGCCTATGGGCAATACACCAAGGTTTTGGTTGTGGAGTTCGGTAATTTGTTTGCTTATTGGATTGATTCACCTAGTGGGACTGAGCCAGCAATGGCCTAATCTGTAAGCCATTTTCCTCTTCGATAATTAAGGTAGGTGCAACAATGTTGCTCGAATTATTTAGCGCTAATCAATCACCAGCGGTGATTCAACTTTTTACTGAGGTATTCTCTTATTCAGAAGGAAAAGAAGAGGGGCAACTCATTGGCCATTTGGTCACTGACATTGTGGCTAATACCAAAGCAGAAGACTTGATTGGTTTTGTTGCTCTAGAAGACAAGGAGATCGTCGCCAGCATATTTTTTAGCCGCTTAGTGCTTCCCAATAAGCAAGCTGGTTATATTTTATCACCGGTGGCAGTGGCTACTCGCCAGCAAGGAAAAGGCGTGGGGCAGAAGCTAATTAATGCCGGCATCAAACATTTACGTGCTTTAGGCGGTGAGGTGTTAGTCACCTATGGCGATCCAAGCTTTTACTCAAAGGTGGGTTTTAGTCAGATTAGCCAAGATATGATTAAAGCGCCTTTAGTATTGAGTCATCCCGAAGGTTGGCTAGCTCAGTCTTTGAGCGAAACTCCACTAGCGCCAATCATTGGGGAAACAGCATGTATTGAGGCTTTAAATCACCAGAAATATTGGTAGTAAAGCATGAAATAGAAAGGGCACATTAGTATGTGCCCTAGGTACTGGTTTATAGGGTGCTACACACCAAACTCTGCTTTAATTTGTTCTAACCAACCGCTAATACGTTCTGGGTGTAACTCGCTCTGATTATCGTTATCTAACACTAGGCCTGCAAACTTACCGTTCTCTAGTAACGCAGATGAATCGTCAAACTCATAACCCTCGGCTGGCCATTCGCCAACAACATCGGCGCCGGTTTCTAGAATTGCATCGTACAATTCACCCAAGCCATCAACAAACTCGCCTGCGTAATTCACTTGATCGCCTAAGCCGTATAATGCCACCTTAATACCTGCAAAGTCTGCTACGTCTAGTTGGGGCATAAACTCATCCCAACTTTCTGTTTGGCAGTCGGCTGCTAAACCAGGTAGTTGGCCTTCACCTAGGGTTGGTGTACCTAGAATAAGCATTTTGTAAGAGGATAGGGTGTCTATGTCTACACGATTAATGTTAAGCGGCTTGTCGCTAAGTTCCGCCCCCAATTGTTGATGGATCTGCTTAGCGATTTTGCGAGTAGTACCGGTGTCAGTACCAAAAAATATGCCTATCTCTGCCATGTTCGTACTCCTTAATATGCTGGCTTATTGTTAGTGTTGCAATAAGTAAGCCAACCCTTTAATTCATAATTTACAGTGACTTACGGCTTTACTTTATTTTGTTAGACAGACGATTGTTGTAAAGGTGACAGGGTTTTGCATGTAGATTGTGCTATTTATTACTTAGTGGGTTTGTTCTGGTTTCCAGTATCGATAACGAAAAAACACTGCGGGTGCAGTGTTTGATGGAAATAAATGTAGCCTTTTAATCATCTTCGTCGTCATCGTCTTCAACGGGAGGGCTCCAAGTAATCGGTCGATAAATTTCTACTCTATCCCCTGCAACTAGCTGGCTCTCTAAGGTGACGAATTTACCAAACACACCTACCTTTTGCTTTTCTAGTTGGATCTCGGGACACAAATCCAAGATACCTGATTGATGTAAAGCGTTAATCACGCTGCTTTCATTCACTACATCTACATTAATGCACAGTTGCTGCTGTGGGGTGGCATAAGCAATACTCACTAACATCACTAGGCTCCTTCTGATTGTGCTGTAGGGCTTAGCTCGGGCGTAGCCTTGAGCGCAGCCATAGACTCTAGCTTTTGTTGAATAAGCCTATGCACACTAAGTAAAATGCCTAAAACAATAAAACCACCTGGCGGCAGTATCACTAACAGCAAGCCTCGGTAGTCAGGTATTACGGTAAACTCTATCGCCCTAAATGCTGCACCCAATAGAATATGAGCATCGGCGAACAGCGTACCTGAGCCAATAATTTCTCTAATACCGCCCAAGAATACTAATACCCAAGTAAATCCAATGCCCATGGCTAAGCCGTCGACAACAGCAGGTAACGGCGCTTGGCGACTAGCGAATGATTCAACTCGACCTAAAATGGCACAGTTAGTCACGATTAATGGAATGAACAAGCCAAGCACTTTGTGTAGCGGATGAACCCAAGCATTAAGTACCATGTCGGTTATGGTGACTAAGGTTGCTATCATCAAAATGTTGATTGGGATCCGCACTGCGCGGCTAACATAATCTTTAGTTAAGGCGCTAATTAAGTTAGCTAATACCATAACGACTAAACTGGCCAGCCCTAAACCTAAGCCGTTTGTAGCGCTAGACGTTACGGCTAACAAGGGACACAAGGCTAAACATTGGCCCAGCACAACGTTGTTATTCCATAATCCGTCGGCAATTATGCGTTTGTATTGGCTCATGCTAGCTTCCTTGTTTAGTGTTTAAATCTAACAGTGCTTGATGCACAGCGTTTACCACAGCGCGCGGTGTGATGGTTGCGCCAGTAAATTGATCAAACTCACCACCATCTTTTTTTACCGCCCAGCCTTTGCTTGTTGTATTAGCTAAGCTTTTGTCGTTAAAACTTAATATCCAGGGGTTTTTGGCAAGTTCTATTTTGTCACCCAAGCCTGGTGTTTCGCTGTGGTTGAGTACTCTCACTCCGGTAATGCTTAATTCAGCGTTTACCCCAACTAAAAGGTTAATTGGGCCGGCATAGCCTTTGGCACTTAGTTGCACAACATAACCACTGGCCTGTTGTTGCTTATCTAAGGCGTTGTAAACAGTGTATGTGCGGTCATCAATGCTGAAGCTCTGCTCGGTGGCGAGCAGAGAATTACTGTAATGTTGCTGCGGCATGACTAAGTCGATAGCTGCAAGTTTGTCTTCGTTCACTCGCTGGGCGATGGCAGGTTCAGTAATGATGTTCAAGCCGAGTAGTAAAGCGCTTGAAATACCCACTGCAAAAGCTAAAGAGAGTGACTGATAGATACTACTGTTAATGTGTTTTTCTACGCAGGGTAAGGCCATTGTTACACTCCTTTATTGCGTTTAAATAGCGATTGAGCACCAAATATTTTTGGCCGAAGATAGTGGTCTATCACCGGAGTACAGGCATTCATTATTAGCACGGCAAAGGCCACGCCCTCGGGGTAACTACCAACGCTACGGATCAACCAGATCAACAGACCACAACCAGCACCAAACAACAGTTGTCCGCGCGGACTGGTGGGGGATGTGACCATGTCAGTAGCTATAAAAAATGCCGCTAGCATTGCGCCGCCTGACAATAGATGAGCGATACCAGAAGCGTAATCATTAGGGCTTAGCATGTGAGCGATGGTCGCGGGAACAAATAACCCACCAATTAAGGCCAGTGGGATATAGGGTCGAATAATGCCTCGCCAGATCAAAAACACACCGCCTAGTGCAATCAGTAAAGCACTCGTTTCACCTAGGCTGCCTGGATGTTTGCCCAGGGCTAGATCTTGCCAATTAGTCAGCTGATTGAGATCGGCTAAAGGTGTAGCAGCGCTAATTCCATCAATGCCTAACCACGCTTGATTTAACATGATTCCTTGAGCCCCAATATCTGGTACTGAGATGGCTTGCCAGTTAGTGAGTTCAACGGGAAAACAAATCAGCAGCATTACGCGCCCTAGCATCGCGGGATTAAAGGGGTTATGCCCAAGACCACCATAAACTTGTTTGCCTAAGGTTATGGCAAAACAGCAACCAAAACTGGCTATCCACCATGGGGTGCTTGCAGGAAGGCTCATTGCCAGCAACAAAGCCGTTAACAAGGCTGATCCATCTAAGGCGGCTAGGCTGCGTTTACCTTGTAATTGCAAACAAGCAAGCTCTGCGATTAAAGCACTCACAACACAGGAAGCCAATACAGTGAGTGCCGGTAAACCAAATAGGTAAACGCCATAGAGCGCGGCGGGCAGCAGCGCCAACACTACTAAATACATAATGTTAGTTGTAGAGGTACCCGAATGAGTATGTGGTGCGGCAATGGGATTGATGTTACTCATTAGTTTCTCCTTGGCTGACTCGAGCACGAGCAGGGCGTTTACGTTTAGATGCTTTGGCTGCTTTTTTCGCTGCGGCTTCTTTGGCTAAGCGCTGCTGACGCGCCTCGGTTAGCTGGCGAGCTATATTGGATTTTTGCATCATGCTGCGTTGGGCATTGATATTAGATTTTGCATGCTGAAAATATTGAACCAGCGGTATGCTAGAGGGGCATATATAGCTGCATGCTCCGCATAACAAACAGGAATCTAGGCCAAACTGCTGGGCACCCTGCCAATCGTCGTGGTTACTATGGGCTGCCATTTGGAAAGGCATAAGCCCCATGGGGCACACCTTTACGCAGTTGCCGCAACGCACACAATCTTGGCTATTACGTTGATTGATTTTGTCTTCGCTTAGCGCTAGCAAACCGCCAATACTTTTATCTATGGGCACAAACGGTGAAGGCAGCACTTGGCCCATCATTGGCCCACCTGCAATCATCCGCTTGGCTTCTACTTTTAGCCCGCCACATTCTGCAAGTACCTGCGATACTAGGCTGCCGATGGGCACGGTAATGTTGGCCGGAGATTCAATTGCATCACCAGATACTGTGATCACGCGTTCGATCAAGGGTCGTTTGAATCGAACTGCTTGATAGATGGCTTTAGCCGTAGCAACGTTATGCACCAAAATACCTTGAGCAGTGCTAAGTTGGCCCGATGGGATGGCTATGCCTGTGGCCGCTTTTATTAAATGCCGCTCTGACCCCATTGGGTAAAGGCTAGGGACGACTTTTATGCTGAAATTGCTAAAGTCTTCGCTAGCTGCACTAATCGCAGCGATAGCGTCAGGCTTGTTATCCTCGATAGCGATGATGGCTTTGTTTGCGCCAATTGCTTTAAGCATGATGTTGATACCCGCGATGATCTCTGCGGCATGCTCTTGCATTAAGCGGTCGTCGCAGGTCAGGTAGGGTTCACATTCACCGCCGTTAATCAGTAGCGTGTGCACCTTGGCTTTGCGCGCTAAACGGAGTTTAATTCCGCTGGGAAAACCAGCACCGCCTAAACCCACTACGCCTGCATCAAGTACCCGTTGTACCAATTGATCATGGTCTAATTTTTGATAATCGCTTGGCGGGAAATCTTCTCCCCATTGTTTTTCGCCATTACAGTTAATGACTAAGGTTTGGCTTTTAATTCCTGCGGGGTGGCTACTTAGGTAAGGTTTTATATCTACTACTTTGCCGTTTACTGGCGAATGCAAAGGTACAGACATGTCGTTACTGCCTTTAGCAATAAGCTGACCTTTAAATACTTCATCGCCTATCGATACTAAGCAACTCAGCATAGACCCATTTCGTTGCTGCATGCCGAGGTAAACCCGGTCAGGAGTAAAGCTTCGGCTAATGCTTTGTTGCTGCGTTAACTCTTTGTACCCTTTGGGATGTACCCCGCCACTAAAAGGCTTGGGTTTTAAATTGAACATGGCTACTCCTAAGCGATTTTGGGTTTTGGCCATTGCCATGTGTTTAGCTGTATGGTTTGTGCTTGCATGGTTAAACAACCTTGAGGACAGGCTTTTTCACACAGCTTACATCCAGTACAAACTTGGCTTATTACCGTATGCATTTGTTTAGTTGCGCCTACAATGGCGTCAAAGGGGCAGGCTTTAAAACAGCGGGTACAACCGCTGCAGTTTGACTCATCAATCACCGCCACTAGGGGAACGGCATCAGGGTCATTGCTTACTTCCACACCCAGTAAACCAGCAATACTGGCTGCCAATCCATTACCGCCCGGGGGGCAACTGGTGGGGGACAGTCGGCCATCTACCATGGCTTCTGCCGCTTGGCGACAACCTGGCTCACCGCATTGGCCGCATTGACCGCCGGGTAACATGGCTTCTAGTTCATCCACCCTTGGGTCACCTTCAACCTTGAGCGCTTTAGACGCCCAGCCCAATAAGGCGCCTAAGGATGCGCCAATCAGAATCAGTACAACAATAGATACAATAATCATGGTAATACTCCTACTAACCCACCATGCCGCTAAACCCTAGAAAGGCCATTGATAACAATCCTGCAGTAATAAAGGCGATAGGTAAGCCAGCAAAGGCTGCAGGTACTTTGGCGAGCTTTAAACGCTGTCTTAAACCTGCAAACAACACTATGACCAAACTAAAACCGGCGGCAGAGCCAAAGGCGTAACACAGGGTTTCAAGAAAATTCATGTTGTTTTGCACCACGAGTAGCGCCACCCCTAACACCGCGCAGTTTGTGGTAATAAGCGGTAAAAAAATCCCTAGGGCTTGATAAAGTTCTGGGCTGTTTTTTTGAATCAGCAACTCGGTGAGTTGCACAACTGCAGCAATCACCAGAATCAGAACTAGAATTCGCATCACCTGAATACCTAGAGGGGCTAATAGCAAGGATTCAATAAGCCATGCGGCTACTGCGGCTAAACACAGCACAAAGGTAGTGGCTAAGCCCATACCTAAGGCGCTATCTATTTTGTTTGAGACACCCATGAATGGGCACAAACCTAAAAACTTTCCTAACACCACGTTGTTTACCACTGCGGTGCTAATAAAAATAAGTAGGTAGTCAGCCATTGTGTACTTCCTAAACTTGAGGATGGTTAACAATGCAATTGCAGGCTGTGTACCAAGTTGGTGAATTGCTCCGATATAGGGAGAGAAGCCAAGCTATTCATGGCCTTAGATAAAAACGATTCACATTTACCCGGGGCTTAAAGTGGTGATAAATACGACAATAATTACTGATAATTTACTTAAATTTGTTGTAAATCAAACAAAGTATTTCTAACTGAGCCCCGTGGCATGGCGATTTAGTTTCGGGAATACCGCTTGCATTGTGTGTTTATGTTCAGCAGTTAACTCAGCAATGCAAAGGATTGATTGGATGATGAATGAACTTAAATCAACCATGGAGCAAGCTTTTCAAGACTTGGCTCCCGTGAGTAAGAACGAGATCCTTGAACAGTGCTTTCAGATCTTAGAACAAATGCCAATGGCCATGTCGATAAGCGATTTAAAGGCGAACTTCCTATTCGTAAACAAACGCTTTTCTCAAGTAACTGGTTATTCGCCAAATGATTTGCTTGGCTGCAATCACTCTTTACTCAGTTTTAAAACCACTCCGCTAGACGTTTACCAAGAACTTTGGTCTTGCATAAGCACTGGTGGCAGTTGGCAGGGGCGGCTAATTAACCGCAAGAAAAATGGTCAGCGCTATTTAGCTGATCTATCTATTACCGGCTTATGCGATTCATCCGGAAACATCACTCATTACATGAGTGTGCATCAAGATATTAGTGAGCGGCACCAACACCAAACTAAAGCCGCCAATCAAAAAGCTATGGTTGAGGCGGTACTAAACACTTCACCAGTGGCAATAGCCTTAGTCGACGAATCCCACCAAGTGGTGTTAGACAACTTGGCTTACAAAACCTTGCGCAGTGACTTTTCGCAAGAGCCGGTAAGTATTGCGTTAACGCAACTAGGGCAGCGGATAAACAATGCTCATCATCAAACAGAAGAACCCTTTACCGAGGGACAAAACTTTAACATTGAAGTGGGCAAAGGAAAGCGTAAGCGCTGGTTCTCTTGCTGTTTGTCTTCCGTAAAAATAAGCGGTGCTGAGGTTGATGACTACTTTGTACCAAAGCGAGACCGCTATTTGGTGATCACCTTAAGTGAAGTAAGCCGCGAGCGTCGCCGCCAAGAGCAACAACGTTTAGCTGAGTTACAACGTTCTACCGCTGAGTCAGAAGCTTTACACAGTATGCAGGAAGCCTTGCATGCGGCTATTCATCAGATTCAGGGCCCGATAAACATGATTGATTCAGCACTGCAGATGTTTTGTGGTGGGGCTAATAGTTGTGCGCGAACCAATGCGATGCAAGCTGGCTTAGAAGCGGGTCATGCTGCCATTGATCAATTACAAAGTGCCTTACCGGAAAAGCCGCAAGAAGCTATACAGTCGGTAAACGTTAATCAGTTGGTGCATGAGGTTACTGAAATGAGTAACCAACGGTTGTTGTCGCGTAGTATCACCATGCAACTGAGCTTAAATGGTACGTTGCCGCCCTTAAGGGGCCAGCCATCTCGATTACGGGTGGCTATAAAACAGCTTATTGATAATGCCATAGAAGCCATTGATTTAGCGAAGAAAACACGTCGTGAGATTGTATGCAGTACCCAACTGGTTGATGAAGATATTGAAATCACCGTTGAAGACAGTGGCCCAGGTATTAAAAAAGAGCTGCAACTCAAGGTTTTTGAACCCTTTTACAGTACCAAGCCCCTCAATAATAACGGTTGTAGGGGCGTGGGCTTAAGCATTGTGCAGCAAGTGGTGAGTGAGCATAGTGGCACGGTTCAATATCAATCAACCTCTTTAGGCGGCTGTAAAGCCCGCATCGTTCTTCCTCTACGTAGTATTAAGCGAGGTGAATAATGGAATATTCAACAAAACGCGAGTCACATATAGCAGAGAGTCACTTAGCCGCGTTGTACGACGTAAGCAGTGTGTTAACTAACAGTTTGGATTACCAACAAAGTGTCAGTAAAGTGCTGCAAGTACTGCACGATAAAGCCATGTTACAGCACGCCATGTTAGCGTTGATTGCTGAAAACGAACAAATGCTCAACATAGACTCTGTACATACGCCAAACCATGCTGGCGATAATGTGGCCAAGAATGTTCGCTATCGCCCCGGCGAAGGCATAGTGGGAACGGTACTGACTCAAAAACAACCTATTGTATTAAGCAAAGTGTCGAACGACTTACGCTTTGCCGACAAACTGGATCTTTACGCGCTAGATTTACCTTTTATAGCGGTGCCGATTAAAAAGGCTAATGAGGTACTGGGTGTATTAGCGGCGCAACCGCAAATAGACGATCCGCAAAAGCTCTCGTCGTTTACCCGTTTTCTTGAAATGACCGCGAACCTAATTGCTAAAAGTGTGTTGCTGGCGAAAGACGTGGCAGTACAAACCAATCAGCTAGAAGCTGAACGGGATAGGTTACGCAGAAAAGTCCGTAGCAACTACAGCATGGACAACATTGTTGGCCACTCACGGGTGATGCGACGCGTATTTGAGCAGATCCGTTTGGTATCTAAATGGGACAGCACAGTCTTAATCCGCGGTGAATCAGGCACTGGTAAAGAGTTAATTGCTAACGCCATTCATTACAACTCGCCACGTGCAACAGGGCCATTTATAAAACTCAACTGCGCGGCGCTGCCCGACAACTTATTAGAGTCTGAGCTGTTTGGTCACGAAAAAGGTGCGTTTACAGGGGCGGTAAAACAACGTAAAGGCCGTTTTGAAATGGCCGACGGTGGCACTTTATTTTTAGATGAGATTGGCGAAATCTCAGCTGCTTTTCAAGCTAAATTGCTTCGAGTATTACAAGAAGGGGAATTTGAGCGAGTGGGTAGCACTCAAACCATTAACGTGAATGTACGGATACTAGCGGCTACTAACCGTAACTTGGAAGAAGAAGTGAGGCAGGAACGCTTTCGCGAAGACTTGTATTATCGCCTGAACGTAATGCCTATGTTCCCGCCACCATTACGCGACCGTATCGAAGACTTACCCGATTTAGCGGAGTTTTTGATAGAAAAATTGGCTAAACAACAGCGGCGTGAACTGTCGTTAACCGACAGCGCAATAAGAATGATGATGGCCTACGACTGGCCGGGCAATGTGCGACAACTGGAAAACTTGTTAGAACGGGCATCGGTAATGAGTGAGAGTGGGGTGATAGACCAAGACCTTATTGTACTAGATGGCTTAGATGGGCCTAAATTTAGCACGCGAACCCCAGTAGATAAGCCCGCTATAGATAACTCTGAGATGGATGAACGGGAAAGGGTTATTGCAGCATTAGAACAAGCCGGTTGGGTGCAAGCAAAAGCCGCGCGTTTACTCAATATGACCCCGAGGCAAATTGCTTATCGGATTCAAGTGATGAACATTAACGTTCGCCAAATGTAAGTTGATTGGCTGTCGTATTTACTACAAATACGACAGCCAATGCCTTTTCCTAAAACCTTATCACTCATAACTAATTGTATTTTATACCTTTAATTATTGGAATAAGCTTTGCAACGTAAACAATAAAGTATCTAACAAGGAAGCTTTATGACTTTACAACACTTAAGGCAGAGCCAAACCAAACAGCCTGTAAGCGCTGAAGCTCAAGCCGCTTTAGTAGCAAAGCATCCTTGCTTTTCTAAAGAGGGCCACCGTTATGCAAGAATGCACTTACCGGTAGCGCCAGCCTGTAATATTCAGTGTAATTACTGCAACAGAAAGTTTGATTGCAGCAACGAAACCCGTCCTGGCGTAGTGTCTAAGTTATTATCTCCCGCTATGGCGGCACGACGTTTTGAAAAAGTAAAACAACATGTTCCAGAGACTCAGGTTGTTGGAATAGCCGGGCCGGGAGACCCTTTGGCCAATCCAAAAGCAACCCTCGCCAGCTTGAAGGCTATCTCCAAAATAGACGAAGACGTGCATTTGTGCGTATCAACAAACGGTTTAGCGTTGGTTGATCAGCTTGATGCATTGCTTGCCGCTGGCGTAAAACATCTCACTATTACCATTAATTGTATCGACGCTGATATAGGGCAAAAAATCTATCCTTGGGTGTACTTTAATCAACAACGCTTACGCGGACGCAAAGCTGCTCAAACTCTGATAGATAGGCAATTATTGGGCTTGGAGGCTGCCATAAACGCGGGTATGTTAGTTAAAGTAAATACCGTGTTGATCCCAGGGATCAATGATTTCCATATTGATTCATTAGCTAAAGAGTTAGGTCGATTCGGCGCGTTCATCCACAACATTATGCCGCTTATTTCCGACCCCGCCCACGGTACTTACTTTGGTTTAATGGGGCAGCGTGAACCGAGCAAACAGGAATTAGATTTAGCCCGCCAAAGTGCCGGTCAAAGTATGGCGCAAATGACTCACTGCCAACAATGCAGAGCCGATGCAGTAGGCAAACTGGGTCAAGACATCGACCTTGCCGCAATTGAACAAGGTAGCGCTGTAGCCAATTCAACACTTCGAGTAGCAGTGGCGACCAGTAGTAACCAACTAATTGACCAGCATTTTGGTCACGCAACTCAGTTTTTAAGCTATTTGGTAAGCGCAGAGAGTATTGAACAACAACAAAGCGTTGATTGGCAGCAATACTGTTCCGGCAGTGATCAGTGTGCTGACGACAAGCAACAAGACTTAAACCAGCTTAGCCAATTTAATACCGTATTGTGCAGCCGAATTGGCCACACACCTTTGCAAGAGCTGTCTGACTTGGGCGTAGAGGTGAATACCAAATATGCCTTGCGAGATATTAAAGAGGCTTTGTTAGAGATACAACAATCGCTTATTAATCAAGTAAAGCCTGCCAAGCGAACTGTATGTAACGCCGGGGAGTGTAGCTAATGTCAGTATCTATTACTAAAGCCTGTATAGCATGTTTTGCGTGTAAAGAAGTGTGCCCTCAAAAGGCCATCTCAAGTGGCCAGTCGGTCTTTTCTGTGATTGCCCATCGCTGTAATGAATGCATCGATAATCCTAATGGACCGCAGTGCGCGCATATATGCCCAGTTGAAACGGCGATTGTCGACAACAAAGGCCAGGCGCTTAACCCTCCCGGTTCACTAACGGGTTTGCCCCAAGATCTTAACGTGATCGCCTTATCAAACTAGGAGCGCTTATGGAACAACAAGTGTTTGATTCAACAGATGGTTTAATAGGTAACGACTGGATGCAAGCCTTAACTAAAGTCTGTTATCCAATGTCTTTGCATAACCGCAATTGGTTTAAACAAATCATTAGCGCACAACTGAGTGGTGAAGCAGCCTTGCCCTACGGAGTAGGCTTAGACAACTCGTGCTATTTAGATTTAAAACGCGCCATCAATAATAGCGAGATCGAAAATCAAGAATTGTTATGGAAGCAACCGTTCAAGGAGAGCTTGCGAAAACGCGCAAACGTACTGAGTGAGGTATGTAGCCTGCGCGCCCAGGAACGCAACGAACTAATAGCAGTGTTGGTAGAGCACGCTAATCACAAAGCACCTTACGCCTTGCAAATGGCCATTATTGTGGCTACCGCGTGTTTGTCTCAATCTCACCTTTGGCGAAGTTTAGGCCTAAAGCATAGAGACGAACTAGGCGCTTTGTTGAAGTACAATTTTCCTGAGTTACACGCTATGAACACCAACAACATGCGGTGGAAACGCTTCTTTTATCGCTATTTGTGTCAGCAGGGCGGTGACTTTGTTTGTAGAGCGCCAAGCTGTGCTCAATGCCCCACCTATAGCGAATGCTTTGTGTAATTAAACGCCTCTATGCTGCTTATGAGGTTTGGTATTCAGCATAGAGCGTTTGGATACTAAATAGTTTGCTCGCTAACTCTAAGTGTCTATCGCTCGGCTAATCTTTCAATCTTTTCTTACATTAAAGAGGGATTTTGGTCCTCCAACTACTCACATCTAACACCTCTTATGTTTAGCCTGTCATTACTGGTTAGCTAAACTCTGTACTTCCAATAAACAGTTCAAATTCAATCTATTACAAAGATTAATACCCTTACCGGTAAACAGTATATTTGGTTCGTTGTATAGCTAACAATACAGCGCTTTTTGTTGTTTCCACGACATAAGTTAACAAGATAGGTAGTTCCTCATAGCCCGTTTCTATGGGCTTTCAGGCCGATTCTGGCTTTGGCGCTGGATTTGCAATCAACCTTATACAAGCCCTCTAAACTATTGCTCAAGGCATTTAGCCAAGCAGTAGTTAGCGTTATATAGGTAAGACTATGACGGTGAATCAATTAAAAAGCGCGGTGCCCTTAATGGGCAAAATAAAACTATGTAGTGAGTTAGGCCCCTTCCTCAGCGACAAACGAATAAAACTATTAGAAGCGGTGGTGGAACATGGTTCATTAAGCGCTGCGGCTAAATCTATTCCTATGTCTTACAAAGCGGCATGGGACGCCTTAGATGCCATAAATAATCTGTCTGAAAAGCCGCTGGTCGTTAAGCAAAGTGGTGGCAAACATGGCGGAGGCACCCAATTAACCGACTATGGATTAAGCCTACTTAGTTTATACAAAGCGCTAGAACTCGAATATCAACAGGCATTTGAGCAGTTAAAACCTACCTTGCAACAACCTAGTGCCGAACAACTCAATGTGGCTGATTTTCGCTTATTAATGCGTCGAATGAGTTTACGTAGTAGCGCACGAAATCAATTACTTGGTCAGGTAGTGATGATAGATAAAAAAGCGGTGAACAGCTTTGTGAAGGTAGCGATTAGCCAGCACCTTACGGTAAATGCAGTGCTAAGTAACGAGTCTGTAGAACTTTTGAATTTGAGTTTTGGTAGTCAAGTCTTGTGCCTCATAAAAGCGTCACAAGTGAGTTTACATCGAGGCGCCGAGGTCGCAAAAAATAACGTTAACCAGTTTGTTGGACGCGTTAGCAGAATTAACGAGGGAGAAGATAAGTTAGATATTACTGTGCAATTAGCAGAACAAAAAACTTTGTCGGCGATTGTATCTAGCGCGTCTGCCGCGCAGTTAAACATCAACGAAGCCAGTCAGGTAGCGTTATCGTTTAATGCTTCGTCGGTAATAATTTGTAGTTATTAATCTAAAAGGACGTTCGTAATGAAAAAATCTATAACTAAGTATTTCCCCCAAGCGGCGCTTGCGGTGATGTTTTTATTTAGTTCTGAGTTTGTAAAAGCCGCAGAAGTAAAAGTAGCGGTAGCAGCGAATTTTTATAAACCGGTGCTTGCCATTGCCAATCAATATCAACAAGAAACGGGGCATCAGGTTAGCGTATCAGCAGGCTCTACGGGCAAGCTATACGCCCAAATAAAAAATGGCGCACCATTTGAAGTATTTTTAGCCGCAGACCAAAAACGCCCAAGTTTATTAGTTGAACAAGGTTTGGCAAAAGCCAGCAGTCAATTTACCTACGCTAAAGGCACGCTAGTACTGTGGTCAAGTAAACCTGAGCTAGTGGATGCTAGGGGTGAAGTATTAAACAGTGAAATAAAACACCTTGCTATTTGTAACCCTAAAACTGCGCCTTACGGAGCGGCGGCGGTAAGCGCTTTGCAGCATTTAGGTATCTACCAGCAGTTGCAAAGCAAATTTGTTGAAGGGCAATCAGTTGGGCAGACCTATCAGCAGATCAGTTCCGGCGCAGTGGATTTAGGCTTTGTCGCGTTATCTCAGGTGCTTGTAGATAGTAAGTTAAGTGGCGGATCAATGTGGCTGGTACCAAGCAAGTTGTATGCTCCGATAAAACAAGACGCAGTATTACTTAATAAGGGCAACAGCAATCCGGCCGCTCAAGAGTTTATTGATTACTTACGTGAGAATCACATCACCGCTTTAATTAAAGGTTTTGGTTACGAAGTCGAGTAACAAGCCGCTGAGGCAAAGGAGCTTTATATGCCTGATTTAGTCGTCGTTTATCTTACTCTTAAACTCGCGAGCGTGGTTACGTTAATTTTGTTAATCGTGGCTACTCCGTTAGCGTGGTGGATGTCGCAAACTCAGTCTCCATATAAGTCGATAGTAGGCGCCATGTTTGCTTTGCCTTTAGTGCTTCCTCCAACGGTATTAGGTTTTTATCTATTGTTATTGCTTGGGCCAAATGGCGCATTGGGCGAATTGTCTGAGTTTGTTGGCATAGGTGCGTTGCCTTTTACTTTCACTGGAATAGTGATTGCCTGTGTGGTGCATACTTTGCCATTTGTGGTTCAACCTATGCAAAATGCTTTTGAAGCAATAGGGAAACGACCATTGGAAGTCGCAAAAACGCTTCGCGCCAGCCCAAGCCGGGTATTTTGGAAGGTGGCATTTCCTTTAGCTCGACCAGGTTTTTTTGCCGCTGCTATTCTCGGCTTCTGTCATACCATTGGTGAATTTGGTGTGGTGTTGATGATTGGCGGAAATATCGCCGGCGAAACCCGCGTTATGTCGATTGATATTTATAACCACGTAGAAGCGCTTGAATACAGCCAAGCTCATTGGTTAGCGGGTGGCATGTTGGTGTTTTCTTTTATCGCCTTACTGCTGATATACAGCCTAAATGATTTCGCCAAAAGGAGGCTTACTCAATGTGCTTAGAGTTATCTTTAGATTCGCAGCGAGGTGATTTTAGTTTAAACATCGATATTACCTTACCGCCTTCCGGCGTGTCGGCACTGTTTGGGCCCTCAGGTTCAGGAAAAACCTCTTGTTTAAGAGCAATGGCGGGCTTAGACCGTTTTGCAGGTGGGTATTTTTCGCTTAACGGAGAGGTGTGGCAAGATGATAAAAACAACATTTGGCTTGATTGTTATCAACGTGAAATTGGCTATGTATTTCAAGAAGCGAGCTTATTTCCTCATTTAAATGTAGAGAAAAACCTACTATTTGGTTATCGCTTAGTGCAGCCGGATAAACGCCAAGTAAGCATTAGTGATACCTGTGAGTTACTCAGTATTTCTCACTTACTTAAACGCCGAGTGACTTCTTTATCTGGTGGAGAGAGGCAACGTGTTGCCATTGCAAGAGCGCTATTAAGCTCACCAAAATTGTTACTCATGGACGAGCCCTTATCGGCGCTAGACGCCAAACTTAAGCAAGAGATCATTCCTTATCTAGAGCAATTACATCGGCAATTATCGATACCGGTTGTTTACGTTAGTCATGATATAGAAGAAGTAAAACGTCTGGCCGATTACATGATTTTGTTAGAGAAAGGCCAAGTGGTGAGTCAAGCTTATGTGAGCAATTTTCAGCTAGACATAGAACCCGCGGTTACTCAGCATTATCTAAAAGCCGTTTAAAAAAGGCCAATGCCAGATGGCATTGGCCTAATTGCCCATCCACTATGGTTGGCTAGTCTGCTCGTTTGCTATTTCTTGTTCTAATAGTTGAGTAACATGCCCTGGCGAATGGGTTGAGCGAGCCAGCAGTTGATACATCGCGGGAATAACCAACAAGCTAACTACTGATGCGAAGGCCATACCAAATAACACCACTGTGCCTACTGAAATTCGACTTTCGGCTCCGGCACCAGTAGAGATAATTAGCGGTACTGCGCCAGCTACGGTAGTAAACGCTGTCATCATAATAGGGCGTAAGCGTCGCGATGCGGCTTCTACAATAGCTTGGTTAAACTCGATGCCGCGGTCGCGAAGTTGGTTGGCATACTCAACAATTAAAATACCGTTTTTGGTCACCATGCCTATCAGCATAATCATCGCTATTTGGCTGTAAATGTTTAGGCTTTCACTCATGAAGTACATGCCTGCTAAGCCCCCAAATACGCCCATGGGTACCGTTAGCATTACCACCATAGGGTTGATAAAGCTTTCAAATTGCGCGGCTAATACCAAATAAGCAACCAACAACGCCAATGCAAATATGATTAGAGTACTGCTTTGGTTTTCTTTGTAGTCTTTTGATTCCCCGCTAAAGTCGATAGAAATATCGCTAGGCAGTTCATCTATTGCAAGTTGTTCTAAATAATCTAAGGCTTCACCTAGGGTATAACCTTGATTAACCGTTCCTGAAATAGTCACCGCGCGTTGTTTGTTTAAACGACTAAGTCTACTGGCTGAAGCCACTTCTTCTAGTTGCGTTACGCTGTCTAAGGTAATTAAGCTGCCGTTAGCTGCACGTAAGTAAATTTTGCTGAGATCTGTCGCGCTGTTAAAGCCTTCTTCGCCGCCACGTAAGTAAACGTCGTATTCTTCGCCACGATCTACAAAGGTCGTTTCACTGCGACCGCCCAGCATTATTTCTAAGGTGTCTGATATTTCGCTTACACTTACGCCCAGTTCAGCGGCACGTTGGCGATCAATCTTCACAATGAGTTCTGGTGTTTTTTCTGAATAGTTAATGTCTATAGTGCTAATTATTGGATGAGACTCGGCGTGTTCTAAAATCACCTGTCCCCAATGGTTTAATTCTTCAAAGCTGGAACCGGCCAATACAAACTGTATCGGGTCGTCAGATTTACCTCTAAACCCTGGCTGCATAGGCCGTATCGAGATATCAGCAATGTTGGATAAGGTTTTACGCATTAGATTCACCACATCTCCCGCGTTTTGCTCTCGCTCAGCCCAGTCTTCTAACTGCACAATAATAAAAGCTGTGTTATCTCCCGCGCGTCCGCCAAAAGCGGGGGTTTGCATATTGAAGGATTTAATCAAGCCTTGGCCGACCAAAGGCATGATTTGCTGCTCGACTTGGTCAATGTTTTTGGTCATACGGTCGTAGCTGGTGCCTTCAGCACCTTTTACCATAATAAACACCACGCCTCGGTCTTCTACCGGTGCAAGTTGCGACGGTATTTGTTGCATAAAAGCGATACTGCCTAGCACACACAACACAATGGCAGTGGGGCCAGCAGTGCGAGTGGCTATGATTTTGCGCAATAGCTTTTGATAAGCAGGCATTAGTTTTGCAAAGGCTCTATCCATATAGGCACTGATGCGGCTTGGTTTGGCATTCAAGCTTAATAGTTTGCTGCTGAGCACGGGGGTGAGCGTTAACGCAATTAGCGAAGAAAAAATAACCGCTACCGATAACAGCACCGAAAACTCGGTAAACATTTTACCTACCATCCCGTCCATATAAGCGATAGGTAGAAAAACCATCACCAAAACAAGGGTTGTAGCTATTACGGCAAAACCTACCTCGCGCGTTCCTCGATAAGCCGCCAACAAGGGTGGGGTACCTTGCTCTATGTGGTGGTAGATGTTTTCCACTACGACAATGGCGTCATCCACCACCAAGCCAATCGCTAAAATCAGTGCCATTAAGGTAATGAGGTTGATGGAAAAGCCAAAACTTTGTGCGGCAATAAAGGCAGCAATTAACGACACCGGTACAGTAATTGCCGGGATAATGGTGATTTTTGCTTGGCCTAGGAATATATACAGAACCAGCACCACAAGCGCACCCGTGATCATGAGGGTTTGGTAAACTTCGTCTATCGCCTGGTCAATAAACACCGTTGAATCGTAGTCTACCTTAAGCTCTGTTCCGTCAGGAACAAAGCGTTGTAGTCGTTCTACTTCTTCTGTGACTTTAGTGGCCACTTCTAAAGGGTTGGCATCTAATTGAGTAACAATACCTAGGCTTAGGTTTAAAATACCGTCACTTTTAAAAGTGGAGTTCTCATTCTCTGCACCGATAAAGACACTGGCTACGTCTTTCAGATAAACGTGTGTTCCGTCTTCGCTAGTGCGGATCCGTAAGTAATCAAAGTCCTCTGGTTCAGCGTATAAGCGTTCAGTTCGCACCGACATTACCGTGGTGTCGTTACGAATTTCGCCGCCGGGTAGCTCTAAGTTCTCACGATTAAGCGCCGCGACAATGTCACTTGGTGTGACTTGTCGACCAGCCATTAGGGTAGGGTCGAGTTTTACGTACATTACCTTATAAAGTGCGCCGGTTAAATCCACTGAACTCACACCGCTAATTAAGTTAAAGCGGTCAATCAATACCCGTTCGGCATAATCGGTTAGCTCGGTACGATCCATTATGCTGGAGTTTAAATTGATATATATCGAGGCTTCGCCCGAGCCATTATCCTTAGATACTACGGGATCGGTAATTTCGTCTGGCAAACTACGTTTGGCTCGTTCCACTGCGTCACGAACATCGCTCACGCCTTCGGTTAATGGCCAACCAAGCAAAAACGTTACGGTGACTCGCGACATTCCATTTCGAGATACAGAGTCAATTTGGTCAATACCACTTATTCCAGACAGCTGGTCTTCAATAACCGAGGTAATTTGGCTATCGATAATGGTGGCAGATACGCCTTCATAGCGAGTAGAAATGGTAACAACCGGGTTTTCTACATCTGGCATTTCCCGAACAGCCAATTGGCTAAACGATACTAGACCGAAAACACACAGTAAAAGGCTAAGTACAATTGCCACTACTGGGCGTTTAACCGAAACATCAGATAACCACATTAAATAGCTTCCTGTTCATCATGAGTTATCGATTCGCTAGACGGTTTAGCATGTTCATTCTTGGCGATTTGCTGCTCTACGTTTCTTACCTTTGCCCCATCTCTTATATTAACCAAGCCTTGTATAACAATGTTGTCGTGCAAGCTGATACCTTGGTCGATGAGTACAAAGTTGTTAATACGTGCACCGAGTTGCACTTCAGTACGATGTGCAATGTGTTGCTCATCTACCACATAAACGTAGCGCTTAGTACCTGAATACTCGATAGCTTGCACCGGGATCATCGCTTGGGTAGCAGGCGGTAAGGTAAGCGTTGCTCGCATCATCATTCCGGGTTTTAATTGGTCACTGGTGTTGTCAAATGCGACTCGAACCTTAAGATTCAGCGTATCGCTGTCTACCCTTGGGTCGATAACATCGATGCTGCCAGTAAAATTTTGCTGAGACCATGCAGGTGTAGAGGCTTGAATACTCATGCCCTTTTCTAACAGAGACAAGTACTGATCTGGTACGTTTAAATCTAGCTGCAGGTCTTGTAGGTTATCTAAGTTTAATAAGCTTTGATTCGCACTCACTAACGCGCCTTTGCTAATATCTACTAAGCCGATCACGCCAGAGAAGGGGGCGGTTAAGCTGTGATCATCTAAGTCTGATTGTGCTGATGTTACCCGAGCTTTGGCGATGATCACGCTAGCGAGTTGGGCGTCAAAGCTGGTTTGCGAAACGGCTTTACGTTTTAGCAGTTGCTCAAATTCGTGTAGCTTACGCTGTTCATCGGCCAAGTAGGCTTTAGCTTCATCTAATAGTGCTTTAGCTTTAATGCTATTTAGCTCTATCAGTACCTCGCCTTGTTTAACCCGTTGATTTGAACTCACGTTAATTTTTTCGATTTTGCCGGTTACCTCGGCAGCTATCGATACTGATTGTCGAGCACTTAAGGTTCCAATCAAGCTGAGTTCTTGAGACAAACTATGTTGTTGTACGTCTTCTGTTGTGACTAGCGTAGGTGCGGCGCGACGAGGTGCATTATTCGAATTAGATTGCTGGTTGATAAAAATTAACGCCAGCATGCTAACGATTAGAACTGGCGGTACCACAAAACGTAAATACATGAGAATCCATACAGCATAGAAAGGAACCCTATTTTACCGTTTTGTTGTTTCAGCTGGCGTAAAGCGAATGTAAAGAAATGCAAAGCTTTATATTTACACTATTCCACAGATTCCTACTAAACCTTGTGTTTATGCTAATAATGACACCTAAATCGATGAAAAAGGCAGAGGCGGGTTCAGTAGCATTAAATGAGGATGTTGGAAGATGCAAATCAAGCCTAAGACTAAAATGATCTAACCATTGCTTGCGATAAAAATCTAAACACTAATAAAGAATTAGGGCTAGGGCACTCATAGTAACCTCTCGGTTACTATGAGGTTTTTAGGCTTATTGTTGGTATTCGCTCTCTGCTATCTTCAATAGTTCAGCAATTCCCTTGGCATAGGCCGGGTCGGCTAAGTAACAGTGTTTTAAATGGCGCAATTGGATTTCTTTAGGCACGCCACCTAAGTTTCTTGCGGTGTTATCAAACAAAATGGCTTGTTTGTCAGCCGACATTAAGCGGAATAAATCCCCCGGCTGGCTAAAGTAGTCATCATCTTCTCTATGATCCCAGTGTGCTGCTGCGCCATCTAGGCTTAGCGGCGGTTCTGAAAAATCAGGCTGTTCTGCCCATTCGCCTTGATCATTAGGTTCATAACCCAGAGTACCACCGTGATTGCCATCAACGCGCATGGCACCATCTCGATGGTAACTATGCACCGGACAACGAGGCGCGTTTACTGGAATGCTGTGATGATTAACCCCTAAACGGTAGCGCTGTGCATCACCGTAGGAAAACAGTCGACCTTGTAACATCTTATCTGGAGAAAAGCTGATACCAGGTACTACGCTCGCTGGATTAAACGCCGATTGTTCTACTTCTGCAAAGAAGTTCTCAGGGTTTCGGTTAAGTTCTAATTCGCCAACTTCAATCAGTGGGTAGTCTTTGTGTGGCCAAATTTTTGTTAAGTCGAACGGATTGTAAGGTACCTTAGCCGCGTCATCTTCTGGCATCACCTGAATTTTTAAGGCCCACTTTGGAAAGGCTTTGTTATCGATACTTTCAAGTAAGTCTCTATGGTGACTTTCTCTGTCTTTTCCTATTAAGGTTTCCGCTTCGGCGTCAGATAAGTTTTCAATACCTTGTTGCGACTTAAAGTGGAACTTAACCCAGAAGCGTTCGTTGTTTGCATTGATTAAACTAAAGGTATGACTACCAAAGCCATGCATGTGGCGGTAGGTGGCGGGTATGCCTCGGTCACTCATTACGATGGTTATTTGGTGAAGCGCTTCAGGTAACGAGGTCCAAAAATCCCAGTTGTTTTTAGCACTACGCATATTGGTTCTTGGGTCGCGCTTAACTGCATGATTTAGATCGGGAAATTTTAATGGATCACGTAGAAAAAATACTGGCGTATTGTTACCCACTAAATCCCAGTTGCCTTCTTCGGTATAAAACTTAATGGCAAAGCCGCGAATATCTCGTTCGGCGTCGGCTGCACCGCGTTCACCCGCTACGGTTGTAAAGCGCGTAAACAGCTCAGTTTTTTTACCTACTTCGGAGAACAACTTAGCTTTTGTGTACTGAGTAATATCATGAGTCACTGTAAACGTGCCGTAAGCACCAGAACCCTTAGCGTGCATGCGCCGCTCTGGAATAACTTCACGATCAAAATGCGCCAGTTTTTCTAAAAACCAAACATCTTGAAGCAGTTGTGGCCCTCTCTTTCCAGCAGTTTCTACGTTCTGGTTATGAGCAACCGGACAGCCGGCGGCTGTAGTTAACTTTTTACTCATGTTGATACCTTCTATGGTGACAATATAATCCTGAAAAATTGAATCTCATTAAGTCCTAAAAGAGTATGGACTCTAGTTCTTTTTTAAGCGACTCAAGCAGGGCACTACAATGTCATTTACATAGATTTACATATATTTGTGTGACAAATATATGTTCTTATATAACTTGTATTACGGAGCGGGTTTTAATGATTTAAATCAAAGACGTTCAAGGAAAAAAAGCTTAAGAGATAAGCGAAGAGACCGCTGGATAGGGGCGTTAATAATAGATTAAAGCGCAAACGAATAATCTGCTGGCTTAGGGAAGTTAAAGAGTAAGAAAATTGATGCTTAGAGAAATGGTATTCGCGAGTGGATTTGAACCACCGACCCCTACCATGTCAAGGTAGTGCTCTAACCAACTGAGCTACGCGAATATCTTAGGTGTTAACTGTAATTGAGAGTGATTTAAAAGCCGCTCCGCTTTACAGCGAGTGCAATACTAGGGGAGAGCGTATCGTCAGTCAATAGTTGTAGATTTCGTTTGCTCAATAAGTGGCCTTTACAACGCACAATTTAACTAAATGAGGCGTACAAGGCTGAATAAACGTAAGCAAATGGAGCCCTTATCACTTTAAAGCCTCGGCTTAGGTTATTTGTAAGACTTGTTAAGCCTTACAGCTATCTAAAATCAATTGCCATTGTTTAACGTGCTGTCGATTACTCTCTTGAAAATCTAAATGGATTTTTTTTGTAGTCATTAACAAAAACGAACTTTTCTGTGAGTGGTAAAGGGCCGTTAAGGGCGGCAGTAATAGTCGAACGCTTTGATCAAGTTCAGCAAGGTAGCGTTGTAATTTTTCCATATAGACTTTGTGCAGAATATTTTTGAGAACGATGCCATTTTTACGGTCATTTTCACGGTCATTTTTACAGTTGAACTCTCGCTTTTCTAACGCTGTAGAAACCTCATTGAGCCACAAGCTAGAACGTTTCATTTCTTGTAACAAGGCAAAAATACTAGGTCCCTTAGCAAACGACTCACTCAGTGTCAACAGTCCTTCATGGTCGAGGTTATGATTTTCTATGAGTTGTTGATGTAACTTATTTAAGTAACTCAAATTGTTGGCTAGAGATTGATAAGCGGAGTAGGGCTGTTGACGCAGTGCGTGGTCGCTCTGCCACAAGTAACGTAAACTTTGCTCGTTAACTAAATAGTTGCCCCAATAGAGACTCAGCGATTGTATTTTTTTATTGAGAATTACTGTTAGCGTGTCTTCTAGCTTTGGTTCTAGTTGCTTGCCTTGAATACATTCTGCTAAGCCTTGAATGATTTTGGTGTGCCAAACTAGCTGGTAATCCGCTGCAGCGTGTTTACCTAAACTGGAGTTTCCATCAAAAATAACCTGGTCTAGGCCACATTGCTTTAAGCCGACACTGTCTAGCAGCGAAAGTTGTAACACTGGCTCTGGTTGTTGGTAATCACGCCAACTAAAAGGAGTTAATGATCTGGTTGTTTGGGGGGCAGTAATATTGATGTTCAAGACGCGATTTAAACGAGCGCTATAATCCCCAAAGAGCTGATCACTACGTGGGGCTAACCAATTAAGCAGGGAGTAAATGCAGGCAACTAGAATGACACTAGCTGCCAGCAAGTAAAAGAAGTTAGCCCTACTCATGCTTCCTTGTTGATTAGGTGCAGCTTATGCGGATTGTTAGTGGCCCACACTAGCCTTGAGAACAAGCCAATCGCGCAGGCGGTTAATGCGAGTACTATTGCTATCCAAAAACCTATCACACCCATTGGCTCGCTAGTAAAGTAGTCGGTAAAAGTAAGTATAGAACCTACACCTAAGCCTATTGGCCAAAAGCTAATCAGCGTAACTATTAGGATGAAACGGGTATCTTGGTAACCCCGCAGCGCGCCAGCACAGCATACCTGTAATGAATCGGACAACTGATAAGTTGCCGCTAGCAAAAATAGAGGTGCAGCAATAGCAGCAACAGCGGTGTTATTGGTATACCAACCAATAATGTCATGACGAAATAACACGGTAGCTGTGGCAATAAACAACGTAGCGATAATAGACAAAATAACCCCGCTGTAGGCACTAATTTGTGCTTTATCTAACGACTTTTCGCCCATGTAATTACCCACTCTTATAGTTAAGGCAATGCCAATGCTTAAGGGCAACATAAACACCATAGAGGTAAAGTTTAGGGCGATTTGGTGTGCTGCAACAATGTCGGCACCAAGCGGTGATAGCAACAGAGCAATCATCGAAAACAAGGTCACCTCAAAGAATATAGCGCCACCAATCGGCAAGCCAAGTTTGAATATTCGCGAGATAATTGCCCAATCAATACCAGAACCCTGCTCAAATAATTTTAACGGCAGCAAAGTTGTACTTCGCTTGGCGTAAATAAGCATAGCAATGGCCATAAACCAATTGACCATTGCGGTTGCAACACCACAGCCAGCGCCACCTTGCTTTGGCATGCCAAGCAAACCATTAATAAATACATAATTAATGGGAATATTTAAGGCCAAGCCAGCAATACCGATGAGCATAATGGCTTTAATATTTGAACACGCCTCGTTGACTCCACGTAATACCTGATACAAGGCAAAAGCTGGCAAGCCAAAGCTAACAAAAAACAAGTATTGTTTGGTTAACCCCACCAATTGCGGTTCTACATCCATCACATTAAAAACGTTTGGTGCAAACCACAAGATCGCCCAAGCAATAGCGGCGAGTATTAAAGAAATAAATAAGGCTTGGCGAAAAATGTTTCCGCCTTTAAATGCTTGTTTAGCGCCTATTTGATAAGCCACCAATGGTGTAACCGCCATCAATATGCCTTGTAATAATAAAATGATGGGGTTAAAAAAACTGGCAGCAACTGCAACAGCGGCTAAATCGGTAGGGCTTACCGAGCCAGCCATAATTGTGTCAACAAAACTCATTCCAGTTATGGTAAGTTGAGCCACGACAATAGGCCCTGCCAAACGTAAAATGGCAAAACACTCTTTTGAAAAACGTTGTTTAAAACCCAGGAAAAAATACTTCATGTTCACCGGAATAGTTCAAAGTAAAAGAAAAGTTGTCAAAGTCGAACGAGCGCCAGGCTTAATGAAGCTCTGGGTCGATTTAGTGGATATCGAAGGCTTAAACATAGGCGCTAGTGTTGCGATAAACGGGACCTGTTTAACCGCAGTCAACATTAGCGAACAAGGCGTTCAATTCGACTTGATACAAGAAACGCTAAGTCTAACAAACTTAGACCTTATTAAAGAAGGGGATTTAGTAAATATTGAACGAGCTGCCAAAGTAGGTGACGAAATCGGTGGTCACCTAGTGTCGGGGCATATTCATACCACCGCCACCATATTAGACATGCAGTACTCAGAGAATAACCTAGCAATTCATCTATCGTTAGCTAACGAGTGGAAAGACTACGTGATTTATAAAGGGTTTATCTGCATAGATGGTGCAAGTTTAACGGTAGGCAAGTTAAGCGACCAAGGATTTTGGTTGCACATTATTCCAGAAACGCTGCGAGTCACTACTTTGGGTGATAAAGCGGTTAAAGATTTAGTGAACATAGAAATAGACAGTTCAACGCAAACTGCCATAGACACCATTAAACAACTCGCAAAAGCGGGAGATTTAAAACGCTGGCTTAGCTAAAAGAATTGCTCGTCATCTGCATCTACGTAGGCCAATAGCTTGTCGTTGCTCTCGTCTATATGTAGGCGACAATGAATGGGGTTACAACAAACACGGCAATCTTCGTAGAAGTCTTGGTCACCATTACTCGCATCCATAATTAGCGGGGTATGGTGGCCACAGGTAGGGCAAGAAATCATTTTTTCGACATAGTTTTTCATAACAACTACTCCAATATGTCCACCGTTTAATTATGGTTCAAATTCCTTGGTTCGACGAGTCTTCTAATCAATAAAGCATAAGCTATTGAAGTTATTTGTTCAGACCTTTAATATTGCCGCTCTTTTAAGTGCCTTAGGTACTCAATTTTATCGACTAAATCATGTGATGTTGCGTAGGCATCACCACTGTATGTGCAAGGATAAATATGCCAGTTATTACTCTCCCTGACGGTAGCCAACGTCAATTCGAAAACCCAGTATCAACCATGGATATCGCCGCTGATATCGGCCCAGGTTTAGCTAAAGCCTGCATAGCCGGCCGTGTAAACGGCGAGCGTGTTGATGCATGTGAACTCATTACCGATGACGCTCAAGTAGCGATTATCACGGCAAAAGATGAAGATGGTTTAGAAATCATTCGTCACTCTTGTGCGCATTTATTAGGCCATGCTATCAAGCAAATGTGGCCTGAAACCAAAATGGCAATTGGCCCTACCATTGATAACGGCTTTTATTACGACATCGATTTAGAGCATTCGCTAACTCAAGAAGACATCGACAATCTTGAGAAGAAAATGAAAGCACTGGCCAAGACAAATTACGATGTGATTAAAAAAACAGTGCCTTTAGCTGAAGCTAAAACGGTTTTTGAACAACGCGAAGAACCTTACAAGCTAGAAATTATTGAAGGCATTGACGCAAGTGCAACGCCAGGCTTGTACCACCACGAAGAATACATTGATATGTGTCGTGGTCCGCACGTACCTAACATGAAATTCTGTCACCACTTTAAATTAATGAAAGTGGCTGGTGCATACTGGCGCGGTGATAGCAAAAACAAAATGCTACAACGCGTATATGGCACTGCATGGGCAGACAAAAAGCAACTAGCGGCTTATTTAAAACGTTTAGAAGAAGCAGCAAAGCGTGATCACCGTAAAATTGGTAAGCAATTAGATCTTTACCACATGCAAGAAGAAGCGCCGGGTATGGTGTTCTGGCATGACTCTGGTTGGACTATTTTCCGCCAACTAGAAACCTACGTGCGCGAACAACTTACTAAGTACGAATACCAAGAAGTAAAAGCGCCGCAGATTATGGATCGTAGCTTATGGGAGAAATCTGGTCACTGGGACAAGTATGCCGACGGCATGTTTACCACTCAATCAGAAAGCCGTGAGTATGCAGTTAAACCGATGAACTGTCCGGGTCACATCCAAATCTTTAATCAAGGTTTGAAATCGTACCGCGACTTACCGTTACGTATGGCCGAATTTGGCTCTTGTCACCGTAACGAACCATCGGGCTCTTTACACGGTTTGATGCGAGTACGTGGCTTTACCCAAGATGATGCGCATATCTTCTGTACTGAAAATCAAATTCAAGACGAAGTCGCGTCGTGTATCGACATGGTATACGAAACATATAAGACTTTTGGTTTTGAAGAAATCGAAGTAAAACTGTCTACTCGCCCAGAACAGCGAGTAGGGGATGATGAAACGTGGGATAAATCTGAAAAAGCCCTAGCCGATGCGCTAACGTCTAAAGGTATTGAGTTTTCTTACTTACCTGGCGAAGGGGCTTTCTACGGACCTAAAATTGAATTCACTTTGCACGACTGCTTAGATAGAGCATGGCAATGTGGAACGGTTCAATTAGATTTCTCTATGCCTGGTCGTTTATCTGCCTCTTTTGTTGGCGAAGATAACGAACGCCACGTTCCGGTAATGATTCACCGCGCAATTTTGGGTTCATTAGAGCGATTCATCGGTATTTTGACTGAAGAATACTCAGGCTTTTTCCCAACTTGGTTAGCACCTCGCCAAGTGGTTGTGATGAATATTACCGATAAACAGGCCGATTTTGTCCATCAAGTAGTAAAAAAATTAAATAAACAGGGCATTAGAGCCATTGCGGACTTGAGAAATGAGAAGATAGGCTTTAAAATCCGCGAACATACTCTAAAGCGTATTCCTTACTTACTGGTTGTCGGCGATAAAGAAGTCGAAAGTAATGAGGTTGCGGTTAGAACTCGTAAGGGTGACGATCTAGGTAAATTTGCTGTTGATAAGTTTGTAGAGCAAATTAAACAAGAAATCGCCAATCGTGACAATAATTGTATTGAGGTATAAATTATAAAAACCGGAAGACGTGGTCAGCAACAAGCTGCAAGAGCACATAAGATAAATGAAGAAATTCAAGCTCAAGAATTACGCCTTACAGGCATAGACGGCGAAGCCCTAGGCATTGTTAGCTTGAATGAAGCGCTAGATATAGCCGGCGAGTCTGGTGTAGATCTAGTAGAAATTAGTCCTAATGCTGAACCACCTGTTTGTCGGGTCATGGACTACGGTAAGTTCATTTACGAAAAGAGTAAATCTGTAAAAGAACAGAAGAAGAAGCAAAAACAGATTCAGGTTAAGGAAATAAAATTCCGACCTGGAACTGACGAAGGCGACTATCAGGTAAAACTACGCAACCTGGTTCGTTTTCTAGAAGAGGGTAATAAAGCTAAAGTAACGCTACGTTTCCGTGGTCGTGAAATGGCACACCAAAGCTTAGGCTTTGATCTGCTAAACCGCATTAAAGGCGATTTAGAAGAACTAGCAGTTGTGGAAGCTTTTCCAAAAATGGAAGGTCGCCAAGCTGTGATGGTGTTAGGCCCTAAAAAGAAGTAACTAAGGCATCCAAGTAACAAACAGCTTACTTTAACCGGTAAGCTGTTTTTGTTCGCCTTTAGTTATATGTTGTTAATCTCGCAATGCGGAGTGCATGTAAATGCCAAAAATGAAATCGAACAAAGGCGCAGCTAAGCGCTTTAGAAAAACTGCTTCTGGTGGTTTTAAATACAAACAAGCTGGTCTTCGTCACATCCTGACTAAGCGCCGTACTAAGGTAAAACGTCACCTTCGTCCGAAGGGTATGATTGCTGCGTCTGATATCGCATCAATTGTTCGCATGTTGCCGTACGCATAAGTTTAGAGGAAATTAAGAATGGCCAGAGTTAAACGCGGTGTACAAGCACGTGCACGTCATAAGAAAGTCTTAAAACAAGCCAAAGGTTACTACGGAGCACGTTCACGTGTTTATCGCGTAGCCTTCCAAGCGGTAATCAAAGCGGGTCAATACGCTTACCGTGACCGTCGTCAGCGTAAGCGTCAATTCCGTCAGTTATGGATTGCACGTATTAATGCGGCTTCACGTCAAAATGGTTTGTCTTACAGCCGTTTGATTGACGGACTTAAAAAAGCATCTATCGAAATCGATCGTAAGATCCTAGCTGATATTGCTGTTTTTGATAAAGCAGCATTTACAGTATTGGTAGAAAAAGCAAAAGCTGCTTTATAAGTTTTATCAAGTTTGTAAAAGGGGAGCTTAGGCTCCCTTTTTTTATTGCAAAAAAATACCCATACTACCTACCTTTTCCCGGAACAAGTCTAGCTATAAGCAGTTCATTAAAGTACTATTTCCGGTCTTATTTAAAACGAAAATCAGCCTTCCCCCATTGGCGGAATATGAGGAAATCATGCTAGATCTTGATGCGCTAATCAATCAGGCTAAGACTCACATTGAAGCGGCTTCAGCGATTAACGAACTCGATGCCGTTCGCGTGGAATACTTAGGTAAAAAAGGACTAATGACTAAACAGCTGCAAGGACTTGGCAAATTAACGCCAGAAGAACGTCCTCAAGCTGGTCAGCTTATTAATCAGGCCAAACAAGTTATCCAAGACGCGTTAAATGCAAAACGTGAATTGCTAGTACAGCAAGAACTTAATGCAAAGCTTTCGGCCGAAACCGTTGATATTACTTTGCCCGGTCGCAGTGACGAACTAGGTGGTCTACACCCAGTGACTCGCACTATTGAACGCATTCAAACGTTCTTCGGAGAGTTAGGCTTTCAAGTTAAATCTGGGCCAGAAATCGAAGATGGCTTTCATAACTTTGATGCATTAAATATTCCTGAGCATCATCCTGCTCGCGCCGACCACGATACGTTCTATTTTAATCCTGATTTAGTATTGCGTACCCAAACTTCGGGTGTGCAAATTCGTACCATGGAAACTGAAAAGCCGCCGATTAGAATTATTTCTCCTGGCCGCGTTTATCGAAACGATTACGATCAAACCCACACGCCAATGTTCCACCAGGTGGAAGGATTGATGGTTGATAAAAACGTAAACTTCACTGAATTAAAGGGCGTGTTGTATGACTTCCTGCAAAACTTCTTTGAAGATGACTTACAAGTACGTTTTCGACCGTCTTACTTCCCGTTTACAGAAACTTCTGCAGAAGTGGATGTTCTTGGTAAAAACGGTTGGTTAGAAGTGCTTGGTTGCGGCATGGTACACCCAAATGTATTACGTGCAGTAAACATTGACCCTGAAGAATACACCGGCTTTGCCTTTGGTATGGGTGTAGAGCGTTTAACTATGTTGCGTTACGGCGTTAACGATTTACGTTCATTCTTCGAAAACGACTTACGTTTCTTAAAACAATTTAATTAAGGGTTAATTAACATGAAATTTAGTGAATCATGGCTAAGAGAGTGGGTTAACCCTAGCATTTCACGCGATGAGTTGTCTGAGAAGATCACCATGGCCGGCCTAGAAGTTGACGGTATTGAAGCCGTAGCGTCTAGTTTTAACGGCGTTGTAATTGGTGAAGTGGTTGAGTGTGGTCAACATCCTGATGCTGACAAATTACGCGTAACCAAAATCAATGTTGGTGGCGACGAGCTATTAGACATTGTTTGTGGTGCCCCAAATTGCCGCCAAGGCTTAAAAGTAGCGGTAGCTCAAGTTGGCGCAGTATTACCCGGCGATTTCAAAATCAAAAAAGCGAAACTGCGTGGTCAACCTTCTCACGGTATGCTTTGTGCCTACAGTGAACTAGGCATCAGTGATGAGTCAGACGGTATTATGGAGCTTCCAAGTGACGCGCCAATTGGTACTGATTTACGCGATTACCTACAGTTAGATGACGTAACTATTGAAGTTGATTTAACACCCAACCGTGCCGATTGTTTAAGCCTTCGTGGTTTGGCTCGCGAAGTAGGTGTGCTAAATCAAATGGACGTTGCCGAGCCACAATGGCAAAACGCTGTTGTAAGCATTGAAGATACGTTTACGGTGAACGTTGAAGCGACCGAGCAATGTCCACGTTACTTAGGACGCGTGATAAAAGGTGTAGATGTAAAAGCAACAACACCTCTTTGGATGCAAGAACGTTTACGCCGCAGCGGTATTCGATCTATCGATCCCGTTGTTGATGTGACTAACTATGTACTGGTAGAGCAAGGTCAACCAATGCATGCTTTTGATCTTGCGAAGCTAAACGGTTCAATTGATGTGCGTTTAGCAAACAACGGCGAAAAGCTAGTATTACTAGATGGTAACGAAGTTGAGTTAAAAGATAATACTCTGACTATTTGTGACCAGAGCGGTCCAATTGCTATGGCTGGTATCTTTGGTGGTGAGAAAACCGGTGTTACTGAAAGTAGCAGCGACATCTTTTTAGAGTGTGCGTTCTTTAGCAAACTAGCTATTACTGGTCGTGCCCGACAATATGGTTTACACACTGACTCATCTCACCGTTACGAGCGTGGGGTTGATTTCCAATTGCAAACTCAAGCAATGGAACGTGCTACACAGTTATTGGTCGAGATTTGTGGTGGCGAGGTAGGCCCAATTGTTGAGTCTGGTGATGAAGCTAAGCTTCCACAAGCGGCAACCATTACTTTGCGCCACGCGCGTTTAGAAAAAGTAATTGGTTACTCGTTTGCCAAAGATCAAGTTAGCGAAATCCTTACTCGTTTAGGAATGACTGTTACCGAAACAGAACAAGGCTGGCAGGCAACTGCACCGAGTTACCGTTTTGATATGGCGATTGAAGAAGACCTAATTGAAGAGGTTGCGCGAATTTTTGGATATAACAACATTCCAAATGTTTCACCAGTTGCATCCTTAAAAATGAGTCAACACAAAGAAGTTGAGTTACCAGCAAGCAAGTTGCGCCAATTGTTGTGTGGTCGTGGTTATCAAGAAGCGGTTACTTACAGTTTTGTTGACCCCAAACGCCAGCAACTATTGCACCCACAACAAGATGCTATGATTTTGCCGCACCCAATTTCTGTGGAAATGTCGGCAATGCGTTTAAGTTTGTGGACAGGTTTGTTAGATACTGTGTCTTACAACCAAAAACGTCAACAAGCTCGGGTTCGTGTTTTTGAGTCGGGTTTACGTTTTGTTCCTGATACAAACGCTGAAAACAATGTAAGCCAAACAGCAATGTTGGCTGGTGTGATTAGTGGCACAGCGAATCAAGAAGCTTGGAATAGCACAGAGCGAGAATTAGATTTCTTTGATATCAAAGGTGATGTTGAAGCGTTAATTCAACAAACCACTGATGCCGATTCATTTAGCTTTGAAGCTGCAAATATTCCTGCATTACATCCTGGCCAGTCTGCTAGCATATTGCGCCATGGTAAACATGTTGGGTATGTAGGTGCATTGCACCCACAACATCTAAAAGCCTTTGGCTTAAGTGGTAAAGTATTTGTATTTGAGCTAGAACTTGCAGCAGTTACTCAACGCAACTTACCAGATGCTAAGCCTGTTTCTAAGTTCCCTGCTAACCGACGAGACCTTGCTTTATTAGTATCAGAACAAGTTAATGCAGGAGATTTATTAAATTGCATTAAGAAAGTTGGCGGAAATCAATTAGTTGGCGTAAACTTATTCGATGTATACAAAGGGAAAGGCATTGCAGACGATATGCAAAGTATTGCGATTAGCTTAACGCTGCAAGAACAAAGCCGAACCCTTGAAGAAAAAGAGATTGCCGCTACAGTTGATACCATTGTAGAGGCGTTACGTTCAGAGTTTGACGCATCCTTGAGGGACTAGTTATGGCATTAACTAAAGCTGACCTGGCAGAAAATTTATTTGAAAACTTGGGCTTTAGCAAAAGAGAGTCTAAAGAAGTTGTAGAAGCGTTTTTTGAAGAAATACGGGTGGCTTTGGAAAGTGGGGAGCAAGTCAAAATTTCAGGTTTTGGAAACTTTGATCTAAGGGAGAAAAATCAACGCCCTGGTCGTAACCCGAAAACTGGTGAAGATATCCCCATCTCTGCGCGTCGAGTAGTCACCTTTCGTCCTGGGCAAAAGCTCAAGAGTAGGGTAGAGAACGCCGAACCAAAATAATGTTCAGTTAATAAAAAAGGAAGCCAATTGGCTTCCTTTCTTTTTATCTGTTTACTAACTAGTGATTTAAGATCTGGCTTAAGAATAGTTTAGTACGATCAGATTGTGGGTTCTCAAAGAACTGAACCGGTTCGTTCTCTTCAATAATTTCCCCTCTGTCCATAAAGATAACCCGATCTGCAACCTGCTTAGCAAAGCCCATTTCGTGGGTTACACAAAGCATGGTCATCCCTTCATTCGCTAACTCCACCATTACATCTAACACTTCTCTTACCATTTCAGGATCAAGAGCAGAAGTTGGCTCATCAAATAACATGATAGATGGGTTCATACATAGGCTGCGAGCAATCGCTACACGCTGCTGTTGACCACCAGAGAGTTGACCGGGGTACTTGTCAGCTTGCTCTGGAATTTTAACTCGCTCCAAGTATTTCATGGCAGTTGCTTCGGCCTCTGCTTTGGGGATTTTTTTAACCCAAATTGGCGCTAAACAACAGTTTTGCAATACCGTGAGATGTGGAAATAAGTTGAAGTGTTGAAAACACATACCTACGTCGCTACGCACTAACTCGATACTTTTTAAATCACTTTGTAATTCAGTACCGTTTACAATTATGTCGCCTTTTTGATGTTCTTCCAGGCGGTTAATACAACGTATCATTGTTGACTTGCCAGAGCCCGATGGGCCACAAATGACAATCTTTTCGCCTTTGGCTACCGTTAAGTCTAAGTCTTTAAGTACGTGAAACTCGCCGTACCATTTGTTCATTCCCTTAAGTTGAATTACCACCTCAGGGCTTGCTTGATTAGAAGTCATTTAAAATTTCCTTATTAATGTCCTGTGTGTAGTTTCTTCTCGAGATGGATCGAATAGCGAGACATGCTGAAACAGAACACCCAAAAAACAAAAGCGATAAATACATACATTTCGGTAGAAAACCCAAGCCAAGCCGGGTCAGCTAGAGCTGATTGACCGATAGCCAATAAATCGAATAACCCAATTACCAGTACTAAACTAGTATCCTTAAACAAGGCTATAAAGGTATTAACGATAGACGGAATAGTAATTTTTAATGCTTGTGGCAGAATAATTAAACCCATAGATTGCCAGTAACTCAAGCTAAGCGCTTCACCTGCCTCGTACTGGCCTTTAGGAATTGCTTGTAAACCACCACGAATTACCTCTGCCATATAAGCTGATTGGAACATAATAATGCCAATCATCGCTCGAGCTAGTTTGTTGAAATCGACTTCTGCGCCAACAAACAGCGGCAACATAACCGATGCCATAAACAATACGGTAATAAGAGGCACTGCACGCCAAAACTCAATGTAGATAGTACAAAAGCTTCGTACTATTGGCATATGAGAACGTCGACCCAAAGCCAATAAAATACCGATTGGAAGAGCTGCAACAATACCCACGATAGCCAATACTAGCGTTAGCATTAAGCCACCCCATTGATGTGTTTCTACCTTAGGTAAACCGAAGGAGTCACCTAACAATAAGAAAAACACAATAATTGGGTATATAAACAAGCTGAATAATGCAATTTTAGGTTTGTGAGGGGTTTTCTCGTAAACCAAGGCTGCAATTAGAATCAAGAAGGTAACAAATACCAAATCAACTCTCCAGCGCTCAGCAGAAGGATAGAATCCGTAGATTAACTGAGAAAAGCGGTCTGCGACAAATACCCAACATGCACCGTCGCTGGTACAAGCTTCGCGACTATCACCAATCCAGTCAGCTTGTAAAAACGCCCATTGAATAGCCGAGGCTAAAGGTGGAATTATCAAATATAAGATAAAAAGAGTGAACAAACTGTTTAGCCAAGAAGAAAATAAATTCTTCTTCAGCCAACCTACAAAGCCAACGCTTAGGTTAGGTGGTGCTAAATCAGGTCTAAATTGATGTACTGACATATTAACGCTCCACCAAAGCCATTTTCTTGTTGTAGATATTCATCAAGATTGAAGTAGCAATACTAATGGTGAGATAAACCGCCATGGTTAGCGCAATAACTTCAATCGCTTGACCTGTTTGATTTAAGGTTGTTCCCATAAATACTGATACTAAATCCGGATAACCAATTGCTGTAGCTAACGATGAGTTTTTAGTTAAGTTTAGATATTGGCTGGTGAGCGGAGGAATAATTACCCGCATTGCCTGAGGAATGATCACCAGCTTTAAGGCTTGCGTTCTGGTTAAGCCTAAAGACTCAGCTGCCTCACTCTGACCTTTACTTACAGCCAAAATACCAGAGCGAACAATCTCTGCTATAAATGCAGCGGTGTAAAAAGTAAGCGCGACTAATAAAGCGGCTAACTCTGGAATAATTACCATGCCGCCACGGAAGTTAAAGCCCTTTAATGCTGGGTACTCTAAGCCAATTGGCGAGCCCATTAAAAAGAATACAACCGTAGGCACCAGGATAATCATTGCTGCAGAAACAGAAAAAATAGGGAAGGGTTGACCAGTAAGCATTTGACGCTTTTTAGCCCACTTGGCTAAAACAAAAGAGCCAATAATTGCCAAAATAAAACTAATGACAACGATATTAGCGCCAGACTCCATAATGGGCCCTGGCATGTAAAGGCCACGCACATTCAAAAACACCGCTTCACCAATGCTAAGACTTTGCTTAGGACTAGGCAGTGCTCTAAGTACCGCAAAGTACCAAAAGAATATTTGTAGAAGTAAAGGAATGTTACGCAAAGTTTCAATGTAAACGGTGGCAACTTTAGAAACCAACCAGTTTTGTGACAGGCGTGCTATGCCCATAATGAAACCAAGAATAGTGGCAAATATAATACCCAATACAGATATTAGAATTGTGTTTAACAAGCCAACTAAAAAAGTGCGCCCAAACGTGTGACTTTCGTCATATTCGACCAATGACTGAATAATACCGAAACCTGCAGTTTGGTTCATAAAACCAAAGCCGGTCGTAATACCACGTTGTTCTAAGTTATAAAGAGCGTTACTGATGATGTAGAAAAAGAAACCGATAACACCAATAACAACGAGAATTTGGAAAACTAGCGCTCTTACGTTGGGATCAAACCAGATCTTACGAAGACTATTTGCTGAGTTATCCTTTGAGGAAGGATGGGCAGCCATATATTGTAACCTAGTAGTGTAGGATAAAAACGGAAGAGAGCAGGGCAAGCCCTGCTCTTTTAAGAGTAGAAATTAGCGAATAGGCGGAGCGTATTGGAAGCCACCGTCTTTCCATAGTGCGTTAACACCACGAGCGATACCAAGCGGAGAGCTAGTACCTACGTTTTTCTCGAACGACTCGCCGTAGCTACCAACTTGCTTAACAATGTTGTAGCCCCATTTGTCGTCTAAGCCTAAACCTTTACCTTTAGGGCCTTCTAAACCTAAGATACGGCGTACGTTAGGGTTAGTAGATTTAAGCATGTCGTCTGCGTTTGCAGAGCTTAAGCCATATTCTTCAGCATTGATCATGGCGAATAGAGACCACTTAACAATGTTTAGCCATTGGTCATCGCCTTGACGAACAACTGGACCTAAAGGCTCTTTAGAAATAATTTCAGGCAATACCATTGCGCTGTCTGGCTTAGCCAGTTTGATACGTAGTGCATAAAGCTGCGATTGGTCTGAGGTTAAAACATCACAACGACCAGCTTCGAAACCTTTCACTGTTTGGTCTGAGGTATCAAATACTACAGGCGTGTATTTCATACCATGCTCACGGAAGTAATCCGCTAAGTTTAGCTCGGTAGTAGTACCAGATTGGATACATACTGCAGCGCCATCTAATTCTTTAGCTGAAGACACACCTAGCTCTTTGCTTACCATAAAGCCTTGGCCGTCATAATAGTTAACACCAGCAAAATTCAAACCTAGTGAACTGTCGCGGGTTAGCGTCCAAGTAGTGTTACGAGAAAGAATATCGATTTCACCAGACTGAAGTGCAGTGAAACGCTCTTTTGCAGTAAGGGGAGTATATTTAACTTTAGAAGCATCGCCAAGAACGGCGGCGGCTACTGCACGACAAACGTCTACATCTAGACCTTGCCAATTTCCGTCAGCATCTGGGTTTGAGAAACCAGGTAAGCCGGTACTAACGCCACATTGTAAGAAACCTTTACTTTTAACGTTGTCTAACGTGCCATCAGCAGCGCTAGCATTTGCTGCGAAAGCTAAGGCTACAGCAGCTACCGCAGCTTTAATATGCGTGTTTTTTAACATGTTTTCTTCCCTGTACAGTTTGTCTTTATATTGTGGGTTGAACGGCTCTATATTCAATCACGAGCCAAAACCAGAGCCAATAACAACATAAACATTCAAATATTGGGTGTCAACATTATTGTAACACCGCAATCACAACAGAATGCCGAATAACTGACCACTGGCGCAAAACTATTCAATATAATTGAATATAGTATCAAGCAGCAGTATCCGTAGGCTTTTTATCGTTTTCTTGCGCTAGATCAAGATTAGCACAGCTACAGATAATTCCCTGATTTAGTTAGCTTAAAAGTAGCAAAAGCGAGATATGTCGCAAAAGTTTAATTTAGATTAACTATGCGGTCAGACAAACTAGATATTTGTGGCTCTGTCGAGAATCATTCTAGATAAAATGTTAACAGTTAGTAACTTTTAAGCCATGTTTGTCACATTACAACTTAAGTAGAATGGGGACTTATGCTGACTTAATATATATTTATAGAGCTTTCTATTCGATTTTGAACAAAAGAAGATGAATATGAAAAAAAATGTGATTGTTTTGACCGGAGCAGGGGTTTCTGCTGAATCAGGAATTCAAACTTTCCGTGATTCAGATGGTTTGTGGGAAAAGCATCGCGTAGAAGATGTCGCTACTCCTGAGGCTTATCAACGAGCTCCTGATTTTGTCGACCAATTCTATAATCTGCGTCGCCAACAGCTTCAAAGTAGTAAGGTACAGCCAAACGCAGCCCACTTCGCGCTTGCCGAGCTAGAGCAGCAAGATGATATAGAGCTACTAGTTATCACCCAAAATATTGATGACTTGCACGAACGTGCTGGCAGTAAGAATGTGTTGCATATGCATGGTGAGCTATTAAAGGCACGCTGCCCAATGTCTAATCAAACCACCAATTGGAAAGGCGACTTAGGTGCTGAGGTATTGTGTACATGTTGTCAGTTTCCTACTCGACTAAGACCGCATGTTGTGTGGTTTGGCGAAATGCCTATTGGCCTAGACAAGATTTACCATCGACTTAATCACTGTGATATATTTATTGCCATTGGTACCTCGGGACATGTGTTTCCGGCGGGCGGTTTTGTTCATGAAGCTGCAAGCCATGATGCAAGAACCATTGAACTCAATCTTGAGCCCTCTGAAATGCAAAGCGAATTCGCAGAGCGTCATTACGGCCCAGCGAGTGAGTTAGTTCCTAACTTCTTGCAAGAATTAACCACAGAAATAAGAGCAACTACTTGAATAAATTTTTACTTATAGGCTTGTTATCAAGCCTTATCATCGCTTGCGATCACACACCAAAAAAGACTTCACCCATCATTAGTTACGCACCGCTACCTGCTTTTGAAGAATTTACCGACGTTAATCAAAAGAAGCAGCAATTTACTCAATACATTTTGCCACTGATAAAAGCAAGTAATCAGCAAATACTTGAGCAACGTAATCAACTGGTTTCCTTCAATAGCAAGATAGCGAATAGCAAATTAAGCAAGAAACAACACAAGATTTTAGTTGAGTTAGCTGAAGATTACCGGGTCGATACCACCCTTAGTGATAAGCAAATCATCACTGAGCTACTAACCAAAATAGACGTTGTGCCTCCTGCCTTAGTGTTAGCTCAAGCTGCTAACGAGTCAGCATGGGGAACGTCAAGGTTTGCCAAAGAAGGAAATAATTTGTTTGGTCAATGGTGTTACCAGAAAGGTTGTGGCTTAGTACCATTAAGCCGTGTTGACGGTGCCAACCATGAGGTACGTAAATTTGATAGTGTGTATCAGTCGGTAAATGCCTATATGAACAACCTCAACAGTCATCCTGCCTACCAAGCGTTAAGAGAACATCGCCAAATCGCTAGAACACGCGGCGAGATAGACGCAATCGAGCTAGCAAGTTTTCTTACTAGCTATTCTGAACGGGGTGAAGCCTACGTACACGAGCTCCAACAGATGATGAGAAGCAATAGGTCTTTGTGGCCTTCTCAATTATCAGTGAGTTCTTAAGAACTAAAGCTCTACTATTTGAACTACCCCAGTCGTCTCTTTCATTGTCTGCTGGGGTTCTAGCTCAGGTGCATCGAAACCAATATCACCGCCGTCAATTATGCCGCTATCTCTGTTAATAGATTTAAAGTCAAACTGTTGGTGATCGAGTAAATGAGATGGCACGACGTTTTGCACCGATCTAAACATTGATTCTACTCTTCCTGGAAAACGCTTTTCCCAATCATTCAACATTTGTTTAATTGCCTGACGCTGCAGGTTTTCTTGAGAGCCGCAGAGGTTACACGGAATAATTGGGAACTCTTTCACTTCAGCGTATTTTTCCATATCGGCTTCTTTACAGTAGGCCATTGGGCGAATCACGACATGTTTCCCATCGTCACTGACTAACTTAGGTGGCATGGTTTTTAGCTTGCCGCCATGAAACATGTTTAAGAACAAGGTTTCTAATATATCGTCTCTATGATGGCCTAGTGCAATTTTGGTGGCACCTAGTTCGGTAGCGGTACGATACAAAATGCCGCGGCGTAAACGAGAACATAAAGAACAGGTTGTTTTACCTTCAGGGATTTTGTCTTTTACAATTGAATAAGTATCTTCTTGCACAATTTTGTATTCAATACCTAAGTTATCTAGGTATTCAGGCAAAATATGCTCTGGGAAGCCAGGTTGTTTTTGGTCAAGGTTAACGGCAATAACGTCAAAGCTTATTGGTGCATGCGCTTTTAGATGCAGCAAAATATCTAACATTGCGTAACTGTCTTTACCGCCAGACAAACACACCATTACTTTATCGCCTTCTTCAATCATATTGTAGTCAGCTATCGCTTGGCCTACATGTCGACGAATTCGCTTATGAAGTTTGTTTTGGTTGTATTGTTGTTTAGCTGTAACTGACATTTTGAGTTCCCAATAAAAAAGCGGGGCTATTATATAACCCCGCCTTGCTTAAGCAATCTTTTCCCTTAGCTTAAACGGATCTATTTTTGGAAAGGACTAACAAAGTTTTGTGGTTTCAATGCCAGTAAATCGCAGTCTAATTGGTCAATAACGTGCTCAGCGGTATTACCTATTAATGCTGCGCTAAAACCGCTTCGACCAGACGTACCCAAAATAACTATATCTGCACCAATCTCATTGGCCACTTCGGGAATCACATCATCGGGTAAGCCTTCTTCGAGGTGGCTAGTGACTTCTTGCTCGAACTGTTCAGCAACAAATTTATTCAGGGCCTCTTTATGGTATTCCATAACATTTTTGTTGTACTTGAGAGGGTCGAAATCAGGCAGCTCTATGGCAATGTTTACCGGGGCAGCGGGATAGGCTGTAACAATATCGGGAGTGGCAGATAGCAACCGGCATAAATCCTTAGCTTCTTGAGCAATTCGCACATTGAGTTTGTGGTGCTCTTCGTCCTCTGCACCTGCGTGAATCGCTGCAACAATCTTACCAGCTGTTGGCCAATCATGGTCTTTAACCATTAGCACTGGTGTTGGACATTTACGTAAAATATGCCAATCGTTGGGGGTAAAGATTATTGATTGCAGTGTAGGGTGAGGGTGGGTGGCTTTAACCACGAGATCGTGACCAAAATCGAGAACTTCCTCTATAACACTTTCATAGAGTCGGTTATTCCACACTACCTTGGTTTCTATCTCTAGGCCTGCGGTATCTGTTGCCGCGATAACTTCGTTCAACCAGACTTTACGTTCGTCTATTACGCCAGAGCGCATGGCTTCTCGCTCTTCGCCAGATAACATTGACGTCATCTCGTAAGAGAAGTCATAAATGGTGAGTAGAGCTTTGATTTTTGCTTGGTCTTCTTTCTGTGCTAAAAACACAGCCCGAGACAAAGCCGCCTGAGTGTCGTGCAGGGGGTCAATGACCACTAAAATATTGCGATACTTAATCATAAAGCAGCTCCTAGAATGATCTGGAATAGCTACTTAACTTTAGCTCAATTTGGAAGGAATAAATCTGACTTAGTTAACACTGACCCAAGTTTTTTATCATAGCTTGATGTAAATCAGGTCAGTGTTATTAATCACTTAGGTAGCTTTGGCGCCTGCTAATTGACGAAGGGATTCGCGGTCGGTAATTGAAATATATTTACCTTTAACCGCAATCATATCGGCTTTTTGGAAACGGCCTAACAAACGTGAAATAGTTTCCACTGTTAAACCTAAGTAATTACCGATATCACCACGAGTCATGGTAAGGCGAAACTCTCTAGGAGAGAAACCACGCTCAGAGAAGCGCTGCGATAAACCATAAATAAATGCGGCTAAACGCTCTTCAGCATTTTTCTTACTGAGTAACAAAATCATCTCTTGATCAGCGACAATCTCGTTGCTCATTAAACGCATCATTTGGCGACGAAGTTTAGGCATACTTGCCGACAAGTCATCCATCGTATCAAAAGGGATTTCACATACCATCGACGTTTCAAGGGCTTGTGCAAAACTAGGGTGTACCTGGTTATTGATAGCGTCGAAGCCCACTAAATCGCCAGCTAAATGAAAGCCAGTGATTTGCTCATCACCTTGCTCGGTAATGGTGTATGACTTAATGGTGCCTGAACGTATCGCGTATAAGCTTTTAAGTTTATCGCCAGCAGCAAAAATTTCTTCGCCTTTTTGAATAGGCTTTTTACGCTCAATAATACTGTCTAAACGATCTAGCTCAGTTTCATTTAAGGAAAATGGGATACACAATTGTGCAATGCTGCAATCTTGACAATGGATTTCACATCCACCAGTTTGGATTCTTTGACTAGCTTTTGGGTTAATGCTCATACTCAAACTATGCTATAGGAGTTCGAGGCAATTCTACTCTTTATAGAGGTATTTTTCTAGCGCTATTGCTACAACAATGTAACAACCTGATAGATCCCTAGAGCAAAAACACTAAGTCCAGAAACAATCTGTAGCTTACGGTTGTTTAACAAGTGGCTAAGTTTTTGACCAAGCATCACCGAGAGCAACATAACGCTAAAAGTTCCCAGTCCAAAGCTAAACATCACCGCGGCACCGCTTTGCCAGCTAGCTTGGCTAGCACTTAAGGTTAAAGTGGAGTACACCAACCCGCAGGGTAACCACCCCCATAACAAACCTAAAGGAACGCAAGCCAAGGGATGGTTTACGCTGAGAAATTTACTCGCGGAGGGTTGAATTCTGTTCCATAACACTTTGCCAGCAGCCTCTAACGGGGTGAGTACAGACCACCACCGGGTGAGGTGAATACCTAACAAAATTAACATTAACGCAGCAAGCCACTGGAGGCCAACCAACAAATGTAGTGATTGGTGTATTTGCCCAATAGCCTGTATTGAACCAGACACTATCGCACCCGCGATCGCGTAACTCACTATTCGCCCAAGATTGAAGCCAACGCTGACCAAAAATTTTGAGGACGAATTTTCAACTCTGCTACCAAGAACACAGGCAATACCGCCGCACATAGCAATACAATGCGTGGCACCTAATAAACCGGTAATAAAAGCGGCAGCGTAATCAGTTTGGAGTATCATCTTTAGCCGATTTAGTGTCTTGGCCTTTTTCGTCAAACAAAATGTTTACGCCTTGGCGATCTAGGTCTTCAAACTGTTCACTTTTGACCGCCCAGAAAAAAATACCAATTCCAATACACACAAAAACAAGGGCAATAGGAATTAACACAAAAATTATGCTCATCGCTTATTCAACCTTAGTGAGTTAGTTAACACCGCTAGCGAAGACAAAGACATGCCAATTGCTGCCATATAAGGTGTCACAATACCCGACACCGCCAAGGGCAATATCAGGGCATTATAACCTAAAGCCCATGCCAAGTTCTGAGCGATAATTTTTTTGGTCTTTTTAGCCAAATCTATAGCATTTAACAAAGTACTTAGCTTACTGCCGAGAAGGACTGCATCGGCACTAGATTTTGCAATGTCGGTACCTAAACCCATAGCGATAGATAAAGGTGCAGACGCGAGCACAGGCCCGTCATTTACGCCGTCGCCAAGCATTAGCAAATGTGGAGTGCTGGTGACTTTATGTTTTACCACTTCGAGTTTTTGCTGAGGTAACGCGCCACTAGAAACGTCGGTGATACTCAGTTGATTGGCAACAAATTCCACTTGTGCAGACTCATCACCAGTAAGCATCGACAAACTAATGTCTCTTTGTTTTAAGCCTTTAGCGAATTCTATCGCATCACTTTTTAATAAGTCTGACAGATAAATCCTAGCCACTAACTGTGCGTTTACCAGTAACACTAATTCAAGCATACCTATGCGAGGTTGAGCAATTTGTTGGCAAAACTTAGCCTTTCCTAAAGTGAGCGAATGATTGTCTACCAAACCACTTAAGCCTAAACCGGTATGGTGCTCAATATTTGTTGCTTGTAACTTCTGAAAAGATTTAAACGCTAATGCTATGGGGTGAGAACTTTGACGCTCTAAGGCACCAACATATTCAAGAACTGTCTCCTTATCGTAGCCCTTGTAACACTCTAGTTCTTGGATCTGCAATCGACCTTCGGTGAGCGTACCGGTTTTGTCTGACACAACGGCTTGTAACTTAGCCAAGCTTTCTAGCACGTGGCCACGTTTTACTAATAGGCCGTTTTTAGACAAATTATGAGTAGCAGCCGTTAGTGCTGCCGGGGTTGCCAACGATAGTGCGCAAGGGCAAGTAGCAACCAAAACCGCTAAGGTAATCCAAAAAGCGTCTTCCGGTGAATGAAAATGCCAATATGTGTAGGTGAGGGCAGCAATAACCAATAGGCCAAACACAAAATAGCGAGCCACACCGTCTGCTATAGTGGCTATCTTAGGCTTTTCACTTTGCGCTTGTTCTTGCAGGCGCATAATGTTGGCGATAAAGGTGTTTTGTGAAACGGCTTCAACGGCTAAATGTACAGTCTGTTCGTGGTTAATGGTGCCAGCAAACACGCGATCGCCTATCGACTTAACAATGGGTAAGCTTTCTCCCGTTAAAGAGGATTCATCAAACTCGCTTTCACCAAAGCTAATCTGGCCATCAGCGGGCACGGTTTCCCCAGGTAAAATAACGATAAGATCACCGGATTTAAGCTGGCTGGCCGCTACCCGCTGTTGTTTGCCGTTGTCATCGAGTTTTAATGCCAGTTTGGGAATAAGCTTAAGCATGTTTGAACTGGTTTCACTGGCTTTTCGCCGAGCCCGTAACTCCAGCAATCTTCCTAATAACAATAAGAAGGTAAACATTGAAACCGATTCAAAATAGACTTCACCCGTACCTCTTACAGTTGCATATAACGACGCGCTATACGCCCCTAGTAGTGCAATAGATACGGGGACATCCATGTTTAGGGTTTTAGCTTTTATGCTTCGATACGCACCAAAGTAGAAAGGCTGCGCAGAAAAAAGTAGAACGGGCGTGGCCATAATTAGGCTCACCCAACGAAAGTAATCTCGGTAAATCACTTCCATTTCGTCAAACAGATCACCATAGAGAGCAATCGCAAACATCATTACTTGCATGGTGGCTAAGCCAGCGACACCAAGCTTTAACAAGTGGCTTCGATACAGCTTGCGATCTAACTCTTCTTGTTTGTCTGTTTGAAAAGGCGTGGCGTTGTAACCTAGGGTTTGAACGGTTTGCAGGAGCTGACTAAGCTTTACCTGTTTATCGTCCCATAATAAGGTGGCACGTTGAGTAGTGGAATTAACATGAATTTTCTGAACACCTTTAACATGCGAAAGCTGCTTTTCAATCAGCCATGCACATGCAGCACAAGCAATGCCTTCTATAGACAGCAGTACTTCTTTATAGGCGTCTGACTGAGCGACAAAGTCTAATTGAACACTCTCATCATCGTATTCCAACATTTTAGTTAACGCATCAGGGACCAAACCTTGAGCGCTGGGAGCGGCGGCGGTGCGATGCTTGTAATAGTCTTCTAAGCCACTGTCGATAATGGTTTGGGCTACGGCGGCACAACCTTGGCAACACATGGGTTCCATTTTACCTAGAATAGGAACAGATAAGCTCAGACCTGCCGGAACAACTTCTTTGCAATGAAAGCAAAGGTGTTTGTTACTTCCCATCAATCTCTTCTATGTTGTACAGCGGCAGTTGTAGCTCTTCTTGTAAACGCCAGCTGTCATCCATTGGACTGATGCGGATAAACCAGCGACCATTTTCATTTAAATCTTCACCAAACCTATATCGACCGGTGGCATCAGCGGTAACTACGTAACTGCGGTCGTTTCTCGCTAAGGTTTTATGGGCCAGTTCAACTTTAAGAGGTTGGTTTTTCAGTTCATCAGGTAAGGTCATATCTAACAATAAGCCGTTGTCTGTAGGTGACAACGCGGCTTTAACGCCTAACTGCTCTGCTTGTTGTATTAGTGACAAATCGGCATTAATCGCCTTGCCTTTCTTATAATAAGACTCTACGACCATGTCATTGTCGGTGGTAGCGGCTATGTAAAATGTGGTTAAGCTAGCAACGACTGCAGCCATAGGTAACGCGATTAAAAACCACGGCCAAAATTGTTTGTACCAAGCTTGTTGCATGAGCTCTTACTTCCAAAAAGAGGGGGCTTAAATATAACAAAAAAAAGCGACGCATAGGCGTCGCTTTTTATAAATTTTTAGTCTATTCGCTCTTAGAAAGCTGATACACATAGGCGGAAATAAGCTGAATCTTATCTTCTCCTAGAATATCCTTCCAAGCTGGCATTACGCCATTACGACCGTAACGAAGGGTATCTTCTACCGCTCTACGCGAACCACCGTATAACCAAATACCATTGGTTAAGTTGGGTGCACCTACTGCTTCGCTACCGGTGCCGTCTGCGCCATGACAGGCTGCACATACGGCAAACTGATTTTTACCTGCAGCTGCATCAATGTCGTTAACTTTACGGCCTGAAAGACTCAGTACGTAAGCAGTAACTTCTTTGATTCCGTCGTCACCAAGTACTGCTTCCCATGCTGGCATTTGGCCTTGGCGACCATGCATTAAGCTTGCTTTAATCGCTTCGCCGCTGCCGCCGTATAACCAATCCCCGTCGGTCAGGTTAGGGAAGCCTTTACCACCACGAGCAGTTGAGCCATGACATTGAGAACAGTTTTGTAAAAACAAACGTTGGCCGATTTTAATTGCATCAGGATCAACCGAGAGCTCTTCAACGCTGCGATATTCACCTGTGCTGTCGTAGGCTATTTTAGTGAACACCTCACCAAATCTATTATCTGCTGCTTTACGTTCACGATCATATTGGCTAGCTAAAGCGGGATCTTTCGCGGCGATTCGCTCAAGACCTTCAGCAACACTTTTAATGTCTTGTTCCGCACTCTTCCAACCAAGGAAACCTTGCCAGTTGCCTAAACCTGGGTATGCGGCTAAGTAAATCAACGAGAAGACAATAGTGATAATAAACATATAAGACCACCACTTAGGAAGAGGGTTATTTAACTCCTCAATCCCGTCAAACTCGTGGCCCATCGATTCACCTTCTTTAACACCGGTGTTGTTTTTGTTACAAGCTCTCAGCAATAAGTAACAGCCTAAGATGCTTCCTAACGTTATTACGGTAACCCACACGCTCCAAAATGTGCTCATTTTTTCTGTGCTCCTTCAAATTCCTTTGTAGAGCTAGCTTTAGGCTCATCGGCAAAAACCAAATTCGCAGCTTCGCTAAAATCCTTTTTGCGTTTCTTGCTGTAGGCCCAGGCAAATATGCCAATAAAAATCGCCATTAAGAATGCAGTGTAGAGGCCGCTAAATGTACCAAAGTCCATAACTAACTCCTTATTTCAATGCTGTACCTAACACTTGTAAGTAGGCGATGAGTGCTTCCATTTCTGTTTTCCCTTCAACCGCTGCTGCTGCGCCTTCAACGTCAGCATCGGTATATGGAACACCAAAGTGGTTTTTAAACAACGCCAATTTCTTACCGGTTAACGAGCCGTCTACCAAGTTTTCCTCTAACCAAGGGAAACCAGGCATATTAGACTCAGGTACCACATCACGTGGATTAATCAGGTGAACACGATGCCACTCATCTGAATAACGTTGGCCTACACGAGCTAGATCAGGTCCAGTACGTTTAGAACCCCACAAGAAAGGATGTTCCCAAACGCTTTCACCGGCTACCGAGTAATGCCCGTAGCGCTCTGTTTCTGCGCGGAATGGACGAATCATTTGGCTATGACAGTTACTACAACCTTCGCGGATATAGATATCTCGGCCTTCCATTTCTAATGCAGTGTAAGGAACTAAGCCGTCAACAGGTTCTGTTGTTTCTGGCTGGAAGATTAGCGGGGTGATTTGTGCTAAACCACCAAAGCTAATCGCGATAACAATTAAGATGGCAAGTAGGCCAACATTCTTTTCGATTAACTCGTGCTTCATGTTATGCCTCCTGAGCCTGTTCAATTGGTTCTAATGAGCCTTTCTCAGCAGTAATTGTTTTAAAGGCGTTATAGGCCATTACAAACATACCGGTTAAGAAGAACAAACCACCAACAAAACGAACGAAGTAGAATGGGTAAGAAGCCTGTAGTGACTCAACAAACGAGTAGGTTAAGGTACCGTCTTCGTTTACTGCGCGCCACATCAAACCTTGCATCACACCAGAAATCCACATTGCAACGATATATAGCACAACGCCAATAGTTGCTAACCAGAAGTGGGTGTTAATAAGCTTGGTGCTGTACATACGGCCTTGGCCGAACAACACAGGAATTAAGTGGTAAATACTACCAATAGACACCATTGCTACCCAACCAAGGGCACCAGAGTGAACGTGACCAACAGTCCAATCAGTGTAGTGTGATAAAGCATTTACGGTTTTAATTGCCATCATTGGGCCTTCGAAGGTAGACATACCGTAGAAAGACAATGAAACAATAAGGAATCGTAGAATAGGGTCGTAGCGTAGTTTATGCCACGCGCCAGACAAGGTCATAATACCGTTAATCATGCCGCCCCAAGAAGGTGCGAATAAAATTAACGACATCACCATACCTAAAGACTGCGCCCAATCAGGTAACGCGGTGTAGTGTAAATGGTGAGGACCAGCCCAAATGTAAATAGATACAAGGGCCCAAAAGTGAACAATCGACAAACGGTAACTGTAAACCGGACGACCTGCTTGCTTAGGAACGAAGTAGTACATCATCCCCAAGAAACCAGCTGTTAATAAGAATCCTACCGCGTTATGCCCGTACCACCACTGCACCATAGCGTCTACAGCGCCAGCATAAATCGAGTACGATTTAGTCATGGTAAGTGGAATAGCAGCATTGTTTACAATGTGTAAAACAGCAACGGTGATGATAAAGGCACCAAAGAACCAGTTCGCCACGTAAATATGAGACGTTTTTCGCTTCACAATGGTACCGAAAAAGACAATACCATAGGCAACCCAAACAACCGCAATGGCAATGCCAATTGGCCACTCAAGTTCAGCGTATTCTTTTGAGGTGGTAAAACCCATAGGCAAAGTAATTGCCGCAGATACAATAATTAAGTTCCAGCCCCAAAACACAAAGGAAGCGAGGGGGCCGCCAAATAGTCTTGTTTGACAGGTACGTTGTACCACGTAAAAAGAACATGCCATTAATGCACTGGTACCAAATGCAAAAATAACGGCGTTAGTGTGAAGGGGACGTAACCGGCTATAGGTTAGCCAAGGAGTATCGAAGTTAAGTGCAGGCCAGATCAATTGCGCAGCAATTAATACCCCAACACCCATGCCAACAATACCCCAAACAATGGTCATTACAGTGAACTGGCGTACAACCGTATAGTTGTAATCAGTTTCTGTGCTAGCTGCTTGGTTCATAAATACATGCTTCCGTTGCTATTATTATTTGTTTAAGCGAGTTAAATGCAGGTGCATCAACAACATGAAACGAATTGTTAGTCTACGTTACGTTTAGCGCTGTGTGGGCGAGTATAGCTGTAGGCTAACGGCGCGATCATACTTGATCGATTAGGCAAATAACAGATTGAAAAACTAGTTATTTGCATATCTCCGCTATATTTTTAACAATTTGTTTCCAAACGGCAAACCGCATTGATCAAGATCAATTATGGGGCATTAATTTACATTCGTATAACTTATTTTGCGACCTCGATATAACACATTTATCTAGCCCAAGCCTTAAGTCCGCTGCACTAAAGGTATTCTTTCAAGATTTTCAATATATCCTCAGTAAATGTTGAGGTTCTGTAAATCACTTAATTTGCAATTTAGTGTTATTAAAGTGTTGATTTTATGTCTATAGTTACTTTTATCTAAGAGGAAAATTGGCAGATTCGTAAACAAGGATTTTTATGGAAAACAGAGCCACCGTTCTCATCGTTGATGATACCCCTGAGAACATTGACGTATTAGCTGGCATTCTGCGTGAAGACTATAAGATACAAGTCGCACGAAATGGCGATATGGCATTAAAGATTGTATCTAAAGCTAACAAGCCTGATTTAATCTTGCTCGACATCATGATGCCAGGCATAGATGGTTTTGAAGTTTGCCGCCGCTTAAAAGACGATTTAACAACTCGTCATATTCCAGTGGTATTTGTTACCGCTAAAATTAGCCCCGCCGATGAACTACATGGCTTAGAGTTAGGCGCTGTAGATTACATCACTAAACCTGTTAGTCCTCCGGTTGTTAAAGTAAGGGTAAAAACTCACTTAGCCTTATTTAACCAAAATAGAGAGCTAGACCGAAAAGTAAAAGAACAAACCGATGTAATTAACACCACCCGATTGCAAATCATCCAACGTTTAGGGCGAGCAGCTGAATATAAAGACAATGAAACCGGCCTACATGTGATTCGAATGAGTCATTACTCCAAAATATTAGGTATCGCGGCTGGCATGAGCGAACCTGATGCTGACGTACTCATGAACGCAGCGCCCATGCACGACATTGGTAAAATTGGTATTCCCGATAGCGTATTACAAAAACCCGGAAAATTAGATGCTGACGAATGGGATATCATGCAAAGTCACGCGGTAATTGGCGGTGAAATCCTTGGTGAAGGCGACAGCTCAGAGTTACTCGATTTAGCCAAAACAGTGGCGTTAACTCATCACGAAAAATGGGATGGTAGCGGATATCCAAATGGTTTGGCTGGAGAAGACATTCCTATTGTAGGCCGAATTGTAGCTATCGCAGACGTGTTTGACGCACTGACTTCTCAGCGACCTTACAAACAAGCCTGGCCAGTAGAAAAGGCGGTTGACCTATTAAAAAGCGAAGCCGGTACGCATTTTGACCCAACACTCGTTCCTTTGTTTATTGCAGCCTTACCAGAGATTCTGGAAATAAAAGCTAAGTTTGAAGAAAAACTAGATTAAGTTGTGGGATTGGCGCTAAAAAAGCAAAGGCAAGGAATGCATTCGAATGAATCTTAGTAAGCTTACCGTTCTTGTTGTCGACGACATGGCGCCAATGAGAAAAATTACCCAAGAACAATTAAGACGCTTTGGTGTTGGTAACATTGTTCAAGCCGAAAATGGTGCGCAGGCACTTAGCGTACTAAAAAAACGCCATGTAGACCTTATATTGTCTGATTGGAACATGCCGGTGATGAGCGGCATAGAGTTTTTGAAAGAGGTACGAAACTCAGAAACCTGGCGTCACATTCCTTTTATTATGATTACTGCAGAAGCAGAGCGCGACAGAGTCTCTGAGGCAATATCTGGCGGCGTTACCGATCTCATTATCAAGCCATTTACTACCTCTACTTTGCAGGGCAGAGTGAAACAAGCAGCACAGGGTGATGTAAGAAATAGAGCTCAATATTTCTCTACAGAAGAAATAGAAGAAATAATAAGCGATGAGCTTGAAGATGAAGACGCTTATCAACCTCCACCAGTTAAATCCCAACAGCACTCGATTTTAGTGGTAGACGACACGCCAGAAAACTTAACCTTGCTTGGCGGACTATTACGTAGCGATTACCGTGTATTGCTTACCAAAGAAGGGCAAAAAGCACTCGACATATGCCATTCAGACACGCCTCCAGATTTAGTGCTTTTAGACGTAATGATGCCAGGAATGGATGGTTATGAAGTATTACAAAAACTGCGAGAACACCCTAGTTCTCAGCACATTCCGGTCATATTTGTTACTGCGTTAACCGAAGTACGCGATCAAACCAAGGGTTTATCTATCGGAGCAGTAGATTACATCACTAAACCCATACAGCCTGATTTACTTAAACTTAGGGTTAGAAATTTATTGCGCTATGTTGATTTACACAAACATTTGCAATCCGATTTAGACAACCTACTAGAGAAAGAGATCTTAAAGAACAGCGTCGACCAGTTGCTTAGGCATGACTTAAAAGGCCCAATAGCAGGGATTGTGGCCTTAGCAGAGGAGATAAAAGAAGACAGAACCCTTTCTAGCTCTGCATCAGAGCACGCAAGTGTGATAGATGAGTTGTCGATGCAGTTACTTAACATGATTAACTTATCTACAGAGCTATACAAAATAGAGCAAGGGCGCTTCAAATTACAAGCTAAGCCTTTTTCAATTCATCTTATGCTCAAAAAAATGCTCTCTGTTGTAAAAAATACCTTCAACACTAAACAGCTCACTATGTACTTAGAACCTGAAGAAGAAGATCCAGGTAATGAAGCATTGGTTTATGGCGATGAATCTTTAAGCTACTCGTTATTTTTTAACTTGCTAAAAAACGCCTGTGAAGCCGCACCAGATAGAACCCGAGTATCAGTTCGTATTAGCACTTCAGCAGATAAAATCGCAGTGACTACCGAAAATATCGGTGCCGTTCCACAGAGTATACGAGAGAACTTTTGGGAAAAGTATGTCACGTCTGGTAAGCAATCGGGCACCGGGCTTGGCACTTACTCAGTGAGCTTACTAACGCACGCCCAAAATGGTGAAGTAAATATGAAAGTCAGTGACGCAGAAAATACGACTACTATTACTGTATCACTGCTACTGGCCGAAACTAAAAACTAAGCCTATTTGCCGTTAAAGGATAACCGAATGAAAAATTTAGTTAGTTACCTATGCGCTTCTCTATTACTTGTGAGTAACTTTGCGTTAGCCGACGTTGCCGAAGACCGCGCTGAGTACGATAAATCAGCGAACGAAACCATTGCAAAATTTAAACAAGAAAAACCCGACATCTCCTCAAAAATGTCTGCGGGGGTGGGTTATGCGGTATTTAGTAACGTTGGAGTAAACCTGTTTGTTATTTCAGCCGGCGGCGGCACTGGTATAGCGGTAGACAATGCATCAGGCAAAAAGACTTACATGAAAATGGGTGAAGCGGGGGTAGGGTTTGGCTTGGGAGTGAAAGACTTCCGCGCATTGATGATCTTTAAAACCAGAGAGTCATTCGACAAATTCGTAGAAAGTGGCTGGTTGTTTGGTGCTCAGGCTGATGCAGCAGCAACCGCGGGCGATAAAGGCGGCTCAGCAGAAGTAGAAGGAGCCATTGGTGACGTGCAAATTTACCAACTAACAGAAGCAGGCTTATCATTGGAAGCAACCATTAAGGGAACCAAGTTCTGGCAAGATGGTGATCTTAACTAGTTAGTTTTCACTTTATTGAAGCCAGCTAAAAGCTGGGTTTTTATTTGTAAGGGCTCTTTATGCTAACGCTTAAATCACTTTCAAAAAGATGCTTTACCTCAGCACTTTTATTAGCTTGCTGGCTCCCTCAAACCGGTTATTCCTTAGCCTTTAAACAAGTAGCGACGAATGCAGACAGTATTATCTCTTCGTGGCATGAGCAGGAATTAAAGCGGCAAGGTGGAAAATTCGGCTCTCATGGATGGTGGCCCTGGGGAGTAGGTGGCTTTGATTATGATAACGACGGCGATATAGATATCTATTTGTCTCACCACGGCCAGCCCGGTGGGAAATTGTTAGTTAATCAACTTATCCCTAAAGGCACATTAGAATTTATAGCTCTAGATAATCAGTTACCTGGAGCAGATGACAGGCCTTGGTTTTTTGACTTTGATGGTGACGGTTGGTTAGACATTGCTGCATTTTCTGATGAAAAAAATAATCCTTATGTCATAAATAAAGCAACCGAGTTAACGACCGGTTCTGAAAAACAAACATTCTCTCCAGTATCTTATGCAAAAACGGTAAGTGACTTAAATGGCGATGGTTATCTAGACCTAGATGCCGGCAGTAAAGGGGCCTTTTTCTATCACGCCGCCAAGCAACAGTTTATTCGCGATAAAACCTTTCGCTCTAACGCCAATCATTTACTGCCGGAAAAGTTCCAACACATAGAGGAAGAGTTTAGAGCGAACAATAAAGCCAATCGTTTTTTCCGCACTAAAGTGTCCCAACATTTTTTGAATAGGTCGCCGCTGCCTGCGCCCATGTTGGCGCCACTAGATTTAAACAATGATTCACTCGCCGACATCATTGTTGCCGGGCACGGCGGATATGGTGGCGAACACCTTGGATGGTATTTCTTGGCCAATCAACAAAATGGTTTCCAGTTAGCTAACGACATTCTCAAGTTGCCCGTTAAAGCGACGCCCATTTTTGTTGGCGACTTAAATGGTGACCAACGCCAGGACATTATTACCACTGGTAAAGGCGAAGGTGATATTTACCTTGCCAGCAAGTACGGGTTTGCACAGCAAAAATCTGCTCTGCGAGAAATGTTAAATGCAGGTGCACCTTATCTAGTGAGAATATTTGCAGTCGATTTTGATAACGACCGAGATTTAGATCTAGTGGTGTCTAATCCACGTAAAAAATACGGTAAGGTTTTGGAGAATAACGGTAAAGGGCAATTTAAAGAAGTGTTGTCATTTAAGGGCTGGGATTCAAACCCCATATTTATTGCAGATATAAACAACGACTTACGCCAAGATTTAATAATAGGCGGTGCGAGTAACAAACAATTGCAGGTTTTTCTGAACACGGGGGAAGCACAGCAAAATACCGTGTACTTATACCCAAGATACAAAAGCCCAAACCCTTATGCGGTAGACGCTATATTAACGCTCTTTAATGGAGACGAGGTTATAGATCAGCAGCGTGCCAGGTGGGATGGTTTACCAACTGTGTTTTCCCTCGGAGCGTTAACTAAAGCAAGCGTTGAAGTTACGTTTAGCGACGGGAGCACGCAGCGCTATCAAGATATAGTTGCTAATCAAAGTTACAGTTTAATGGTAGATGGGGAGAAGTACTTAGGCTTTGTGCCAGCCCATTTAATCGCGGATTAATGCGGTAAAGAGTAGGGCAAAGCAGTGAGGCTTTGCCCTAATAACTAGAATTCTTTTGAAGCGTAACCTGTCACTTCTTTTATGCCCATCTCTCTGCCTAGCGCTGTCATAGGGTGTACAACGACTAAACCTTTAACTGATTTTTTTAGCTTACCCATGTCTGCTTGTTCTTGCTTAGTGAGAACGCGGCTAAAGGGGAGGGACTTTACATCACCGCCTTGCTGGCTTAACTGTTTAGTTTGCTGAGCTTTAACGCTTTTAAGCTTTTTAGTCAGTATCTCAACCGTTTTATTAAATTGGCTAATCATTGCTGTATCACCACGATCGTGGGCTGCATTTAGTTTTCTTTTGGCAGTTTCCAGCTTATTGTGAACCGTTTGAAGTTCGTTTTTCAAATTCATCAGTCGTCCTATTGCTCCAAGTGGAACAAGCGTAAATAAAGTGCCTAATTAGGCTAATCGGCGATTATACCAGTTATTATAGATGGGGATGACTTAAGTTTGCTTTATATTTCTATGCTTAATTTGTTGTCTAATTGCCGATAATGCTATTTATCGGCAATTGCTTTTTAGGCTATAATAATTCAATAAATCAACGTGTTATAGAACTTTGAATGTTTGAACTACCGCCAGCGATCCCTTTATTTGATTCCTTACAATACCTTGAAGATGGTAACAGTACTGTTAACCAACATTTAGCTAGCATTACCATCAACCAAGTACCTGACGCCGGTTATGTGTATGAGTTTGCTGTTGAATGGTTGTTAGAACAACGGTTTAGCGAAAATAACTACAAAACCTACCGAAGTGAGTTAACCACGTTTTTGCATTGGGCGTACTGTGTAGAACAAATATCAGTAGGTGATATTACTCGCCGAGTTCTAAGCCGTTACCTAGACTACTGCGCCAATCCTCCAACACCTTTAATTGCCTACAGAAACGTCGCACAATTTATTACTCATAAACAATTAGAAGAACGTATTCCTAATGTGCTTTGGCGGCCATTTTTGGGTAAAAAACGCGATGGTGTTGAGCAAGCATATCAAATCAGTGACAAAGCACTTAAGACCAAATTGGCCATCTTATCGTCCTTTTTTTCTTACTTAATTAATGAAGAATACACCGAACGAAACCCAGCAATGATGCTAATGAAAAGTGGCCGCTTTAAAGCCGGCAGCCAGCACACCGTGAGTGGCGAAGATTATGAGGATATAAAAGCGTTTAGTGATCTGCAGTGGTCGTATGTTATGGCTGCAGCCCAACAACTAGCAAATGACGAACCTAGCGAAAACGAGCGAATTTTGTTTTTGGTTAGCCTTATGTATGGCTGTTATTTGCGTATATCTGAAGTCGCTGCACGACCAGGCTTTTCGCCAATAATGGGACAGTTTAAACGAGATGCTAAAACCTCTGTTTGGGGTTTTCACATACCGCGCAGTAAAGGCGGTAAAAAACGGAGTGTGGCTGTTTCTAAAGAATTATTGTCAGCCTTACAACGTTACCGTAAATATTTAGGTTTAACGCCACTGCCAACACCTAACGAAAACACGCCATTATTTATTCGACACCGAGCAGCAGGCCGAGGCCGCGACACGGGCTTACTCAATGCCAACCTTGGTATAAGACAACTAAGGGAACAAATCTACATAGTAATTGAACAAGCCGCTCAGCACGCAGAGACCGACGGCTTTGATCAAGACGCAAACGAAATGCGTCAGTTAACGCCACACAGCATAAGGCACACCGGAATATCTCATGACATCAATTTAGTTGGTCGGCCATTATCTCATGTGCAAGCAGATGCAGGACACGACAGTATCGATACCACATCTCAATATTTGCATACCTCTAGAGTTGAACGGCACCAATCAGCCGAGAACAAACCTTTAGACCACCTAAGTTAAGGTTTTATTTAAACCGGTGATTACAGGCAAACTTCCCTGGATTGCTAAAAACACACCTATAAGGCGCATAATGTATATTATGTTAAATACTATATATAACTGATTATGTAGCTTATTTAAAATCGCCTCCCCAATATGAGATTCTAGCAACACTGGCAACTAGCCTTAAGGCTCGATACTGTCGTAATTATTTTTTGAATGGTCTTATTGTCGTAACAAAAATTAAAGTAACTGAAAAACACATGGAAAGAATAACAATAAAGCTAATTGGAGCTAGGTAAATTTTCTTTACTTCCTCTTCGTTCAAATACTTTTCACTTCGTAAAATCACGTTTGTTATAAACATACCGTTGGTATCGAAGATTCCTGGAATAAACTCTACGCAAGCATTAGCTCCAACATTAGCTTTAAAATTTGATAGATGACGATCGATAACAGAGTTAATCTTAAAATCATGCCTCACTTTATTAACCGACAAAATCAAGTGCCAAGATGAACTTCCTCTAGCGATACTTTGTTTCTCTCGGTCATGATAATAATCCTTTAGAATTCCACAAACAGTTTCTCTTTGTTGCAAGCTTTCTTCTGTTCGAAATAAACCGCTTGTGGAAGGCCCCATCAAGGTCACTAGTAGAATGATCCCGAAATAAAATGCTGTTCTTTTAAATCCCTTAGGTGGGAACCCAAAATGCATTAGACGAATCCCCTATAGCCTAAACCACTTAGTAGAAGGTAAAGCGGCCTAGTTTTCAGCGAATTTGACACTTTTAACTCTCCACAAAATGCAAAAGATACAAAAATCTTTTAGTAGAAATAAAACTAGTAACAAGGGTATATCTCTGCTGACCTCCCAATCATAAGCCATGGAGGATAGGTTCAAATATAGGGAGTTCGCTAAATAAACGCAGCCAATAGTTTGAAAAACAGCAGGTTGGAAAATATGTTTGCTATAACCGATACAGAGCAAAGAAAGTGCTGTAAAAAACACAATAGGAAACGCTAATGAATCAATAATCGGAAGAGGTGAAGTATTGAATAATTGCTCTCCACAAGCATCGACAAAGTAATCGTTAACGACCTGACTTATCAATATAAGCCAAAAAAACACCTTAGCGGCGGATATCATGAGACCTCTAACTAACTGTTTCAATAGATAATTTTGATGATAACATTGTTTATTAACTACGGGTATATAGTATTTTGACCATTTTGGTTTTATCGACGGAGGATTTTTCACGGACTGCTCTACACGCTTAACGGCCAATGCTTAAAGCCTGAACAACTGCATGCAATTTGCGCTGCATTTGATTTGCAACAATATGAGCGAATTCAACTTTGGTTGAATGGTCTGTAGTAGCTCAGACTTGAACTCTCAGTAGCCTTCTGCTTAACGCATTACTGGTTACTGAGTAGTTTTTGAGCTTGCATGAAAATAGCCGCCTACACAGAGCGGCTATCTTTGAACTTGCTCAGTAAAAATAGCTAACCCAGTTTACGTTTGTTCATACAGTTTTCTGTGTCGACATTACGCGCCTTACCAGCAAACCAAATAAACTCACCATCAATAAACCTAGCGAGCTAGGTTCTGGCACTTCAACTATTGTTGGTTGCCTTACAAGTAATGAACCTAGCATAGAGCTAGAATTAGATTTCCCTCGAACTCGATTATCATTATTTAAGCCTGCATCTACTCCAGAGCGGCTATCAAAATATCCTAAGGGTGTCCTGGCCTGCATATAATCTTTATATCCTGTGTGGATATTTTTTGTGGCTAGGGATCTATAAAAGCCGTCGGCGGCAGCGGCTTCTCCTATGCAGCTAAGTCGCAGCTCATCAGAACATTCCCTGTCTTTGCCAAACAAAAATTGTGACACGTCATAGTTGTCCCAGGTGCTGTTATTTAGCTTGAGGTCTACGCGGCTTAAGCCGAAGCTAGTATCCATGCCAATCCCACCAAAGTAATTGATAAACCAACTCGCTCCAATAAAGTTATCGTTAGAAAAACCTAGATAAACGCCGCCCCATAGCGAGTTAAGCAAGGTGGCAGTTTCATTACGTGTGGCATAACGCCAATCATTGGCTTGCCATTGGTTGCCAAAGCGATCTGTCCATCCGCCGTCGGCTTCAACGTATAGTCGAGAGTAACTTTGCGAGTAAGTAAGCGGCATCCATTCTAAACCTTGTAGGGCCACTTCTTTGCCATTTTCCAAGGTGTAATCCCCACTTATAAACGTGGCGTTAGCGGTAAACGAGCTAACAATTACTACGAATGCAGACAGTGTTTTAGTAGCTTTCATGTTAATCCCTTTTAATAAGGTAACTTGCTGAAATATCCAAATTGACAGAATTGTCATTTTTATGCTGAATGCAAGTCATTAGCCAGTATTTAAGGACTTGAAAGCGCATTGATTTAAAACTGTAATAAAACAATTTGTAAGTAAAACCGACAGTAATAAACGTATTTAAGCGCCCTTCTCTATCGACATTTCGTTCCAAAGGACAGGAATAGACTAAGCAAAATCTTGGTATAACCGCAGAGAGAAATTGGCAGAAATATGAAGTTATTTGGTTTAAATGAGGGAAGATTCTAGATTTTTGATGGACTGCTCTGCACAACAACCGGCCAATGTTTAAAGCCTGAACAACTACAAGCGATATGCACTGCATTCGATTTGCACAATATGAGGGTGTTTAGCTTTGGTTGAATAATCATAGAACAGCGATTGTCCCCGACTGGGTTGTCGAGGAACAATCTAATTCTAAGGTTGTTTCATATAAGTAACGCTAGTCTACTCGTGCCGGTAATATCGGGATATCGGCATTTAAGCTTTATTGCAATTGCTAGAATGGTATTTCATCATATTCTCTAAGAATTTTAAGCTTGGATGCTTTGCTTAGTTTAAGGTAGTGCTCATAGCTCAACTCGAACTTGTCTTTTAATCTAACTTCCCTTGAATTCAACGAACCATCGAGGTAGCAAACAACAGTTGCAACTCCTCTTACGCCCCGGTCAAACATTAACGCTTTGATTTTTCGATTCCGGGCATCTAAAAAACGTTCAATTGTAAACCCATCTATCTGTACGGCAAATTCCCACCAATTCGGGGGCGACTCTATTGCCAAGCTGTCAGCTAGCGAATTATCTATAAAGTTACTACTACCCGCAGCGGAGCTAAGAAACTCAAAGAACTTAGTTGCTTCACTTTCTGAATCTATAATAGAAATTGAATCGTTTGCACCAACTGAATCAACTTGTCGATAAATACCTTTAATTAATTCTTCGATTTTTTTAGAAGCAATTGACAAATTTGACACGGATTCGTTTGTTGTTTTTAGTTGATTTGATACATTTCTTTGAGACAGAAAATCGAAGAACATGCCCGACCATTGCTTTCTAAGGCTGTCGTGAAGGTCTCTCGCAAACTTAAATCCAAAAAAGCCGTTGTTTTTTGACGGGCTTCGAACAGTATCTATGAAATCAAATATATTTTCAGCGTACTCTTGCTTCTCCATAGAAGGGTATTCAATATTTTTTGAATGTCTTTTACCTTTGTTCTTCTGATAAACATGATGGTCAGCAAGTACATCCTCTTTAACAAAGGAAAATATAGGAATGTCCTTTTCTTTAGCTGCAACATATTCAGCATTTGTAATGGACTTGGATTGTTCTATTTTGTACCTTCCACCGAAACGGCCTCCGATAATCAATATGAATAACTGGCAGTTTGATATTTCATTTATGCAGCTTTCATGAGTATGTAAATCAGGGTGATAAAAAACATCACCTCTATCACTCATTACAACTTCAAATCCAAAGCCTTCACAGAATGAAGTTAGACTATCTCTAACTTCAGCTAAGTCAAAGCAAGTGGAACTTATAAATACTCTAGGTGCTGCCAATTGAATCTCTCTATATCTAAATAGCCATTGATAGTATAAATATTATCATTTTTCGTCATTGACATCAGCTATTTAAAGCAAATATAGGAGACTAAGCGCAATAGCGTTGAGAGCTAAAGGCTATCACCAAAAAAGTACAAATTAGGCGAATCAGGGTGAGAACATGAACGGTTTTTGCTCGCAATCAGATTGAGTAGCATTCTGAGTTAGTTTGCTAAGCGCACAAGTTTATAAATTGTAATTAATCCAAACACACATTGGTTACATTTTAAGAAATCACGCTCTGTCCCACCAACTTGGTTTACTTAAACAACTTAAACGCTTTCGAGTGGCTGGTTTTCCGCTTGGTGCCGCGTTTCTTTTTCGTAGTTCTGGTCTTAGCTTTTGCCTTAACAATGCCGTCACCTTTTGGATATTTGTAACCTGGTTTAAGCTTGCCTTTGTTCACTTATCAAAGATTAAGCCAAGCGGCTTTTTGCAAACACTTGTTGTCCCTTTACCCAAGTCGATGAGATAGATAGCGGTGAGCCGTCTATTTCATCTAGTAGTATAAAGTCGGCATCATAACCTACCTCAATCTTGCCTTTACTATTGCCTAAACGGCCTGCTTTAGCGGGGTTTTCACTAACAAACTTCCAAGCATCAAATAGCGACAAGTTATTGGTGTTTACTGCGGTAAACGGAGCGCTGAACAAACTTGGGTAGTGATAGTCGCTACACAAAATATCTACCACGCCATGTTCTATGGCTTCTTTCACACTTATCGCGCCTATGTGTGAACCGCCTCTAACTAGATTAGGCGAGCCCATTAATACTGCAGCGCCGCCCTTTTGGCATTGGCGTGCAGCGGCTTCCGACATGGGAAATTCGGCAATAGATACACCTAATGAGATAGAACGCGCCACTTCTTCTAGGGTTTCATCGTCGTGAGAGGCTAATGAAATGCCTTGTTGTGCTGCAATTTTGGCTAAGGCTGTGGCTTGTTGTTCACCCAACTCTCTGTGCTGCTGTAGGTTGAGAAGAAACTGGTTAATGTCTTCTACCGACATTGATACTCGCCTGCGCATACCCGCTAAATAACGTTGTATTTTTCGTTCGTTATTGAGTGGTGGTAGGTGATCGTTTAGCGACAGTAAATGTATTCTTCCGCTTAGGATCCAATCTACCAACTCTTCGTGTTTTTCAACATTCACTTTTTCATGGCGAATATGGATGCGGGCTTGGCAACTAAAACGAGGCATGAGTTTTTCCAAGGCTAATAGCAACTCGCGAACGGTATCGCGGCTGCGTGGCCCTGGCTCAAAACCATCGGTAATGCTGTAGTAAAAAGTGGTAATGCCGCTGGCTACTAAGCTCGCGTCGTTCGCCGCTAAAGCTAGCTCCAAAGGAAAATGGGTGCCTGCACGCGGTGCGATATGTCGCTCAAAAGCATCGCCATGCAAATCGATAATACCCGGTAAAATGTATTGGCCTTGGGCATCAATGTGCTGGGCATTTGAGTGGCAAATCCCCTCACCTATCTCTGCTATTTTTCCGTTTTCGATCAGTAAACTGGTGGGTTGGCTCCAACCTTGTTCACTGAGTATTTTAATATTTTCTATAACTACTGTTTGCTTATTCATTGCTCTTACTATCTCTTATATCTATATCAAGCTTGCTGGAGATTTAGGCCAACAAACTTAGTTTGTTCAGGGTGGCTATTTGCTTTGGCGTAATAGACGGTTGCGGGTAGAAGATGAAAACTGTTCTACGGCAAATACCAAGATGAAAATCATTAGCACAATCATGGCGGCTTGATCGTAACGGAACATTTCCATTGATACCGCTAACTCAGCGCCAATACCGCCAGCGCCCACTAAACCAAGAACCACCGATGAACGTACCGCTTTTTCTAGAGAAAATAGACTGATGTTAATAAAGCTCGGCATTGCGCCGGGCATTAATACCACCGCTATTCTGTCCATGGGGCTTGCGCCAATAGAGGCCAGCGCTTCTGATGGGCCAGGGTCTACTTCTTCCATTGATTCGGCAAAAAAGCGGGCACAAAAACCAATGGTATCGACGATGATGGTTAAGGTTCCTGCAAACGGCCCTAAACCCACTGAGGCAACAAAAAATAGCGCCCAAGCTAAGTCGGGAACAGTTCTAAAAAAACTCACTACCGAGCGAGTAATGTGGCGAACCACCGGATTTGGCGAGGTATTGCGCGCAGCCAATATGGCAATGGGAATGCTTAACGCAATACCTATCACAGTGCCCACCAGTGCCATTTGAAAGGTCACCAATATGGCATTGGCCATGGGCCAAACACGATCGGTGGCTGGCGGTACCATTTCACCAGCAATGGTGGCCATATTTGGAAAGCCCGATAACAACTCAGACAGTGACAGCCCAGCGTTGGCAGTAGACCATAAGAAAAACAGCAAGAATAAGGCAACTAATACCTGACTTAATATACTCGGTCGCTCGAAGCGAAGCGGCGCGCCGAAGTTAGTTCTGGTTTCATCGTTGCTTCTTGTAAATCCCTTATTGCTTAACTTATCCATAAAAGGCTCGCAAACTTTGCAGACTTTGAGTATTGGTTGCGCTGTCTAAAGACAGTTTTCGCGCTTGCAAACCTAATACGCGGTCGGCGTATTTCAGTGCATGTTCAATATTGTGTGAGACAAAAAACAGGGTTAGCCCCTTGTCTTTCACTAGTCGCTCAAACAACTCCATAATTTCTTGCCCGGACTGCGGATCAAGGCTGGCGGTGGGCTCATCGGCAAACAAAATCGTTGGCTGTTGCATTAAGGCACGCGCGACTGCGACCCGTTGTGATTGCCCACCAGAGAGTTGGTCGCACCGTTTTCCGGCAAGGTGAACCAAACCCACTTGCGCAAGACAATCCATGGCGCGGTCTCGAACCTCTTGCTTGGCTAAGCTGTGTAGCCAGTTTCTTGGCCCTTGGCTATAGGCCAAGTTGCCGTGAATAACATTGGTTAAGGCGGATAATCGCGGCACTAAGCAGTGTTTTTGAAATACAAAACCCACTTTGTTTCTCACTTTACTGAGGTTTCGCCCAGACTTTTTATCAATGGTTTCGCCATCAAACACAATTGAGCCGCTATCTGGTTCAATCAGTCTTAAACAGCAGCGAAGCAAAGTACTTTTGCCCGCGCCATTTGAGCCAATCAGTGCCACAGATTGAGAGGCACTTATTGAAAAGCTCACATCAGAAAAAATCGGCGTATTGCTATTATCGAAGCTTTTTGAAAGTCCACTCACTTGGAGCAGGCTTGAAGCGGCCGACACACCAGCACTTGCTAACGAACTCGGCTCAGCATAATTACTCATAGTGATTACTCGCCAATGAAGTCTGAGTATTCCGGGTAACCAGCGGTTGCGTACATAGCGCGTACATAGTTGTAGTCACTGTCTTTGATGCCAGTAAGGAAGCGCATGCCAGCGTACTTTTGGTTGTCTTCGCCTTTAAGAATCGCAGCGACTAGCTCATCAGAGTGGTTAATAAAGGCTTGTTGCATGTTTTGAAACATTTTGTCGTTGATATGGCTGCCCGCCATTAACACGTCGTTTGGCAGATCGGGACCTCGAGCAACCACGCGGAATTCACCCGGCTGTAAACCGCCCTTTTCAATCTCTTTATTACGCAATGAGATAAATTTTAAGTGGTTAATGCCAATCGCAGACACATCGCCTTTCTTGAGCGATTCCCAAAGAACCGGAACCTTGGTATTAACCATGTCTACGTCTTTAGCAGGGTTTAAGCCTGCGTCAGCTAGCGCTTGAATTGGCCCAAGGTGCTTAGAGGTAGAACCAACAGAACCTAAACCAATTTTTGTACCTTTAAGTGAAGCGGCATCGGTATATGGGCTGTCTGCCATAGTGATGATTACTGCGAAGTAATCTGGGCGAGAGAAGCCAGCTACAATTTTTGCCTTTGAGCGTTTCTGCATTACTACGTATTCAGCTGGTCCAGTGAGTACAAAGTCCACTTTGTTAAAGCGCAAAGCTTCCACTGCTGCAGTACGATTAGTCACGGGCAAGAACTCAATGTCGTAGCCCGTTGCTTTAGACAAAGTATCTTTAAACGCACCAAATTCACGTTGTAACTCTTCCAAACCGACAAGATCTGTAACGGCCAGCTTAACTGTTTCTGCATTTACTTGAGATGCAAATGAAAGAACTAAAGCGGCTGCCATGCCTGTTTTCTTAATCCAATTTAACATTTTGATTCACCGAAATTTTTGATTGTTGTTGAAGAAGTGAATTCAATAGTTACGAGGAAGTATTATGGTTTGGTGATGGAAAAGTGATGGATTTATGACCAGCTTATTGAGTGTCTAGACAAGTAATTAGCTAAACAATTGTTAAGGTAGACTAATACCTAGGTTATTTAGCGAATGGTCAGCATAAATCTTTGAATAAAAAAACCTACTTTAAATTAAGCGCACTTAAGTGACCGAACTTTTATTATTGTAATTAGCCACTTATCAAAGGCGTTTCTCTGCAAGTTTCGACCGTATTTTGTTGCCTGAATCTTAAATAGCAACACCGCAAACGCCAATCAAACATGATTAAATACACATCTTATTGATGTAAAAAATAATCGCCGTAGGTACAAATTTAAACGGTGTGAGATGGGCTAAAATTCTATTAGGCCTAGTTTTACTGAATACCCTGTTCAGCAGCCTCTTACATTTTATCAATTCTTCTAGAGGACATTGTTATGAAAGAGCTCATCGTTTTAGCCGTACACGGAATGGGACAACGAAAACCTAACTTTGCAGATGGATTAGAAGACAAACTCACCGAGTACCTTGGCTCAGAAGTAATGAACAAGGTGTCTTTTCAGCGAGTGAAATACTACTCAGCCTTACAAGCTCCGCAAGACCAACTGATTAGCGACATTTGGGATAAGTACCACAATCGATTTAGTACCATTTCAAACCATGGTAGGCGCTTTTTTATGAACTCGTTTTCTGACGCCACCAGTTTAGAAGTAGCCGGTCGAAGGCAAACCAACGATTACATGAAGATTATAAAAGCTGTTCAAGGCGCAATGTTTACCGGCATGGATGAGTGTGGTTTTAACTTAAACGTGCCAGTGGTAATTATTTGCCACAGCTTAGGGGCTCAGGTCATTTCCAATTACTTTTGGGATGCGTTAAATAGAAGCAACGCTAAAGTTTGGGATAAAAATCACAATGACTTTTTAACTAATATTGATGACGGCAAGATTGCTTATCTAAAAGGTAGCAGAGTAAAACTGCTGTTTACTACTGGCTGTAATGTCCCTTTGTTTTTGGGTGGTTTAACCCAGCGACAGTGTTTTGATAAACCTAATCCCCAGTTTAGCTGGCTTAATTACTTTGATGCCGATGATTGGTTAGGTTGGCCCTTGAATGACTTAGGCCCTAGTTACCAGTTTGTGGTAGATAAGTGTGTACAGGTTGGCGGTATTATTAGTGGTAATACGCCTTGGAGCCATACTCAATACTGGACAGACGATAAGGTTTACCATCCTTTCGGCGACCACATAAGTGGCTATTTAGGGATGTAGTAAAGGAGTTTGCGGGAACTAAGTTGTTAAGCCGTGCAACATTGCAAAGTTGCACGGCTATAGCACTACAATACTTCTGTTTTACCGCTGCGGTCGTAAGAAATAACGGGTGTTAGCAGCGGCTCATCTCTGCCTAGGTATTTGGCAAGAATAATCAGCAATACCATTGTGGTTTTAGGAAGGGCTTCGGTAAATAAGCCACTAAACCAACCTCTTACCCTTATAAACGATTGCATGGTGTCTATTAGATCTTCATTGGCTTGGTTAACGATGTTTATATAGGCTGTTGGATCCTTAGAGTTTACCGATTCGATTTGCTGAGTGAGCTTGCCGTAAATAGCTACAAACCGCGACAAGCGCTGTGCATTGCTTAACATGTTTTGTACTTTCTTTTGTAGAAGACTATACGATGTATGAGCGCCCGAAGGTGCCGAGCTTGTAACTTCGGTATCTAAAAATGCTTCTAGCTGGCGCTTATTGATCTCACCAGCTTTGCTGGCAGTTTCGATTTGGCCTTTTTCGGTGCTAGATAATGTCATGTTGTATAGTAGTTCGATTGCACTGGCTTCTATTTCACCTGCGTCTGCGTTGGCTAACGCACCAATATCTTTAGTACTTAAGCTTAAATGGCATTCGATGATTGAGCGTGATAACTGCTTACTTTCGCAAAGTACTTTGAAACGGTCTAAGGCTAAAAGGTAGCTTTTATTGTCAATTAAGGGCCACGGTTCTTGAGTTAAGGGGGCTAAAAATTGTTGCATTTCTGCTGGGGTCATTACGCCTTTGTCTTCAAAGCTTAATCCAATACCTATATTGGGGCTGCCGCCAAACTTAAGCGCTGCTAATACATCAAAAGCACTAACAAATTCTGCGCTTCTGCTTTCTTTAAGTGTTTTAGATGTGTGCCTAACAACGCTTTTTGCATTAAGCGCTAACAGTTGACCGGTGTGATCAACCTTAGCCTGAGCAATTTTTTCTATGAAACTTTGCTCAGAGAAGCTAAAGCTGTCGCCTAGGTTAAGCTTAAGCCCAATCTCTTTAGACACTTTGCTGCTTTTAACCAGCCAACCAGATAATTGGCTTAAGTTGCCTTTGTTTTGCATAGCATGTAGTGCATCTAAATTAAGTTGTTTGCCTAATAGCACATCTTGATACAAGCTCTGCGACGCAGCACTACTCGTGTTTAGTAAATTAAAACTGAGCATAGCTTGATTATTAGTTTGTTTACTATGCGAGCCATACACCGATAAACCAAGCTGCAGATCGGCGGCTTTTTTGATTGCTTTGCTAAATGTTGTTCGCGCTTGGTTATATTGCTCTAACCAAGCAGTAACACAACTTGTTAGCGCTTCTACCAATTGCTGATTATTCAGCTGACCTTTTAGTTTGGTTCTAGCGTCTTTAAGCTGCTTTAGCGGAGTAAGCAAAGGCTTTACTTGATCTTGCGCGAGTTCTGCGATGGATGAGATTTCGTCCAATACTCTCTCTTTAGCCTTGTTACAGCTTTTTCCCACTAAATCTTTTAGTTTTAACCGCTCTAACATGGCCGGGGTTAAAAAGGTGTGTTCTTCCAAATATTGGGTTATTTGCTCGGATACGTCATCTGGATGGCTCATCCAATCTAGGTGTTTTACACTTAACGCTAAAGACAACTTCTGTTTAACGGCTGCGCCTACTTCAGCAGATAAGCCATCACTATTACCATCTGCCACCAAGAATGCGATATCTTGCCAATTCTCACTGGTGATCTCTTGTGCCAAGTGCTCATCAAACTGTGCTAATAGCCATGTACCGGGCTCTTTATAAGCTTCTAATAAGTCTTGAAGCTTTTTAGCGGCCCCATCTAATGGCTCCAACGGTGTTGCTAAATAGGCCTCTGCAACTTTATCTAAGCCCTCTAGGTTTATCATGGCGTCCAGGCTTATGCCTTTGTCGCGTATATGGTTGCTTAGTTGGTGAACGTCAATTTGGAGCCCTACATCCGCAGGTTTTATTACTATTTTAAAGTCACCAGTGAAGGCATAGCTGGCTTTTAACGCTACGCCTGCGCTGGTATTCACTTTGATGTCGAGTACTTTATTGCTGCTAGATACACTCCAAACATGGCCCAATGTAGCGGTAGTAGAACTTGAAACCGCTCTAGTTTGATGAATGATGACACCCTGCATAGCGTGTTTGGGATACTGAGCGTTGATAACATTGGCTAGTTTTTCTATTGAGAGCAGCGGCATTTTTTGCTTAACCAATTGGCCTAAAAAGCTGATTAGCTTTTGGTCATGTGCGACAGCGCAAACCACTTTAACCCGCCATTTTAGGTTAGCCCGACTATCGTTTGCCAAATTGAGCAGTTTAATCGGTAGGTTAACACTTACGCCGTTTGCCAGTTGTAGCTCTTGGTCTATGGCTACTAAGGCCATGTTAGCTTGCTGAAACTCAGAGTATTGTTCACTGTCTGTCGGTAAAACAAGATCAATGATTAAGTGACCACCAATGCGCCCGGTAACCGATAATCCAGTGCCTAGCGGCACCTTCCATTCTTCTGTGGCGAGTTTAAGAGAGGGGTCCGCAGTAACTTGATCAACAAACGAAAATAAACTTCGAAGCTCGGCCGCATCAATACCCACTTTGCTAAGGAGTTTTTTAGCGCCATTATCTAATGCATCCCATGCTTTAGCAGTACCCTGTTCTATTACAATGCCTTCAATCTGATCAACTTTCTTAACCAGTTTACTTAAGGCTTGATTAAGGTCTAAAAGTGCCATTGTTGAATCCCTTCGATAACGTGGCTAAGTGGAAAAACCGTAATAATTAGAAACAATAATAATCATAGCTCAGTTAAAGACTAGAGATTTTGAATTTATGAAAATTCATTAGTAACCAAGGCTTTGACCTATAAAACCACGAAAGGTGTTAGAGAGTCTTTGTTTGTAGGCAACATATTTGCTTTTGACATTACTGGCGAAGGCTATGCATTGTTTTGCTTTCTATACTCGCTGGGAGTGCAACCGGATATGCGAGAAAATTCCCGGTTAAAATTAGATTTTGTCTGAAAACCAGAGCTCATAAATACCTGAGTAACAGTATGGTCGGTACTTAACAAGTTGTGTTGCGCGTGCTGTATACGGTATTCGTTAACTAACTTAGAGATGTTTTTCTTGTGAATCAGGTTTACCGCAATTGATATCTTTTTTGCTGGGATAATGAGTTTTCTAGATAATTTAGACAAGGTTAAATCTGGGTCCAAGTATAATTTTTTTTCATCCAACAATTGTTCTAATTGATTAACGATATCCTGCGCTTGTTCCGCTAACATTTCTTGATTTGCGTTTTCTTCTCTAGACTCTGGAGCCCCACTTCCTGCGTGTTTTTCTTGGTTTGGCGTGCTTACACCAATAACGACCACCGCAAAAGACAGCACCGGTAGTAAGAAAAGGTGACCAATAGTCACTATGAGCAAAGAAAAGCTGCCGTGATTAAACATGAAATCTAAAGATACTATCGAGTCTATTGCCGCTGATGCTAAGAGCATCCAACCCGCCAGGTGTTCTGCTCTTTTAACCCCTTCCCAACGGCTTAAGGAAATGTTGATTAACAAGGTGTTTTGGCTAGCATGGCGTAACAGTGCTATGCCATAAACCACATATATAGAGGTAATAAGCGCATCTAAAGGCGGAGTCCATAAAGTTTGGCTTAGTACCGCTAATAGCACTAGGGCTGGGCCTAGAATATGGCGCAGCCTTAGAAATGGCGTTGCTCTGCTGCTCTTTGTAAAACAATACCAAGCTATAACCGGTATTAAGGATGCTAAAACCGGTTGCATATATTGCAGTAAGGGCCAATTTACGGTCCACCGCAGCCCAACTACTGCGGTGGTTATTGCACACACTCCCAAAAACAAGCAGCTAGTTTTGGCTAGGTCTGGTGAGCGGATATACAAAATTATCGCCATTAAACTAAGCAATAAAGACACGACAAAAGGCACCGGAATAGCCAGCATAATGAGTTATTAACCTTTACTAAATTTATAAATCCTTGCTTATAACAATATCTGCACCTGCATTGATTACCTAGCCCTTAACCAACAAAAACAGGTTTTAGCACGTCCTAAAACCTGTTTGAGGACGTTTTTGATAACGACATAGCCACACTAAGGCTTATTCATTTAGCAATAGGAATAAGTGTATGAATTTTTATATTTTAGCTTGGCAGCGTTACTTTGATTTTTCTGGATACTCAACCAAACAAGAGTTTTGGATGTTTATGTTGATTCACTGCCTTATCTGTTTAGCGCTTATTGTATTGGCCATTGCCGTGCCAAATGCAGAATGGCTAGACACTGCTTATAACCTTGTTAGTTTTATTCCGATGGTTGCGGCTATTGTTCGCCGCTTACATGATACGGGTAAACCTGGTTGGTGGAGCTGGATATTTGTACTGCCCATTGCAGGGCCTTTTATACTCGTTTACCTGCTGTGTTTGTCTAGCGTCATTCAACCACAAGCGATGAGGTACGTATAATGAGAAACATACTTTTCACGTTAGCATTGATAGCTGCTGTGTTTACTGGGCAAGCAGCCACAATTGATTTAAACCCACCCAAAGTGTTGGGTGTTTTAAAGGTGAAACACACGACTGAAGGCAATTTGCTTTGGTTACAAGGGCGCGTAGGCGAAGGACAATATTCAACTATTGATGATGCAGGCAAACAATGCTCAATTGATGTGCCGATTGCCATTGGACACTTAACCAAAACACATATTGGCATTGTTAAGCAACCAGGATTAGAGATAGCAATCACAAATCCTGAGTTAAATCATCAGCTGCTTAGCGGTAAACCAGTAGCAAGTGACAATTGGATATTTAGACCCGCTGACGATTCGTTGCCAGCAGACGGTTACCTAGTGAGTGGCATAAACCCTGAAGAAAGCTTTGTTTTAAACTCGCGCAGGCGATGGATATCTTGGCTGTTGAATGACCAACCAAACTTGGTTTGCCAATAAATCTGTTCCAAGCAGGTTGCTAGTTGATTAAACAATCTTTGTCAAACTGTTAAATGTAACAGTAACCAAATCAGCCAGTAAGTGCTTTAATTTACTTAACTAATCAGTACTCGCGTTCTGTTAAGTTGCTAGGGACTCGGTAGTTTATCTACTGGCCCCCCTAACCTACATGCTAGTTGAACAATTTTGCCTTTTGTTGCCACTAAATGATTTAGTGGCTTTTTTTTGGCTTGTGAAATGCTGAGCAACTTTACACCTTCTGTTGGTTAGCCCTGCTTGCGGCACGGCTAACCAACATATGTTGAGTAAAGATCTCTCTTATAGCTACAATTTAAACGAGCCAACTAACTGATCAAGCTGATTAGACAGGCGCTGTAAGTGACTGCTGGTGTCGTTTAGCTGCTCTGCTACATCGGCTGTTTCTACTGTAAGCTGATTAATATCTTCAACATTACGATTGATTTCGCCCACCACGCTCGATTGCTCTTCTGTTGCAGTGGCCACTTGGATGTTTTGATCATTAATATGTTCTATATGCTCACTGATCTGAACCAAGGAGTTGTTGGCATTTTCAGCTTGCTCTACCACTAGCAAACTCTGTTCGCGCCCTTGAGACATTGCATTTACAGCTCGAGATGATTCGCCTTGTAGTCGGTTAATCATGTTTTGAATTTCTTCTGTAGAGCCGGCAGATCGGCTTGCTAGGTTTCTTACTTCGTCGGCAACAACTGCAAAACCGCGGCCTTGTTCGCCAGCTCGTGCCGCTTCAATGGCCGCATTAAGTGCGAGTAAGTTAGTCTGGTCGGAAATACTACGAATGGTGTCTAAAATAGAGCTAATTTCTCCAACTTGGTTAGCTAACGATTCTACTACTTCAGTAGCCTGGCCTAACTCATCGGTGAGTACCGAAATCTGCTCACGCACATTGGCTACTGTTTCACCGCCATGCTTAGATTGATGGGTGGCTTCTTTGGCCACTTCAGCAGCCTGTGAGGCGTTTCCAGCAATTTCTCCTACCGTTGCCCCTAATTCATGAATAGCGGTGGCTACCTGTACGGTTCTATCTCGAGAAGTCGTACAGTTTGTTTGAGTTGATTGCGCTCGCTGCTGAACTTCTACTGCTGTATTAGCAAGTTCATTAGAACTGGAAGCGACTTCCTTTATTGCGTGATGGATTTTTGAAATAAAGCTATTAAAACTAGTGCCAATGGCATTAATTTCATCATTTCCAGATAGCTCTATGCGAGTGTCTAGTGCCATGTTGTCGGCAGCCGAAGCAATGGTGCTTTGTAGATAGCCTACTCGGCGTTTCAAACTAAGAACAATATAGGAAGATACAACAAACGAAATAATTAAGCCTAAGCCAATGATTATACTCATTAAAAACTGACCACTAGCGTAGCTACTTAAGCTTTGCTCGTGTTGCTCTTTAGCTTGCTCTAGCAAAGAGTCCATAATTGCCGACGTCTCTTTACGCATTGTTCCGTAGGTTTTAGCATAACGGTTCTGGTATATGTCTTTCGCCGTGTCCAAGTCCTTTTTTTCAAATGCGACTAACATGGGCTCTAGCTCATTTTTAACCATATTCTCGAATTGACGGAGCAGTTGCTCTACTTCCTTACGCCGTTGCGGATTAACTTGAGCGTCTACCGCATTTTGAAATGCCTCTCGCATTTCTATAATGTCTTCTTGGCGGGTTTCTCTTACCCTTGTTGTTACACCTTTTTTATCTCGTAAAGAGGTTTCCTGTAACAACATCATATCTATACCCACACGCATTCTCGGTATTCTTGACGCCACCTCTCCCATCGACCGCATCGGCGCAGAGGTATTGAGATACAACTGTTCCGCCTTTTGTTGAATCTTGGACATACTGTTTAAACTTGTCATCCCCACTACTAGAAGTGCTATACAAGGTAACAGCACGGCAAATATGAGCCGGGTTTGTAATGTAAAACGATTGGCAAACATATATCTTCCTTCTTCAAAAATGCTCAAGCAACAAAACGAAGCGTTAAAACCATGATAAAGCTAATGTTATTAAGCATAGTAGGAAGACAATTATTGGTCACTTTTTAGCGAGAGTTTGAACGCAAATCTGCAAGCATTTTACTGATGTACATCAGTCTTTACCGACTAAATCCTTATGTGCAATTATTTACCGTTTATTTGCCAATGCATATGCTGTATAAGCCTGCTGCTAATTACTTTTTTGGGGAAATTGATGTCTAAGTTTTTTTATAAGGGCCGAATCGAGAAAAAGCCGAAGTATGAAAGTTTTGGTTTTACGACCAAGCGAGCTGCAAAGTTGGGCACAAGTGAAAACCCATTGAACTTGACTGTTCAAACCGAAGAGAGAAAAGTGGCTGTTGTGGCACTCGCCGACGAGCACCAACTTGCGGTTGAGGTTATCGTTGACGCGTCATCAGAAGAAAATACTCAAGCCTTAGACGTTTTGCTCAACAAGCCAACCACTACTACTTTTGCAACGACGCCTAAACGTAATGATCCTTGTCACTGCGGCAGCGGTAAAAAATACAAGAAATGTTGTGGATAAAAAAAGGAAGCCGAAGCTTCCTTTTTTAAACTTACTTTAAACTGCGCCAGTGAATTTCTATTTCATTGTCGTCTGAGGTTACGTAAGCTGATTCTTCGGTAATGGTTACCGATAGATCCATGGTACGTTTAACAAAAGAGGCTAAAGTGCTTATCTCTTGCCAGTCAAACTGCCAAACCTGAATACTTAATTGATTAACTTTATTTTCTGTTTGCTGCCACCAAGTATCTGACTTAGCGTTAAAGGTATATACCTTAGCTAACTCCGCTGAACGAGAAGCCTTTTTCATGCGCTCTGGTGTGGGTTCGCCTACATCTACCCATACTTTGGTGTCGTTTTCTAAAGACTTTAACCAAATATCTGGTTCTTCTATTTCACTAAGCCCTTTAGTAAATTCTAAACCTTGTTCTGCGCTATGACAAAAAGCCATGGTGCGCGCCATCATTCGTTCTAACGTTTCGGAGGGGTGTTGGGCAATGGTTAAGTTAAGTGTGTCGTAATAATTTCGATTCAAATCTGACAGTGAAATTCGTAACTTATAGATAGTTGGTTTTAGCGCCACAATTGTGCCCATAGTCATAAAAAAGCTTAGCCTGATTGGCTAAGCAAGTAATCAATGGAGCATGCGCTAAATTAAGCAAAAACTCAATCAGAAAGGTTAACTAGCAGTAACTTAGCCCTAATCTGGGTAAGTATTTCTTATTTCGAGAAATTCGTCGAAATCTTCGACCAAAATATCAACCAGTTTGGGATCGAAGTGTTTGCCTTTTTGTTCAGCAATAAAGGTTTTAATTTCTTCATTACTCCACGGTTCTTTGTAAGAACGTTTAGACCCTAGCGCATCGAATACGTCGGTTATCGCCATAATTCGACCAACTAATGGAATATCTTCACCGGCCAACTGACGAGGGTATCCTGTTCCATCCCATTTTTCGTGGTGGCATAGAGAGATCTCTGCGCCTAGTCGAGCAATAATTTTGTTCGAATCTGCTAATAGGTCGTAACCAATTTGAGCATGGGTTTGCATGATTTTCCATTCTTCGGCATCTAATTTACCGGGTTTATGCAATATAGACTCAGGTATGGCAATTTTGCCTAGGTCGTGTAACGGAGCGGCGTGTTTAAACACTTCAACAAACTCTGCATCGAAGCCCAACTTTTGCGCCATCAACTCACAGATTAACGATACGCGTTTAACGTGTGACCCAGTTTCTTTACTACGTTGCTCAATGGCGTCGCCAATAATAAAGATAAGCTCTTTTTGGGTATCTTGAATTTCTTCTTTAATGGTGAGATTTTCAAAGGTTAACGCAATATTGGTAGCAAATACTTCCAACAAACCTTTTTCAATGTCGTCTAATGGCTTCTCATGTTGAACATACAACAAGCTCACACTGCGACTATCGGTTGGATAAAAACCTACGTAGCAGTCTTCAGTTACTAAGGTTTTTTTCTCATCGAGCGCACGCTTAAGCAAACTTTTTACGTTGTCTGGAATTTTGCTCTGGTCAAAATCGTATTCATTGTGTTCGTTGGTAACAAAGTCACCGGTAGCAGCTAACACGTTAAAAGACTGGTGCCGTAAAACGTCTTCGGTAAGAGTCGTAATGTACATTGCTGAGCTTTCTAGCTGGAAAAGCTCAACCAATTGTTTGAGTACAGCTGAACCAAAGTGGTATAGCGTTTTACTTTTCAATACCAAAGAAGTTGATTCGATAACTTGTAATAAACCGGTGCGATGACGCTCAATAAACAGTATGTCTCGATAAGAGCGGATCGCTGAATAGGTGATTGTTTTTAGTTTGGTGGCGGTGAGTTCGGTTTTACTTTTGTAATCATTAATATCGTAATCTTTAATTACCGACTCTTCAGGCGCTTGGCCTGGTTGGCCGGTTCGCAAAATCAAACGAGTAGCATGGTTTTGATGAGTTTCTCGGATCCAACGTACTAACTCTAAGCCAGCATGGTCGGTTTCCATTACTACATCCACCAAGGCAATGGCGATGTCGTCGTTTTCTTGGAAGATTTTTTGCGCTTCTTCCGCACTATAGGCAGAAAGAAACTCCAATTTGTAACCATCTATTTCAACGTCAGATAAAACTAAGCGAGTAACGGAGTGAATTTCGGCTTCGTCGTCAATGACAAGTAATTTCCAGGTTGCTTTGGTAACTTCTTCAGCTGGTTCGTCGATATCATCGATGAAAAGAAAGTCACTCATGCGTCGCTCCATATTCTGTAGATACAGTAAAATTAGAACAGCAAATGCATAATATCAAAGAGTATTAGGGTGTTGCAGGCAAAAACTTAGAGGCTAAGCGTATTATCCATACGTTATTGATTCAAAATCTATTAATAGTTCGATAAAATCCACTCAAACTCAATTACTTGAAAACTATGGAAAGCCGCCTAACTAGCTACAACGTGTTTCCTTCTCTAGTCATACTGTCTGTGGCTGCTGGAATGTTGATTTGGCACTCTGCTTTGTCTAGCAATACAAGAGACATTATTTACTGGATGCCCTACGGCTTAGCTGCCATTACCGCTATGTTGGCTTTGCAGTTTAATCGTCGGCAGCTTATTGCGGTTGTCATGGTTAACTCGTTTAGTTACTGGATTATTTCCAATTATCTTCAGCAGCCTTTAGACGTGCCCGAAGCGAAAACAGCTTTTACGCTAATCTGTTTATTCATCCCATTAAACTTGGTGTTAAACCAGTTTATTAGAGAAAACGGCAGCAAAACGCGCAGAGCTTGGTTAAGTTACAGCTTTATACTGTTACAAGTGGCTGCTATCTCGCTAAGCATTAATTACTTCGCCGCTGATATGCTTGGGATTATCGATGAGTGGTTTCCTCCTCGCCCCTTAGATGGCTTAGTGATCAGTTTACACGCCCTTGGCTTAGCCACATTGTGTTTGGTATTGGCCTTTATTCGCTTTTTAAACCAGCCCACCAGTTTGTCTATTGGTTTGTTTTTTAGTTTTGTCGCCAGTGTCTTTCCTTTGGCGTTCCTCGACAGAGAAGCGATTTCGTCAGTGTTCTTTGCAGCGTCGATGCTAATTATGTTGTATAGCGGGTTCAGTGCTTCACACGAATTAGCCTACCGAGACGAGTTAACCGGTTTACTTGGCAGACGCATGTTGTTTGAGAAGCTGGCTGGTATGTCTAAAAATTATAGTTTAGCGATGGTAGATATTGATCACTTCAAAAAGTTTAACGATACCTACGGCCATGATGTTGGCGACGACGTGCTGGCAATGGTGGCGTCTAAACTCGACCAAATAGAAGGCGGCGGCCAAGTGTTTCGTTATGGCGGTGAAGAGTTCACAGTATTATTCAAAGGTAAAAAGCTCGACCACGCACTTGCCTTTTTAGATGATATTAGAGAAATAATCTCGGAAACGCCCTTTGCTATTCGTGATAAAACCAATCGCGATAAAGGCGACAAAGCCGCTCGAGACGAAGAGGCTAAACCCAAAAATACTGTACAGATTACCGTAAGCATCGGTGTAGCAGAAAAAGCTAGCCATCACGCCAACGCTGAAGAAGTGATTAAAGAGGCTGACAACGCTTTATACAAAGCGAAGAACAAAGGTAGAAATATAGTGGTGGGGTGAAAGTTTGGTTAAGCGCCTTAGCGCTTAACCAAAAAGCTTTAAACTACTGCAGCAATTGCCGCACAAAGCGCTTCCATATTGTTTTTAGTCATACCCGCTACGCTGATACGACCAGAACCTACGATGTAAACACCGTGCTCTTCTTTTAAGGTTTGTACTTGTTCTTTGCTTAAACCAGAGAACGAGAACATACCGTTTTGACGTTGGATGAAGCTATAGTCACCCGTTGCGCCTTTGGCAGCCAAAGTTGCCACGAACAAATCACGCATCTCTTTAATTCGCTCACGCATGTCAGCAACTTCAGCATTCCATTGCGCTTTAAGTTCTGGGTTTTGCAAAATGGTCGTAACCACTGCCGCGCCATGTGATGGCGGGTTTGAGTAGTTCGCTCGAATCCCAGCTTTAACTTGGCTAAATGCTACTGCGCCTTGCTCTTTGTCGCTAGCGACTAAGGTAAAGGCTCCAACACGTTCGTTGTATAAACCAAAGTTTTTAGAAAATGAACTTGCTACTAGCAGTTCTTTTATCTCTTTGGCAAAAATACGCAGGCCAGCAGCGTCTTCTTCAACACCCTTAGCAAAACCTTGGTATGCAAAGTCGAACAAAGGTAGCATTTTTTTGCTAGCGGCTAAGCTAGCAAGTTGTTGCCACTGCTCGGTTGTTGGGTCAATCCCTGTAGGGTTATGACAACAGCCGTGGAACAACACTAGGTCACCTTCGGCAACGTGTTCTAGCGAGCTTAGCATTGCGTCAAAGTCTAAATCTTTAGTTTCAGCATTGTAGTAATCGTATGCTTTAACTTCTAAGCCTAAGGCTTTAAAGATATTGCCGTGGTTTGCCCAAGTTGGATTACTCACCCATACAGTACGAACACCCAAATGGTTGTAGGCAAACTCAGCTGCATTGTGCAGTGCGCCGGTTCCACCTGGTGATTGAGCGGTAAATCCACGCTGACTGGTTACAATTTCGCTGTTTTCGCCAAACAACAACTTTTGAACTTCGGTGCCATAAGCTGGATTACCTTCAATACTGAGGTAAGACTTAGTGGCTTCGTTTTCTAAAAGTTGTTTTTCTGCAATCTTAACGGTGGCTAAAACTGGGGTTTGACCCGCTTCGTTTTTGTAGATACCAACACCAAGATTGATCTTGTTGGGACGTGGATCAGCTTTAAAAGCTTCGGTTAATCCTAGAATAGGATCTGCCGGGGCGGCGGTTACGCGCTCAAACATATTTTCCTCACTGCTAATTACATACCTGTATTGAGCGAAGATTACCCTAACTAGCCAAACCTGTCTTTAGCGACAGAAAAAAATATCGGGATAATTTTGATTTAACGCACTTTTTTGGTTTAAGCATCTATTTTTGTCAATTTTGAGTAATCGTATTTCCACCATTAGCCACAATCAATTAAGATGCCTACAACGCATTTGAGAGAAACCACTATATGGACTTAAGTTTAGGTTTTATCGTTAAAAAATGGCTGGGATCGCTGTTGATGCCACTCAACATTTCGTTGTTTTTTTTGTTGCTTTCTTTTTATTTTGGCTTAACCAAACGGCCTTATCGTGCAGCAGCGACGTTACTTCCCGCTTTGCTTATATTGATAGTGACGAGTAACCCGTGGTGGGTTAATGAACAATTGTTGGAAAAAGAGCGCGCGGTGCTGCCCCCTAGTCAATTAGTTGATAGCTTTGATTTTGTTGTGGTACTAGGCGGAGGGCATATAAGTGACCCGCTGCTATCGCCCACTGAACAGCTCAGCCGTTCTTCATTTGCTCGCATTATCAAAGGCATTGAGCTGAGTTTAGTTAATCCTCAAAGTCGCTTAATTGTGTCAGGTTATGGTGGCAGCGATCCTAACAGTAATGCTGAGCTAATGGAGAAGGTTGCGCAGCAAGCCAACATTCCACCTGCAAACATCATCACTATTCCTAAAGCGAGAGATACTGAACAAGAAGCCGCGGTTATTGCGACTTATATAGGGCAACGCCCCACTGCTTTGGTGACTAGCGCTACCCACATGCAACGAGCGCTAAAACACTTTAATAAGTATTCGAGCAATATTAGCCCGGTTCCGACAGACTATTTGGGTAAAGAAATTCAAGGAGAACAACAACTTTACGAATTTTTGCCCGACGCACGATTTATCCATCGCTACGATGCCTTATGGCATGAAAAACTGGGTATTTGGTGGCAACAAATTCGTGCTTATTTTTCGTAATCGTTTGTTTTAGATCAGCTATTTTCAGAATTAGACAGATAATTTCGCGTAAACACTACGTTTTTGTAATTTATTCACTATAATCGAGCCAATTTATTTAAAGGAGAGAAGCACAATGAGAACACCTCTAGTAATGGGTAACTGGAAACTAAACGGTACTAAAGATTCTGTTACCGCATTAGTAAATGGCTTAATTGCACCTGCTAAAGCAGCAACAAATGTACAAGCTGCAATTTGCCCACCTGTTGTTTTCTTAGGTCAAGTTGAAGCGTTAGTAGGCGATGCTCCAATCGCTTACGGTGCACAAGATGCTAGCGTAAACACTTCTGGTGCATTTACTGGCGAAAACTCTCCAGTTATGTTGAAAGAGTTTGGCTGTACTTACAGCTTAGTAGGCCACAGTGAGCGTCGTCAGTACCACAACGAAACAGACGCTGTAGTTGCCGCTAAATTTAAAGCTATTCAAGAAAACCAACTAGTACCTGTACTATGTATCGGCGAAACTCTTGAAGAAAACGAAGCAGGCAAAACTCAAGCGGTAGTTGAAACTCAACTTAAAGCTGTTATCGACCTTTGTGGTGTTGAGTCTCTAGAAAACGCCGTTATCGCATACGAACCTGTATGGGCAATTGGTACTGGTAAATCTGCTACTTCTGAGCAAGCTCAAGCTATTCACGCTCACATCCGTAGCTGGTTAGCAGCCCAAAGCGCAACAGTAGCTGAGAAAGTTCAAATCCTTTACGGTGGTAGCGTTAAAGCGGCTACAGCTAAAGAACTTTTCTCTCAAGCAGACATTGATGGCGCGCTAGTTGGCGGTGCTTCTCTAATGGCTGAAGAGTTTGGTGCAATTATTACTGCAGCAAACTAAGATCGTTTTAGCTAAAAAAGCCGCTGTTATCAGCGGCTTTTTTTTGTCTTAGTTTTAGTTAACTCATTTTTACTAATTGTTCCTGCATTTCGGTTATCTCATCACGCACCGCCGCAGCTTGCTCAAATTCCAGCTCTTTAGCATGGTGGATCATTTGCTTCTCTAATTGAGCAATATTTTTAAGCATTACCTCTGGGGTAAGTGCTGCGTATTTAGCTTTAGGTTCAGCAGCTTGTAAAACCTTACTCTTACCAAAGTTACTAATATCCACTACTTTTTTGTTTAGCTTCTTCGGTACAATGCCGTTGTCTACGTTGTATTGATGTTGAATTTCGCGACGGCGCTTGGTTTCGCTGATTGCTTTCCCCATGGAGCCAGTGACTTTATCACCGTAAAGAATCGCTTTACCTTGCGGATGACGTGCAGCACGGCCAATCGTTTGAATCAATGAACGTTCAGAGCGTAAGAACCCTTCTTTATCAGCATCTAGAATGGCAACCAAAGATACTTCTGGCATGTCCAAACCTTCTCGCAATAAGTTAATACCGACCAACACGTCAAACACCCCCATTCGTAAATCTCGAATGATCTCTACCCGCTCTACAGTATCGATATCAGAATGCAGATAACGTACCTTTACTTGGTGTTCAGTTAGGTACTCACTTAAATCTTCCGCCATGCGTTTGGTTAACGTTGTTACCAGAACTCGTTCGTCTATCGCAGTTCTAATGCGAATTTCAGACAACAAATCATCAACTTGGGTATTAACGGGTCTTACTTCTATCTCAGGATCAAGCAATCCAGTCGGCCTAACCACTTGCTCCACAAATTCTTGATTGGTTTTCTCTAATTCGTAATTGCTCGGTGTCGCCGATACAAAAATAGTTTGTGGGGCAATTTGTTCAAACTCTTCAAACTTTAGGGGCCTATTATCCAAGGCAGAAGGCAAACGGAAACCATAGTTCACTAAGTTCTCTTTACGAGACCGGTCCCCTTTGTACATTGCGCCAATTTGCGGAACAGTAACGTGAGACTCATCGATGATTAACATGCCATCAGCAGGCAAGTAATCAAGTAAGGTTGGTGGTGGCTCGCCAGGCGCGCGCGACGATAGATATCGAGAGTAGTTTTCGATACCTGAGCAATAACCCAGCTCGTTCATCATTTCTATATCAAACAATGTACGTTGCGAGATCCGCTGCTCTTCTATAAGTTTATTGGCATCAAGTAGCTGTTTTTTGCGCTCATTTAGCTCTTCTTTAATAAACGAAATGGCGTTTAGAATGGTTTCTCTAGGGGTAACGTAGTGAGTTTTAGGAAATATAGTCACCCGCACCATCACTTCTTCTTCGGCCCCGGTTAGCGGGTCAAAGCTGCTTAAGCGCTCTACTTCGCCGTCGAACAATTCTATGCGTACAGCGTTTTTATCGGATTCTGCTGGAAAGACATCAATCACATCGCCCCTAACCCGAAAAGTAGAACGCTGAAAAGCAGCATCATTTCTAGAATATTGTAATTCAGCCAAGCGCCGCAAAATAGCACGTTGATCGATCATGTCCCCAACGCTTAAATGAAGCATCATCTGCAAATACGACTGTGGGTCACCTAAGCCGTAGATTGCTGACACAGACGCCACTAAGACTACGTCGCGTCTCTCTAGTAGTGCTTTGGTGGCAGATAAGCGCATTTGCTCAATATGTGAGTTTACCGACGCATCTTTTTCAATAAATGTATCGGTAGTAGGAACGTACGCTTCTGGTTGGTAATAGTCATAATAAGAAACGAAAAACTCAACTGCATTATTAGGAAAGAACTCTTTCATCTCGCCATATAGTTGCGCAGCCAAGGTTTTATTAGGCGCCAATATAATCGTGGGGCGGTTTTGGGTGGCAATCACATTTGCCACAGTAAAGGTTTTACCCGAGCCCGTAACCCCTAATAATGTTTGGTGAGCGAGGCCATCTTCTAGACCTTCATTTAAACTACTGATTGCCTTAGGCTGATCCCCTGCGGGTGTGTAATCAGACACTAAGTCGAAAGGTTTTTTCATTATCTCACTACCGATGAACTGTTCTGAGGCTAAGTTTGTCTATTCTACGCAAAACTACTTAGATTTTACTAACCGTATTACCTTTTCAGGTAATTTAAGCTAACTCCAGCAGAGAATATTGCATTATGCTTTTACTCAGTATATTCAGCTAAATTGTGCACAGTAAGATGACTGTAATGAAAAGTAATGCACATCAAATATTTTGTAAAAGCAACAACTTTATATAGCGGTTAAATTTTGAGCTTTTGTACCAATAAATCACTAAGCTATTGATATTTATATCGAATAAGTAAAAACAGATATAGATCAAATTTGCTTCAACTGACCGTAACTGCTGGGCTAGCGCTGATAGTAACTATTTCATGCACACAGTTATCCACAAAATCAGTGGATAACTATCTGTAGATAGCACTAACAAAGGCTTTTCGGCTTTGTGTATAAAACCTGTTCAACAACGCCTGGCTATAAGGAAATGGTTTTTTATGAGATTTAATTATCTGCGCATTATTTATACCAGCTGAGCAACTTTCGATCTGTTGCTTGCAACAACTGGATGTAAGTTGAGCAAACAAACAGAAAATGTCATTTTTGACGTAGAATTAGTTGACACTTATAGGGGCAATTATTACTATGCGCCCCGCACTTAAGCAAAGCGATTCCCCAATAGCTCAGTTGGTAGAGCGGTGGACTGTTAATCCATGTGTCGTTGGTTCAAGCCCAACTTGGGGAGCC